>JBGSNE010000265.1:0-109459 GCA_041739785.1 Pirellulaceae bacterium
CGATCGACCGCATCCGCGGTCGATCGCTGGCAAGCCGGAAAAACATCTGAATGTTTCGAAGACCTGGGATTCGCATCCCAGGCTATCGAATTCCGTGCCTTCGGCACTGAAAATCGCAACTTCAAATTCCAGAGGTGGCGTTTCGCTTACCTCCGGCCAATACCTGGAATCGCTTCGCGATAGGGAAAATTCGTTGAGCCAGGGATAGGCGGCTGTGGAACATGAACTCGTTTCACTTTCTGCTTCGTATCGGGTAAGCTAACGCTTATTCCAAATAATTAAACCACTCGCTTCTTGGAGTTTAAACACCGTCATGCGCAAAACACTGATGCTCTTCGGACTGAGTTTGCTGTGTACCTTCGTCGCTTGTAGTAAGCAGCCCAGCGGCGAGTCGCCGGTGGCTGAAGCGGAGCCCGCCGCTGGTAGCAAGCCCGAATCGCCCGCGCTGGTTCCTGAGCCAATGTCCGAGGTGGCCGAACAGCCGGCGGAACCCGAAATGGATTACGGCGACTGGTTGCGCTTGCCGGAGGGCATCGATCGCAGATATGGTGACATCTATCCCACGTTGGTTAAATCGGCCATAGCCGGGGATGCGAGCGGACAATTAAACTTGGCAATGGTCTCGCAACAATTGGCTATCATGTTGGCGCGAGCTGGTAAAAATGAAGAAGCTTACCGTTTCCTCACTCAAGCTGGTCGGGCGCTGCGGGCGGGCTTGCCCCAAGCCGCAAACCCGCCGCCAGACGCAACCATCTCCAATATCTTCTTCAATGAAGCGTGTGCGCTCAGTCGCTCAGGGAAATTGAAGGAGGCCGTAGCGGCGCTCAACGACGCAGTCGAACATGGGCTGACGAACCTGTCCGCCATTTCCACTGATGAAGACCTGGCCGCTGTACGCGAGTCAAATGGTTTTTCGGAACAATTCGAAATCTGGCAAGAGACGATTGCTGCGAAAGTCCGCGCTGAGGCACAGCACGATTTGGCTGCAGGAGAAACGTTTCCGTTTGAGCTAATCGGCACATCCATCAGTGGAGTAGACATCGATTTGGCCGCGCTACAAGGCAAAGTTGTCATCGTGGATATCTGGGGCACGTGGTGTCCTCCATGCCGCGCCGAAATCCCGTCCTTTATCAAACTCCAAGAAAAGTTCGGCGAGCAGGGCTTTCAAATGATCGGATTGAATTATGAACAGAAGAAAAGTGATGAAGCCAACTTGGCTGCAGTGGTAGATTTTGCCAAAGAATTTGGGATCAATTACCCTTGTATCCTAGGCGATAAGGGGACGTTGACTCAGGTGCCAGGCTTTGGCGGCTACCCAACCACGCTCTTTATTGACAAGTCCGGCAAAGTGCGGATGAAGGCTGTCGGACTGCATCCTTACGACTACCTAGAGGCTGTCGTGTCTGAATTGTTGGCCGAAGAGTCGTAGGCCGGAACAATCGAGTCGTTCAATTCTTGCGCGGTCATTCACGGGAAGCATTAATATGTGTGTGCGTCGCAAGTCGCTTATTCTTCGCAATTTGTTGATAGCTATGTGCGCTTTATCTCGGCTGGGAGGTGCACCAGCGTTGTTCGCCGAACCACCTTCAACGCAGACTGCTGATTCAGTGGCCGTAGCTAGTTTGGAGCCAGTTCCACCGTTGATTCAAATGTTGGTTCCAGGGTTTCGCATCAGCGAACTGCCGGTTGAGCTTACGAATGTCAACAATGTTCGCTTCCGTAGTGACGGTAAACTAGTCACGTTGGGCTACAATGGCGATGTCCACATTCTGTCAGATTCCGATGGCGACGGGTTGGAGGATCACGTCGAACTGTTCTGGAAGAACGAGGGGAGTTTGCGTGGGCCAATTGGTATGTTGCTCACCCCGGAGCACTATGGACATGGTCAAGGTCTGTTTACACCGAGCAAAGGCAAGTTGTCACTGATTGTCGATCAAGATGGAGACGATCGAGCAGACCGCGAAATCATCGTGGCCGAGGGATGGGAAGAAATTGCACCACGTGTGGATGCGACTGGTATCGCTATGTCGGAAGATGGCTGGCTTTATTTCGGACTGGGAACGGCCGACTATTCGAACGCGTATCAAGTCGATCAAAACGGAAAAGCTCAATACAGTTTGGAAAGCGAGCGTGGGACAGTACAGCGCGTGTCGCCCGATTTCAAGACTCGCGAGACTGTATGTACGGGTATCCGTTTTCCCATTGCTTTTGCTTTTAACGATCGAGGAGACTTGTTTTGCACGGAACAGGAGGGAGCGACGTGGCTAGCCAATGGCAACCCGTTCGATGAATTTCTGCACATTCAAACCGGGCGTCACTATGGATTTCCGCCGCGTCATCCGCGCCACAATCCGAGCGTCGTTGATGAGCCTTCGACGTTTGATTTTGGTCCGCAGCACCAATCGACTTGCGGTATGGTCTTCAACACATCGGTCAATGGCGGACCAGTATTTGGTCCGCAGGACTGGGCAGGTGATGCGCTCATTTGTGGTGAATCGCGTGGCAAGCTGTGGCGCACCACCTTGGTCCACACCCAACACGGTTACGTCGCTTCGACACAGTTGTTGGCTTGTTTGCAAATGCTCACCGTCGACGCCTGCGTGGCCCCGAACGGCGATTTAGTGGTTGCTTGTCACAGTGGACCGCCAGACTGGGGAACAGGCCCCACGGGAATTGGCAAACTGTTTCGAATCGAGATGCAAGGGACCGAAGTGCCACGTCCGGTAGCAGCCTGGGCGGAGAGCGAACGCGAGCTGTGCATCGCTTGGGATCGACCGCTCGACCCACTGGCCCTCAAAGATTTGGCTGAAAGAATTCGGATCGAGTACGGTGAGCATGTGCGCGCCGGCGATCGTTTTGAAACATTGGTTCCTCCCTATGCCGCCGTCAAACAGCAAACACTCTCCTCCCGCGCTCCTCTAACCGTTGAAGGTCTTTCCGTTTCGGCCGACCTGAGAACACTGATGATTGCAACGCAACCGCTTGTCGAAAACGTTTGCTACGCGATCTCGCTCCCCTCATTCGGAGAGGCAAACCAAGATGATCCTATTTCGCAACAACCGCAGATTGACGTTGATGTAAATCTAACTGGCGTTCGCGCTCAATGGCAAGGGATAGATCATTCGCCTGCGTGGTCAGGTTGGCTTCCACATCTCGATTGGAGTGTGGCCGATCGCCTCACGCGTGAATCGACTCTGCACGATGCGTTGCGAGAAAAGATGACCTCGGCAGGCAGATTAACCCTCGAAACGCAGCTTGCTTTGCTCGATGTTTTACGTCCTCAACTGCAGCCCGGTACCACGCTCGATTTCGAATTGCCCGATGAGTTGGTTAGCGTGGTGCTAAGTTCTTCGCACTCATTTAGTTTAGAGGCAATGGGAGAATCGGTTGGAGTGGAACGACTCGACAATGGAGTTTTTAAATCGCAGTTTACTGTCCCTCGTCAACTCGCCGGTAGTGTGCAGGTGAAGTGGTCCATTGATTTTCAACCCAAGGGCCTGCCGCTCGATTGTTCTGTGGCGATCTTTACAAACGAAGATTCCCGTCGACGGCCAGTGCCACTTAGTCGGATGCGACTCCCCTGGGTCAAAGAGAATTCGCAGTCACCTGTGGCGACAGAAACGGTCGAGATCGCCGAATTGTCGGGCGGGAATTGGGGGAACGGACGGCGCGTGTTTCACAGTACTGCGGCGGCTTGTTTTCAATGCCACGCAGTGGCAGGAATCGGCGAAAAGATTGGACCGGATTTAGGAAACCTACCTCATCGCGATTACGATTCAGTGCTCCGCGATATTCAACACCCAAGCCACTCGATTAACCCCGACTATATCGGACAAATTATTGAGACCACCGATGGTCGCATAGTCACCGGCGTGATTCGTAGTGAGGATGGGGAGCTGGTTATCGGACAGGCAGACGGCAAGGTCATGCGCTTGAGACCCAGCGACGTGGCCTCGATGAAAACGGCAGGCGCGTCGATTATGCCTAGCGGCGTCGTCGAAAAGCTTTCAACGGATCAACTTCGCGACTTGATAACTTATCTCATGCAGCCCGCTCCACACATGCCGCAGGCCGGAAAGCTTGAGGCTCCTCCCTTGCGTACACACGCAGAATTGTCTGAGATTCTAGCAGGTTCGATCGGTCGATCTCCCGAGCCGCTGCGGCCGTTGAATTTGGTTCTGGTGGCGGGGACGAAAGATCATGGTCCGGGTGAACATGACTACCCAGCCTGGCAAAACCAATGGGGGCAGTTGCTTTCCGCTGCGGAGAAAACAAATGTCGAAGCTGCCTGGGATTTCCCCAGCGAATCGCAAATAGACGCCGCCGACGTATTGATCTTTTTTCAAAAAGGGGATTGGGATGATGTACGTCAGAAAAGTATGGATCGTTACTTCACTCGCGGGGGTGGGGCGGTTTATCTTCACTGGGCGGTCAATGGCAATGATCGCGTCGCCGATTTCTCGGAGCGGATTGGCCTAGCCTCACGCGGCGGTAGTATCAGCTATCGCCACGGTCCACTGTCGTTAGTGACACACAATACCGATCATCCGATCATGCGCAACATTGATCGCTTAGAGCTGTACGACGAAAGCTACTGGCTGTTGACCGGTAGTCCAGAAAACGTAACGCTGTTTGCATCGAGTGTCGAAGATGGTGCGGCACGACCTCAAGTGTGGGGCTACGAACCATCTGCCGGCCGGGTCTTTGTCAGTATCCCAGGACACTACAACTGGACCTTTGACGATCCGATTTTTCGTACCTTATTGTTGCGTGGCGTGGCCTGGACAGCCCGCGAGCCTGTGGATCGCTTCAATGAAATTGTGCCGTTGGGTGCCAGGTTAGTGCGTTAAGGATTAGCGAACTGAGAGAGTTATCCGCTTGCGCAACGAGCTGAGTTGACGAGGATCCACGCGCTTGCGCGTTTTCAAGTTGCACTTTTTAAACCGCGAAGCGGTGACATTTGGTAGCCTGGGGTGCAACCCCAGGGGAAAGGTCTATCGACAACCTCCGGCTCATCAGCGATCGACCGCGAAAGCGGTCGATCGCTGGTGAGCCGGAAAAACGCGGGGACGTTTCGAAGACCTGGGATTTGCATCCCAGGCTATCGAATTCCGTGCCTTCGGCACTAAAAAGTGCAACTTCAAAACTGGCGCGTCGAGCTGATATGAGGCGGATCCACTTGCTTGTGCGTCGAGCTGATATTTCAGAGCGATTCAATGGCTGGCGCATGAGCTTACAAGATAAATCGGCTGAGGTCTTCGTCTTCACAAATAGCGGCGAGCCTTTGGTCCACGTAGTTAGCGTCGATCGTGACCACTTGTCCAGCCATTTCTGACGCGGAAAAGTTGAGTTCTTCCAGAAGTTTCTCCAGGATCGTGTATAGCCGCCGCGCGCCGATATTTTGCGTGGTCTGATTCGTCTTAAAGCCGTACTCAGCGATTCGCTCGATCGCCTCCGGTAGGAATTCGAGCCGAACATTCTCTGCGGCCAACAACGCCTGATACTGCTTGGTCAAAGAATTTTTGGGCTCCGTCAAGATTTTGACAAAATGTTCCTTGGTCAGTTCGTTAAGTTCAACGCGGATAGGAAACCGCCCTTGGAGTTCAGGCATCAACTCACTTGGTTTGCCGTGATGGAAGGCACCGGCCGCTATGAACAAAATGTGATCGGTCTTAACGTAGCCGTGTTTGGTCTGGACCGTAGTCCCTTCGACGATTGGTAGCAAGTCGCGCTGTACGCCTTGTCGCGAGACATCAGCCGATTTACCTTCCGCCGCGATAACTTTGTCAATTTCATCGATAAAGATGATGCCATTATTCTCGCAAACGTCGATGGCTTTGGCGGCGATCTTCTCTTCGTCAATTCGCTTGTCTGCTTCTTGGGCGATAATTACCTTACGGGCTTGAGCGACTTGCATGGAGCGCTTCTTGCTGCTTTTGGGCATGAAACGTTCAAACATCCCCTGCAAATCTAAATCCATGTTTTCCAAGCCGACGCTCCCCATCATGATGGGCGTGCTCTTCTGCTCGACAGTAAATTCGACCGATTTTTCTTCGAGCAGCCCCTCACGCAACATGGCTCGCATCTTCGCGCGAGTCCTTGATTTCCGCGCGCGTTGTTCCTCAGCTTCCGAGTCGCGTGTATCGGACGATTCTTCCGCAGCAGCCTCAAGTGACTCAATGGGATTCAGTGAGGGCGAGTTGGCCAGCAACATATCGAGCAGTCGTTCTTCGGCGCTCTGTCCGGCTTCCTCTTGAACGCGTTCTTGTTCTTGTCCGCGAACCATGCCAATCGCATTCTCAACCAAATCGCGAACCATACTTTCGACATCGCGACCGTAGTAGCCAACCTCGGTGTATTTGGTGGCTTCCACTTTGACGAAGGGGGCGGATGTGAGTTTGGCCAGTCGTCGCGCGATCTCCGTTTTTCCGACCCCTGTGGGCCCCGCCATGAGAATGTTTTTTGGCGCAATGTCCGCTTGTAATTCATCAGGCAATTGACTGCGGCGCCAGCGATTGCGAACGGCGATGGCGATGGCCCGTTTGGCATCGGCCTGCCCCACGATGTATCGATCTAGCTCAGCCACTATTTCGCGCGGTGCCAATTCACGAGCAGCAGTCGGCTGACCGTCGGGATCGCTTTGATTGGCAATCTCATCGGATTCCCCCGGTGTGGGATTAGTATTCATGGTTGACACTCAAGCTCTTCGACAATCAAACTACCGCCCGAATAAATATCTAGCTCACCGGAAATGGTTAGACTTTGACGCACAATCTCAGCGGCAGACAAACTACTATGCCTGACTAAGGCCCGCGCAGCGGCTACCGCATAGTTGCCGCCCGAGCCAATCCCCAAAATGCCGTCGGTGGGTTGAATCACGTCGCCATTGCCACTGACCAACAAGCTATGCCGTGCGTCGATAGCGATGAGCATCGCTTCCAATCGTCGCAGGGCACGGTCACTCCGCCACAATTTCGCCAATTCGGTTGCAGCGCGCGGAAGATTTGCGGGGTAATCCTTCAGCTTTTCTTCGAAGCGTTCCATCAGTGCGAATGCGTCGGCGGCTCCACCTGCGAAACCAACAATCACTTTACCGCCCGCCAGAGGTCGCACTTTCACCGCATCGCTCTTGACGATTGTCTTGTCCAATGTAACTTGGCCATCGCCCCCTAAAGCAACCCGCTCAGCGGTCCGCACGGATAGAATGGTGGTCGCATGAAAAGTCATAAAAAGTTTACGTCGTTGTTGGCCAGTTCAACTTGATGCAAATCACATTGCCGATGTATTCCGCTCATTAACATACCATGCGATCAGGCTCGGCAACAGCCAAGTGGGCTATGTTACAATGAGTTCAGTTGGTCGCACTTGTCAAACAGTGCCCAAGCATCGCACATCTACGTACTCATTCTTATTCGTTCAGGAGTTGATCGTGATTGCTCAACCACACTTTGTATGCGCCGGTGGAATTGTGTTGGCGTTAGTCTGTTACCGTCCGGTCTCAGCTCAAACTGCCGCCTCGTCCGTCAACTGGGAGGATTTAGCCCCGCGATCGCCTTGGGTGTTTTTGGGTGATTCGAACACTTACGCAGGTGGTTACGTTGCGCACCTTGAGGCGCGACTACGCGCGGCGGTCCCGCAGTTGAAGCTGTTGAACTTGGGTGTCTCGAGCGAAACAGCTTCGGGGCTGTCGGAAGTCGATCATCCATTCAAGCGCCCTTGCGTACATGAGCGATTGGACAAAGTGCTGATGATGACGCGACCAGGTGTCGTCTTCGCTTGCTATGGCATGAACGATGGTATTTACGATCCGCCCAGCGCTGAGAGATTGGAAGCATACAAGTTGGGAATGAAAAAGTTAGCGGAAAAGGTCAAAGCGACAGGTGCACTGCTAGTCGTGTTGACACCACCCATCTTTGAACCCGAACCAGTGGCTGCTAAGAACAAGTTTGGCCCCACCGACGCCGGACGCTACGCTTATTTCGCTCCGTATCAACGGTACGACGATGTGCTGGAACAACAAGCGGCTTGGTGTTTGACGAATAAGTTAAAAGCCGCTGCAGTAATCGATATTCGGACGCTGTTGAAAGAGGAAAAGCAACGACAGCTCACGTCCAATCCAGCGTTTTCTTACTCCAAAGACGGTGTTCATTTCGGCGATGAGGCTCATGCCTTGATTGCTCAGCAAATTTTGACAGCTTTGCAAGTTCCGGCCGAGCTGCAAGACCAACAGCCGACTGCTGAACAATTGACTTCGGCCGTGGAGCGTTGCAAGCTGCTGAGGGATGCGTACCTGTCTGCTACTGGTAAGAATCGACCTGGCTTAGCCGCTGGAATACCTGTTTGGCAGGCAGAAAAAATAGCCAAAGCCATCAAGTGACCACATCTGCCGTTATAACCCGGACTATTCACGACAAAGATACGGGCGGGCACACGATTCGACGCAAAACTAGCTTTACTGCTGCTTGGGCGATGGTGGACGAATGCTTGCCGCCTCTTTCGCAGCGGCGCGACCGGCTTTCTTCCACGGTTGCACTTTAACAATACTCAACCCGTGCTTGCGAGTTGCAATTGCCAGTTGTTTTCCGTCGGGCGAAAGTGCGATCGACCATATAGCACTCTCGGCTACTTTCTGACTTGTAACCGCCTGCATGGTGCGGTAATCGACCACAACAACATTGCCATCCATACAGCCTGCAGCCACAAATTTCGATTTCGGCAAAGCGACGAGGCTGGTGACCCAATTGTGGGCTGAAGCGATGGTTATAAGGGAGGACGCGCTGGCCACGTCCCACAGTTGTATAGCGCGGTCGGCACCACCACTAACGATTTGCTGATCATTATTTACGAAGACCAGACTCCAAATCGCGTCGCTACCTACCTTCATTTCACCCAGAGGCTCGAGTTTCGGCCAGCTAAAGAGTTTGATCGTTCCATCGCCGGCTGCCGTGGCTACTTTGTCGCCTGCAGAGCTGACGGCGATATCAAAAATTGCAGCTGAGTGAGCTTCTACGCGGCGCAATTCTTTGGCTTGATCGATGGCCAGGACCAACAGTTTGCCATCTTCAGTTCCCGCTAAAATCTCATTGTCGACAGGCGACTGTTCCAAGGCGCGGATCCAGCGCGCGTCAAGTTCGAATCGTTTGGGCTCACTGGGCTGGTCGCCCTGCCCGTTAAAGAGCAGCACTCCGCCTTTGTAGTCACTGGCGACTGTGCCGCCATCCTTGGTCGGTAAAACGCTCCACAATGATGTTTCGCTCGTGCCCATGGTCTTCAGTTCGCTGGGGCTACTTGTTTCAGCTCGAACAGCCTCAGCAGGACGAAATAACAGCCCCTGAGAGCGAGCACCAACCAACGTGCTGTCGTTTTCCCAAGCTACGCTGGATATCCACGGACCATCCGCGACTGTTGTCGTTTCATCGGCAGCCCAACTTTCGCTGTGGAGGAGCAAGCAGCTGGCGACAAAGAGCAAGGGCAGCAAACTACGCCCAATCAAACATGAGGTGATCGTGCAAGTAGTACGAGGCAGTTTGGGAATGATGAGCCGAGTCATGAAGTATTTCCTGGGGAAGGTCGTTTGAGGGGTACCGAAGTTGAATTGATTGATCCTATCGATAACATTCTATTGTATTTTAACGACGGCGGGCTGACAAAGATTTATCGACGGCTAGCCAACGACGTAGGGCTTGTGAGTCAGCCAATCGTGAGTAAATTCTTGGGGCATCAAGTGCTTCATTGAAACGCTCGCGACCAGCCGAAACCTAGGCTTTGTCTCAAAACCTAGCCTGGTAGGCACTCTGCCAAGGCGTCAGGCCATTTGAGCTCAACTAACGTTGGCCTTTCCGACAGTCTTGGCGACTTCCGCTACTGGCGAAACCTCAACCACCAACGGTCAAGTACTTTGCCACGCAACAATTTTACAACCCGAACCTGGGTCACCAACGATCCGCTAGGAAATCATGATGAGCCGCCAATATATCTTTACGATGGAATCGATGACCAAGAAACATGGTCCTAAGGAAGTTCTTAAGGACATTTGGCTCTCGTTTTATCCCGGTGCAAAAATTGGTGTGCTGGGATCCAACGGGGCGGGAAAGAGTACGCTGCTGCGGATTATGGCTGGGGCTGATAAGGAATTTGACGGTGAAGCTCGCTTGTCAAACGGCTTCACGGCTGGTTACCTACCCCAAGAGCCACAGTTAAACCCAGAGAAGGATGTGCAAGGGAACGTCGAGGAAGCAGTCGCCAAACGCAGGGCTGTCCTCGATCGCTACAACGAGATATCGGTGTTGTTGGGGGAAGTAACCGACGACGCAAAAATGCAAAAGCTGTGCGACGAAATGGCTCGCTTGCAAGACGTCATCGATTCCAACAACTTGTGGGAATTGGACCGAACTGTTGAGTTGGCCATGACCGTCATGAACTTGCCACCCGGTGACGCTGACGTTAGCAAGCTATCCGGAGGAGAGCGCCGACGCGTAGCGTTGTGTAAGCTACTGATCGAGCAGCCCGATCTACTATTGCTCGACGAGCCGACCAATCACTTGGACGCTGAGTCGATTCACTGGCTTGAACAGCACTTGGATCAGTATCCGGGTACGGTTGTGGCGGTCACCCACGATCGCTATTTCTTGGACAATGTGGCCAAATGGATTCTGGAACTCGATCGCGGCTCGGGACACCCTTTTGAAGGGAATTACTCGGCGTGGTTGGAGCAAAAGCAAGAACGTTTGGGGCGCGAGCAACGCCAGCAGGTCAGTCGCCAAAAGGCATTGGCCAAAGAATTGGAATGGATTCGATCGTCACCCAAAGCGCGACAAGCCAAGAGCAAGGCGCGCATCGCTTCGTATGAGAAATTGTCCGCAGAGGTTTACGAGGATCGACCCGACGAACTCGAAATTCAAATTCCGCCCGGTAAGCACTTGGGCGATCTAGTCATCGAAGCCAAGGGAATGAGTAAAGGGTACGGGGATCGGCAGTTGATCGACAATTTGTCATTCCATCTACCAGCCGGTGGTATCGTCGGAGTCATCGGCCCCAACGGCGCCGGTAAGACGACGCTGTTCCGAATGTTCATGGGTGAAGAACAGCCCGACTCCGGCGAGCTCCGAGTGGGGCCGACCGTTGAACTGGGATACGTCGATCAGAACCGCGATGCGCTCGCTCCAGACCAAACGGTGTATCAAGTCATAAGCGGTGGACACGATGTAATAGAAATGGGAGGCCGCAAGGTGAACTCGCGCGGTTACGTTTCGAAGTTCAATTTCCGGGGCCCTGACCAAGAGAAAAAGGTAGGAGTACTGTCTGGCGGTGAGCGCAATCGTGTTCACTTGGCTAAACTTCTGCGGCGTGGCTCCAACGTATTGTTACTCGACGAACCGACAAATGACTTAGACGTTGATACCCTTCGAGCGCTCGAGGAAGCAATTCTCAATTACGTGGGGTGTGTCGTGGTTATCTCCCACGATCGCTGGTTCTTGGACCGCATTGCCACGCACATTCTGGCTTTTGAGGGGGACGGGCATGTGCATTGGTGCGAAGGGAATTTTGATACCTACGAGCAGCAACGTCGAGAACGACTGGGCATCGGTGCCGATGAAGTTCCCAAGTTCCGCTACAAAAAGATCACGACGTAGTCGGCAATACAAAGGCGGTTGTAGCGAACCTCGCCTGCGGTCTTTGAAGCCTGCGCTATTTCAACCGCGAAGCGGTGTCGAATTATTGAAATCCTAAGCTAAGCGGTGATGGAGAGGGTTGTGTTACAATATCAACCGGTGCTGCGCACTTGTTAAAATTTCGATTCGAAAACTGGGACTGAGCCATGAAGTATTTGTGTTTATTGGTGGTACTATTTCTTCCTTGCAGCTCGAATATTGTGTTGTCAGCTGCGGAATCAACGCCAACCGTCGCAGCGCAAAAGCCCAACGTGCTCTTCCTGGCCATCGACGATCAGAACGATTGGATAGGTCATATCGGTGGACATCCCATGGCGAAGACGCCTCATATGGATGCGTTAGCCGAGCGCGGTACTTCGTTTCTCAATGCCCACTGTCAAGCGCCGCTTTGCAACCCGTCACGGACCAGTTTGATGCTCAGCTTGAGGCCCACGACGACTGGCATTTACGGACTGGCACCTTGGTTTCGGACATTGCCGGCATGGTCGGAACGCGTGGCGTTGCCTCAGCATTTCAAAGCCCACGGCTACCGCACGCTCTCCACCGGCAAGATCTATCATGGCAATGCCGGTAAGGGGAAGCCAACACAAACTGAATTTGACGTATGGGGCTCCGCAGGGGGAATAGGCGTTAAGCCAGACAAGAAATTGATTGGTACAACTCCCATGGGAAACAACCCGCTAATGGATTGGGGAGTGTTTCCGCACAACGATGAGGATAAAGGGGACTACCAAGTTGCCAGCTGGACCATTGAACAACTCAAGTCAGCACCCAAGGACGAACCGTTCTTTCTTGCGGCCGGCTTCTTTCTGCCACACGTGCCCTGTTACACGACTCAAAAGTGGTACGACCTCTATCCAGACGACGACAGCGTTTTACCCGAAATCCGCGACGACGACCGCGACGACACACCTCGCTTTTCGTGGTACATCCACTGGCAATTGCCCGAACCGCGACTGAAGTGGGTTCGCGAAAACAATCAGTGGCGCAATCTGGTTAAAAGCTATTTGGCTTGTACCAGTTTTGTCGACGCGCAAATAGGTCGCATCCTCGAAACGCTCGAAGAAACCGGATTGGCAGACAATACGATTGTCGTCGTGTGGGGTGATCACGGTTGGCATCTTGGAGAGAAAATGATCACGGGCAAAAACACACTCTGGGACGATGGTACGCGCGTGCCTCTCATATTTGCCGGGCCCGGCGTAACCAAGCAACAACTCTGTTCGCAACCCGCAGAGTTACTCGACATCTATCCCACTCTAATCGACCTGTGTGGCCTAGCCCCTCGCGGCGACTTGGAGGGAATCAGTCTACTACCTCAATTGCAAGACGCTCAAGCCGAGCGTGAGCGACCTGCGATTACGAGCCACAATCAAGGGAATCACGGCGTGCGTAGTGTCGATTGGCGTTACATTCGCTACGCCGATGGCACCGAGGAGTTGTATGACATGCGGAACGATCCCAATGAATGGAAAAATCTAGCGGGAGACTCGGAATATGCCGCAGTAATCGCTGAGCATCAAAAGTGGCTGCCCAAGGTCGATGTGGGCCTCGCCCCCAATAGTTCGAGTCGCGTGCTGACATACGACAAGGAGACCGACACCGCCGTGTGGGAAGGCGAAACGGTTCGGAGAACAGATCCGATTCCGGAGTAATCTGATTCTTAGCGGAAGTCGCCAAGACTTTCGGACCGTCGAACTCGGAGCACTCCATAGAGCCGGAGGTAATTGAAGCATCCAAACCATTGGGCTACAATAAAGGGTTTGTAAGGCACGCTAGATGATCTGGCAAACTGACGTGCCAACTCCTTCAATTTCGGTGGGTGATTCATGATTGCAAGACCATTTATCGTCCTGACTCATTATGTCGCGCTGGCTTGTTGTGCCACGAGCGGCTGGGTGGCAGTCGCCGCAGACGAACAATCGCAGCACAGAGTCCTCGCTCCCGCGATCGAAAAACTGCTGGGTGCCTACTGCATCGATTGTCATAGTAGCAGCGATCCGACCGCTGGCCTGGATGTCGATGCACTCTCCGCTGTGACCATTGCCGAACAAAGCGCGGCCTGGGAAAAAGTTGTCCGCAAACTTCGGACTCGTCAGATGCCGCCTGGAGACGCAGAGCGCCCCGAAGAAAGCGAGTATCAGCGCGCTTTAGATTTAATTGAGAATTCACTCGATTTAGTTGCGGCGGAGCAGCCTCAGCCAGGGAGGACTAGCACTTTTCGCCGTCTAACGCGTGTCGAATACCAAAATGCGATTCGCGATTTGCTGGGCATTCACATCGACGTGCAGGCGATGCTGCCCACCGACGAAGTGAGTAAGGGATTCGATAATATTACGGTGGGGGAATTGTCACCGACATTGCTCAACCGTTACATCTCCGCTGCGCAGTACATCAGCCGCACTGCCATCGCACGACCATTGAACAAACCCGACGGAAAGACGTTCCGAGTTGCTCCGGATGTGACCCAGGAGGAACATGTAGCAGGGCTTCCGTTTGGAACGCGTGGCGGTTTGCTGGTTCCCTACACCTTTCCGGCAGATGGCCAATACGAGATTCGTATTCGATTATCCCGCGATCGCAATGAGCAAGTGGAAGGGTTAACCGAACCTCACCAAGTGGAAGTTTTATTGGATTTGGCTCACATCGAGTCGTTTACGGTTCGTCCGCTAAGAGGTCGAGCGTGGGACTCAGACGACGAAACCAAACGGCCAACCCATGCAAACGTTGATCAACATCTCATCGCGCGGTTTGAGGCCACTGCCGGTCAACACGATATTGGAGTGACCTTTGTCAAGAATCCATCATCGTTGTTGGAGACGGCGCGACAACCGCTAAATGTGCACTACAATTTCTACCGTCACCCAAGGCTGACTCCCGCCATTTACCAAGTGTCGGTGACTGGACCGCTGGATAGCAACCAAGCAGATGTTGGGAACAGCGAGCCGCTAAGTCGCCGCAAAATATTCACGTGTTATCCCAGCGGACCAGACAATGAGACCGAATGTGCGAAGCGGATAATCGCCGGACTACTGCGCCGCGCGTGTCGCTCTCCACTGAACGACGACGACTTAGCGCGTCCGATGGAGCTCTATCAGGCGGCCCGCACCGAGGGGACCTTTGAAGATGGTATTGAGATGGCTCTCAGTTCGATCTTGATCCATCCTCGTTTTTTGTTTCGCATTGAAGGTGAACCGAGTGACCTTGCCCCCGGATCTCCCTATCGCATCAACGATGTCGAGCTCGCGTCGCGGTTATCGTTTTTCTTGTGGAGTAGTCTTCCCGATGAAGAGTTGTTGGGACTGGCCGAACGCGGCGAACTTAGTCAACCAGCGGTGCTCGAGGAACAAACGAGGCGAATGTTGGCTGACCCGCGTTCATCGGCACTCGTAGATAACTTTGCGGGCCAGTGGCTCTATTTGCGGAATCTCGATTCGACGACCCCTGATTCACGTCTGTTTCCTGACTTCGATGACAACTTACGTCAGGCCTTTCGAGCCGAGACTGAAATGTTTTTCGAGAGCATTGTGCGCGAGGATCGCAGCGTTTTAGAGCTGATCAAGTCGGACTACACGTTTCTCAATGAGCGATTGGCCAAACACTATGGCATTCCGCATGTTTATGGGAGCCGTTTTCGTCGTGTTGCGCTCGACGACAATAGTCACCGCGGCGGACTATTGCGACAGGGTAGTATCTTGACGGTCACGTCTTACGCGACGCGGACCTCCCCGGTGATCCGAGGCAAATGGATTTTGGAGAACATACTGGGCACGCCGCCACCACCGCCTCCTGACAATGTTCCAGCACTGACAGACAATGTGGTCTCCGCCAAGTTACCGGTACGCGAGCGATTTGCTCAGCATCGCGCCGATCCGGCTTGTGCCAGCTGCCACATCCTGATCGATCCGCCCGGTTTTGCACTTGAGAATTACGACGCCGTGGGGCGCTGGCGCGATCTCGACGAAGGGCGCCCCGTGGACGCCAAGGGAGGGCTTCCGGGAGGAGCCGAATTTAACGGCACCCAAGGGCTCGAACAGGGCTTGCTAGAGCGTCCCGAGTTATTTGTTGCGACATTGACCGAAAAACTGCTAATATACTCTTTAGGTCGAGGTCTAGAGCATTTTGACGGACCGGCCGTCCGTCAGATCTTAGGCTCAGCCGAAGCGGACAATTACCGCTTTTCGTCAATTATTCTTGGCATCGTCAATAGCACTCCATTTCAGATGAGAACCTCCCTATGATCGTCATGAAAAAAGCTCTACCGCGACGAACTTTCCTGCGCGGAACGGGTGCTGCACTCTCGCTTCCATTGCTCGACGCGATGATCCCCGCCATGACCGCCTTAGGGGATACTGCAGCCGCTCCCAGCCAACTTCGGCGACTGGGCTTTGTCTACATGCCCATGGGGAGCGATATTACCTCCTGGACTCCTCGGAGTGAAAAGACTCTCGATGAACTATCTCCCACGCTTTCCGTGTTAGAGCCAGTCAAACAACACGTAACAGCGATTACCAATTTGGAATTGCAAAACGCTTATCCTGGGACGCAC
Source organism: Pirellulaceae bacterium (assembly GCA_041739785.1). Classification (GTDB taxonomy): domain Bacteria; phylum Planctomycetota; class Planctomycetia; order Pirellulales; family Pirellulaceae; genus Aureliella. Next base: position 16,222 of record JBGSNE010000265.1, read on the forward strand.
GCGACGTCCAACGCTGCCTTCCTGAGCGCAGCCAAGGCGAAGCGCACGGAGAGCACCGATTACTACCTTGGCACCACAGTCGATCAGATCGCTGCCCGGCACATTGGGCAAAGTACACAGTTGCCATCGCTGGAATTGTCGATGGACTTACTGTCTGTGATCGGGCAATGCGATAACGGCTATGCCTGTGTTTACCAAAACAATTTGTCTTGGTCCTCTCCCACGACCCCACTTCCGGCCGAAGCCCATCCACGCATCGTGTTTGAGTCGCTGTTTGGCGAAGGGGGAAGCGCCGATGAGCGACGCGCTGCACTTAAGCGGCGGGTTAGCCTGCTTGATTCGCTCTCAGATGAAATCGTACGCCTGCAAAAAACGCTCGGACCCAATGACCGCAACACAGTAACCCACTATCTTGATTCGATTCGTGAAGTCGAAAGACGGATTCAAAAGGCCGAAGCAGATACGCTAGAAAATCCACTTCCTGACTTGGATCGCCCTGTCGGAGTGCCGGCTGCGTACGCCGAACACGCGCGATTGATGTTCGATCTACAGTTGCTCGCCATGCAAGGGGACATCACGCGGGTCATCACATTCCAACTAGCACGTGAGACCAGCAATCGCAGCTACCCCGAAATCGGTGTGTCCGATCCGCATCACCCGCTCACGCACCATGGCAATGATCCCGACAAGATCGCGAAAGTGGCTAAGATTAATCAATTCCATGTGTCGTTGTTTGCTGAGTTCTTACAAAAACTGCAGGCCACTCCTGAGGGGAACGGCTCGCTACTAGATCACTCGCTGTACCTCTATGGTAGCGGCATGGGGAATCCAAACATACATGACCATACGAACTTGCCGATCTTGGTCGCTGGTGGGGCCGCTGGTCAAATGCAAGGGAACCGACACGTCAGGTTCGACAAGCCAGTGCCGTTAGCCAACTTGCATTTAACACTGCTCAATAAAGTTGGAGTACCCTGTGAATCGTTTGGCGATAGCCAGCGACAGCTGGATGAGTTGTTCACGCCGCTTGATGTTTAGAAGTTCCGGTTTCCCAGACTTTAGGTTACCAAGCTCCAGCTTGGTAACCGTTAGTGCTGCAAGCTCTAATTGCCTCGGTAGCAACGGTCCGAGGTAAAAGCAGTTCCATCACCAATTGGATTTCCTGGGGCGGGTCACGATTCGGAGAATCGTGCGACGGTGAGACAATGAAGCGCAGATCACGATTCGGAGAATCGTGCGACGTTAAGCGGAAGCGAGTATCGCTACAAATAGGTGCATCATGTTCAAATATTACTCATGCTTGCTGATCATCGGTTCCGCACTTTGTGCAGGTGGCCTTTGGGCTGCGGACTCTGCGACGCCACTGGCGGATGCGATGCAGCGGCAAGATGTGCTTCGAGCCGAAAAGCTGTTGGAGCAGGGGACGGATATCAATGCGTCGCAGGTCGATGGCATGACGCCCTTGCACTGGGCCGTCTATCACGAAGAGGAACGCGCCACCCAACTGCTGCTTTCGGCTGGCGCAAATCCCAATGCTGAGAACCGCTATGGAGTTCCCCCGCTCTCTCTGGCCTGCACCAATGGCAACGCAAAGATTGTCGAAATGTTGCTAGCTGCCGGAGCGGATGCGACTGCCTTGCTCCGCGGGGGTGAATCCATGCTGATGACCGCCTCCCGTACGGGTAAACTTGCGCCGGTACAATCGTTGATTGCTCGTGGTGCTGACGTCAATGCAAAGGAGCGCGATGGCCAGACTGCGCTAATGTGGGCCGCAGCAGATGGGCATGTTGAAGTAGTTGACGCATTGATTCGCGCCGGAGCAGATCCACGCATAGCATTGGAGTCTGGCTTTACACCGCTCTTGTTTGCGGTCCGCAACGGCCATATGCAAGTTGCCAAACGATTGCTGGACTCTGGCGTTGACGTCAACGCAGGTGCGGAAACGGACAAGAATACGGGCAACGGACTGAAGTCGGGGATGTCACCTCTGCTCCTAGCCGTTGAGAATGGACATTTTGATTTGGCCATTGCGCTCGTCGAGGCGGGGGCCGACCCTAACGATTCGCAACGGGGCTACACATCACTGCATGCCATCACTTGGGTTCGCAAACCGCTGCGTGGGGATGGAGATCCATCACCCATTGGTTCAGGCCGCATGACTAGTCTGGAATTTGTACGAGCTCTGGTCGCCCATGGTGCTGATGTCAACGCGTTGCATGGTTCGCATAAACCTAACGGCGGGGCGTTGAATAAAACCAAGGCTACTCCCTTTTTGCTGGCTGCGGAAACCGGCGATGTACCGCTGATGCAGTTGTTGTTGGAGTTGGGAGCGGATCCAAAGTTGGTCAATGTCGATCATTGCACACCGCTATTGGCTGCCACTGGTGTGGGCATACTCAGCAATGGCGATGAATCGGCGGGGACCGAGGATGATGCTATCGAAGCGGTGGAATTGTTACTCAAATTGGGCGACGATATCAATGCGGTAGATGATATGGGCAATACGGCAATTCACGGAGCTACCTACGAAAACCGCTACAAGTTGATCGATTATTTGGCCCAGCAGGGTGTCGACATAGAAGTCTGGAATCGCAAAAACAAGCGCGGCTGGACGCCTCTCGATATAGCCCAAGGCCATCGGCCCGGTAATTTCCGTCTGGCGCCGGAGTCCATAGAAGTGCTTGAGCGACTCATGCGGGCTGCCGGGATTGAGCCTCCTCCGGCTCGGCCGAGATCATGATTTTTTTGTTCATGCGATGACAACACGGCAACTTAGCGGAATTCGCGGTATAAGCGGGCCAATGCGCAAATTGAAAGTCATCGGCTTCAGAGGGACTGCGATGCTGTTGCTGCTGTCGTCAAGTGGCTTCGTCGCGTTTTTGTTTATAACCGGTCTTGGTCCACATGGGTCAGATGACATCCAATATCTGCGTGGTTTGACCGACAACGCCGCGCGCGGCATTCCCTACGCCCTGGAGAGTCTACAGTCGAACAATGTGCTAGTTCGCGAAGCCGCTGCCAGGGCGCTTGGGACTATAGGCACCAAGTCGGCGGAGGCGACCCCCGACTTGATCATCGCTCTCCAAGACACCTCGCCCAACGTGGCCGCGTCAGCGGCTTGGTCGTTGGGTAATATACGTTCGCAAGATCCAGCGGCGATTGAGTCGCTGATAACCAGCCTAGGCCACACAGATGGAGAGGTCAGACGCTACTCTGCCTACGCCTTATCACACTATGGCCCAGGAGCTGCTAAAGCGATTTCGACACTGGAAGCGGCGCTTAAGGATACCTATATGGCAGGTACTGCAGCGTCTGCGCTGGGGGAAATTGGCGTTGCAGCACGCGGTTCCATTCCAAAAATGGCTCTATTGTTATCAAGTCCTAATGAGGGCGACAGAGCTGCAACGGCATTTGCACTCTCAAAACTAAGGCCTTTAGCCGAAGAGACGAACGATGCGATAGTGGGATTATTGAACGACAATTCGCAGCTCGTTCGAGAGATCACGCAGCGGGCTGTTGCGAACCTCAATACTCCTTTGACCGAAACGGAAACTCCCGCTCCCTTTACGGTGTGGCGCGCGTTTCGGGACGGTTGTCGTAGGTTATTTGAGAACGAACCGTGAATTGGGATGTAATCGTTGTTGGATTGGGAGGGGTTGGTAGCGCGGCTGCTTACCATCTGTCGCGTGCAGGAAAACGTGTGCTGGGAATCGATCAATATCCTCCGGTACATGCTCACGGCAGCTCTCATGGAAAAACGCGGATCATTCGTCAAGCCTACTTTGAGCATTCCGACTATGTCCCTTTGCTCCGTCGGGCCTATGTGTTGTGGGACGATTTATGCGAACAGACCAATGAACGATTATTCGTTCGTACGGGACTGGTTGAAATGGGCCCCTCGGACGGTGTGGTTATCCCGGGCGTGCTGCGCAGTGCGCGCGAGCACAACTTAGAGGTAGAGGAGATTTCGGTAGACGAAGTCCATCGTCGTTGGCCTCAGCTGGCCGCGGCCTGCCAAATGCAGGCAGTCATTGAAGCCAACGCAGGTTATCTCAAAGTGGAAGCCTGCGTGGCGGCCCATTTGCGACTTGCCGATCAAGCAGGGGCAACGCTCGTGCACGAAACTCCGGTGGTTCAGTGGCAAGCCGACGGTGACGGAGTAGTTGTATCAACACCCCGAGACAACTATCGAGCAGCGCGATTGATCGTAGCCGCTGGGGCGTGGACAACGCAAATATTGAGTGAAATCGGTGTACCATTGCAAGTCCTCCGCAAGCATCAATATTGGTACCAACCAACATCGGCAGGGTTTCACCAACGCGAAGGCTTTCCCTGCTTTTTTCACGAAACACCCGCTGGTTACTTTTATGGCTTTCCTGCATTCGATGAGGTTGGAGTGAAGATTGCGCGACATAGTGGCGGCACTCCGATTAACGTTCCCGCGGAGAACCTGCCATGTGACGAAGCTGATCGCCGGCTGGCTGAGCAATATTCGATGGAGTATCTTCCTGGGCTTGGCACGAGCTTAATTAATCAATCGGGCTGTTACTATACAGTTACTCCCGATGAGCATTTTGTGGTCGGTCTACATCCACAACATGCCCAGGTAGTGGTTGTGGCGGGGCTCTCCGGGCATGGATTTAAGTTCACAAGCGTGCTCGGCGAGCTCGCTAGTCAGCTTGCAATTGACGGGCAAACACAATTGAGAACAGATCTATTTGCGATCCGTTGTCGATGAGAGGGCTCCAATGTCGGCGATTGTCAGCGTCCCTGGCTGGCCATGTCGCGTTGTCGTTTGGCGATTTCAGTTTGTCCGGTTGCCTCGTAGGCTTGTGCGAGAGCCTCGCGCACATTCGGTCTTAGTTCCGGCGCGTTGAGTGCTACTTCGAAATCGGCTATCGCGTCGGTGTATCGCTTCAATCTTAAATAGATTTGTCCGCGCGTTTCGTGAAGGTAAGGATGGTTAGGCAAGCCGGCGTTAGCTGCGTTAGCCATCCGCAGGGCTCGCTCTAAGTCGGGATCTTTACCAAAGCAAATGGCATGAGCTAAGTTGTTGAGCAAACCCGGTAGGTTGGGATTATTCCTTGCGGCCAATTCAAGATGCTGCGTGGCAACCTCCATGTTCCCTTCATTAAGAGCAATTGTCCCAAGTATAAAATGTGAAGTGTCCGGATCGATATTCTGGACGAGCGACTCGCGCAGGATAAGTAGTTCATTGTCTTTCGATTCGGCCGCTTCAAAGCAGGCCTGGGTAATAGCGTCGAGCAGGTGGGGATTGGTAGGATCGGCGGCGGCGGCCTGCTTGAGCTTACTCAAACGCTCGATCAATCCACGCGGAGATTTGTCGGTTTCAGCTAGATTGCGAGATTCCGTTACTAAGATATCGGAGGTGGCATTGTTCAATCGCAGGCGATCGGCCGCGGTTGTCGCGTAGACCAAGCCTTCCTCCAGCAAAGCTTTTGCTTCCGTCGAGTTTTCCATACTGGTAAGGAGCAAGGCGTACTGAATCCTAGCGGTCACATCACGAGGGTCGATCTGCAATCGCTGCTTGTAGTTGCGGATTAGTTTTTCGCCGCGGGCCGTCGCCAGATTGGCATGGCCGAGTTCCTGTTGCAGGAAGTAGACAAGATAGGAAGTATCCGTGTCGACATCTGCGATTGGTAGCAATGCGTCATAGGCGCCTTGCTTGTTACCCACCAGTGCGCGTAGATCCCCTAACATTCTGCGGGGCACAGGATTGTCCGGAGCATTTTGTACCGCAACTTGCAACCAGTTGTGATAGTTGATCAACTGTTGCTTGGTCCAGGTGTTCACTTGGGCTGTGTCGCCAACGGACTTTGCCAGCCACAAAGCAGCATTGGGGGACTTGGCCGACGTTGCCAATTCACTCATGATTCCATTCGCGGCTTCAGTATTTCCCAGCTTGTCCTCGATTAGACCACGATCGAAGACGGCATCCAGGTTGTTGGGGTCAATACGTATCAAGGCATCCAATGCAAGTTTGGCACTTGGTACATCAATCTCTGTTATCTCGGTTGCCAACATTCGCTTATAAAGCATACTCTCCGTTCCAGGTGAGATAACGCTTCCAGCGGAAATAATGCCGACCAAACCCAGGGCGGCAATCACGCCGGGGAGGGCAACCAACAGCGGCAGGAAGCGTCTCGTGGTCAGCCACCGTACAGCGAACGAACCAGCGTTAGTGACCCACCATAGGGGATTCCATAAAGTCCGTTTTGAAGGCCACGTGCGCACTAGCACTCGGCCATCGGAACGCTTCATTTCAAAGTCAGTACCTTCGAATTTTAGCATCCCAGCCACGACGGACGCACTGCTGTTGAGACCGCCTTGAACGATCCGATTGGGTTTCCAGTACTTCCAAAACGCAGCTATCGGTCGCCAAATCGGCAACCAGGGAGCCTTCCAAAAGGGAATTCGAGAGGAACGACGGGAACGTGTCTGCGTAGTCCCCGAACGCTTCCGCTTTTGGCTTTCCACAGGTGCTACGGCCGATGGTCCACTGGACTCCCTTCGGCTAGATTTTGCACGTTTCTTATCTTCAGGTTGATCTATGTCCGGCTCAGAAGGTGCTGATGCTGGATTGGCTGGTTCAGTCATGTTTTATGCGTTTGACTCGTAATACAACTCGCTGGGATTATTGAGCGCACTTGGTGTGGCGAATTGCTCTCGCCAGTTCCATTCATTCTGAGTTCGTTTTGCCGGCCAACTGGCTTTGAACGCCAACCACAAAGCGTGAGAACTCAGCCCTCAATATTTTCAAAGTCATCTGCCGATTTGCACTAACCAATTCCGCTTTGCTGATCAACAAAAAGCCACTGGCCGATTCGTTCGTTGGCTCAAGCGGGATTCCGTCGGAACTAAGCCAGGCATAGAGCACATGCGCCTTCTGTCGACCGTTGTTCATAGCCACGCTACCGTAGGTCAATTGTTTTCCGCTCGGTAGGTTTACCGGGATTTGTTCAATTGGATCTATTTGCCATCCAAGGGTCGTCATCAGTGGCGAAACGTCAAACACTCTCTGCTGATGACTGGCCAAAATGTGCTCCGTGGTTGACAAGGGAGCATAGGTGGTCCAGATGTCTACCTCTCGATCGAGAACTAATGGGGGAGAGTGCCGAGTATGTCGATACTCGAATTCTTCGCCGTTGCTAAATACGAACTCAGCGAGCTGTTGCGAATCGATTTGCACCGTACGTACAGCGGAGAGTGCTGCCAAAGCGCGGGGCGCACGAATCGATTGTAATAGCAGTGTCAAACCAACAATGCACACTACCAACCACAGCGTCGGACGCTGAAACCATTGCTCGCCAATTAGCCACTTTGGTTCCTGTCGGTTGCGTTTGGAAAAACACCAATTCCAAGCCTGTACAAAGGGATTGACAAAGCGTGCTTCAGACGAGCTTTCGGCAATGGGGTGCAGCAATACTCGCATGCCTCGTTCCGATGATAAGAAGAGTCCGAAAGCGATGACTCCCCAAACACCGGCCGCCAACAAAACATGCCACGAATCGGGCGCTAGTGGTACTATGACACAAGTCAAGAACAAGCAACAATGAAATGCGAAGCACCAAAAAAGGGCTAAAACAATATTTAGTAATGCTTCGATGCAAGATCTCCGCAATAGGGTCGAGTAGAACATGGCGACCGCGATGAACAGTGGCCAACTCCACATTGAAAAGATCGCCATGTCGAAATAGTACCGCGTGCCGGGCACTTCAATGGCACTGGTGTAATTGACATAGGGTACCCGTTCGAATCGTAAGATGCTCTTAACCGACTGTTCAAGGCTTAAGGCGAACTGTTGGGTCAACTGCGAGTTGCCACCCCGGGGGATTTTGAGCGTGCTCCACCACAAATACCAGATAGGTAGAAGGCTCGCGCCGTCGCGCTGATGATGTGAAACCAAGAAAGATCCGGAAGTGCAAACTAATCCGAAAGCTGCCAACCAGCCGCTGTGCCATAGTGCGGCCAAAATCGCAGCGCACAGACCGGCCGCCAATCCGAAGACTGCGAGCGGGCGTTGCGGCAATTCAATTCTGTAGTCCCATCGAATCCAAACGAAACCTATGGCAAGCACAGGGACCACACACGGCCACCACCCGTAGATGGGGTCGCGCAGCAACTGCAGCAGATAAACCGCCAACATTGGCAGTTGTGCAACAAAAATGAGTGCCCAGATAGCAGATTTTGGCAAGACGGTTTTCATGAAACGTGTAAAGTCTGCCGGGGGAGAGCGGTCGAGGATTCTAGAATTTCAAGCAGCAATCATTTAATCTTAGTCAAATTACCCAGTCTGTCGAATTGGCAATGATCGAAAAGTCGAATCTACCCTGTTTATCCCTATTGTCCAATGACTATCTAGGGTAATCGTGAGAAGGTTACCGTAAATTTGGGGTGGAGTTCGGGCGACTTGAACTGATTCACATTACTCAGCTATTGCTAACCATTCGTGGATCTCGGTACTTCTAGGAATTTGAATCCGAATAGGGGTGTTGGTTCGTAAACTAATGCAGTTGCAGTTTGAGGCTGCTCGCCACCCCATAATGGACAAGCGAGCACCTCCGATGGGGGTGTTTTTGTCTTGAGTTTGTCATGAGCTGGTGCATGAGTCTTATCCGATTTTGATATATGAGCAAATAGAATGACGGTAGGCCGAGATGTCAGCCGGGTATGCAACTGCCATTGTTTCTACTTTGTGGATACAACAGATGGAAACGAAAAAGACGTCAGCGGGAGACGCAATTGTTGTCGATTTCGTGAGGCGTTTGTAGGTGGAAAACTTTCTACAGCTTCTTAACATTTTTGCGAATTACCCTATCGATGCTCAGTGCCGACAGTATTGCCCAGTCCGAGCCTACCGTGGCAACGGTACGACATTGGAATCGGTGGCGAACGACTTTGGTCCTATTGTTTGCCGTGGGAATGTTGCTGGCTTTGCTCGCGCAAAAAATGGCAAGCTCAACTGTTGCGTCTAGCCACACCGCGAAAGGTGTGAGCCAAGATCGTGTTGATGAGTCGATTCCCAACGCAGCGCTGACGCCGGAGCAAGTCGTCGCCAAGCAAATGGAGTCGCTTCGGGCCGCCATGAAAGACAATGATCGATTGATTGATTGCTATAGTTTGGCCGCTCCTTCGAATCGCTTGGCGACCGGCCCCTTCGAAAACTTTTCTGGTCTCGTGCGAACGGAGCCCTATATCGCTTTAGGGCTATGTTTGGAATATCAGGTTGGTGCTGCAGTGATTGACGGAGACGTGGCGGCTGTCTTGGTCTCATTGCTCACTCAGCGCGATCAATCTATGGCCTTTCGATTTGTGCTCGTCAAACAGAATGAGGTTCCCTACGTCGATTGCTGGATGACCGAGGGAGTATTTCATTTGGGGGCTGACAGCAACACGACGCTAAGCGACTCGGCTGTGGAACCCGGTCAAAAAGAACTGAGCGATTTGTCGCAGGAGTCTCGCATTGATTGATTCCACACAGCTCGACCGATCAACTCAAGTCGATTGCGACGAAGAATTAGTCGCACGCATTGCGAGCCGTGATGAACGCGGATTGACAGATGCGATCGAATTGTATGCTGGTCAGGTGAAATCGATTTGCCTACGAATTTGCGTCGATGAGTTGGAGGCTGACGGAGTGGTATCGGCAGTTTTTTGGGAGTTATGGAATGGCATCGCCAAGTACGACAATCGTCGCGGAACGTTGCGAACCTACCTTCTGACGCTGGCCCGGAGTCGTGCGATCGACCGACAGAGAGCGGCGGCGACCCGCGCTAGAAACTGCCAGAAGTTTTTTGAATCGCATCGACCACATTTTTCAGGCAATACGATCATGAACGAAGGCACTAATTCTCAAGAGATCAAAGAGCGAGGCGATGAATTACGACTGGCCATCGCCCGTCTCCCTGAGCAACAAAAGTCGGCGTTGGAACTCGCTTTCTACGATGGACTAACTCATCGTGAAGTGGCGGCTCGACAGTCGTTACCGCTAGGGACCATAAAAACCAACATTCGTCGAGGGTTGCTTCAATTGCGAAAACTCCTTGCCGAAGTGACAAATCAAGAGCGAGGCCTGGCATGAATTGCGAACAGCTTCAAGATCAATTGGTTCCTTATCTGCTGGGCGAGCTTTCCTCCGATGAGGTGCTAGACATCGAATCGCATTTGTCGTCAGATTGCGTTAATTGTCATCGAGAATTAGAGGTTATTCGGGATGCCTTGGGGTTGGTGTTTGCCGCAGTTCCGGAGGCTCGGATGTCGCCCGAACAACGGCATCACATCGCACGACAAGCTGTGGGGAAGACATCGCCAGACAGCCGCCAAACTATGAACTGGTCAACTACAGTAGAAACCCCGGGATCGCTTACTTACGCCATTCAGCCGGCAACACTGTTGCAATCACTGTTGGCAATTGCGGCCGGTTTCTTTTTAATGCTTGGATGGCAGGCGGTAACGTCTAGCGAACGGCCAGCTGAATTTTCCACAGGTGGACATGTTTTCAATCTCGGCTCCGCTGAGCGTTCGTCCGCAGCGATGTCTGGTGATTCAGATCTCCTTCCAGGCTCACACCAACATGTCCGCTATGTGTCGCTCAAATCGCAACCCACGCAATCCGCCGTACATGGATACTGCCTGGCAGATACCTTTAGTGGCCAATTGCATATCATCGGAAATTTCGACCGCGATCCTCCGAGCAACGAACATTTCCGTTTAACATTGGTTACCGCTACTGACGTAATAGAAGTGCCCATGGCAGTGGACGAAACTGGACTTTTCAAGAAAATCATTCCGCTACCGGACCACGTAATTCGCGAGATTCTACTTCACGTTACTTCAACTGTAGATTAGCGCGAAATGCCCGCTGCCCGCTGAGTGTAAGGAGGTACATCCGTTTTAGTGTTGTACTATTTGGAGTGCTCCTACTTGTCGGAGCTTTCATTTTCCTTTCGGTTGGCAAAAAACGGACACCGTGAAGCGCTCCGATTTCGAGCCACAAGATTTCCGTTGAGCGGTCGAGCGCCAAAAAACAGGAGAAACGGGGACATGTCCCTGCGCCAGCCACTATAAGCTGCATTGACTTCACCCTCCCGCGCCCTGCATATATCAATCCCATCGACGTTCTTCCCGCCACTGCCAACCAGTCCAAACCGAGCGTTCGTCAGCATTGAAATTTGCAATAGGCACAAATATCCACTACGGGTCCTCGGACGCATCGGCTACCAGTTGGCACCTTTAGGTTTTGCGCCAGGCTGTTTCATCTGAATACTGTACAGTGAAGTGCGGGCGGTGATAAATAGAGTCCTAAAATCATCACCACCAAAACAGACATTGGCGGGAGCCTCAGGGACTTCAATTGTGGCGACAGGTTTTCCATCTGCATCGTAGACTTGCACTTGGCCACCGTGGGTGGTGAATAGATTGCCTTGAACATCGACGGCCATTCCGTCACTTCCCGAATCAATCTGAAACAGCTTTTTACCGAACTCTCCATCGTTGCTCACCTCATGGCACTGAATGCTGGCCGGGAGACTATGGTATTTGCTATCGGGATGCCGCGCATTGCCGCCAGTGTCAGCTATGTAGATACGACTTTCGTCAGGCGAGAAGACAATTCCATTCGGCATAGCAAGATTCTTCAGGACAACCTCGACTTGCCCAGTGGCGGGATCCAGTTTGTAAACCCAATGTCCGGGTAGTTCAGGAGGTTCGGTTAAACCCCAGGGTGGATCGGTAAACCAAAGTGTGCCATCGGAGCGAATGGCCACATCATTGGGAGAGTTGAATCGCTTGCCGTCAAACTTATCAGCTAAAACGGTAGTGCTTCCATCGGCTTCTATGCGTATCAAGTTTCGAGCGCCGTGTTGGCAGGAAATGATGCGTCCCTGCAGATCGAGGATGTTTCCGTTGGCATTCTCACTTTTACGATAGACCGACAATCCATCGCGTTCGCTCCACTGCATTAATGGGCTCTCAGGAATGTCGGAGAATACCAGCCGTTTCTGGTTGGGTATCCAAACGGGACCTTCCGTGAATTTGAGGTCGCCAGCCAGTTTTTTCACGCTCGCACCTGCTTCGATGAGCGTTTTGTTTTCTTCGGCTCCAATTACAACTGTGGCTAAAATCAAGACGACAATTGGCAATACGGCGGATTTCATATTGATTTCCAAGGGCTCGAGGCGAATTTGAGTCACATGTCGGGCGGAATGAGATGCAAACTCTCATTCTACTGGAAAGCACTCCTCACAGGGCAGCTTCGCGCTTTTCAGGACTAGCTACATCCAACTAGTGCTCAATCAACTACTTCATCGATTTTCCTTGGTAGTAGTTCGGCGGGGAAACGCACGTACTTCTGACCTTCAAGAGTCTACAGGAAACAGCAATTGGCCGTTCTCGAGGGTTAGGCAACGCGATTGAAGAACGTACCACTTGCACCGAGCTGTTCACCCAATGCACGTTCGAAGAGGTCGAGGTCAACGCCATTTTCTTCAAGAACTTGAGCCAGCGCAGCGCGTACCGATTCGTCCGAGGAACTACTGGCCTCGTCAGGATTCAGTTTGGAGATTGCGTCCAGCATTTCAGACAGCAACTTGTCAAGATTGCTCTCGTCGACGTTTGAAGCCAACAAAGCCGATTCTACACTCGAGGATTCATCGTCACTGGGTTTCGGGCCTCTTGGCGGTGGAGGCCCTGGTGGCGGGTTGCTTTTGATTGCCGCGTCAATTTTCTGCGCATCAATGCCGTTGGCTTCCAATACTTCAGCTACGGCGTTTCGGATCGAACGCTCGTTGGCCGCTCCAGAAGCAGAAGTTGAGTTAAGGTTGTCGACCGCCACTTGTACCTGGCTCAGGACGTCTGTCGCTGTTGTGTCGTCAACACCAACGGACTTCAAGGCCGCCGCAAGATCTTCCTGTCTTTGTTCCGGTGATGGACCTTGTGGCGGCCTATTTCCAATGGAAGCCAAGCTGCTGAACGAGGTGGTGGAAAAGGAAGTCGTTGCGCTGGAAATGTTCATGACCGCTGCCTGAATTTTTATGCTGGCGCTTCCATCGGCCCAGTGGATGAAGCTCTACCAGTGTCCAACTTCGAAGATTCGGATGGACCAGCTTGCGTCCAAAATTCGCAAAAGTGGATATTCTGGTTAAATTTTGAGTTTCGAAGGAGTTTTCACAAAAACCTAGAAATCTTTGTCACCCCCGAGCGTACTTTGACGCATTGTTAGTCTCAAATCCGTGATTGCTCCTTGTTGCCGTGAACCGCGGTCGCCCCACAGGGATCGCAACCCTTCGATCAGATCCTGCGTTGGACTATGTACGACTTTGTCTCCGCGAACACTTTACCGGAAGGCAATGTTTGTCAAACTAACGTCGAACTTCGGCGATTATCGGAATGACTGGCGCAATGTAGGAGGTAACGCACCCAAAACCATGGGCTTTGCTCTTGTCCTCTACGGATTGCCAATGACCTCCCGCATGTGTTGGCTTACATCTGGATTGCGGTAAACTTGATCGATCAACTTGGTATACAAAGTCGTGAATCGTTCATCAGTGGCTAGGTCACCGAAGACGGGTTTGAACTTTACGAACGACAAACGATCTTCGCTGGTTGCCTTCGCCGCCTTGTGCAATTCGGCTTTTAGTTCGTCGGTCACGTTGAGTGCCTTGGCGTGACGGTCGGCGTGCTTGTGGCTGTAGTAGCACCACGCCGCAATAACCAGCGCTGCATGCTTAATGCTGCCACCGCGTGACAGGTTCTCGCGGATCGTTGGAATCAGAAACACCGGCAATTTGCTCGAGCTTTCCAGGCAAATTCTGGAAAGGTTGTCTCCAATGCTCGGGTTCCCGAATCTCTCGACCAGTGTCCGCTTGTACCCGTCAAGGTCGATTCCTGGGACAGCATCGAGTACCGGAGTCGCTTCTTGATCGAAAAATTGACGCAGATAAGTTGCAAATAGATTGTCCCGCATACACTCGTCGATCGTGTGGTAGCCATAGACCGAACCGAGGATGCCAAGGACGGAATGGCCGGCGTTGAGCAGTCGCAACTTCATCTTTTCGTAGGGCGTCACGTCGGGAACGAACTGCACTCCGACGTCTTGCCATGTTGGACGTCCATCGGAAAAATTGTCTTCGACCACCCACTGGCAAAACGGTTCGCAAGCGACCGGCCATTGGTCGATGAGATTGAAATCGCTTCGCAGAAAGTCGATGTCGGCGTCCGTGGTCACCGGTGTGATGCGGTCGACCATCGCGTTGGGAAAGCAGACTTCACTCTCGATCCAATCGGCGAGGTCCGTGTCCTGCAATCTTGCAAAACCGAGTAGCATCTTTCGCGTCAGATTGCCGTTGTGTTGAATATTGTCACACGATTGAACGGTGAAGGCAGGCAACCCCAACTGGCGACGCTTCTTCAATGCCGCAGACAAGTATCCAAATACGAGTTTGGGAGCGGACGGATTTTTGATGTCGTGCTGGGCATCAGGATTGGATGCGTCAAACTCGCCGGTATTTGGATCGACGTTGTATCCACCTTCGGTAATGGTTAGCGAGACGATCTTCGTCTCCGCGTTGGCCATCCGGTCAATGACAGCCACTGGACCGTCGCAGCCCATAAGGAAATCGACGATCGAACCAATCACGCGGGTTTCTCTACGACCATCCGGATGTTTGACAATCAAAGTGTACAGGTAATCTTGTTTTTTCAGAATTGTTGCCATCCTACGGTCGGACTCACGCAGTCCGACGCCGCAGATGCCCCAATTGGAAGCCCCGCCTGACTGAAGCAACTCATCGGTATAGAACGCTTCGTGAGACCGATGAAATCCGCCAACACCGACATGAACGATTCCGGAAGTCAATCGACTGCGATCGTAGGTCGGTCGCTTGATTCCACTGGGAAGTTGCGAAAGGTTTTGTTGGTTCAGCGGAATGAGTGTCATCAAGTGTGTGCCTGGTTAAGTTTTTTGGTGCGCTGCAACACCCAATAGGCAGAGGCAAAATAGACGATTGTCAAGACAAAGCCCCATGTATAGTAAACAGCGACGTAGCGTTCGTATGTAGTCATGTTTGGGCTGGCGAACATGACGATTAGCGCCAAGACGAGTGTAATTGCCAATGCGAACCATTTGACGCATCGTAAGACGTTCGTCATCGCCGAAGTGTCGTGAATTGGCGCGCTTTTGGCGAGGGCTTGTTGTGATTGAAATTCCTTGATCGCCGCGTTCTGTTCTCGCTCAGCGGCTTCTTCTACAGGATAGCTTTGGCTCGCGCCGGAGCGGCTCGCCAGAATTGTGTAGAGGATAATTGTGAATGCCCAGGTCGGCAGGAAGAGATAAAAGAACGACATGACTTGCAAGTAATTCAGCCCGAACCCGAAGATCAACCCTGCCACCCACGACGCGATCGCCGGTGTGCTGTGCGTCAAACCTTTAAACTTTACCCAGTACCTTGTCAGCCCGATGCGTGGAAAGATGAAGTGCTCGGCAAACACAATCCCGCCCACGGGAACGACCAACAGCCCCGCATAGGTTAGTAGTGGCAAAATCTGTTTATACACAAACGGAAAACACGCGATCACCACCGTCACCACGCCCACGGCGAAGGTGACGCGCATCCGCGAATGCTTGTGAAAGATCGCTTGCGCCGCTAAACCGGCGCGGTACAGGTTTGCGTTGGCGGTTGTCCAACCGGCGATAATTACGATCACGTAACCCGACAAACCCATCGCTCGGTAGGCCACGTCGCCTGGGTCGAGCTCCACGATGGTGGACTTCATCAGCACCGCTGTTCCTGCGCCCATGATACCCGCAGCGATCCAAGCGATGTAGTGACCAAACAACATGCCCGCACTGGTGCAGAGTCCGTAGACAGTTTTCTTAGCGTACCTCAGCAATGCCATGTCGATCAGTCCGAAGTGAGTGATCGTGTTGGCCGCCCAGGCGAAGCCGATCACTTCTAGCAATCCGATGCCAGGTTTGCCTAGGCTGTTCACGCCAGTCCAGATGGATTGGTCGCCAATCGCAATGAAATCGGCGAATCCCGTTAACTGCGTTCTACCAAGGACCGCTTCGGCGAGTGCCGGAAAGAGAGCCAGCGCGCCGCTGACAAACATCACGACCAACCATGGCCCGCAAAGTCCTGAAAACTCGGCGACGGCATTAAATCCATACATGGCTACCAGCACGACGATCATACCCACGCCGAGGACAACCAGTACAAACAAACCGTCGGTGGGATACCATTCCAATTGTGCTGGGATGCTCAGCAGCAGCCGGACCGCCGTGCACGAAACGGTAATCATGGCGGCTGAAATCACTGTAAAGATCAGCACATTCGCCCAATTGTACAGATCGCTCATCGAGTCCCCGGCGATCTTGTGCAGATACGTGTAGAGACTCAACCGAGTCTGAATGGCGATCGGCGTCGTAATCAATGTCCAGCTTAGAATCGCGAGAATGTTGCCGATCAGCAGCCCCACCAGAATGTCTTGGGTAGTGGCCCCCAGCGCTACAAAGGTTGCACCAATGACAAACTCCGTTGCTGCCACATGCTCGCCTGCATACAGCCCAGCAAAGTGAGTCCAGCCGTGCAGTTCGTGCTCAGCAACCGGCAACTGCTCCGGGTTCATGTCAGCGATCGCGAGTGGGGCATTTGACTTGGTCATGGGACTCGAATTGTTGGATTGCGATGAAGAAAAGCTTGATACCTCGAGTCAACTACTCAACCGACACGACAATCCGACGATAGCTAGTCAACGGCGGTGTTCCATTGTCGGTCAGCGTCAGGATTACGTGAAAGTTCTTACCGGCTGCGTCTTTTGGCACGTGAACAACGGGCATTGACGTCGCTGCGTTATCAATCGCTATGGCTGGTTTGTACGAGCCCGCTTCCACGTATGCCCACCAAGAGTAACTGAGCCTGTTGCCGTCGGGATCGGTCGACGAGGAAGCATCGAGTTTCAAATCCGTTCCTGCCGACGCCTCAACCTCGATTAGCCCGCGAGACTTGTCTCCGTTGACAACGGCGACGGGGTTGTGGTTAGCTTGGCTATACGGCTTGACGCACCAGTCCATCCGAGCGGCGAAGTCGTTCTGAAACGCTTCACGCCAACGAAAGATTGTGCAGAACTCGTTGTTGTAGCTTTTTCCGTCGTATGTCCAAGCATCCTTGGCGTCGGAGAACAATGCGTAGTCGCGCTGCTGGTCCAGCAAGGGATCAACCGTATCGTTGCCAGTTCCCGTACGAACGTTGGATTGACGTGTTGAGGAGAAACGCCCGCCCCAACCACCGTAATCAACGTGCTCAGGAAAGTGCAGTCCATTGGGAATTAGATTCATAAAGGAAGGTGTGTCACCTTCATGCAAATACTCTGCGGTCAAATACTGTTCGCCGAGTGGACCATGACCGGTTTGCACGTTGCGGCGCACCCACGCGGCATCGAAAAGCTCATCGTTTCCACCACGGGTCTCTGGCCACTTGTTGAAAGTCGGGGTGGTGCGTGAAATTCCCCGCCACAGTAATTTTGCGGAAATCAGCTTCGCCATTGGAAACTCATGCGCGATGTAAGCGAAGCCTTCATCTTGAAGCGCAATCTCATACCCACGAATCTTCGCCACGAACGCTTCGGCCTCTGCTGCTGTCCGCTCGGTTTTTACCTTCATCACAGCCGCCGCAAGCGTATTGCTACCGCCCCAAATGCAAAACCACACAGGGCGTTCGTCTTCGCGGTCAATGATCGAAACGATGTGGTTGACGGCAGCATTGTCGAGCTGCTTTGCAGCAGCTTCCATTCCATAGCCGTTCACGCCAGAAATTGCGACTTTTCGTAGACTCGCCGCATCGGGGTAGCCATCAGCGTTCAATCGCAAATTGGGAACGACTTTTTCGTAGGCGTCGAGCACCTGATGAATCGCAGCAATGTCCGGTTCAACCTTCTTCCAACAACCTGTGGTCGCAACGAGTCCCTCAACGTCAAACTCGTTGGAGTACGTCAAAAACCGGACAAGAGACTCCTGATCATCGGGCTCATTGGAGATGTCGGTAAGCACGACGACGCGGTGTTTCTCCTGAGCCTCGACGCGCGGTGTGAAAAGCAAAGCGAACACGAGCGCCAACAAGGTCAATCGCTGTAGATTTGTTGCGGTCATTTTCAAGTGACTTTCAAGGTTAGCCAATCATTCGTTCAGCCATCGTAGACGGGCGTCAGCTCAACGCCGCACATTCGCAAATAGACGGATAGAATTCCGCGATGGTGGACGGAGTGATTCAACACCCAAGTTCGAACGCAATCTCCTTTGGCCATCGTGAATAATGTTTGCCCTCCGTTCTTCATGGACCAGTTTTCTGCGAAGCGCTCATCGGTAGCTTCGGAAATTGCCAATCGGGCAGCTTTCAATCCCTCTTCGAACGCCGCAACGATCTTTGCTGGATCATCAATGGAAGGCGTTTCGTAGGGCGTTCCACCGACGGGATTCATATCGAATTCGTCATGCGCCAGAATCATCGGCGTCCAGCCAACGATCTCGGCCAAGTGATTGGCATTCCAACCGATGGTGCGCAGCAAATCACCAGCTTTCCAATTCAGATGATCTTGCGAAACCGCTTCAAGGATTTTTCGTGTGCGAGCCATTTCGATATCTAGTTCCGGCAACATCAATTCTGAAAGCTTCATCTCGCTGTTCCTGTTGTTCGTATCGTAGTTCTGTTTGCAAGGAGCCGTTTCACGAACTCTTCAATCGGTAGAAACAATTCTATCGAATGCGGCTGCGATCACCAGCCGACGCAAGATGGCGATTGTTTGGATTTGTTGTTGACAATCACCTTCGATGACGAATTCGACAACGAGAATGGCAAACCTTGTTCGGTTTGTTTGTGGGGCGGCTGTCCAACGGCCAGGATTTCATGAAGAGAGCGGTTGCAGCAACTAGGGAGTCATGACAGGAAGCACCGACCGCGCCTCGCGCAAATCGTTAGGGCGAACGGACGTCACGTTGTCGCGTCGGATCGAGATTTCGTTGGGAGCTTCGATGCCAATCTTGACACGTCCACCCTTGATTCGAGTGATGACGATGTGGATATTCTCTCCGATCGTAATACGTTCGCCGGTCTTTCGTGACAGTACTAACATGGTTTCTTCCTTGAATGGGTTTGAACGTTGCTGCGGCCCCACGGAGACGCATTAGTTTGCATAGGCAGTTTTTCTCGAGCGTTTGTCACGGCGTTGAGTCCATAGAGTGCGGGCCGCAAACGCAATTGCCTTATTCGATAGTTGCAGGGATGTACTGTTTTCCGCCGCTAACTCTTGGTCAAAGTCAGCGCGTGACAAAGTTATGCACAAAATTCCCTATGGGAAACACGCATCATCTGACACTCGAAAGCGGTAGATTGTCTCGTAAACTCAGCGACCATCTATTGCTAGCTAGCTACTTTTCCCAACGTTTCAAATGCTCTAAGTACACCAGCACTTGCGAACGATTTTTTTCGAAGTAACCCAAGAGAATGATGAGCCCGATTCCGGTGCAAATGCCGAAAGCCCACCACGGCCAGACTTGACCGATGGCTTGTTGTGCGTGCCAAACCATTCCGAGCAGAGCGATTAGGGTAAAGGCTGTTCCGCAATACAGAAATGCCCGCACTCGCAAAACAATTCCCGCCGCCACTCCTAATAGCGCCAAGACCAACAACAAGAGCGGTTGCCAGAGTTGGCCTTCAAAGGCCTTCAGGAAGATTTCCGCGGTGCTGCTGAAATAGGCGATTAGAATCGCCAGGTAGCGCGTGGCGTTAACTACGTTCGCCGTCAGCCGCGTACGGTTTACTTCCACGAAGATCAATGTGGCTAAAGCGGGTGGCAACAACCAGAACTGTGGATGCGCCAAGAAACGGAGATTTGGCTGACTATGCAGGAAAGCCCAAAACGAAAGTAGCGCGAGTCCTGCCGACACCGTGCGCAATGCTACCGATTGTCGCATCCAGCCATGTAGCCCGTACAAACTGGACGCAGTCAACAACAACAGCCAATATCGGCTCCATTCCCGCCACAACCATTCAGCTCCCTCAGGTTGTATCCACCATACACCGGCCAGTGGAATCAGCGGCAGCAGGAGACTACTTTGCCTAACCGGGTCGGCCACAATGGTCTGGCCTAAACGCTGCAGCCATTGCCCTAGGCCAGCGCTGAGCATGGCGATCGCAAACACAACCAACGGCCACCAGCGAGCTACCACGCCGGAAAATAAATCTGGGAAATGGAAATAGACGGCAGCACACAGCAGCGCGAGTCCGACTTGAGCTGCATAGACGCCAGCTTGACGGAGCATCACGCTGGCAGCTTGATCCGTGCTGTGCGGCCAAACTGCAAACTGGAGTAGTCTAGCCACGGCTGCGATCCATGTTAGGGCCGTCATCAGCTTGGTCGCTAGAGTCGCACTGGCCGCTTGTGTTTCCCAGCCTACGTTGAGCTGTAGTAGCAGCATCACTAGCCCACTGCCTAACCCAAGCCAAAATGCAATCCAGCCGCAGTTCATTAGCGGCGCTTCCCACTCACGGGCGCGACTGAGCCTGACCACTACCGCCGGGTAGACGACGCCGATGGCAACCAGAGCCACAAAAGCGCGCTGCAAGTAAATCCAAATATCATGCTCACCGGACAGAGCCCAGGCGCTAGGCAGATCAGCCCACCACAGCAACAACAACGCTGTCGACATTAACAACAGACCACAGTAACGGTAGACGGCTTTGCCACGCTCGATGGCAATGGGCAGAATAGCGAGAGCACCAATGAATGGCAGAGCAGTGGCCGCGATGCGCAACGCTCGTTCTTGAAATGCCAGCACCAGCAGAATACTAGGCACAAGCGCTAACAGTCCAGCCGCACAATGTAGGGCAGGCATCCAGGTCAACGCGTGCCGTAGCTTGGCAGTGTTTCCCATGATAACGCTTAACTTGAGCGCCGGCCCCAAGCGTGACGACTCGCGCACCAACTCTCGCAACAGGGCAGCCATAATCGCCATGGCCCCCAAGCCACTTGCCATCCACATCAGCCATGTCTGTAGGCGTGGCAATTGTCCGAAAGAACATAAGCAGACAGCAGCAACCAGCGACAGCGAAAGCAGACTCAAGTAAACTGACAGTCCACGCTTGCCCGGTCTCGTGTCCCACAGTCTGCCGCATGCCAGCAACAACACGCTGACTGCTAAAGCAAGTTTCCACCACGTTAGATGCGTCGGAGCATGTAGCGTCGCAGGTTGCAAGGCGATCCATACAAGACTTAGAATTGCGGATACTATCGGTACATGCAGACTGACCGATTGGTCCACAGTAGCGAAGGGACGTACGACGAATTGATTGTGACTACGGGATGGGTGATTGACGATCGAATTTGGATCGGATTGACTATCCTGTGTCGGCGAAATGCGCGGATAAAATAGCTGGACCGACAGCGAGACCAGGGCCACCCAGGTCGGTCCCCACAGCAGCAGCCAAATCTCATCAAACCAGTGACTCCCGCCAAAGTGTAACCACCAACCGCATAGACCAGCCGCCGCCGCCACGGCCGCCAGATGACCACGCCAGGCCTGTCCCGATGCTAGGCTACTGAGCGCGCTGATCAAAGCCAAGGCGCTTAATTCCGCCAAGGGCCACAGCGGATTGGGGTCTTGAGTGGTACTGACCAGACTCAACCCCGCGACGATAGCTGCTAAGCCTACCCAAGCGACTTCGCCAGCTGACGAGATCACCTGTCCACGCTGCACGGCTGCTAGTCGTACTGCGAGTCCGATGCCTAACGCAATCAGCCACAGTGCGATGAGCAGGCGAAAGGGTTCAAAGTCTTGAGCCGCCGCTAAGCTGTGAGCGGGATTGGAGATTAACCAACTGCCATAAGCAGCACTGGCTAGCGGCGCTAATAGGCCAAACGCAATCGCCAACAACCCGAAGCGTGATGCCCCACGTCGCGTGGACTGAAAATAGAACAGGGAGAGTGTCACGACAAATGTTAGCAGTGACAATGTTCCGCCCAGTCGTGGTAAACCGGGCAATGTTGCGGCCGGATAGGCGATCGACTCCAACGCTGCGCCCAAGTTCAACATGAACACCCCCGTCAAGGCAAACCATATTAGGGACCAACTGGCCTGCTCACTTTGCTTCCAACGGTTTCCCTTCATGGCCTTCGGTAGTAACTGCCTCCAGGAGGCTTGAGCACCGAGCAACTTCTTGAGTCCCAATAGATTCCGCAAGGTCGCAATGATCAGTGTCGTCCATGCCAAACCGGCTGCCACCAATCCGGCGACTTGCAAAAAGACAATTGCCGAGGAGGGCCAAGAAGGAGTTAGCCCCAGTGACCCTACGCAGCCAGCCAGGACGGCCACCAGGACACCGCTGACAGTAATCATGCGTGGCGATTCACCGGCAACCACGCTGAGGGACCAACGCACTATCATGACCAGCAAGGCTGGGCCCACTGTCAACAACGCTAACCGTACGTTGCTGATCCAGTGCAGCCCATTTTCGGGCGACAATTCCGCTGGCAGCTGGCCAACGTAGGCGGCGGAAACAAATACCGCTGTGCCCAGTAACAGCAGGCCGACAGCCGCGGCCCGTGCCAGCGGCAGCCAAACCTGCTCCGGCGACAGCTTCACATCCTGAGCAATCAGTTGCTGCCAAGCGGTGGTGGAATACTGAGATCCACGGCTGCGTAACCGCAGCAGTTCGCTGGCCAGAATCCAGGCGGACAATGCCCATAGCGCAGCGGTCAATGCGTAAGGGGGCGAACTGAAGCCGGCCGCAATCATCGCCGTCAACACGGGGAGTAAAGCTCCCATATTGACCAACCACCATTGCCGACGAGTCCAACCTAGCCACGAACCAACCACGGTGAGCGCTATCCCCAAGCTTAACAACACAGCTCCATTCATGCCGCTTAGTTGCGGCGGGGATTGTTCAGTTGAGACCAGGGCCGCGTCCAAACTGGCCTTGAGACCAGCGATCACAACGGGAGTTAAGGTCATCCACGTCATGATCCAACACAGTGACAACAAAATTGGACTTGCCCAGTACGGCCCAGCCCAGGCCCAGTCGATTGCCGGTGCTACCTGGGGAGTCGGTGGCAGCAAATCCTCAGATTGCTGGTAATCTAAGCGGGACTCCAGCGTGGACAGCGTCGCAATCGAAGCTTGGGTCTGACGCCGTAGGTTCTCAACAGCAAACTCCCAAACAATGATTGTGAAAACGGCGAGCAGTGCAAACACAGCGCAGGAAGTGGGGAGTTCCAGCGTCGACCACCAGGCGTGCTGATGTCCAACCCAAACCAACAGTGTCGACAGCCAGCCGCACAGTGACAACAAACTGATCTCACGCAAACTGGAATGTCGCAGCAAAGTAGCTCGACGCTCCGCGTCGTCTTCTTCCACTGACGACAAACTGTTCCCACCCCACGTGAAAGGTCGCCAAGCAATGAAAACTGAAAAGAACGTCAGTGGCAAATACCAACCCAAGTTTGCAGCCAAATGAAACCGCTCGGGCCAATTCCACACCGCCGGAACGCTGACCAGAGCTACCGCCAACGCCACACCACAGAGCCAGCGAATGTTAAGTCGTTGCGACAGGCGGGCACGATTGAGCACACTTACTGCAGCGGCCGACAGGGCCCAAGCCGCGGCCAGCACTGCCATACCCACACCCCACGCACGCGCAGGCCGTAGACTGGCCATCGGCTGATCCAACATAGGACTTGTTTGGAACAGACGGATGGTGCCGAGTAACAAAACCGCTTGGCCAGCCGGCATCAACCAGCTCATGCGCCGATCGATGTTCGCCTGGCTGGCAACGATGAGCACGCTCCCCGCGCTGGCAACTAGGCCGAAGGACATCAGCAAGAGCGCTGCCCAGTTGCCGCCGTAGGGGGTCGGTCCCCACGGAACCAAACTTGCCATGATCGTTAGTACGGCCGAGCCAGCAACAGCCAGGCTGCCGGCGATGGCAAACTGCAATCCAATTTGAGCAACCGACAGCGGTTGCCGGCGCTCTCGAGCGAACGGTTGCAGACGCGAATGGCTCTCACGCTGGGTGTGGAATGACGTCAACCACCTACCCACGGCGAACACTACTAGGCCGCTTGCTGTTAGTGTCGCGATGCGAGTCAAGCTGAGCCAGTCACCGATTCGGATGCCAACAGAGTCTGCGTAGAGCGCTTCGCTACCCAACGTGAAGCTCAAGATCGCCGCCAAAGCGCCAGTCATGAGACTCAGCCGCAGTCGGCAGGCCCAACCGTGGAGCAGCCACCACACAGCCGCGCAACCCAGCAGTCCGCTGACTGCCGCGCGGTTAGCGGATGTCTGCCAGATCGCGGCCAGTAGCAGCACTGTACACAGACAGGCCAAACACCAGGCGGCGACCCTCAGCCAGCTCGCATCGCTTCTGATCGCCGAAGTGACCTGAGTTGAGGACTTAAACGACAAGCCTCGCAAGTCTCCGAGACTGATTGTCCAACCCCAACTTGCCCAAGCCGCCGAGAGCAGGCCGACGGAAAGCCACCAAGTGACTGACAAACCGCCGCTGCTGCGAGATTCTATGATCCAGAAAACGGCTACGACACCAGCCGCAAAGCAGCATTGTGTTACGATTCCCGCCACGCGTTTGGCCGTGCCGTATGTCAACCTCGCGTGCCGCACAATACTTTGGCTCATCGTCAACGCCGCCCACATGGACGTCAGCAGCATGGGCAGTAGTATGAGCGCAGAGGTCGTGTTCAATAACAACGACTTTTCAGCAACATAGTAGGTCGGTAATAGGCTCACACTGGACACCGCGCTTACCGCCGCAACCAACCACCAGCGACGGGGGAACAGTGCGCGACTGGCTGTGACCGCCAGGAATCCGTACACCACAATCCCGCCAACCGTTCCCATGACCGCCATCGCATCCAGGGCAAGCGGTCCCTCATCGCGGCGGGCCAGCAGAATACCCACCAGCACCGCCAAGGGAATCAACATCAATCCGATCTGCAGAATGCCGCGCGAAGTGGAACGTAACTTCCATTGTCGCAACGTATACTGCCCGGCTCCATGGACTGCTGCGGTAGCCAGGAGGAAGACCAGCGACGGGAAAAATCGACTGGTGTTCGACAGCGTGCTCCACAAACTGATTACCAAGCCCACGGAACAGACCACGATCAGCGCCGCGCTAATCAATTCGATCCAGCGAATATTGGACTGCTCCATGAAACTCTTGAGCAGATCCGCTGTCACTCTTTGTGCGATCGGTTGACGCGCTTCACGGACTACAACGGGTTCGTCGGGAGCATCCAACGGGTGAATTTGGGCATCCGACGCGGCCGACGTCTGATGGAAGTTTTCGGATATATCGCTAGTAACTGCTGGTGATTTGACGACTGTTGCTTCCACAAG
This sequence comes from Pirellulaceae bacterium, assembly GCA_041739785.1. GTDB lineage: Bacteria > Planctomycetota > Planctomycetia > Pirellulales > Pirellulaceae > Aureliella. The sequence goes on from JBGSNE010000265.1 coordinate 41,639, forward strand.
ACCCGGCTGGGGAGTCGTCGGTCGTGGTTGCACGCCACGGTCTAAGCCGGGGAGCGATTGTTCGGCTGTTAGCGGACCTGGGTCAGATTCTCGCGGCACCGCCTCCGCCTGTTTGTGGGGTGAGAGTGAGCGCCTAGCTTCGACATTGTCAGCCAGGCGCCGTGACAGTCGCTCCAGCAGTCCTGCGAGTGAGTCATGCTGCTCATCGCTTAGCCACTGTTTGAATTTAGAAAACTGCAACAGCCGCCTAGCTGCCGAAAGATCGTCCTGGACCGAGGGGTGCGCGGTGACTGAACCTGCGGGGTGACTCGCACAATACCGACACTCACTGTCGTGCAGAGATTTGCGCCCACAGCGTTGGCACCTGGTTCCCAACAGCGCGACAATGACCTTGGCGCAAACCATCCAAATTGCGTGGCCGATGGCAGCCCAAATCATCAAACCAATGGCCACCATGACCATGCTGAAAATAAAATCTTCCATCGCCTACCGCTCCAGGTTCTCGCAGACAACCGGCCGCAGACGCGTCGAGCTCGTACCGGGGTTCAGCAGAGTGTGACGAGTACTTATTGATCGGTATTGGAATTAAACAGCTGTTGGCGACCAAATATCAGCACGCTCCGTAACTTCCACCGCACCGGGCGAATCTGAACAGCGCGTTTGCTTAAAATCTGACAGAAAGTACGCCGACAGCTACCAAGACGCCGGAGTTCATCAGATTCCAAGCGAATTGAAGACCCTGGCGAACTACACCGCTATTCCAAAGATGGCTCTCCGTCGCAGAATTATGCGCCATATTACCCGTCTTTTCGTGGATTATTGTGGAAAGGGTTCCGGGTATCTGGGCTTCTACCCCGATCGCTTGACTATCGAACCGGTCGTCTACCAAATGTCAGCCCGTTGCAATGATGGTACGCAGGTAAGCATGCCAGACGGCACAAGTGCGTCAGCATCCACGAGTAGTTTGGCTAGCCACCCGAACGGAAATTGTAATTCGTAGGGCGGAATGTATTGAAGCGCACTGACAGCCTGAAATTCAAACCGGCCATAGTACTCAGGGTCGCCGTAAACGAAGACGATGTCCGCGGAGAGTTCGGACAAGTGTTGGACGCCATGCTCGATTAGACGTGTTCCAATTCGTCGTTTCTGAAACGTTGGGTGTACTACAAGTGGCGCAAGTATGTAGCCAAGGAATTTATTAGCGTTGGCAACGGATACCGGGCTGAATGCAATATGGCCAGCAATCATCCCATCAGATTCAGCGACTAGTGAAAAAGTTTCAGGAACTGTTGCTTCTGCGAGTAGATCGGCCGCAAGCGATGCAACAGTCTCGCCCTCTCCCTCAGGAAACGCAGCCAGGTACAGGGCTTTCACACGGTCAATGTCTTCGGGTGATGATGGTCGAATTTGCATTTCAATCGGGTAACCGCGATAACGTTGGTTCCGGGGTTCGATAGGAAAGTAAAGTGAATGCGGTACGAGAACTCCAGTTCATCGTCTGGTTCCGAATGCGAATTGTACCATGCGAGTCCGCTGCGAAACGCACCTACCACGCAATTAGTCCAGCACGAAGCAAATTCGCCAAGCAAACAAGTACTTAGGCCACGTGCCGCTCACCACGTGTCGCTCACCGTTCCGGGCTCGTCCCGGCGGGAGCATGACTGCTTGGCTACCCACTAAAACGTACCAGCGCCGTGGACGAGCAGTTAATTCAGTTGTCCGCTGATCGTGTTCGAGTCCACCACATCTTTGTCGGTCGGCCAACGCAGTGTTGCGGACTCGTTCAAACACACCTAAGTGCCAGCACCACCACTCGTCCGCCGATGCTACCGTGATAAGTGGTAGAATTGACGGCTTCTGCAACGAACAAACACAATTGCTTAACTGGATGAAGCCCCAGACATGCATCGATTGCAAACGCTAATGTTCCTTTTGATCACCGCTGTGTCCTCAGCATCTGCGACTGCGCAGGAGCGGCTGTCTTGGAGCGATTTGCCGCCGGTTCCAGATGAGCTTGGGTTCGCTGGGCCGTTTGTGGGAGTGCACAATGATGCGCTAATTGTCGCTGGCGGTGCGAACTTTCCTAAGCCCGTGTGGGAAAACGAAAAGGTCTGGCACGATCGTGTGTTTGTGCTGACGAAAAACGGTGGCACTCACACATGGATCGACGGTGGTACACTTGACCGCCCAATTGCCTATGGAGCTTCCGTCACGACCGACGATGGTGTGGTTTGCATCGGTGGAAACGATGCCGCAGAAAACTTTGACGATGTATTTTTGTTAAGTTGGGACCCCAAATCCGAGCAAACCACGACGACCGTCTATCCTTCGCTGCCGCAACCCTGTGCGTTCTCTGCAGCGACCTTGATTGGTAATGTGATCTACGTCGCAGGAGGTCAAAGTGGCCAGTCTTTAGAAACTGCAATGAACAATTTCTGGGCGCTCGATCTCTCGCAAAAGTCAAGCGAAACAGAATTTGTATGGAAAGAGTTGGCTTCATGGCCTGGGCCATCGCGGGCTTTGAACCTAACCGTTAGTCAGCACAACGGGTACAACGACTGTGTTTACGTCATCAGTGGCCGGAGGCAGGTTGGGCCGAGCGAGCGTCCTGACAGTTTCGAATTTCTACGCGACGTATGGGAATACAATCCTAACCGTGGTACATGGCGGCAACGCGCAGACGCTCCGCGGTGTGTCATGGCTGGCACAGCTATCGGGCTGGGACAGAGCCACATCTTCGTGCTGGGCGGGGCGACCGAGGAACTGTATTTCACTAGCGACGAACTGAGGGATGATCACCCGGGATTTGTGAAGGAAGCGCTCGCCTATCACACCATCACCGACACGTGGGTTGCCGCTGGGCCGACACCGGCCAATCATGTCACGACGACCGCGGTGCAGTGGGGCAATGACATCATCGTACCGACAGGTGAAGTGCGCCCACGCGTCCGCTCACCGAAAGTTTTTCGCGTGTCTGTGAATGCAGTCGGTCGCGATTTCGGAACGCTCAACTATGGGGTGTTGTTTTTATATCTGATATCGATGGTGGGGGTCGGGGTTTATTTCACCAACAAGAACAAGCATACGGACGACTACTTTCGGGGTGGCAGTCAAATCCCTTGGTGGGCGGCCGGTTGTAGTATCTTCGCAACCATGCTTAGCTCGTTGACGTTCACTGGCATTCCGTCAAAAGCGTATGCCCAGGATTGGGTCTATGCGATTGGCAACTTCACGATTCCAGTGGTGGCGATTGTTGCCGTGTATGTTGCGATGCCGTTCTTTCGACGCATCGACGCGACGAGTGCTTACGAGTATTTGGAGAAACGCTTTAGTCGATCGCTAAGACTGTTTGGCAGTGCCAGCTTTACGCTGTTTCACCTTTTTCGTATGGCCGTTGTCATGTCATTGACCGGATTGGCTCTAGCCGTCGCCACCCCGCTGACGCCAGTTCAGTCCGTTCTACTGATGGGCGTGTTAAGTATTGTTTACTGTACAATGGGGGGCGTCGAAGCGGTGATCTGGACTGATACGATCCAGACAGTGGTACTGCTCACGGGGGCTGTCCTTGCTTTTGGTTTGATGGTAGCGGGAACCGACGGCGGTTTTGGCGGTTTTTTAACCGTGGCCGACAGTGCCAATAAATTTCAAATTGCCAACTTACATTTAAGTGCAACCAGTGCACAGATTGCTTTGTGGGTGATTGTCATTGGTGGCATCGGACAGAATCTATCTTCGTATACCGCCGACCAAGCGGTCGTGCAGCGCTATATGACAACTGCCAATCAGCAGCTCGCCGCGCGTTCAATCTGGACCAATGCCCTGCTGACGATTCCTGCCACGTTTTTGTTTTTCGGAATTGGTACTGCGCTGTTTGCATTCTATCGGTCTCATCCCGGGCGGTTGGACTCTACGATAACCACCGATCAGGTTTTTCCATACTTCATTGCTCACGAGATGCCTATTGGCTTGGCGGGTTTAATTGTTGCGAGCGTCTTTGCAGCCGCACAGTCCACTGTATCGACTAGTATGAATTCCACGGCGACGGCATTAGTGACGGACTTTCTTCGCCCGTTCCGTGTTTGCAATGCCGACCAAGGCTATCTCAATGCCGCACGTAGCCTGACCATCGTGATGGGAGTCCTTGGCACGTTGCTAGGTTTAGTCTTCGTAAATCCCGATATAAAATCGCTGTTCGATACCTTTCTAGTCGTGATCGGTTTGTTCATGGGAGTGCTCGGGGGACTATTCCTTTTAGGAGGCATCACGACGCGAGCCAATTCCACGGGAGCCATGATCGGGGCGCTCGTTGGAGCTGGCGTGATGTTTGCGCTTTGGAAGTTCACGCCGATCAACGGATACCTGTACACTTCGTGTGGAATTACAACCTGTTTCGTAGTGGGTTATGGTGCCAGTCTCCTCACTGCCAGTCCCACGAGTGACCTCAGCGGACTAACCATTCACACACTTCGAAACACCCATCCCAATGCAAACAGTTGAGCGCGTTGGACCGATCGGAATTATCCGCAGGCGTACCATTTTATAAACAGACTGGATCGACAATGAATCGTAAACTCATAGCCTTATGCATCGTCGCCATCACGGCTAGCGCTTCCAACGGATTTGCTGAAGTATGGGCGGAGCACGTGATCGACAATTCCAGCCGAGGTGCTGATGGAGTGCGGTTGGCCGATTTTAATAGGGATGGATTGCAAGATATTGTTACCGGCTGGGAGGAAGCGGGGGTCGTACGTCTGTATCTCAACCCAGGTCCGGCTAGGTCAACTCGCCCATGGCCTAGCGTGAGTGTTGGAAAAGCCAACTCGCCCGAGGATGCCGTTGCCTACGATGTCGATGGTGATGGACGGTTGGATGTTGTTAGTTGTCACGAAGGCAAACAAACTCAGATTCTAGTGCATCGATTCACGGCCGACGCCACCGATCCAACCCGTCTGTTAGATGCGAAGAACTGGCAGACTGAGCCTTTCACCCAACTCGACGGACAGCAATGGATGTTCGCTGCTCCGATCCACTTGCGTGATGGCCACTCCGGCCTAGTTGTGGCTGCCAAAAACAAAGGAGCGACAGTGACGCTACTAACACGACCGGCACGTGAACCAGAACGGCTTAGCAACTGGTCTGCCGTGAAACTACGAGATGCTGGATGGATTATGACCTTAGCGTCGATGGACATGGACGAAGATGGAGACGAGGACATCGTGTTTAGTGATCGCAAGGGAGATCGCCGCGGGGTCGGATGGTTGGAGCAGCCCAACGAAGCCGGGGCGCTGTCTTGGACCGAACACAGCCTTGGCGCTCAGGATACAGAGACAATGTTCATTGACCCGTCTCCGAATCGAGTTTTGGTGTCGACCCGCAATTCGATCTGGCTAGACCTCCAGCGAACATCGAGCGATCAGTGGCTAGCTAGCGAGCACCCCAATCCCCCTCAGATTCCGTTTGGAAAGGCCATCAAGCTTGTTGGCGTCGACACATTGGTGATGACGGCCAATTCAGAAGCCGACGACATCGAGACGCCTCGTCCTGGGATCTGGATGAAGCACGCAGATCAGCCTTGGACGGCTATTAGCACATCTACTCGTGTCAAGTATGACCGTATGGAGTGTATTGACTTGGATGGCGACGGCGACTTGGACATTGTCACTTGTGAAGAACGAAGAAACCTAGGCGTAGTCTGGTATGAGAATCCTGGCGAACACTAATCACCACGCCAAAGAGCTAGACAAATAAGGAGACTGATACGAATGTCACGAAGTTACTTCGTAGCGGAATTCGCCAAGGGTTTGTGGGTTTAATCGAATTGTTAGACCTTAGAGTGAGCCGTGGGCCGTAAGGCACCGGGCAATACTTGTCGCCCGGCCGCTCACGCGTCGCGGCTCACCAAGTCAACAAGCCCGTAAGGCACCGGGCAATGCTGGTCGCCCGGCCGCTCACGCGTCGCGGCTCACTAATTCAACAAGAAATTCTTGGCGAATTCCGCTACGAGGAAATTGTTTTGCTCTGAGTCAGAAGGTCAGTGTGTGTCCTGTGGAAGTGGCAACTTTGATCGAAGCCAGTCTTGCGTGGAAAATGACAAGCGAGTGCTGTTTTTATCGATTTGTTTATTGATCTTGTCTACGAGCTTGGCGTTCATGTCCTCAAGCTTTTCGTCAACGACCCCACGCAAACTACCACCTAGCACTTTCGCGAAGTCACCGCCCACCTGGCTGATCCTGCGAACGCGATAGTGAGTTAATTCGACCTGAGCGTGATCAACGTGCGGCCTAATAGCGATATCTGGCGGAAGTTTTAGCAGATTCATTTGAAACTGAACCGTGCCATCTAGAGTCAGGCGACAGCTCGCATCCGCATTGGCACTGATGCTAACGATCTGTACGTCTCGCGCCCACTGACTGAGTCGCCCGAAGACATCTAGCGGGCATTCGACTGTTACGGCAAAAGCAATACGCGAATCGGGTAGCGTCTCCAATCGATTGAACTCGACATGTAAATTCTTTTCGGGCTCGACGATCGAAATACTGTAGCGGGTCCAAGTTCCCGCATTGACCAGTTTGGTCTTGCGTTTGGTTTCAATTCGCATTCCCTCACGCCATACCTTGACGCCATCCCAAACCTCTTTTTGCTGCCCCCATTTGCGATCGTCATCGTAGGTGGGGGGGAGGTTGTCACGAACCATCTCGGTTAGCCACTGGACCAACTGGGGAGTTGCAATACTGTTCGCGTCCAGTGCCCCGCCGGGAGTGGCTGCCAACCGAGTTGGTATCTTGGCTGTGTGATCTGGCATAGAACCGGGTATCGTTCCCGACATCGTTCCCGGCATTGTTTCCATCATCGTTCCGGGCATCGCGGCCATTTCCGTTACTGCCGGAAGGGAGTTTTCAAAAACGAAGGGTACTTGCTGCGCTTGAGCGACGGAGTCTGAACTGCTAGTAAAACAGGTTGCCAACATTCCAACGTGACGGAGAGTCAAACAAAAAAGGTGTCGGAATCTTGCCAAAGTACCACGATATCCCGTAGTTTTACTTGGTCTCAAGAGTGTCCGACACCGTTTTCGTTTGGCTCTAGGGCGAAACAATTGCGAGCAAAGGGGCATGACGGCGATTCCCGACTGGAATATTGATTGGAGCGTCCGCCGCTAAGGTTACTCGAAGATGTTTGGCCGCAGCAAGACACAAGTTGACTGAAGTGCAGCGCACTGGCGGAATATAGTGAGCCGCGACGCGCGAGCGGCGACGCGTGAGCGGCCGGGCGACTGGCATTGCCCGGTGCCTTACCGGCTTGTTGATTTATTCGTTTAACCCGCAGCCGAAGGCGAGGTTCGCCGCATTGATCCTCGCCTACGGCTGCGGGTTAAACAAAGAGCCGTCGAATCAACACTAAATCAACAAGCCCTTACGGCTCACTCCTTGATTGCCAACATCGTTTAAATCAACGGCCTGCTAGCGCAGGAAGGGCAAGCGACAAAGGCAAGATAAGTACTTCGCCCACGACTACTGTGAGGAAGCAGTGATCGACTGTTCTGGCAAGGCGACATGGAATTGGGCACCTCGCCCTAGCTGGCTCACTACGCTGATGAAGCCACCGTGTTCACGAACAATGCCGTAAGCAATTGATAATCCCAAGCCGGTTCCTTCACCGACATCCTTAGTCGTAAAAAACGGTTCAAAGACATTGTCGATCACTTCTGGGTCGATTCCTGGGCCATCATCACTAACTGTGACGATCCAATAGCGGCAATTGCGCTGTTCTACATCTGCGTTTTTCAGTTCTTCTTCAATCTGGGATGCGGAAACGCTGTTTAGCGAGACTTCAATTTTGCCACCCGCCTCACTGGCTTGAATTGCGTTGACCAATAGGTTGGTAAACACCTGCTGCATTTGTGCTGCATCGATCTCGGCTGGTGCCTCGTTTTTATCGGGGGTTAATATCAACGCAATCTGGCGTTTGTCAGCCATCGGACGGAGCAAGTTGAGCGACTGCGACAGCAGTTGATTTAAGTCGACATGTGCGCGATGTGGCGGCTTGGTTCGTGCAAAGTTCAGTAGCTCTTGTACGATTGTGGTAATGCGTTGCGTCTGGGCTTTGATCGTTTTGGCACTCTCTTGAACGTCGCTAGTCGACAGTCGACCGCTGGCGATCAACTCGGCCCGTCCCGATACTACGTTCAGCGGCGTTCCGATTTCATGGGCCAGTCCAGCTGCCAATCTTCCTACGGTTCGTAAACGATCAGCGTGCCGCAGCTGTTCGACTGCGGCCAGCCGTTGTTGGGTTTCCGATTCAATTTGAAATCGCTGTTGTGCAAGTTGCTCACACATTTCATTGACCGCTTGTCCGAGTCGCCCCAGTTCGTCATCTTGATTCAACTCAACGGGGCCCGACAGATCGCCTTGTCCGATTCGATGGACTTTTTCAACCAGTAGGTCGAGGGGCCCAGCCACCATCCATAAACCGCCCATCAGGATTACCAGGCTAGTGACCGCCGAGACAGCGAGCAGGGCGATGGCGGAACGACTGAGCGTCTGCGACAAACGCTGGGACCAAAAAGCCTGAGGGGCAGCGACTTCTAGTCGAGTACCAGCCGCATCATCCAACGGCACATAGGTGTACATCGTGTCATGTCCCGAATCGTCGGGGTAAGAAAAAGTGATGAGTTCAGTAGTGCGTATGATCAAATCAGCGGGCACAGAAGGTCGCAGAGATGAATCATAAGGACGACTTGGATTGACCAGTCTCACCCGAACGTGATGTACCTCTTCCGAACGCGCAACCAATACCTGTTGTACTTCAGCCATTGAGCGCCGCTCAGCGGTTAATGCCGTTTGCAATGTGGCAGCCAAATCTGTCGCATGGCGTTCGTGTTCTGCCAACGCCAAGCTCTGCGCCTGCCGCAAGGTCAAAAAAGAAAACACAGCTACAACCAAAGCCAGACAGGCCAGAAAAAGGAGCACAAGTTTTGCAGCGAGTTTCATGACCCTATCATCACTTAATGCTCAAATAGATTCAATCGGTGTGGAGAGGAACGGGGCTTGCCGTCCATGTTCTACTAAGGAAGTCCTCGTAGGAGCGCGAAGGGAGGAGAGTACAAGATCAAAGTGTAGCGGAATTCGCCAAGAATTTCGGTACTGGACGTTGCGTTTGGACATTCAAAACTCTTGGCGAGTTCCGCTACGTAGCAACGCTCAACCTTGCACTATTCGTAGCCAACTGGGAGGCCCGTAGGCCTCCCAATGAGACGCACCCAAGTCTCTCTGAGTAACTCCTGACTTGCTAGGTCTACTTTAGGACGACAAACCGCGACCCGTGTTCACTTCGTACTAATAGCAACGCTCCCTCTGCACCTTGGCTCTTCTGCATGGCTTGGACAAACTCATCCACCGTCGCGACTTTTTCGCGATTGACCTGTGTGATCACCATGCCGCTATCGAGTCCTGCTTCGGCGGCCGGACTATTGTCAAGCACAGCGGTAATCACGACTCCTTCGACACCGTCCATTCCCAGTTGTGCGGCCACATCGACGTCCATGGGAGCGACCTCCATGCCATAATTTTCCATGCGTTTGCTGGGAGTACTACCAGCCTTGCTAGGCATTCGAACGCCGAAGTCGCCGGGTTGCTCTTCGGGTTTAAAGCTCAATTGCATCGACTTCCCGTCGCGAACAATGTCGATCTTGAGCGATTTACCCATCACCGAACGCTCGACAGCCAGTTGCAGTTGTTGCGGATCTTTCACCGATTGTCCATCAAACTTGACGATCACGTCACCACTTTGCAATCCCGACTTGGCCGCTGGGGTTTGAGGGAATACTTCCGTGACAGCTACACCGGCGCGCGGGGCGACCGATAACTGTTTGGCTAAGTCTTGAGTGACCGGCTGTATTCCAACACCCAGATAGGCGCGTCGCACTTTGCCGCTCTCGATCAATTGATCACTGACCCAGCGGACTAAGTTGGAGGGCACAGCAAAGCCAATACCTTCATTGCCACCGCTGCGGGACGAGATGGCCGTGTTGATACCGATGATCTCCCCGCGTAAATTCACGAGCGGGCCACCACTGTTGCCAGGGTTGATGGCCGCATCGGTTTGTAAAAAGTTCTCACGATCGGTAATTCCCAGACCACGATTCTTGGCGCTAATGATTCCGGCCGTGACCGTGCTTTCCAACCCAAAGGGCTGCCCCAGCGCGACTACCCAATCACCAATCTCGACCTGATCGCTGTCACCCAAGGGTGCAGCAACGAGGTCAGTCGCCTCGATTTTGACAACAGCCAAGTCGGTCTTGGGGTCGGTCCAAACATTAACCGCTTTAAACTCGCGTCCGTCGTGGGTCTTAACGGTTACTTCTCCACCACCGGCAACCACGTGATTGTTGGTCAGGATGATTCCATCGGTACTTATGATGACTCCTGAACCGATGCCGCTTGGCGAAGGGCTCCGTTGGCTGCGTCCGCCAGGCATATCGCCGGGAGGGACCATGCGAAAATTTTTGCCTCGGAACATGTCTTCAAAGGGAGTTCCCTCAAAGGGATTATCACCTTCGAAATTAAAGCCGCGTGGAAATCCGTCCTGGGAAGGGTGGATGTTACTATTCGACTGCCAAGCTACGTTGGGACGATTTTCGATGGATACTACGGCCGGCAATAGTCGATTGGCGACTGTGCGAAAAGCAGTCGACAGATTGTTGGCCGACTCGATTGCCTGCTCAATCTCAGGTGAGAGTTGAGTCATCGGCGCCAACTTCTGCGACGTGTTGGTAGTTTCAACCTCGGTAGCGGCCCAGCCTACCGAAGCGATCAAACCTAGGGCGGCTGCCCCCCAAGCTAGCCGTTTCTTGTGCGTCATTTTCATCATGCGTTCCTTTTGCTAGATGGTGTTATGCTCATTGAGCTGTGTACGTTTGCAATGCACTCACACTTAAAATTCCGCCGTATGCTTGACGGGTGAGTGCTGAGAAACCTGCCAATGCAGACTGCGTGCCAATCGGAAACCTTTTGGGTTTCCAATCGTTTCGATATCTTCTGCTGCTGTTTAACCCGGTTTATCCACGACAAAGGTAGGCAGCAACAAGCAAGTCTTTTCCACACCGCAACCTACGCCGCAAGTTTCATTTTGCGGCTTGCGAGCTAAGGGTTTTGACTACGAAAGGACTTGCGCAGTTGCGGCACGCTTGAACCCGCTGACAGCTTTGGACGAAATGAATATTCCAGGTTCTACAATGTCTTCGCCACACGACGCATCACCGGTTCGTCAAGCTCAGCCATGGGAAATCTGTCCCAGTAGGGCAGAATGCCCCAACTCGCGATTCGCTTGAATTGCGAAATCGTTGGGGCACTTTCACTGTCAAGGAAACCGAAATTCTTGGCGAATTCCGCTACATCGCGACCTTGTGACATTTGATGCAGTATTGGGGGAGATGCGCCAGAAGTGACAAATATTGGGTTACAATACAGACTGCCTACCCACCAACCTTCTCGCCCAAATTGTATAGCTATGAAAGCTGCTGCGATTGCAATAAGTTCCATTGGTCATGTGGTACGCGCTAGGAGAAAGTTGCCACTGGCAATGGAACTCCACTGGATGCCAGTGGTCGCATTTGGGTTGATGGTTCTCGCGCAAAATTTATCGGCTCAGTCCAATAGCTCGACGGCGCTCGACTTTGCCACGGTAGTGCGTCCCATTTTGTCGGAGCACTGTTTCCACTGTCATGGCCCTGACGCGGCTACGCGTCAAGCTGATTTGCGATTGGACCAAGCCGATTCGGCGGCAGCGGTTTTGCAGTCCCCAGACGGAACTTCCAGCGAGCTGCTCAAGCGGATCGTCTCCACGGATCCCGACGAGCGTATGCCGCCTGCTGCTGCGCCGAAACAATTGGACTCAGGGGAACTGGCGATCCTGACAGGTTGGCTTGAAGTAGGTGGCGACTACCAGAGCCATTGGGCATTCGTACCACCAACGCGTACTAAACTTCCCGACACATTTCGCGATCCCTGGTGCGCCAATCCGGTCGACTGTTTTATCCTCGACCGACTACAACAAGCCGATTTATCGCCGGCACAGTGTGCTCCCGTTGAAACGCAATTGCGGCGGGTGACGTTAGATTTAACTGGACTCCCACCGACACCTGAAGAACGTGTCGGCTTTCTTCGCGAGGTCGAGCGCGTCGGTCTTGATAGCGCCTACGAAATGCTGGTCGATCGCCTGTTGCCAGACCCAAGTTACGCGGAGCACATGACATTGCCGTGGTTGGAGGCGGCCCGCTATGCCGACACGGACGGATACCAGAACGATCGTTATCGTTACCAACATGCCTGGCGCGATTGGGTCATCCGCGCTTTCAACCTCAACATGCCCTACAACGATTTTGTAGTTGAGCAAGTCGCGGGTGATATGTTACCGGAACCCACGCTTTGGCAACAAGTGGCCAGTGGATTTGGTCGGAATCATCGCATAAATTCCGAAGATGGCTCGATTCCCGAGGAATGGCTGACGGAAAACGTTGTCGATCGCGTGGACACCCTAGGAACAGTATTCTTGGGAATGACGATTGGTTGCGCGCGGTGTCACGATCATAAATACGATCCGATATCGCAGCGCGAGTATTATCAGCTGTTCGCGTATTTCAATAACATTGCTGAACATGGCGTTGGTCCAAACAATGGAAACAGCCCTCCCTTTGTTGAATTGCCTAAGAGTTGGCCGCTACTCGCCGGCGACGAAGATCGAGCACTTCTTCCTGAGCCAGTGAAGCTGCGTGCCGCTCGCGAGGAGTCTGGAAACGGATTACTGCGTCCGCAAGCTGGTTCGCCTGAGACCGTTATGGTGATGCATGAATTGGGTGAACCGCGTGCGACTTACGTGCTGCTCCGCGGGCAATACAATACGCCAGATACAACTCAACGCGTTCAGCCCAATGTTCCTCAAATATTTACCACTGCCGACGGTACTTCATCTGCACCAGCCGACCGACTAGAACTGGCCCAATGGCTGGTTAATCCTCGCCATCCGTTGACGGCGCGCGTCGCGGTCAATCGACTGTGGCAACAGTTCTTTGGAGTAGGCTTGGTGGAATCGAGTGATAATTTTGGCTCGCAGGGGACTCCACCATCGCACCCTGAACTGCTCGATTGGTTAGCCATCGAGTTCATGGAAAGTGGTTGGAATGTGCGGCATGTGCAACGTCTGTTGGTTCTTAGTGCCACTTATCGGCAAGCGTCCCAGTTTTCTGACGAACTAAGGCAACTGGACCCGAAGAATCGTCTGATGGCCCGCGGAGCGCGACTTCGCATGCCAGCCTTTGTTCTTCGCGATCAAGTTCTAGCCCTCAGTGGTTTGCTGGTCGAAAAGACTGGTGGTCCATCGGTAAAGCCGTACATGCCGTCAGATATTTGGAGCTCGATCTCGAACAATAAGTACGAGCAAGACACGGGTGAGAGTCTGTTTCGTCGCAGCCTGTACACTTATTGGCGACGGACAATTCCACCACCAACCATGATGAACTTCAATGCTGCACCGCGCGAGGTGTGTGTGGTCCGTACCGAGTCTACAAATACACCGCTACAAGCCCTGACGCTGATGAACAATGTCGTCTTTATAGAAGCGGCAAAAAAGCTTGCTGAACAAGCGATGCTGCTGCCAAGCAAAGACATTGTCGAACAAGACACCACACTGCGAATTGACCAGTGTTTCCAAGCTTGTCTCGCCCGGTGTCCCACGCCTGAGGAGCACAGTCTATTGCGCCAGGCACATGCGGCATTTTTCGAGAACTTCCGCTCGAACCCAGCATCGGCCAAGGAATTGCTGGCCAATGGAGAAGCTCCAGTGAACGCGAATTTGGACTGCGTCCAGTGGGCTGCGCTGACCATGACTGCCTCACTGATCATGAACTTGGACGAAGCGATAACTAAAGAATGAATCCATTCACTCCGCACAATGCACTTGCTTCACTGAGCCGCGCCAATCGACGGCAGTGGCTGCTCGGTAGTCTGGCGTTTGCCAGTTTATGTGATGATTCGATGCTGGGGAACGATTCGACGGCTACGGTGCGCGATGTGGCTGAAGCCAGTAGACGCCCTCCTGTGGTCGAAAATCGCCACGGTGGCCTGGATGCCTATCCGCATTTTGCCCCCAAGGCCAAAAGGGTGATCTACCTGTTTCAGTCGGGTGGACCAGCGCAGATGGATCTCTTTGACTACAAACCCCAGTTGCAGGCTAGGTTTGGTGAAGAGGTGCCCAAGTCGATCTACCCAGATGCACGCAAGACGACCATGTCTTCGGCTCAAGCCAGTTTCCCGGTCGCACCCAGCCGTTTTCGATTTGGACAGCATGGACAAGCAGGCACGTGGGTCAGCGAAGTGTTGCCTCATACCGCGCGTATTGTGGACGAGTTGTGTGTGGTTCGTTCGCTGCATACCGATGCGATCAATCACGATCCGGCCATCACTTTCCTGCAAACTGGTTCTCAGATTCCTGGCCGACCCAGCATTGGGTCTTGGCTGAGCTACGGTCTGGGGAGCTACAATACCAATCTGCCTGCCTTTGTGGCCATGAGTTCAAAAGGGAGTGCCAAGCAGGGACAGCCCTTATACGATCGTTTGTGGGGAAGTGGATTTCTGCCGTCGAAATATCAGGGAGTCAAGTTCCGGAATGTTGGCGCCCCGGTGCTGGATATCGCCGACCCCAATGGAGTCTCGCGCGAAGTGCGTCGCGCGATGCTCGATCACCTGTCGCAGCTCAACAGTCTCAAGCATGCCACCGCCGCCGACCCTGAAATTCAGACACGCATGGCTCAGTATGAGCTTGCTTTTCGCATGCAAATGTCGGTCCCCGAGTTACTCGATCTGTCCGACGAACCTCAACACGTGCTCGATGCCTATGGTCCCGACGTCGAGCAACAAGGCAAGTATGCCTACAACTGTTTGATCGCACGTCGACTGGCAGAACGTGGAGTACGATTCATTCAACTGTTCCACCAAGGTTGGGATTCGCACAACAGTCTACCCACACAGATCGGCAAGCAGGCCGCGGATACCGATCAACCCACCGCCGCGCTCCTTCAAGATCTAAAGCAGCGTGGTATGTTGGATGAAACACTTATCGTATGGGGTGGAGAGTTTGGGCGGACCATCTACTCCCAAGGAAAGTTGACTGCGGATAACTATGGCCGGGATCACCATCCCAGCTGCTTTACGATGTGGCTGGCCGGCGGTGGTGCCCGCGGTGGTATGAACTACGGTGCCACCGACGACTACTGCGTCAATGTGGCTGAGAATCCGGTCAGTGTCCATGATCTACACGCCACCATTATGCACCTCTTAGGGATCGACCACGAGCGATTCACCTTTAAGTTCCAAGGGCGCGATTTTCGGTTGACCGACGTGCATGGAAAAGTTGTGCAAGAGCTGTGTGGTTGATTTCAGTAAAGGTCGCACGACTCTCCGAGTCATGATCCTAGCCATCGACCAGTACACTAACCAACTGTAGCGCGCTGGCCCGCAATTGTCTGCGCAACCAAGCTAGCGAGACGTGAAACGTCTGGGCAAAACCTACTCGATAGTCGGGCTGCATGGCGGCGATTTGCATTCCAATGGGTATCCCCCCTGCGACCAACACACCGCCACTGCTCCCTGGTCCAAAGGGTCCTGAACTTAAGCCACTGCCAGTTGCTTCGTAGCGAATGACCTGTTCAAGTTTTCCCAGCCGCTCGATAGCGAGCTCAGGATAGAAAGTTCGCCAAGTCCAAGCGTGTACTACGCCATCGCCCAAAAAGCTCCCAGAGGTGCCCTGCGAAACCCAATTCACGATCTGCTTTTCGTTGGCAGGGGGTAGAGTTGGTTCGCCTGGGCGAATCAGAAAGCCACTGAGCCACAATCGATCAAGTCCCGTTTCAATCAAGCTGATATCAGGTCCACCCGGTACGCGGCCTCGCGCTACTACTCTACCATCAATGGAGTGTGGTCCGGTGTTGCAAGTAACGCGACGTGCGATCGACGATCGGGCCGCGCTGGGCCCAACAGCCGATGCAAACAAGTGGGCTACGCTTAACACACCCCATCGCCAGCGTGGGTCGTCGGAGTCACGAGCCGTCGGCAAATCCGGAATGGGCGTTACCTTCGTCCATCGCACAACGGCACTCGTCGTCGCATACTCCTCCGCCGCAGACACTCGTACACCCGTCGGTACAATGGCGCCAGCTTGCAAGACGTTCGTAGCCAGCGTTAGCTGCGCATAGTGTCGCGTGCTTCGATCAAGTAAACGTACCGACTCAAGCTGCTCAATGCGTTTTGTGTCGGGCACGCGAGTGAGTTTGTGATGCACGTCAAATTGGGCTGTGATTGGCGATGTGCTACCGTTGCCACTCATCTGACGATTGCTTAGTCCCGGTGCAAAACCAACTGCGCGAATGTTTTCCGCATCGCGCTGTTGTGCGCGTCGGAGGAGCGTGGCTTGAATTCGTCGCAAATGATCGAAGGACAAGTTCGCCATTGATGGAGTCATGATTTGGCTCTATGTGGAGTGCTGTGACTTGTCACAGCTTTCACTTTTCCTGTGGTAAGCATCCCATGGAAACTGGTTTGCTATTGATCTCAAACACTATCGAATTCCCCTGTGCCGTGGAGTCTATTGCAAACGAAAGCTACGACGAGTCGTAGCACTCCAAAATCTACCGCGGTGGGCTTTACTCGGTCAATGTGACTCACGCCATCATTCGGGCAACAACTCAATATCGAATCGCGAAACGTCACCGTAGATAGATTGCAGCCACAATTCCACGGTGTGGCGAATTGGCAGGGATGGAACTCCACGGGGAGATCTAATCGAAATCGCAGTCCGCTCCCCATTGGTCGCGGCCCGAACCTCGCCGATATCATCGAACGCCTCATTCAAATGAGCGTGAAGCTGAACTTCCAATGCTCTCAATTGCACATCAGGCACAGGAAGGGAAATTGGTTCTGCAGGGCTACCAACGGCTGAGGTTCGCCCTGCTTTAGATGTTTCAGCCTTCTCAATCGGTGCTGCTCGAGCGTCGACTGCTGGTGAATTGGCCATATCATTCAGAGGCAAAAAGACCATCTGACCGTTTACGAAGCTCAGGCCATAGAGGCCTGCTTGTGGGTCGTTACAACAGGCGGCTTGTTGCCCTCCCATATCAAGGGGACAATTGGCGAACGGGACGAAACCCACGTAGCGAAAACCATACAATCGCTTACACCCACGACTGTCACGAGCGATGATCGATTCGTAAAAGCCGATGGGCACATTGCGTGCGGGAACGGTGAAGGACGCTTCGGCGGTTTTCGTAGGGCCACTGGCTGTCGGCACTACATCCCCCACGGCACTCAGCAAGCTGGCTACGGACTTGAGGTTTTCATCCGATTGGCTGTCGAGCTCTTGACTGATTTCGGTTAGATTCCAACCGTCCTCCAGCTTGATCCCGACGTTGGCGATCCCCAAACCGCTACGCACGTCGATCGCGTATTCTTCACTAAAGTCTGGGAGATATGCCAACGAGATTCGAACCAATCCGGGCACAATGGTGGTTTGGTTTTTCTCAATGGCTACTTCAGCCGGTTCCACTTTAAGATACGGCTTTGGTCGGTAGTAACGAATGCCCCGATCACTGGACGTCGGATGTGCGCGGACTATCACTCGCGGCGTGCAACCAGTCGTCAGCAATCCACATAGCAGAATGAGGAAAATCGACAGTCCAGAAGTGCCAAGAAAAGCTCGCCTGACCGGAGAGTCATAGCATACCAATGACGGCCATCGAACCAGGGGAATCGACCCATTTGCATTCTGTTTTGGCGCCATGCCGTTCCCCCTCGTGCTGTCCTGTAGGTTAGCTATCCCTAAAGAGTCAATTCACCATCAACGTGCCCCTGCGCGGATGATGGCGCATGTTCCGTTCGTATCGGCTATAACGAAGGAGGGGCTTCGAGCGACAAAACGAAATTCAGGTCGCGGCGTCTAGGTAAGCTGTAACGCCCCATGTACGTCAGGCTTTCCAGCCTGATCCATCCTAGGAGACGTAGCCGATCGAGAGAAGATAGGCGTCGAGTCGTTCATGATCGAACGTTGGTTCGCTCATCAACACGTTTTCGAGTACGAGTACCGGGCTGCGCCCTGAGCACGAGTACGATTAAAGTCAGATCAACAAATCCACCACCGCCACTACGGCCAATTTGTCCATGACTGGGCGATCATCATGGCAACCAACTCTGCTCGTTCAACCAGAATGCTCAACCCCAAGCCCAGCATGCTGGTTCCATTTAAGGCAAAATGGACCAAGAAGCAGGGCCAGATCGAATTGGTGGCTCGGTAGATTAAACCCAGGACAATCCCCAGCACGATCAAGGGAATGAAGCTCAAGCCATAACCCCAATGAGCCAAGCCAAATAGTATGCCGGTCACTACAGCCGGCCATAACGGCGGGATTATTGTGATATATGCGTCGTCGAGATCGTTCGGAGAGACGGTTTGCGCAAGCTCACTTTGTAGTGAACTTAAAATAGGCGGCAACGCTTTTTCTTGTGAGACAGCCTCAGGCTGTACGCTCGTTTTCGTATCTATGATTTCAGCAGTGACGACGTTCATCCTCTGACTCTCAAGGCGTCGATTGGGGCTGGCTCCGAGTAGAATTTCCTGCGGTGAACTAAACGGAATTGACTGCAACCAGCCTTGAAGGATGACGCGAAACAAAAACTCCTCAGCTAGTGGTGCCAGCAATACGGCGGTGACCACACCCAGTAGATAACTTCCCAGCGTGGCCGTTGCACGAATTTCATCCAGCAAGGGATGTTTGTAGGCAGTATCCAAACCAATCGAAACGGCCGCCATTAGTAGATAGACAATGGGAAGTGTGGCCAAAGTGGCAATCACGGCGATCCGCAATTGTCGCCACCAGCCACTTGCGCGGAAACCGACGTGGCTGGGGGAAACCTGAAAGCGGAGAGACAACCATGCCAGCGATAGGCCCACTGCAGCTAAATTGCCGAAGCTGGCGGCGGCACTTACGGCTGCCGGAAGTGGTTTTCCCTCTCGGTCGCCCAACTCTATCCCAGACAATCGCACATAGGCAGAAGCGAACAGTGTTTGGCAGGCAACAACTAATACTACCACCACAACCAAGTCGGCCAATCCCCACGCTCTTGGGCCCCGCGGTTCTATGACCAACCACGGCTCGCCGCGGCGAGCTTTGGTCACCAAGTAAATCCAGCTTGCCAATGAACCAATTAAAACAGCGATGACTAACATCGACATACTGGTTAAGGCCATAGCCAAAATCGGATTCTGCTCCAGCAATTCGGGGGTGATTTCCAATGTATTCTTTTCGATCATCTTTACTTTGAGCAAATAGTAAGAAGGGTGTGCGACACTTCGACAGTCGACGTTTTTCCTCGAAGGGCCGAAATTCTTGGCGACTTCCGCTACGAGGAAATCCCTAACTTCGTGCCATTCGTTTCTGGCTCTTTAATATTTGCAGGGCTTGCGCAACATAGTCCACGCCGGAGGCAAGTGTGATCAGTACGGCCGACCATGCCAATAGGATTGTGGCCCAGTGCAACCAATTTTGGGGTGTGTGCAACAACCACAGGCTCGATACTATGGCTGCGCACTGGATGACCATTTTCCACTTGCCTAACCACCGCGCTGAAAAATCTCCACCCTTCCCTTCCACCATAGCCCGGATGCTGGTGACTAGAAACTCTCGTCCCAAGATCAACGTAACCATCCAGGCTGCTATTTGACTGCCGCTTTGGCCGACCAAGGCTACCAAGGCGGCGGTAACTATAATTTTATCGACAAATGGATCGAGAATACGACCTAGTTTCGTGATCTGGTTGAAACGCCGTGCCCACCAACCGTCAAGAAAATCAGTACTGGCGGCCACAACAAAAGCAACCATGGCTGGAAGATACAACTGCCACTCAATCAACAACCCCACCGCGATTGCTAACAATAATCGGACCATGGAGAGGGCGTTGGGTACGTTCCAGATTTGGTCTCCTGGAGCGTTTGAGACATTGTCGGAGGTCGGTGGGTTGTCAGTAAGTTCCAAGCTCAAATGATCCTGATCGGTTAGTTCGAGTTATTTAGTAGCTGACAGGGCATAAGTGTTTCAACGGTCCACGCGTGGCAAAAGTCGGCAGAGCTTTAGGGGGGCTGATCGAATCAACGTTGGGCCGCCGAAAGTCTTGGCGACTTCCGCTACGACAGAAGATATTGGCTGATGTCTAGCGCGGCGTACCGATGGCCGCAGCTATCAAATCGTAATCGCGATGTCCGACAATTTCGACTGGCACGATCTGACCAGCCGCCAGCGGCTTGCGTTTTTGACCAGTAACATAAACCGCGGCATCCACATCGGGCGCGTCTGCGTAAGAGCGGCCGATCCAAACGTTGGCTGCGGGATCGACGACTTTATCCAGGATTACTTCCAATGCGCCTCCAACCTGTCGACCGCACCACTCGAAAGCTAATTGTTGCTGGAGCTTCATCAGCCGGTCCCGCCGCTCAGCTTTAACTTCCTCAGGCAAGTGATCGGGTAGCTTCGCTGCAGGTGTATCTGGTTCGAGTGAATAAGTGAAGACACCTAAGCGTTCAAATTGCGACTCTTCGATAAAGTCGGCCAACTCTTGGACATGGGCTTCCGTTTCGCCGGGAAACCCCGTGATGAACGTGGTGCGGAGTACTAAATTGTCGATCCGCGATCGCAACTTGGCCACTAACTCACGAGTGCTCTCCGGAGTCACTCGACGAGACATGCGCCGCAACATTTCCGCATTAAAGTGCTGCAATGGCATATCGATGTAGGGGAGGATCTTTTCCGAGTCGGCAATCGTCTCGATCAGTCGATCGTCTATGTACATCGGATAGAAATACATCAATCGAATCCAATCCAGCCCGTCGACTTGCTGCAATTCGAGCAGCAACTCGGTCAATCGACTCTCGCCATAAATGTCACGGCCGTAGTAAGTGGTGTCTTGGGCCACCACAATCAACTCGCGCACGCCCGACTGCGCCAGTTCACGGGCTTCGCGGAGCACCTCTTCCATGGGCTTGCTAGCATGTTTGCCACGCATTTTGGGAATGGCGCAAAAAGTACACAGTCGATCGCAGCCTTCCGAAATTTTTAGATAGGCGAAATGTCTTGGTGTAATCCGCAATCGGTTCGTATCGTTGAGAGCGCGAATCGGTGCTGGGCGGAAAATCGTTCGCTGTTCTTCCAGCCCATCGACTAATTGGCCAGCCATCCGCGTGATGTCGTCCCGTCCGAAAACGCCGACCAGAGAATCGATTTCGGGACGGGCTTCCAGTAATTTTTCCCGTTCCCGTTCGGCTAAACAGCCTGAAACGATCACGCCCCGAATTTTTCCTTGCCGTTTCAACTCCAGCATCTGGTCGATGGCTTCCAACGACTCCTTGCGAGCATTGTCGATGAAGCCACACGTATTGATGACGACAAAATCCGAATCCTCCGGGTTTTGAACCAGGCTGAAACCGTCGTCGCGAAGCAAGCCGAGCATGCGTTCACTATCAACCAAATTCTTGGGACAGCCCAAACTGACGAAAGCATACCTCCCCCGTGAGGGGGTGCTCGGGTCGTCGCAAACGGCTGCTGGTGAGGTAGTTGGATCGACGATCGGGAGTGCGACAGGCATTAGATTACTTGAGGGAATTAGTTCGGATGTCTCAGGAAACAACACCTCAGGATACCGTCAGCCCTGACTTTCGTGCAGCCCTAATTCGCGCCGACGCAAGCCGCAAAGCGGAAGTCGCCCAGGCTTTCGATATTGGGCTTCCGCTAGGAAAACCGAAATTTTTGGCGAATTCCGCTACGAGAAAATGCGTAACCTCGCAGAATTCGTGTCCGACACCTTTTCCCAAACGACAACTCTATTACCCCAACGCTTGCTGCACTTGGGTCATCAGCCCATTATCGCGATCGCCGCTACCTGGCAGCAGGTAGGCAGCGCTGGACAAGTAAGCATTTCGAAATTCGGGTGAGACGGTGAAATAGTCTTCCAGCACCGCCGAACTAAATTTGTAATCGTGCGAATCATTCCCTTTGAGAAACACCAACCTGCGGGCTGCATTCATCAATGCGTTAGGTTGGCCACCCGCATTTAGAAACTGCAGCATTTGCCTTGCCGCCTGGCTGCGATCACGGGAGACGGTGGCAAAGAGTTCGTCCACCTCGAGCGCCTCTCCTGGGGATGGTGAGTCGGGTGATTGGTCGATACGCTCCGAGCCAACGGCGCCACGCGCTTGCATGGCTTGGCGGAAATAAGGGATAAAGGCCGCGTTCTGCAATAGCAACTCTTGTCGTGTTCGATATCGAGAGGCAGTGCGGTAGGCAAACTGCATCGCATTGGTTGTTGTGGCAGCATGGAGCGCGACGATTCCCGGTTGTTGCATCAGCATCTCGCCCGCCGATAAATACAATGCATCGGCGATTGATTTGGGAGCAATACCACGCTCCAACAATTCCGCTGTGGCAACGACTGCTTCATCTGGTGAAGCGGTCCGCAGCGTATCGAGGTGCGTTTGTGTGGCACCTGCATCCAGGTAACCACCCTCCCAGCGAGCAGTGATCGTCGACAACTTCTCTTGAGTCACTCGCCACGCCGCATCGGGAGCCAAGTCGCTTTCAGCTGGATTTGACTCGCCATTGTGATTCAATAGTGCGTAGCTGAGCGAGCGCAATACAGGCTCAGAGTACCGCCATCCGATACACTGCAAAGTTCGATAAGCGTTGGCCACATAGATCGCTTTGTGACCAATGCTGCGGAAGTCGCGGCAACCGTAGTGGGCCAGCAAGTCAAAGACCTCGCCTGCCCCTACGGTGCGACACAGCGCGGCGGTGGCTACGTCGGCTGCCTCGACATCCCACGACTCCATCGCCTCACGGAAAGCTCTTCGCGCGCGCTCGGGGCTTGGTAACTTTGCTTCATTGACGGCTGACAGCGTCCAGTCACCTTCGTCGACATCACGCTCCTGGGACGATTTAAAATAGTCTAGCGCCCAAAAAATTGGCAGCCAACGATCGCTGTCCGGTGCCGCCTGACTGGCCAAGTGGGCCGAGTTGACGACCAATACCGCATGAAACTTAAAGCCCACGCTGGGACGCGGCTGCACGTTCCGCACACCAGCCAGTAACAGTGCCGTCAACACTTCGCGATAGCTGGACCCGGTCGAAATTTTGGCCGCGAAGATTTCAACTACCTTATCGCGAGGCGTTTCTTCCAATAGACGAACCAAGGGCTCAATCTCCGGATGAAAGGCAACTGCCGCAGGTGGCAAATGACTTTCCGCTGCCGAGACCTGCGGCAGGCGTCCTAGTAGGCCAAACTCCGCCAGCGATAGAACTCCCCCTGTCGCACCCAAACGGCCGAGAAATTGACGCCTGCGCAGTTCCTTAGAATTCTCTTTAGAATGCCCGCTCATTTCACGCTCCCTATTGCCCGAGGAATTTGCCGAAGCCAGTAAATGGTTCGCGTCACTTTCTTTCATCATATCAGCTCGAAGCGCCAGCGAGTGGGGCAATTCCAGCATACTAGCTCGACGCGCCAGCGAGTGGGTCACCCCCAAAGCGTGTGACCACTGGCGATTGCAATGAGCACTTATTTCTGTCCTCCAAGTCGCACTCGGCAAGTGCGACCCACGGTAGGTGGACGCACCAAGTTGCTGGGTACGAAACGGCAGCGATTTGAGCTACAATCCTGACCTTACAATTTTTCACTTGCCAATGGTGTTCCTATTATGCGCGTTGTAATTTTAGATACTCCTCAAGCAGTAAGCACTCGAGCCGCTGACATCTTTTGTCAAACGATTCATGCGAACCCTGAATGCGTGTTGGGACTGGCCACCGGCGGTACTCCCTTAGGTACCTACCGCGAATTGATCGAGCGCCACCAAGCTAAGAAAGTGAACTTCTCACGACTTACGACCTTCAATTTGGATGAATACGTGGGACTACCGCCGGCGCATCCGCAGTCGTACTGGAGCTTCATGCTTCAGAATCTATTTGATCCGGGAGATTTTGATTGCCGTTCGTGCCACATTCCTGATGGCATGGCAACGGATCTGAGTGCGGCTTGCCGCGACTATGAAGAACAGATTGTCCGTGCTGGCGGCATCGAATTGCAGTTGCTGGGGATTGGTACGGATGGCCACATTGCTTTTAATGAACCAGGGAGTTCATTGGCCAGCCGCACGCGCGTCAAAGCGCTCACCGAACAGACTCGCCGCGACAACTCTCGCTTCTTCAAATCGCTTGCCGAAGTTCCGAAGTTGTCGCTGACCATGGGAGTGGGAACCATTCTCGACGCGCGGCAAGTAGTGTTAATGGCTACTGGGATCAAAAAAGCTCCGGTCGTACGAGCGCTGGTCGAAGGTCCCGTGACCGCGCATGTTCCTGCCTCTGCTTTGCAATTGCACCCACAAGTCACGGTGCTGCTCGATCGCGAAGCTGCCAGTCAATTGTCACGAGTCGATTACTATCTAGAAGTCGAAACGGTCCAGGCGGAATTGGAAAGCGGCCACGCGTTGGAGTCTTGAGGGCTAGCACGGATGGCAAGGCCGGAGCACCGGTCGATCGCTGGCAAGCCCGAAAAACGCAGGGATGCTCCGCTGACCTAGGATTTGCATCCCAGTCTATCGAATTCGGTGCCTTCGGCACTTAAAATTCGGGACACGGTTCGGAGAACCGTGCGACGATCGGCACTTAAAATTCGGGACACGGTTCGGAGAACCGTGCGACGAACTAATTAGTAGCAATTGCGCCGACTATGAGGATTGTGCAAGTCGCTGCGCGCTGGAAATCCATCAGACCTAGTTTGGCTATGTACTTTTCTAGGCATAAATGATGTTTGCGCTCTAGGTTCGAGTGTGGATAAATCCCTTTCTCCACTATTCGGTGCTCAGATAAGAGGTTAGTTCGTGAACAAATCCGAGTCATTAAAAGGTAATGCCATTTTTCGTCGGTCTGCCTTTTCTCTAATTGAAATGACGATTGTGGCGTCGATCCTGGCCATCGGTTCCGCGGTTATCGTTCCTCGGTGGAGTCAATCGTTGGAACGGACCAAGGTCACGAACATGCGGCGCTGCGTGGAAACGAACGTCGAACAGTTGCGACGATTAAGTGTACGACGCGGCCAAGAGTTTACCTTGACCTTCGCGGCCAATACCGGACAGATGACAATCACGCCGGCGCTCCCAGATGTACTGGGCGACGCAGCAGGAATTGTTGACCTTGGCGATCGCTTTCCAGGTGTTGAGTTTTCCACAATCGACCTCAATGGCAATGCTACTTGCAAAGTGAACCACTATGGCGAACTCGTCTCCGTGTATACCGGCAAGGCACTTAATGCGGGGCTGATCTCCGTCGCCAGTGACTCAATAGCACAAACCAGCGATCTCCTGGCGGCCCAAGGGCTCGCGTCGACGCCCACCCCGCCAGGAGAAGAGGAAACTCCGCCTGCGCAGGCGGCTGCATCAGCGGCTGCGCCAGCCGCTCCGAGCTCCCCCGCTGAGACAGCCAGCTCAAGTTCGAAATCGTTTTTCGAGATGCTGTTTGGAAGGTAGTTTGTCGAGTTCCGCTATGACCGACGCTACACGAGAGGAGCTTGGCCACAAGTGACACAACTTTCCACTTTCCCGCTGCGTGAGCCTTCAAAGCTTTCCGTGCATCGTAGACTTGCTATCGAACAAGTTACCTTGAAGGCTAGCCGTCGTGGCTTGCAATTGTTGGAATTGGTCATCAGTCTGGCATCGGCCAGTGTCTTGATGACCGGCATGACCAGCGCAGTGCTCATTGCAAATCGCTCCGCAGAGTTGGCGAGAACTCGACAGGCGACTTCTACACGCAACATTGCGGGGTTGGATCGATTGCGATCGGATCTATCCGAAGGCTATCCCGTGACCAATCGTACAGCCAAGCATGTGACTATGTCGGTCAGCGATCGCAATGGAGATGGGAATCGCGAATCGATTCAATATCAATGGATAGGGGCAGGATCTCCACTGCAGATGTCGGTCAATTCAGGGGCTTGGCAGGCAACCACTGAGGATCTGGATGCCTTCAATTTCAGTTGGCGAAGCTGTGCTCCCCAGTCGACGCAAAACGGCCCGCTACAACTGGAGCCAAATCCAAGTTTAGTATTCCATTCACGAACGCTTGCCACGACGACTTTTGGTGGTGCCAAAACCCTCACCGTGGACATCCCACAAACTTATCAGGCAAATGACCTATTGATCGCGGCGCTGTCCGTCTCTGGCAATCAAGGCGGATCGATGGTCGGACCGAGTGGTTGGACGAAGGTAATGGAAGCCAATAATGGCGGTATGGTTTCACTGGGAGTCTGGATCGCGTTTTCCAACACACTTTCCCAAGCAAGCTTTGCATGGACAAGCAAAAGAGGTGCCTACGCTACCGTCGCACATTTTCGTGTTACCGGTGCAACCGCGGCGCTTACCAACTTTAGCAGTTCCACTGGATTCGCAACGCTAACGCCCGCGCCCGGAAGTACGGCGAACGCAGCTAATTCGTTGGTTGTTCGCGTGCTGGCTGCTGACGGGCCGTTGGTAGGCGAAGAAGCGACCAACATGCCCAGCCACATTGCCATCACCATGCGTCGCCAGTTGCTAGAAAACCCAATTATCGGTATGGCCTACCGGACTTACGCCGCCGGCGCCGTCCCGGTTGCCAATTTCGGTCTTCCGAGCAACAGCGACTTTGTGACTGCAACCTTGGTGTTCCAACCATGAGTTTTGTTAATTCGAAATCCCGATCTGGCTTTAGTCTGATTGAGACGACGGTAGCCACTGTGCTGGTATCAATCAGTCTGGTGGCATCGCTCAATACGATGGCCTTTGTGTTGACAACCACCAGTCGAGACGCAGAGTCACAGCGATCGAATCAAATTGCACAGTTTCTACTCGCCGAAATAACATCGCGACCCTTTGCCGACCCTGTCAACGCAACTGGGTCGCTAGGTCTTGAAGCAGGTGAGACCAGTTTGCGCTCCGCCTGGGATGACTGCGATGATTACCATGGCTGGAACACATCGACCATCAATGATTTGAATGGCAGTCCTGTGGCCAATGCTAACGGTTGGTCTTGTTCGGTCAGCGTCAACTACTGCAGTCCCAACAATCCCAATGTCGGTTCAGGTAGTGCCACGACACTCAAACGAATCAACCTATCGCTGGTTTCGCCGTCATCGCGAAGTTTCACATTTTCCTCACTGCGATGTGCATCGGGAACTCTGCTGAAAACCCAAGCGGCAGGGACAACTGTCCTGGCCAACACCGAAATCTCACTGACGAAGGCTGGGAAATCGCTAGTCACCAGCACGCGACTCCAAAATCAGCAGGAGCCCAATTGATGTCCACACGCCACGGAGCCGTCTATTTGGCGGTGTTGATGTCTAGCCTGATCGTCGCCTCCTTGGCCATGTCAGCAGTGACCGCAGCGCACTATTTTGCGCGAGATCTGAATGACGAAGGGGACTTTCGTCAATCGCAGATCGCCGCTGACGCAGCTTTAGAGTGGGCTATCGCTGACATCAATGCCACGGCTAATTGGCGGACCGTCCGTTCCAATAATATCGATACGGCCGCAATAACGATGGGTAGCGCCACGATGCGCTATCGCTTGATCGATTCCGACGGCAACTTGGCAGACGACCCACTCGACGCTTGTGATGTATTAGTCACGGCTTCCGTACACAAAGCAACCTGTGCGTGGAGAGCCACGCTCGAGCCCGCCGGGGCAATTCTCAATTGTCTGAACTATGCGCTAATCGCCCAACAGGATGTCGAGCCACAAGCTTTTGCGATGTGGTGCAGCGATGGCCTGCTTGGAACTGGCGATAAAATAACAGTAAATGGTGCGGCCAGCTTAACTGCCGATTGTTTCCATGGCGGTTCAGTTACTGGCAACGTCTATGGAACACTAACGCCGCTGACAGGCAGCTTGGAGATTCCGAATCCTTCCCTATTGGATCAATACTCTCAGAACGCTGTTACCATCAGTGCCTCACAATTGCCTATTTCGTTGGGTACACTGAAGATCGATACGCAGCTGCTCAGCAAGAATGCCAATACCATTTCCGGCACGCTCAGCTCCAGTGGGATTTATGTGATCGACTGTGAGAACAATCCCATTGTGATTTCCAACTCTCGATTGGTTTGTACTTTAGTGCTGAAGAACGTGGGGTCCAATAGCAAGGTAGAGCAATCTGTTTCTTGGGAAGCTGCGCAGGCGAACTATCCGGCGCTATTGGTGGGTGGGGATTTCGACTTTTCCATGTCGAAAAGTGGACTCAATGAGTCGACTGTGGGGGTCAACCTCAACCCAGTTGGAACTCCCTATCGCGGGGTCGAAGATTCGTCAGCGACAACGATTTATCCGTCGCAGATACGCGGGCTGATCTATGTCAGTGGCCGGATCAACTTTAACAATGTCCTGTCCGAAAATGATGTGTACGGAGTGCTCATCGGTGGCGAAAAAGTACGTGGAGCGGGTGATCTGTTTTTGAACTATCGCAACCTCTTTGCGCTCAATCCGCCGCCAGGATTCCGCAAGTTTGATAAGGTTCGCATTGCAGCTGGCACAGTTCGTCGCGTGGCAGCGCCGTAGCCTGGGATTGCAAACCGTTGGCGAAATCGTGTCCACCGACCTCCGGCCTTTCAGCGAGATAGCTGCGAAGCAGCGGTTTATAATAGCCTGGGGCCAAGCGACGTGAGCCCCAGCGAACCGAGCGCCAGCCCCAGGACGTACTCGAAGACGAATACGCGGACGAGCCATTGATTCAACGTTCAGGCCGATCTTTTCGATGTCCGCAAGATCCCAGACGGCCATGGGACCATGGTGTGTGGTGCGGCGTTTCATCGATAGAATCAATCGATAACATCGTATTTCATCGTTGGGGTAACTGAGGGAGCGACCTCGGTGCGGATCAACGTATTGATGAATTCCAACGCTCGGTCGCCAATGCAGGGAATGGGAATTGGGTGTGGAACGCGGGGTTATCCTAGGGTTTCGTTTGGCTCGCTGGGGCTCGCCGCTCTGCACCCTAGGCTAGCAAAATCCGCTGCTTCGCAGCTTTCTCCACCGTTGAACGAAGAGCTGCGATGTGCATCCAGCCTAACAAATACCGTGCCTTGGGCACTCGCCGGCGCGTCGAGCTGCTGCTAACGAAAGAGTGGGACCACTGGAACGGTAGCGAAAGTGGAACCATCCGTTTGCTGCCACGGGCTTGGTGAAAGAGTCTGGTTAGAAGGCTGGTGGCTCGTCGAAGGAGTCAAGCCGACGGCGCGATTCGTATCGGTCATCATACCAAATTCGTTGGCATAGACCGGCATGGCCTGAGTCGATGTAATGACTCCCATGGTGTTTACGGCTGCGTTGTACGCAGCGAACTCTCGGCAATCAACCTGTGCTGAATAGGGAACAATGTGGGGAGTCAGCGCGATGATGACTTCGATACGCGATGAGTCTCGATTAGATCGGCTGAAGAGACGCCCGATGATTGGCTGCTTGCCAAGCCACGGTACCCATGTATTCTTTGCCGCATCGGACTCTTTAATGAGGCCACCGATAATCATCCCCTTACCATTGGGAAGCAAGACAGTCGTATTGGCCTCCGTGGTATCCTCTTCCGGTAGTCCAGAGTCTGGATTGATACGTCCACCAGACACCTTGGGAGCCACCGAAAGCATGACTTGCCCGTCCTGAGTGATGGTTGGCGTGACCTGCAGTACTACGCCGATATCGAGAAAATTGACGCTCTGGAGACTACTTGTCTGCGTCGTGGTCGTCACAAAATAGCCGAATCGGGAACCGATCTGAATCCGCGCCTCCTGTCCATTGACCACCAACACTTTGGGCGCCGCCAGCGTGCGTACATTGGAATCGGAGCACAACGCTTCGACCATTCCGTCCAAGTCGGTACTATCCAGTCCAAGCATAAAACCTGGACTGGCGTCGCCATTGGCAAAGCCCTGAGCGCGAACATCGACCCGACCACCGGCGATACGCAGTAGTCCCGCCAAATTGACACCGTGGCGCTGATCGTCCGTCAGGGTTACTTGTAGCACATGGGCCTCGATCAACACTTGCAACGGCGGATTGTCAACGCTGGCCAAGTATTGGGATATCGCTTGCAGCCGATCAGGATAGTCTTCAACGACGATTCGTTCGCGAGTTTGTCGGTTGTTGGCTTTATCCACAGCGTGCGTAAAAGCCTTGCCAGCGGGTGACAAGAGGCCATTGACGACTTCCAATACTTCCACGCTGGAGGTGTAGTTCAGTTCAAATACGTCGAGCTGGATGCCTGGCGACGACTGCGATTGTGCTCCGCCGCCATTCCCAGGGCGGGAGACGAAGATAATGTCATCTTTCCGCGACCAGACCAGCCCATTGATGCGCAAGATCGCATCGAGAGCATCCCACAAGGATACGTCGTTGAGCGTCGTGGTAATATTGGCTTCTACATTTTCGGCTATGACGATATTGACGTGACTCTCTTCCGCCAAGTGCCCAAGGACAATACGAAGGTCGACATCACGGGCAAAAATACTAACCAGTTGATCGTGGGACCGCACGGCCAACAGGTCCCCTGCTGCAGCATTTCGTATCAAAGGAACACTGAGCGCCTGGGTTGATGGGGCGGTTGGAGAAATATTCTCGTTTACTAGGGGCGACGGAACACTGGGCAGCGCTTCACGCAATGTGGAGAGTGAGTCCTGTGCCATGGCGGAACTCGTGCTTGCAATAGCTATGCAGAGACTAGCAAGAAGGCACTTAAGCCGATTCTTCTGTTTGCTAGCTTGCATTGCTTGCTTTCGCGTCCTTGAAAGTGTCCGATCATAGGATTCATCGGCCCCTTTCGTCGGAATATTCGGAACGTCTTTCGGAATCCGCAAATTTTTACCAAATTACCTACCCGTGCGGATCTGAATGCGTACCATGTCCGAAAAAACATCAGCTCGTCGCGCCAGCAAGGGAATATCAGCTCGTCGCGCCAGCAAGGGAATATCAGCTCGACGCGCCAGCGAGTGGGGATCAGCCTATCGCGTTCGTTTTGATGCCCGCGCAATTTAGTGCCAAAGGCACGGCATTCGATAGCCTGGGATGCAAATCCCAGGTCATCGAAGCAGCCACGTGTTTTTTCGGCTTGCCAGCCATCGGCCGCGAATGCGGTCGATGGCTGGCAAGCCGGCGTGTCATGCTGGCCGTTGCTAATCGATCACGTCCCCGAGTTGAGGAAGGCTGGTAGCCCGACTTCGCGTCAGTATTAGCGCGTGGTCCTCAATATCTTGCAGCTGTACGTTGTCTGACAACTGCTCACCTTTCTCGAAGATTTGTTCTCCCAACATGACTAACTTGCGTTGGTTGCTTCGAAAGACATACTTCACTTGATTTCCGGTTAGATCGCGGACCATGTTTTGCAAAGGGTCTCCCGCAGAGACTGGGTTGGCTTCGGGCGGTCCATTGTCGTAACTTTGGGTATTCGCTGCACTAGGTGCAAGCCGGTAATTGGCCAATGGATTGGATTGGTTCAGGAATTCCAGTTTGGCTTCTGGCCATGGCAAGCTCTGTGGGCTGGCCGCAACGTGAGTTTGCTGCGTGGCTACCGTGCTAGCAGTAGGCACCGCGGTTGGCGAGGAATCTGGCGCACCCTCGCTGTCCTGGGGTTGGCTAAAAAGCACATAGGCCAATACGCAGAGGAGTAAAGGAATGGACGCTAGTTTGTAGCGCGCGTACTTATCCTTTTTCTTTGGCTTCACCACTGGTTTCTTTCGGTTTCTGTTGGGCTCGATGGTTTAAATTATAGAGAGCCCGCAGCTACTATTAGGCAGCCGGTAAGGGAATGACTGGGAAAAAGCGAACTGTGATCTTCGCCGTACAGCGATCCCCGAGCTCATCAATTGGAGTCAAGTGAAGATTCGATATTCTGGCAGGGCAGTCTAGTTTTCTCAGATCATTGACAAAGTGCAGCATGTCTTCGTAATTGCTACTAGCGTGTAACACGATGGTCAACTCTCCGTTTGGTTTTTGTCCTTCTTCACGCAAATTGCTCAGCGCGATTCGCCGTTGCGAAAGTAGTGTTGAAACGGTGCCTAGTAGTGGTCTTCCCGATGGTGTTTGGATTGAATAGCGTGTTTGGAGTGCTGATCGCTTGCTGGCGATTTGTTCGCGGAGGACGACGATCTCGCTTTCCAGGACGGGTAATTGGTTTTGCAAATGATCGGCTTCCACAACCGCCTGCTGATGTTGTTCCTGAGACTTCAACACGGGCCGTATTCCAAAACCGTAGGTAACAGCTAGGCAAACGCACAGCGTCGTGACGCCGGCGAAGTGAATCCGCAGTTTTTTGAAATCTAGGTTCATGACAATTGACGATCTTTTTCCGAAACACGACCGAGCACTACTGATTGTCGAGCTGACAATGTTGTATTAAAACTCACATCGTAAGGTAAACCGCAGGGCTTCGCCGGCGGCATCGACTAACTCCAGTGGGCTACTGAGTTTCACATCAGTAAATAGCTGCGACTCACGAATGCGATGCGTCAAATCGGAGCAGCTTGTGGAGCCGTTCGTTACCAACTGCAAGGAGACGAAGCCATTGGGTGTTGAGTGCGGCGTGCCAGGCGTCGCGGGTAGCTCCGCGAATTCCACTGAAGTGGCCTGCAATTGTCCGCCCAAGTCTTCCTTCAGCTGATGCAACATGGACAAGACGGGCAGTGGCGAAAATTGCGAACGCAGCTCCAATTGTTTGCTCTCGAAAGTATTCAGAGCGCGTAGCTGCGACGTTAATTCAGCATGCTGTCGCCTAACATCTTGAGGGTATTGAGCGAGAGCAGATTGTTGCTGCGTGTACAGCTTGGTCTTGTTTGCGGTCGCATGGCCCCAGCCAACACTCAGGACGGTAACAATGAAACCAGCCAACAAGACTTTACTCCACGCCCAGACGATACGTTTTCGTTCAAAGCGCTGGATAACTGCCGGTGGTAAGAGATTGAAGCTATGCATGTCGCAGGCCCATCCAAGCTAGCGAAGCGGCCATGGCATATTCCGCAGATAGAGTGTTGTTTCCCGCGTCGACTCTCCATGGCTTAAGTTCGCAGGGGACCATGCTCTGCAAAAGCTCGGTCATGCCTGGGATTTCTGTGACACCGCCCAACAGCCATATTGTCTCTAGCTCTACTCCCTGATTTCGCCATCGAATGAAATCCACCGCAGTGCCGATTTCGGCGGCTAATCGCGTACAGGTCTCGCGTGCCCAGTCGCGCGTTTCGGTGGCGACAGCGTCGACTTCCAATTGTGTTGGGCCTTGCATACAGTGCGCTAGCCAGCGGCCCGCTTCGGCAGGCGCAATCTTAAATTGATCCGTTGCAGGTGCAGCTAGGTCGCGCAGACTTCCACTGGACAAACAACGCACATAGTCGATTTCGCCCTGCCTGACTGAAACGAGCATGGGTTGGCCGTAGCTCCAGTCTATGCCAATGTTAATTTTCGCACTTTCCTCTGGGGGTAATGCCATTTCTAAGGCATTGGCAATACACCATGGAAGTCCATTGAGTGCGTCTGGCATTAGACCGATTCCGTCCAAATAGTGAGCCAGAGTCCAAGCCAACTCTTCGGGTAGACTAAAGCAACGAATTTTGGTTTGTCGGGCATCAGCCTGCGAATCATGACCGGGAATTACGGTTACGCAGCGCGAGCGGTTGTCCCCGGTAGCGGCGGCAATCGATTTTTGAATGCCAGCGGTATTCACACGCGAGTTCTTGGGAGCGTACAGCGTTCGATAGTCACAAGCAGCCATACTCAGTGTCACGCCTACATGCGCGTCCTGCGCGTCTGTGTTTGTGGCTATCACGTGGCTGACTCTCAGCATCAGTTGTTTGATAGCGCGGGTGCTTAAACTGAGCCTGTTCGAGTTTGCGGCACAGCCGATCAACGTGTGCCCGCGCCGACGCTCAGCCGACGATGCTGACTCCTGTGTTGGCGTGGATGGATCGTTGGCCGGCGTGCCAGACTGTGTCGTGGGTACTGTTACGCCCTGATATTGGAGAGTGCCGGTGCTGTCTCTCTTGGCGATAACGATCTTTGTGTTGATCTGGCCGATATCAATACCCAGCCCGGGCGTCCCTGCGCTCAGCCTGCGTAGGAAGCTTTTCGTGTTCGACTTGCTGGGTTTGGTCAATATGCTCATACGACAATCTCTACTAGCCTGCCGCTCCGGCTTGCACATCGAGGATGGGTAACAACACCGAAGCGACAACGACACCCACAAACAGCCCCAGTAAAACGATGATCAATGGTTCCATTAGCTTGAGAACCTGCCTCAACTGAGTACTACCCTCAAGGCGATAGTAGGCTCCAGCTGTGGTAAGTACACTTTCTAGCTTTCCGGTTCTTTCGGCCATTAGCAGCATGGCCCCAGCCCCTTCCGGCAAATAGTCAAACTCTTTCAGACTGTATGTCAGGCCACGCCCTTCCAATACATCGTGCTCCCAGGCTTCCACCAATGAACCTAGTACACCGCCACGAGTTGATTTGCTCATGAGCTGAATTGCTTCCAACAGCGAAATCCCGTTGGCCAGCAAGTGTCCAAGACTTACAAACATTTGTCCGACAGACAAGTTGCGAAGCGTGGGGCCGATAATCGGGCTGTGAAAGGATAGCTTGTAAATAAGCTTCCTGAACTCTGGCTGAATGGAAACAAAGCCAAGCATTACCAGTGAGCCGATTGTTCCGATTGCGACGAATAACGGGTTGTTTCTAACTAAGCCAGCCAGCGCGAATAGGACACCAGTAAAAAAGGGTGGCGTGATAGCCATCGAAACAAAAGACTCTTCAAATTGCGGTAGCACAAACCAGACTAAGATCGCGCCCACGACCAGTGAGGCTCCGGCCAGAATTGCTGGATAAGCCAAGGCACCCACCAGTGTTGCCCGCATACTAAGATCGTCTTCAAGTTGAGTTGCAATCTGGCGCAGCACGTCCACCAATCGCCCAGAGACTTCACCGGCTTGGATGCTGGCCACAACCTGGCACCCCAAGATCTTTTCTTGCTCAGCGACCGCGAGGCTCAAGCTATTTCCCTTGCGTATGTCCTCCAACACTTGAAGTAGAGCTTGCTTCAAAGTTGGCTGGCGGCAGCTAGCGGCTGCCAGCTCTATCGCCTCGGCCACGTCAATGCCTGTTTCCAACAATAGTGCAAGCTGTCGAAAGACGATTAGCAGCCCACGTTTGCTGGCTGATTTCCTCATCAGACCACGTAGGCGATAAGCGGATCGGCTCAGTTGAGACTGCGATGCTTCAGCTTCGTCGATACCAAAGAGTTCAGCGTCGTATGTAGCGGCGTAAGACTCGTTGGCTGTTAATTGCATAGTGGTAGTCATCGTTCAATCAAATCCGGTTCAACACACGTGGAGTAAGCGGCTGGCTTGCAAGTCTGTAGAAGTGAGTTCAACGATTATGTTTGGCTCTGAGCTTGAGTTACTCGCCACTCGAACACCAATTCGACTAGTCAGTTAAAGCCACTCGGATCACTTCCTCGATACTTGTAATACCCGCTTCGGCCAATGTTCTGGCTTCATCCAGCAGCGTGGAGCCGCCTTGTGCCATCAATTGTTCACGAAACTGAGCGAGGCTCCCTTCCGCCGAAATTACTTCCCGCACTCCAGCGTCCAAAGTGAGCACTTCATAAATCCCTTGGCGTCCCGCATAGCCTGTATCAAAACAATGCGTGCACCCTTCACCTCGAGAAAAAGGCTGGTTGGGAGGCTCGCTGTAGCCGATCAATTGTGTTTGTTCCAGTGTCGGAAAATGTGTCGTGCGGCATTTTGTGCAAATCTTTCGTACCAGGCGTTGAGCCACGATGCCAGCCAGGGAGGCAGCAATCTTGTAGGGAGGAATCCCCATGTCACGCAGCCTAGTGATGGTCGACGCGGTATCGTTCGTGTGCAGTGTGCTCAGCACCAAGTGTCCTGTTAAGGCAGCTTGGATAGCCACTTCCGCAGTCTCCGCATCGCGAATCTCGCCGACCAAGATAATGTCAGGGTCCTGTCGTAGAATGCTCCGCAGGGCTGAGGCAAAGGTCACCTGCCGAGC
This sequence comes from Pirellulaceae bacterium, assembly GCA_041739785.1. Classification (GTDB taxonomy): domain Bacteria; phylum Planctomycetota; class Planctomycetia; order Pirellulales; family Pirellulaceae; genus Aureliella. Next base: position 77,781 of record JBGSNE010000265.1, read on the forward strand.
CGTATTGACTTGTACTTGATTGACCAAGTCGAGCTGATATTCGACTGGATCTTCCACCGTGACCACGTTACAGCCGGAATGTTTAATCGTCTCTACTGCCGAGTATAGCGAGGTCGTTTTCCCACTTCCCGTCGGCCCCGTGACCAACACCAGCCCGTGTGGTCGATGCAGCATCGTTTCAATTTTAGAAAGTTGTAGTGGAGGTACTCCCAAGCGATCCATGTCAAAAGTAATCGAGCTGCGATCGAGAATTCGCATCACGATCTTTTCGCCCAACACAGTGGGCAGCGACGATACACGCAAGTCAACTTCGCGATCGTCGACACGCACATGAAAGCGTCCATCTTGACTCTTGCGTTGCTCGGCAATATCGAGCTTGGACATGACTTTGATCCGCGAAACGACGGCCGGATGTAGGTCCTTACGCGGCTTGAGTACCTCGCGCAGGCGTCCGTCAACGCGGAAGCGAATGACACTTGAACGCTGCGAGGGTTCGATATGGATGTCGCTCGCCCCCTGCCTAACGGCTTGAACGATCAGATAGTTGACCAAGTTAATTACTGGGCTACCATCGGCCAGTACTTGGATACTGTCGGTATCGAAGTAGACTTCATCTGATTTGAGCTCGATCGCTGTATCGTCCAAATCAGCGGTTAGCACATCGACTTTGAAGTCCTCTTCGTAGCAGCGCGGTAGCAGGCGCTCGATCGAGCTTCGCAGGCTCAATACGGGGCGAACTTTCAGCCCCGTCATTTCCTCGAGAAGGTCAACGGTTTCTAAGTTCTGTGGCTCAGCCATGGCCACCGTCAACTCACCATGGATGCGAAACAGTGCCAAGCAATTCAATTGCTCGGCGAAGTTTTTCGGAATCAGACGTACGACCGTGGGATCGACTAACCCTTCGCGCAATCTGACCCATGGGAAATTTAGTTGGTGACCGATAAGTGGCAGGACATCCGATTCGGGAATCAGCCCCAAGGCTACCAACGCTTCGCCAAGTCGCATGCCACGATTGCCATGCAGCTCGAGTGCCTTCTGCAATTGAGATTCGTTAATCAGACCGGCCCGCAACAGCTTCTGTCCTAGCGGCACTGGTGCAGTAGCGATGCTTCCATAGTTCAAAGTGGATTGCCGGGTTTGCATGTTCTTTCAGCGACCTATTTAGAGAAATCGCTCAAGGCGGAACGCATGTCTTGAAACACAGCCACGCAGTTCTCAACACCCGTGATGTTCAGGATTTCAGCACATAATGGCTGTGGCTCCGCCACGACCAGCATACCGCCGCATGCCAGACATTGTTGCTGGGCATCAACGATAAATTCCAGTCCGTCGCTATTTATCAACGGGCTCTCGCTCAAATCCAAAATGATGGACGAGCGTCGTTTGGCTAGGCAGTCAGCTAAACTCCGTCGACACTGTTCCAGGCTGTCGCCCTGCAACGAGTTAGTGGTCTTGATGATGCTGACCGAGCCTACCGATTGAATATCAGGCATGTCTTGTTCCCCTCCAACTCTTGGTTTTCTGGCTCCTGGTTGCTTAGCATGATTTCGAAACTGGTAGTCGCAGGGTGAAACGCGAACCTAGATTGAGCTTGCTTTGGACCTTTAGGTCCCCTTGGTGTAGACGTGCTACCTCCATGGCGAAGGCCAACCCCAAACCATTGCCTTCGATATCGCTGACGCGAGCGTCTTGGCAGCGATAGAAGCGATCGAAGATTTTCGACTGCTCGTCTTCGGCAATACCAATACCATTATCTTCCACGCTGATCGAAACGGCTGATTCGAGCTGCTCCGCAATTAGACGAATTTCGCCTTGCTCGGGTGTGTACTTGATGGCGTTCCCCAGTAAATTGATCAAACAGGAGATGATCTTCTCTTTATCTGCGCGGATGCTTTTTATATCTGGCGCAATACGACAAATAAACTTTAGTTGTTTCTTCTCTACCAACGGCGCAATGTGCTCTTGAATCTCTTGCAGGACACGCTGCACCTCAAAATTGCCTGAGCTGAGCGTCATCGATCCAGCTTCTAACTGTTGAATGTCCAGTAGCTCGTTGAGTAAGCGGCTGAGTCGTTCCGCCTCAGAGTGGATTACATTGAAGAATTCGCGTTGTTGCTCAGGCTCAATGTTTTCGAGTTCAATTAGCGACTCGGAGTACGCTTTGATATTCGTAAGTGGCGTGCGTAATTCATGCGAAGCTGCCGCAAGAAATTGTTCGTGCGCTTGGTTGGCGAGCGAGTTTTGTGTCACATCGCGCAGGGTCCACACGTAGCCTTCGTTCTCTTGCACCCGCCCCTCTAGCGGCAGACGTGAAATTTGAATCACGCCATCGGATACCTGTTGTCCGCGTCGCAATTCGAAGCGGGCCGGTCTGGTTCCTTCCAACAAGTGGGGCGCATGCGCTTCCCAGTTGCTAAAACCGCTCGTGGCCAGTGTTTCAGGAATCGACATTCCCGTGATCTCTTGCGATTCGGCCAAACTGACCCCGGCCAGACTGATCCAGGCTGGATTGGCATAGCTCACACGACCGTGTTTGTCAGTGATCGCCAAACCCTCCGAGAGACTACGCATCGCCCGCGCGAAACGCTCCGCACCGCGGTCTGCATTTACTTGCCTGATTCGCCTTTCGATTCCGTGGTCCAGCGTTAGTTTGCCGAATTGCTCTACCAATCGATTCCAACCATCCGCAATCGGTCCTCGATCGAGTAAGGGTGTGATCTCGATGTCACCGGCTGACTGTTCAAATTGTCGTAGTCGCGATTGAAGTGCATCGACTATTCTAAGTCGGCGACGCATGCGGCCTGTTCCCACAACAACCATTACCGCCGCAGCTAGAACACAGGAGACGATTAAAAAGAGTGGGGAGGCCGGCTGAACCAAGGTCCGTGAAACAATAAAACCCAGTGAAAAGAGCGCTAGACCTGACACGAAAAACGTTAACAGGATATCGCACTGGAATTGCCGCTTGGGTAGCGTAATCATAGCGCTCCTTCCATATTCAATTTGGTCGGATGCGCTACTTCCGCAAGGTTTCGCACCAATTCTTTGGGCGAAAATGGCTTTTGAAATACCTGAGAGATTTGCAACCGCCCTAGCAAGTCCGTGAGGCCAAGTTCATGCGTTTTAGCGGTACACAAGCAGACCGGCGTCTGCCTGTTTGGACCCTCCAGGCGAATCGCTTCGAGCACTTCCAAACCCGTCATACGGGGCATTTGCTGATCGAGCAGAATGATGTCGTACTTCTGCTTTTGGCTAGCCTCCAAAGCGGAGGCACCATTGCGGTGCAAATCGACTGCGTAGCCCGCATTCTTCAAGACAAAAGTAAGTAGATTCGCCAGCGCAAAACTGTCTTCTGCGACCAAAATTTTACGCATGAGTAAACCTCTTTTCCTTGAATAGATATGCCAGGTAAGACCGGTTTACTCGACGAACTGCGTACTATTGTTTATTTTTAGTTCGCCAGTGGTTACGTTGTAGAGCCATCCACCGGCAGTATCCACGTCGCTGAGGGTCATTGGATTGCTGGTTACAACCTTAACTGTCGCGACCGAGGAAGAGCCAATTTTTACTGCGGGGAAAGGGCCTTTCAAATACGGTAGCACATCGGTCGACAGCGTGGCTGGATAGGCGCCGGTGTCAGCCTTGAACAATTCCGTCGCTCCGCGAAGCGTTGAAAGTGATTGGGAATTTGCCGCCTTCCGCGCACCGTCGGTGCGATCGTTAAACTTGGGAACCGCTACGGCTGCCAAAATAGCGATAATTACGATCACAACGACCAATTCGATCAACGTGAAGCCACTGTTGCTTCTGTTTTTCATTTTTCCCTACCTTATGATACGGCTGTTGTCCGACGGCAGGCTTGTGTGACCGAACTTCGGTCCTGCCGCCAACGCAAACCTAGCCCACACCGTACAACTAGCAAAATAAATCCTGGACAATTCGGAAAGATTTCTTTCTCCGGCCGCAATTGATACCCCGACCACCCCATCGGCCCGATAAGAAAGATTGCGGAATGGTTTATAAGATTTAACGCTCTAGGAGCAGCCGATTTGGCTGAGACCTACGGAAAAAACGATGAGGATTACTGCGGCGTCCGATTGTTCACGCCTGTTGGAGTTTCTTGAGCAATACCTCGAGGAAACTTCGCTGTTGTTACCGCTGAACATTGACGATCATTGCCTTCTTAGCAACTTTTCTGACTATGCGGGTCATACGGACGTCGATCCACACTTGCCAATTAAGGAGCTTGTTGGAGAGGTTCGTGCGACGCAAACGCCTCGCAGCCTGGCTTTAAGTGAGGTGCGATCGCTGGTGGTCGCTCAACTGCCGGACCAGCAGGGAACCGATCTGATTCTCATTACCGTCCAAGATGGACCGGCGAAAATCGCCTGTGGCATTGTTCGCAATGCGATCGAAGCTTGGCTTATGAAACTGGAACTCGATTCTAGTCGCAGGGCGCTCGATGAATCGGCCATGCAATTGGCTCAAAGTTTCGAGGAACAGAATTGGTTGCGTGGCTTTGCTAGGAACGCATCAAGTCTATCGCGTCTGAATAGCGCCAACGATATGGCTAGCGATATCCTTAAGCCGTTGGGATATTTGTTGCGAGCTCAGGACGTGTTCTTGATTGTAGACGCGGACGAGAATCTACGCTCCGGATTGGTAGATACGAAATACGGGGCATCGGAGTTTTCGACCGACCATATACGTGAATTGCTCGACAAGCTTGGTATTGGCCAAAATTCTCGGCCGACCGTTAAAAATAATATCAGCCTTAAGACTCCGGCCGGAATGGTTCGGTCTTTACTTGCAGTGGCAGTCAACGGCTCCAAACATTACGTGGGTCATTTGGTGGGAATCAATCGTGGCGCAGAGATGCATGACGAAAGCCTGCCGGTATACGATCCAGAATTTGGAAGTGGTGATGTGGGGCTGCTGGAAGAAGCCGCTGTACTGCTATCGACGCAGGCTCATAACATCCATCTGTTGGTTCAGAGCAACCAGCTTTCACTCGGGACGCTACACGCGATGAGTAGCGCCATCGACGCGCGTGACTCCTATACTCAAGGACACAGCGAACGCGTCGCCCGACTGTCATTTGAATTGGCAGAGATATATGGGTTAACAACAGAAGCCTGTCAAGAGATCTACTTGTCGGGGATCTTGCATGACATTGGTAAAATCGGAGTCCCCGATTCGGTACTGCTGAAGAATGGACCGCTAACGGATGAAGAATTCAAGGTCATCCAACAGCATCCGCAGATTGGCTATCGGATTGTGGAGCAGCTGGGGCATCTGCAGTTTGTGCTGCCCGGAGTACTCTATCATCACGAACGCTGGGACGGCGGTGGCTATCCACATGGCTTGCGGGGTGAGTCTATACCGCTGATGGCCCGCATCATGGCTGTGGCTGATGCATTTGACGCAATGACCAGTTCGCGTCCTTATCGTTCAGCGATGCCAGTTGAAAAAGCGCATGGCATTATCCGTTCTGGCGGTGGCCAGCAGTGGGATGCTCAGGCGGTGGCATGCTTTGAGATTTGGATTAAAAAGCGTCAAGCCGCGATAGGCAGGAAACTTCCAACCACCTCAAGCATTATTCCACAAGCTTCCCCGGTGGCACAAATCTATCAAGCCGTTATGGCGCTGGGGAATTGACGGTGCACAGTTCATATGATGGGAACCACTGCTACGCAGGACATGGTTCTAGGATGCGATGCTGGGCTGCTTCAATAATCGTGCAAGAAGTGTGCTGCGAGACTAAGTGCGCCAACTGAGCGGCATCGGTGATGACTCCCAGTCCTAGATTTTCAACAGTCTCATGACGCATCTGAGAAATGAGATAGACATGATGGCTGTGAATGGCACTTAAGATGACAGCTGCAGCCAAGGCGTCGTCGCTATTGTCGCTGGCCAACTTCTTGGCGATCGCTTCAGGGGAGTGATGTGGATCTTTCAAACGTCCGAGCCCCTTACCGATCGTCGCATTCAAATCACTGGCGATCACGATCGATCCTCGCGGAGTAACCCAACGGAGCGCGCTATGTAGTACACGCGCCACTGTCAACCAGCTCTGCGAATTGGCGTTGCCATCGAGCACTGAGACTACTAGCTCACTACCGCTACAGTCCGTTGAGCCCCACACGTCTGCCATCAATAGCTGAACGGCCTCCTCCAATGCTGGAAGTTGTCCAGCCAGCACCTTAGCCACACCGCCATCGGCTGACGGAATAACTTGGATTCCAACCAACACACCCACCCACCAAGCCGCTTGATCTGCCCAGGACTGTAAAGCGGCGTGGGCGGTCGGCTCCTCCAGCCGCGGCAACTGATAAAATTCGCCGCGTGTGGCTCGATTGGAGAGTAACGGGAATAACCCGAACGAACCGAAATAGTCGAGCGATGATTGTGGTCGTGCACAGGTGATGGGGATGACCACGTCGGCATCAACTACGACGCGATTCAAATAGATTGCGTCAGAGGCTTCATTGGCAGCCACGTAGGCGATCTTCTCGGCATCGTCCAAATCATGCCCCTCGACGCAGATTGATAACTGGGCCAGCCGCTCAATCTCGCTTGCCAACTGATCCACTGGCCAAGATCCATCGGCGGCTAGCACCACACGGATATTGCTAGCTGGCGTCCCCTGCTGGACAAACCACCGAACGATTCCCGAGATCAATTCAGCCAGTGCTGGAACGTGCGGATCAACTACCAAAACCAATTGGTCGCCTGGTACCAGTGCTTGGTCCAGGGGAGGGAAGTCAAGCGGGTTAGACAACGCGCTGTTTATTGCGGCGGACAGGTCATTCACAGGCCGTTGCGTCGCTCGGATGCTAGCTATGGCTTGGTCCTCAGGCACTATCCACGACGAATTCTTGCCAACTCGAATATTCAACGCTTCCATCGACCCGTTTTCCGTTGCCTTAGTAAACCTATTTCTGGTAGTTAGTTATTCGTATTCTATACAAACGGCCAAGTTACATACATGCCTTCGGGGAAATACAGATCGTGGCAAGGGACTCTCGACATCGACAGAGGTTGTTTGGTTTACTAGGCGTCCTGCTAGTTGGCTTGAGCTCTGGCTGTGATTCCACCGGAGACATACTGGCCAAAAACGGCGAAGCACAGGGAGCCGGGAGTTCGCGGTTAGTGTCGGCGACCAACTCGCCGCGAACCACGATCGATCAATGCGTCCGTGTCTATCAACAACTTAGCAGCTACGAAGACGAAGCCTTTGTTCGATTGCAGTACGAGTTAGATGGCAAACTACTTGAGGATCAAGCACCACTTTCGGTAGGCTGGGACGCCAAGGGGCATGTGGGTTTTCATGCCTATTCTGTACAAGCTGGCCCCAGTCCAGCACCCAGTCAAGGGCGTTGGCGTTTGCGTCTTCGAGATGACGATGGCTTGATTCCAAAACAGGTCTTAAGCCGAGCCGTACCGGCCAAGGTGGATTTTGGCTGGTTGCTGAGTGACCCACTCGTGGCTGAAAGACTATCTGCGGGGCTCGCCGGTTTTCCACCTCAGCTCGACCTACTGTTCAGCGACAAGCCACTGAGTGGATTGATCGACGATTCCGTCGCGCTTAACTATTTGCCACCACAGTCTATCGACGATCGGGCTTGCTTGGTGATTCAAGTGAAACGTGGTCCTGCCGAATTCGTGTTGTGGATTGATCAAGCGTCGTTGCTACTGCGGCGCATGCGATTGCCAAAAACACATTTAACCGAGCAGATGTTAGCGGACACGCGCGTTGCTAACATAGAATTGACTATTGAATTCGCCAAGGCCCGAACGGGACACAACGTCAATTGGAGCCGCTTTGCAGTCGAAGCTGCAGCTGATGAACTGCTGGTAAATCGCTTTGTACCGCTACCGACGACCGTGAAAACGACGGGCCTGGGAGAGAGAATTCCAGGCTTCCACTTAGAATCACCCACCGGTGAACAAGTCTACAGTTCCAGCGATCACAAGCGGCAACGCAAGGCAACGGTCCTGCTGTGGTTGGCCGACCATCCTACCTGTCGCGTGGCTAGCGAGCAATTGCAGCACGTGGCGACTGAGTTGGAAGAGCTCAAACTACCTATTGGTTCGGTCGAATTCGTGACCGTATGGGCAGAGCCACGCCCAGCACAAGGAAGTAGCTTTGATTCGATGCCCAGCGATTGGAACATGCCAGGCCGGCTCGCCTTGGACCGAGAGGCCATGGGACGCGATCTATTCCAGGTCCTGGAAGCCCCCACCGTAGTTGTCATCGATGCAGCCAATCGCCTTCAGTTGCGTGAATCACGCAGCAATCCATTGTTAGATCAAGTGCTCCCCGCTCTGCTTGCCAGACTCGTGGCTGGTGAGGACTTGGCACACGAGTTGATATCTCAACAGAATCGAGCCATGGAGCGCTACCGAGCGGAATTGCGCATGGCGGCGGCCTCCGATGCACAGTCATCCGACCTCTTCCCCGCTGCCTCGTCCTATGAACCGCAAGCGTTCCAATTGCGAGAACTGTCGCGAGATCAATTGCCACAAGAGGCTCTCGCTGTCTGCACTGACTCGCGGCATACGTTGTGGACACTATTGGTAGGAGGAGAGCTACATCAACAACCTAATTCAGCGAGCGACCAATCAGTCAAAAAGTTCAACACGCGTTGGCAGGTTGACTTGCATTCCGCAGTTCGCATGGAAGTTGCACCGGACAGCCACGACGTGGCGCTTGGTATTATTGGTGGAAGCGAAGTGCAATTGTTCAATACAACTACCGCTCAGAGCCGTTCCATCAACATGGGCTCAAGCTCGAAGATAGTAGATTTCCAGTGGATTACAATGAGCGCTCCCTCCACCGCGCGATTGGCAGTAATTACTCGCGATGGTCAAACTGTTTTGATTGATCCGACGAATCGCGAACAGCTCAGTGGTCGCTCCCCAGTGGAACCAGTCGCCTTGATGGCGTTGCGGAATCCACAGCAAGCCGTTGACGGACACGTGGTGTTGGCTGACGGATCGATCGAACCGTTACAACTGTCGAACGATTCAATACGTTCGGTAACGCAAGGCGTAGGAGGTCCGATCGCAACGCCATTGGGTGGGAAAACCTCGAGAACCGATGCGATCAACCGTCGCTTGGCCTTTCAGCCTGACGTAGGTCCATGGCTCACCTGGCGCGACGGGTCTCAGGAGCTAACGCTGGCCAGAGGCTGGCTAGCAACGGACGAACCGGCCGTGTTTTTACTCGATCAAGCGCTCAACCAGCGTTGGCATTATCGCATGCCGCTGCAAGGACAATTGGCTTGGACCAGTGCCAGTGTCGCGCAAGATCCGAAGAGTGGTCAACCCGTTTGGGGAATTTCCACCAGCGACAATACTATTCACCTACTTCGCGCAGATGGGTTGATTATCGATCACTTCCGCCCAACAGAGCCCGTGGTCGGCTTGGCCTTGGCCCCTCATGGCGAACGCTTAGAACTAACGCTGGTCCACGCGCAACAGAAGGTCCGCTATGCGCTGGACTTTCGCAATGACTGAGTGGCCAACTAGGCCTAATCACCGCCACCCACATCCTGCTGCATCGCATCCAGAATCAGCCGCAATTCGGCAGATTCGTGAGATTTTAACGCTGTGTCAAAAGCGATAAATTGGTTGGCCAATTGCTCGGCTTGCGTGTCGGGTAGAGTACTTGCGTTGTCAGCAATCTGTTGCGCTAGCAGGTAGATGTCCGCATGTTGATCACGCAGTCGTCCGGCTGTGGCGTGAAAGCGTGGTGCTCGCTCGACGGCGTCTTCAAAGTATCCGTAGGCTTCTTCCAGCGCGAAGTGAAACGCTAATTGATCACGGAGATCCGCCAATAATTTGATGAATTCCTTCCAGTGGTTGGGGAGCGCGAGTGGCACTTCGACCATCTGACGAATTCGATTGAGGAGGCATTGAAGCTGTTTATGGTCCTCTTTGATCTCGCGAAAGAAGGCCGCGTTGACGGTGAACTTCATATCGGACTTATTTCTGCCCATAGCTGTGCTCCTGTCTAAGAGCCAAACAAAAAGAGTGCTTGGCACTTCGTTAACTAGACATTTTCCTTGAACCGTTGGGAATTAGACAATGTTGTTTCTATGGTTGACTGGGACGTAGCTGGGCAAGCTGAATTGTTCGCATTGTTGATTGCCCAGAGTGTCCGACAGCTTGCGAAGCAATCCTAGTGTGACACATCGCTCCACAACATTCTATCTGCTAACCCGCTGGGTGGGGATACAAGTTGAAACAACTTGCGTCTGATATCGGCCGGCACAAGGCGTAGAGGCTGTCGAACTTTTGCAAACTTAAACTTATACTTAAACCTAAACTATCGCGGCGAAAGTTCAAGTTTAGGTTTAAGTTTAAGTGCAAGTTTGGGATTTGCTTATCAACTGACAGCCTAGTAGCGTCGACTTTCTAGGGTATCCAGCACAGCGAGGCTTGAAGCGACGGGGCACCGCCAGTTGGGAGGAGGATCGCCGCAGCGATTAGTTTAGGCACTCTCGCGTTGAGGGGCGAAATACGCCGGAGCAATTTCTTGCAAAGCATTGGCGGCCGACTCCACTGCGTACAAAATCTGCTCCTCAGTATGAGTACAGTTGACGAAGAATCGCAAGCGAGCTGCGGTCTCTTCGACAGCTGGATACAGTATGGGTTGTACATTCACCCCCGCTTCGAACATTTTGTGCGAAAGCATCAAAGCGTGAAGTGAATTGCCGGTGATGACCGGAATCACTGGCGTGCCGTATGAGTCGCCGGTATTGAGCCCTTGGCGATTGGCTTCGTTTAGGAACAAACGGGCGCGGTCGTGGAGGGTTTGGACGCGTTCCGGATGTGCTTTAAGCGTCTTGAGTGACGCGATGGCAGCTGCGGTATTGGTTGGTGACAGCCCTACACTGAAGACGAATCCTGGTGCAGTATATTTCAGTAATTCGACCAGTGCTTGGCTGCCAGCGATGTAGCCACCGCAACTGCCAAACGATTTACTAAGTGTGCCCATCCAGATATCTACATCGCGTCCATCAACCCCGAAATGCTCGCCGATACCGCGCCCGGTGGCACCCATGGTGCCGATAGAATGCGCTTCGTCAACCATCAGCCAAGATTTGTGTCGATTCTTGACTTCGATAAACTTAGGTAAATCGGGATAGTCACCGTCCATGCTATAGACACCTTCGATGACGACTAGAATGCGGCGATAACTAGCTCGCGTTTCCGCTAAGACGCTTTCGAGCGCTTGCCAGTCGTTGTGCGGGAACGGTCTTCGACGCGCACCAGACAGAATGGCACCTTGCACAATACTATTATGCGATAGAGCATCGTGAACGATCAAATCGCCAGGTCCAACGAGATGGCCGATAGTGGTTTCGTTGGTTGCGTGCCCACCCACCATGACAATGGCCGCTTCTGCACCCACCCATTCTGCCAGTCCCTGTTCGAGCTCGCGATGGATACACTTCTCGCCGCTGACTAGCCGCGATGCGCTGACGCTGGTGCCGAAAGTCTTCGCGGCCTCAATCACAGCAGCGGTAACCTCAGGATCGCCCGACATGCCTAGGTAGTTATAGGAAGCAAAGCTGATCAGCTCACGACCATCGATCTTAGTGGTATCGCGTACCGTCCCTTCGTGCATTGAGAAATAGGGATTGGGGATCCCTGTCAACTCAAACTGCGCCATGGTTCGTTTCAAGCGGCGATATTCGGGGAGGTGATCAAAGCGGTATTCCTCTTCCTCGATGCGGCGACTATCGGCAGGTTTGAGCCCCGTTTCAGTCGGCACGAGATCGCGGCGAATACGCTTCTTGCCGAGATAGCGTTCGATGGCTGCGGCCACTTCGCGAACGGTTTCAATTTCAGGGAGCACATGTTCGGGAAAGCGACCATCGAAGGTCTGCTCCAGCGAATGTGCAATCTGCATTCTTTCAAGGCTGTCGAGCCCCAAATCGAGCACGATGTTGGTTTCCAAGTCGAGTTGTTTGGCTCGCTCTTGCGCCACGGCGCGAATCGCGTCCATGACGATATCAACGATCTCGTGGTCAGGTTGCGTTTCGCTACTGGGCGCGTCGCCCACCACCTCTTCGCCATTGTTCCCTGGGCGATAGGACGAGGCGGCAATCATCGGCTCACTCTCAGGCAAGTCAATCTCCCAGGCCTTCCACTGGGCAACAATTTTCAACGAGCCCCGCGCGAATTCGTCGCGGCAGGCGTGCCGTTGAATTTTGCCACTGGAAGTACGCGGGAGTGTGCCGAAGCGGACCAGGACCACTGCCTCGGGCGGGAGTTCATGTTGCTGAGCAACTGCCCGACGCACGGCCACAATGACTTCGTCCCAATTGGTCTCCTCGCGACGGGTTTGCACTTCAGCGGCAATGATCAATCGTTCGCGATCCTCAGCCATGTCGGCGAAGGCTGCGATTAGGCCGCTCTGCATGATGTCATGCGCCTGCTCTACCGTTTGTTCTATATCCTGCGGATAACGATTGACCCCCCGAACTATGATCATGTCCTTCAATCTGCCCGCCACGAACAGTTGACCTTCGTGGAGAAAGCCCAGGTCGCCCGTGCGCAGAAAGGGGCCCTGGCCTTCATGAGTCATGGCCCCAAAAGTCTCTTGAGTGGCCTCATCGCGCTCCCAATAGCCTTGGCCGACGCTCGAGCTACTGATCCAAATCTCACCGATACCGTTTGCCTCAAGTGGTGACAGCGAATCGGGATCGACGATCAATAGCTGCTCGCCCGGAAGCACCTGTCCGCTGGCTACCAACTCGCGTGCGTTGGGGGCGTCGAAGGCACAGGGAACCACCTGCCGTTGATCCAAAGCCCCCGCTTCGAAGCTGCGTATGACAGCCGGGTCGGCTTGAGGGCCACCCGTCACAATCAATGTCGTTTCAGCCATCCCGTAACAGGGAAGAAACGCTTCAGCATTGAAGCCCGCTTTGGCGAACCGCTCTGCAAACTGTTTGAGAGTCACCGCTCGTACTGGCTCGGCGCCATTAAAAGCCGTTCCCCAACTGCTTAGATCAATCCCCGCGAGGTCCTCGTCGGCAATCTTGTCCACACACAGTTGATAGGCAAAGTTAGGACCACCGCTGGTAGTGGCGCGATATTTGGTGATGGCACGGAACCAACGAATGGGCTTCTGCAAGAATGCCATCGGGCTCATCAACGCTACCGGTCGTCCAATGAAAACCGACTCGAGCACTCCTCCTACCAAGCCCATATCGTGATACGTGGGAAGCCAACTCATGCCGATCGACTGGCGGTCGGTTTCGAAAGCCACCATGATCATCTCAGTATTGCGAACTAAGTTGGCGTGCGAAAGCATGACACCTTTGGGCTGACCGGTCGACCCAGAAGTGTATTGAAGCACGGCCAAATCGTCAGGTTCGATGGCGGGATTTTTCCACAAATGCGAGTAGTCTTGTGCCAACGAGTCGGTGGCAATAATGGAGACCGATTCCCATTCGACCCAATTGGCATCACCTTCAATTTGCTGTCGCACGTATTCGTTGGTCAGCGCCAAATGAGCTTGGCAATCGCGGGCGATGCCGTGAATGCGTTGTCCTTTGCGATTCTTGCGCGGTGGAAAAGCAGGGACGGCCGTGGCACCAGCGTACAAACAACCAAAGAAACCGATAACGAAGTCCAGCACCGGAGGATACAGAAGCAATACACGCTGCCCTTTGCCCCCCAGCTTCTGCAGATAACCCGCTACGTTGCGGGCCGCAACATCGAGCTCGGCGAAGGTCAGACAAAGATCTTCGTCTCCATCCTCACCGTCAGTAAAATAGAAGGCTGGCTGATCACCACGCACCTTAGCCCAATGTTGCAGAATGGCAACTAAATCAGTGCGCGGTGGCACGGCGCTGCCTATGACGCGCGCTAAATCTTCGTCGCGCACTCCCAAGTTCTGGAAGGATGCGGTCGCAGAGTTGTGGTCCATTGATTTAAGGTGCCTGACCTTAGAGGTCTTCTAATGTTTTGAGAGTTCAGACGAGCCGGCTCAGCATGGTTAGACTACTTTCGCTGGTTTTCCCATTCCCCGCAAGGGACTTTAGCCACTTAATAGTGGTCAAATGCACACCTGCGAGGAGTGCAACCCCCGCTCGCTCGCTACCTAATCTAGCAAGACAGGTTACGCCTTGAAACTCTTTTATCGACACAAACCACTTTTGAAAGCCTGAGGAAACAGGGTTTGGCAGCTGGAAAAAAGCCAAGAAATTACAATGATAGCAATTCGGGCTCCGGTTTTTCTGTGCAAAATGAATTGTTCATCCAAACACAGATATCTTGAACCATCGCTCACTTCCTCAATCCAACGCCAGCGCAACCATCCCAACATTAAAACAGCAGAACAAATTACGCGTGTGGCGCACCCCCCATCAGGACTGCGAGCTACGGCTTCGCCGGATCCACAAATTCACTAGTCCCCGCCATTGGGTCCACAGCTGCTTGGCGACTCTCCAGTTCTCACGCAAATGTCCCTCGCGGGAAACTTGCCAAATCTCACGGCTCTCAATGTCGATCGCAGAGAGCCACAAACCACCGAAACAACAGGTATCCAGACAGGTCAAGTGGCTGAAGAATCCGATGTTACCTCCACGCTGCGGCGTGTGTCCACAATAAACATGCTTGCCCGAAACATGAGGCGCCGGCAGGCAAACGTTGAGGTGCTCCCAAAACAGAGCCTCCTCCGGCTGTGATTCCAGCGGCAGATCGGGCACGTAATTGGCATGCAAGAACATTTCGCCTTGCGTTTCGAAGTAAGGGAGGCACTTTTCGAGAAATTGGCGATGTGCTTCAGGAACATTGTCCAACAAGCCACCATAGCTGGTAATTGTCTGATGTCCCCCTTGTTGCAGCCACAGAGTTGGATCAAGACCGCGCAATGCCCCCCGAAACATGATTTCGTGATTGCCAAGCAGGAACACGGTTTGGCAGCAATCGCTCAACTCAATCAATCGCTGAATGACCCACTTGCTATCCGGTCCGCGGTCAACGTAATCACCCAAAAAGATCAATTGATCTTTTGCGGTTGGCGCGATGGCGTCCAGCATTCCTTGTAGCGCCTTAGCGCAACCGTGAATGTCGCCGATAGCGATCGTCCGCATGGGTGTTCTACTGTTCGCTTGAAGCTGAAGTGAAGGAGTGAAGGAGTGAAGGAGTGAAGGAGTTTTGAATTGCTTGCGGTATTAGATCGGTTAAACGAATAATTGAAGTCTCTCCACTCCTTCACTCCCCTACTCCCCGACTCCCCGACTGCTTAATTAAACGCTGGATCCTCAGGCATTCTGGAGGGATCGATGCCACCGGCCAATATGTCTCGGCCAATTCGTCGAACAGCATCCCGCCACAATTCTTCTGGGTCCGCAAACAATTGTTCAGCAGGAATTTCCCATAACAGCCACCCGCCGCCGCGCATCTCTTCCTCCAGTTGATGTGCCGCCCAACCGGCATACCCATCGAAAACCCTGTATTCTGCGCCGCCCGAATGTTGGTCAGGAAAGCTTGGGTCGCATATCTCCAGTATTCGATC
Organism: Pirellulaceae bacterium; assembly: GCA_041739785.1. Lineage (GTDB taxonomy): Bacteria > Planctomycetota > Planctomycetia > Pirellulales > Pirellulaceae > Aureliella. Next base: position 93,322 of record JBGSNE010000265.1, read on the forward strand.
TTGGTCCGAGGCGATATAGATCGAGGGTACTGCCTCTGTCTCGCAGGCTTGTAGCAGCATCAGTGGTCCATCCACCGGTCCACCACAAAACACTGGTCGCTGGTTATCGATCGATTGACCAGTCAATTGTGCAAGTAGCTCTCCGACGGTGGTCAGCATAGGGCGATTGAGGATGAGACCGATGGCTCCATCTTCGTCGTGACGCAATAAGTAGACGACTGACCTCAGGAAGTTAGGGTCGGTCAAGTAAGGCGACGCGACCAGAGCATGACCTTGAAGTGATTCCATAGCTAATTAGCTTTCTTGATTCGATCGCCACGTCTCTTTCCAAGCGCAGCCCGCCCACGACCAGCCTACCCCGAAACCAATCAACAGGCTTTGCGTACCATGTTTTATCTTACCTAGTTGACGGAGATCGGAAATCAGGATGGGTAGGGTGCTAGAGACAGTATTTCCGTAGTTTTCCAACATAATTGGCAATCGCTCTTCGTCCAGCCCCAAACGAGTTTGGAGTTGTTCGAGCATTTTTCTCGTGGCTTGGTGCAACAGAAAGAACTCGATTTCGTTGCTTTCGAGTTTTGCTAATTCTAAGACTTGTTCGATCAACTTGGGTACGGCTACGACGGTAAAGCTGAGCAAGCTAGGTCCGTCCATATACAGGCGACTTTTCCAACGCTTGCGATGTCGGGGTTTAAGTACATTGTTCCCCGTTCGCGCACCGCCATCGGCGACCAGTAGTGTATCAGCTCCGCTACCATCGGTTCCGAACTGAAAGGCCCGTACGCTTGGTTCGTCGCTAGTATTCACCAGAGTCGCAGCGGCCGCGTCGCCGAAAATCGTGCGCAGACTTCGATCTTCGGCATCAATGTATTTGGAGTAGGTCTCAGCGGTCAGCAGTAGAATCCGCCGCGCAGCACCGCATTGAATCAGTCCTTCGGCGATGGCCATGCCGTATACGAATCCCGAGCAACCGAGGTTGAAATCCAGCGCCCCGCAGCTCTCACGTAAGCCCAGTTTTTGCTGGATTAAACAGGCCGTGGTGGGGAGCGGATAGTCGGGCGTTTGCGTACATAGCAACACAAAGTCGATCGAGGCACGATCGATCACATGTTCACGAAAAAGCTTTTCCGATGCAGCCACCGCTAAATCGGACGCGGTTTCCTCAGCAGCTGCGATATACCGGCTGCGAATCCCAGTCTTTTCCTCGATCAGCGGCAAATCCCAGTCTGGAAAAGCGGCCTGGAGATCAGCGTTGGTTTCAACCCGCTCTGGGAAAAAAACCGAGATGGGGCCAATTTCGGCGAACGGCACAGAATTGTCCTTAGTATTCCTTCAGTGTTCGCCACGCCTTACCTGAAAAGACCCAGAATCTTCGGGCCAAAACCTTCGGGGACGCAGCGCAAAAGTCCCCTCTTTATAACGCTCAACGTGCGTTTCCGATACACGTACAGCGCCATCGGTTCGGGGATGAGGCTATGGCTTCGCGCCCTAGCGGGCCAGACGGGCGTTGACTTTTCGTTTCATTGGAAAAAGTCGCTTTTTGCGGGGCGTTTCCTCTTCGGGAAGCTTGGCTTGTTCGGCTGCAGCAACCACCGCTTTGGTCGGCTCGATTTCACCGTCCAGAGAATCGCGAATTAACAGACGGTTGATATTCAACTCGATAGCCGTTAGTTGCTGCCCCTCATCGATGGTTACGAAAGTGAAAGCAATCCCTTCGCGTCCCATGCGGCCGGTCCGACCGACGCGATGAACGTAGTCATCGCAATCCAGCGGAATGTCGTAGTTGATAATGTGCGAAACGGTCGACACATCAATTCCACGCCCTACCACATCGGTGGCTACGAGAATGCCTACCTCGCCCGCTCTGAGCGCGTTAAAAACGCGATCACGATCACGCTGATTCATATCTCCATGAATGCACGCTAGTTTGGTGTGAGCCAAAGATTTGATTCGCGATAATTCCGATCGCAGCGCATTGTGCAAGCGATCGGTGCCACGTTTGGTACGACAAAAGATAATGGCCTGTTTGGGTTCTTCGCGTTCGAGCAGTCGCACGAGCGTGCTCTGTTTTTCATCTTGCCGAACGGTGAAGTACCGCTGTTCAATGGTCTCAACTGAGATTTGTGATTTGGAGCAATTAATATGTACCGGGTCTTCCATGTAGCGCTTACACAGTCGCTCTACGTCAGGGGCCATCGTGGCACTGAGCAGCATTGTTTGACGATCCTTCGGGCAGGCCCGCAAGATTTTTTCAATGGCAGGTCGAAAACCGATATCCAGCATCCGATCCGCTTCGTCGAGTACCACGCACCACAAATCTTCGGTTTTAAAGGTGCGACGGTGAATGTGATCCATCACTCGGCCCGGCGTACCAACGACAATCTGCGTGCCATCTTGTAGCTCTTGAGTTTGGCGGCGCATGTGCTTGCCACCAGCCATACAGGTAATCGCCGTCTTGCAGCCAAAGGCCAATCGCCCCATCTCTTGATAGACCTGCTCGGCTAGTTCACGAGTCGGTACGAGAATGAGCGCCTGCGGATTGCGGCATTCGCTAAGCGGGTCGAGCATTTCCAGAATGGGTATGCCAAAGGCTGCCGTTTTCCCGGTCCCTGTGCGAGCTTGCCCCAAAACATCGCGGCCGTCCAAAGCGGGCGGAATCACCGCCGCTTGAATTGGCGAAGGCGTCTCATATTCGAGTCGCACCAAAGCCCGGCGCATCACGGGGGAGAGATCGAGTTGATTAAAAGAGGTGATTTCGGGTGTGGCAGTTTCAGAGTCGAGAGGGGATGTCTGTGCAGACGGTATCGATGTTGACATACGGGTCAGAGAGTGCTTTCTTGAATTGCTTTGCCTAAACTGAGCCGATCAGCATGTGTCCGACCACGGACACCATCACCCCCCACTAGCCCGACGCGCTGAACAGGTGGGCTTTGCACCTGACCAGCGCTCCGGGCCAGCAGCACGCGTGTGCTATCTTGCACCCTCCAAACAATGTCCTGGCATTTTTTGCTAGGACAGTTTGTGTTTGATCGATGCTTTTGGCTCGAAATACCATATTGTTAATATAGTTGATAACCTATAGTAGCCGCTAATTCGGGTGTGTGTCACTCCCTATTGCTTGTTTCGTCTACTAGTTGTGCAATATTGCTCCCGTTTTTGGGGTTCTGGGTGGTTTATTTGGTAGGTAGGTTCTGGGATGGAAACGAGCAGTGATTCATGGATTCAATCGGCTTGCCATTGGTTGCGACGCACTTCGGGTGAAGTTCCTGCGGATGCAATTGATCGAGCCATCTCCGCCGCTCCCGCGGAAGAGCTTGAGAGCCTGCTGGAAGTGCTAGCGGCAAATTTCGATTCCTTGTCGGAGAGCCCGCAAAGGTTCCGGTTGTTAATGCAATTGTTGGCCGCTCGATTTCTTGCGCAGGCAGTTCCCAATCCTAGCCGCAGCGAGTCTCTGAACGGATCTTATGCATGCGACGTTCCAACGATCGATCCGACCACTCTGGCCGGACTCTATGATTTGCTGGGTGAGTTGGATGGGACCGCCGCTGCGCATGTGCTGCAGATTTTGGCCACGCAACGTGACGAAGAGTCGATTGAGGTATTGGCAGAGATTCTCCGCGAAGCTCCCCCTCAGGATTGGAAGAACGTTGCCCTGGGACTCAGTCCGCTGTGGAATGTCAACGCCGACTATTTAGAGTTGTTCTTCGAGTCGTTTTTTACGCGGATCGACAGTGGTTGTTTGCAACCCTCCACGCTGTCTGTTTTGCTAGATTTGGCTGGCTATTCGTTCCGCGCTAACAAGCTACAGCAACATCCGTGGCGCGAGCAGCAACAGACCCTGGTTTCGTTGCTTTCCAATGTTACGACCCGGCTGCGCTCGCTGGAGCGGGAACCCGCGAAGTTCGGAGCGGATGTTCAGGAGGTGCAACGCGTTTTAACCGACAGTGTCGCGCTTACCGTCTCGCTGTGCGATGCACTCGGACTGATTGGGGGGCAAGCGGCAGAAGCAAGTTTGCTGAAAGCACTGGAATTATCGCATCGTCGCATTCATACCGAAGCCGCCTGTGCACTAGCGCGGCTCGGCTTTCCAACCGGTCGACAGCGATTAATCGAACTGGCTAGCGATCCGGTGGCGCGTTTGCGAGCTGTGAATTATGCCGAGGAACTTGGTTTCGCCGACCAGATTGACCAATCCTTGCGTCTACCTGTGGCGCTCGCCGAGTCGGAGATGGTTGCCTGGTTGGCCAATGCGGAACAGTTTGGATTGCCTCCCAGTCACATTGAATTGGTCGAGGCGCGGACGCTTTATTGGCCCAGCTTTGACGAGCCTCGCGGTTGCTATCTGTTTCGATATGAGTATGAAGTTCCCACGCATCAATTGCCAGCGAATCAAGTGTCAGTGACGCGGCTCAGTAATATCGGTATTGCGGGGCCACTGACACATGCTTTCCAAGCCGATTTGGCGTCGCTGCCGACCGACGATGTGTTCGCAGCGTTCGCCGGCTGGCAAGCTGAGCATGAGGACATCTACGAGATCCCCATGCCGCTCCTCAATTCAGCCCAACGAAGCGAGGCGGATCGCTTGCTCAAGCATTTGGAGGAACAGCAATTAGAGGTGACCGAAGCCCTCGGTTTGACGTTCTTTCTGGGTGAAGTGGCGGTACTGGCAATCGTTAAGCGAGGGGACAAGCGAGCGTCTGCCATTACTGACGGTTTGGAATTGTTCCATCAGCCTCTAACCGATAGCCCCGCTTCGCTGACGCCTGATATTCTGCTCGCCATCTACCGTGGTAGAAAATTATTGCGGACCTTTAACCCGGATTATTCATGACATCGTGAGCCCTCGGCTATTGAGGCTTCAACCCGGATTTTTCATGAGTTTGTAAATCTCAGACGCTAGCCGTGGGCCTTACCAAGCTGGAGCCCACGGCTAGCGTCTGAGGTTCACGATGGGGCCGGTTCACAAGGTGAGTACTAATGGGCTCACGCCCTTCGGTTCATGAGTAATCCGAGTTTAACGCTGACTATTCGTAAAAGAGTCGAGCATTCAGCCTCATTCTTGTGCCAGTTTTCTCGCGCGTGCGGCCGTGCACACTAGGGTCAGTCTAGCGCGTCCATTCGGGCACTTCATTTACCGATTGTGCGCTGGTCATTATTAAAAATTGGATTATTCATGAGCTTGTGAACCTCAGGCGCTAGCGCGCTTTTAATTTAGTGAGCTGCGACGCGTGAGCGGTCGGCCGACAAACCTGCCCGGTGCCTTACGGCCCACGGCTCACCCTCGATACCGCCAGCAACTTCGTAGTCAACAGCCCGCTAGCCGTGGGCCCTAGCAAGTTGGAGCCCACGGCTAGCGCCTGAGGTTCTCTATGGGCGCGGTTCACAAAGTGAGTTCAGCTCCTTGGCACAATGTTTGCAAATCGTTTAGCACTAACGAGCCAATTCACTAAGACTTGGCCTGTCAGCGAGCGTCAATTTCGAAAGTGCCCATTGTGAAACGTCTATTGATCCTGGGAGCCGGAACTGCTGGCACGATGATGGCCAATCATCTGCGTCCAAAACTCAACCGCGCAGACTGGTCGCTCACAATCGTCAATCAAGAACAGACGCACTACTACCAGCCCGGATTTTTGTTCCTGCCTTTTGGTCTCTACACTCCCAAACAATTGCAGAAACCTGTTCGGAAGTTTATTCCGCAAGGCGTTGAATTGATTCAACAAAAGATTGATCGCATCGACCCTGAGGGTAACAGCGTGCTACTAGCCGATGGTCAACAGCTGAACTATGACATTTTGATCATTGCTACAGGAACGAAGATCGCTCCACAAGAAACTGAGGGCATGCTCGGCAGTGGCTGGCGCAAGGATGTGTTTGATTTCTATACCTTCGAAGGTGCTCAGGCACTGCGAGATAAACTGCGCGACTGGCCGGGGGGAAAACTCGTCGTGCATATTTGTGAAATGCCGATCAAGTGCCCGGTGGCGCCTCTGGAATTCGCTTTCTTGGCAGACACGTTTTTTCACGAGAAGGGGATGCGCGACCAGGTCGAACTGACATTCGTTACTCCTTTGAGCGGAGCCTTCACGAAGCCCACGGCGACGGAAAAACTGGGGCATTTACTCGCCGAAAAGCAGATCCGAATTGTCAGTGACTTTGCTATTGAACGCGTTGACAATGAGGCCAAGAAAATTGTGGACTATGGTGGCCAGGAAGTCGAATTCGATTTACTGGTCACGATCCCAACGAATATGGGAGACGAAATGATTGCACGCTCTGGCATTGGAGATGACCTGAACTTCGTACCCACGCATCGCGCCACGCTACAGACGAGTGTCAAGGACAATATTTTTGCTATCGGTGATGCCACCAACTTACCCAGCTCCAAAGCGGGATCCGTGGCACACTTCGAATCTGAAATTCTAACGGACAATGTTCTGCGCTACATCGCTGGCCAGCCACTGAAGGAAGAGTTTGATGGTCATGCCAACTGTTTTATCGAAACCGGGAACGGTAAGGCTTTACTGATCGATTTCAACTACACCCATGAACCGGTCGAAGGGAGCTTTCCACTGCCGGGATTGGGGCCACTTACTTTGCTCAAGGAGAGCCGTATCAATCACTACGGGAAGTTGGCGTTTCGCTGGATGTACTGGAACGTCTTGCTTCGTGGGCGGCACATCCCATTGGTATCGGCGACCATGAGTGAAGCTGGCAAAAAATTAACTTCAACGAAGAAAGGGGTGCAACATGGATAAGGAAGTGTCTGGTTCGGTGATATCAGTGAATGAAGAAGGCTATCTCACGAACCTTGCTCAATGGACTCGAGAGATCGCTACTGAACTTGCGAAAGAAGAAGGGATTGAGCTGACCGACAAACATTGGGAAGTCATCGAATATCTTCAACTGTCCCATCGCAATTCGGAACCACTTTCCATTCGTGCCGTAGGCAAACACGGGCCGGTGACCATCAAGGAACTTTACGAATTGTTCCCAGGTGGACCATTGAAAAAGTCGAGTCGAATTGCAGGGATTCCTAAACCTGCCAGTTGCATTTAGCGTTAGTCAAACGTCAACCTCAGGGGCAATAAACATGAACTCCTCCAGCCTAGCCGCGCCACACGCGGCAGACATTGCGAAAGTAGAAAAGAAAGCAGTCAAGAAGATGCTGCTCATTCTGTCCAAGGCGACGCTCGACAGTGTCTACGCTTGCTTCATCTTGGCCAACGGTGCCAGAATGGAAGGAATTGAAGCGGAAATCTTCTTTACCTTTTTTGGCTTAGATGCATTGCACAAACAGAAAATGGAAAAGCTGCATGTAGCCACCGTTGGCAATCCGGCCATGCACATTCCAACGCTGCTGGGCGCGCTCCCGGGGATGGAAGCACTGGCCACGAACATGATGAAAAAGAAGATGGAAAAAATGGACATTCCGGACATCCGGGAATTCCTGGAAATCCTCACTGCTTCAGGCGTCAAGTTATGGGCCTGTAAACTTGCTATGGAAATGTTCCAACTCAAGGAAAGCGATCTATTCGAAGACTTGGACGGAGTGTTAACCGTAGGTGGTTTTTATGAACGCGCCACAGGTGAAGGCACGCATTTGTTGTTCGTCTAGCATGGAACGAAGCAAAATATGACTCATCAAGTAACCGTTGATGGCAACGAAGCTGCAGCCCGCGTGGCATATGCGGCCAGTGAAGTTATTGCCATCTATCCGATCACGCCCGCGTCCCCGATGGGAGAATTAGCAGATACCTGGTCGGCAGGTGGCAAAACTAATGTGCTTGGGACTGTCCCAACTGTGATTGAGATGCAAAGCGAAGGGGGCGCGGCAGGGGCGTTACATGGTGCATTGCAAGGTGGGGCGTTGGCAACGACCTTCACTGCGTCTCAGGGATTGCTGCTGATGCTCCCCAATATGTTCAAGATCGCCGGGGAATTGACGGCTGGTGTGATCCATGTGGCAGCCCGCAGTATCGCTACACATGCACTGTCCATTTTCGGAGATCACAGCGATGTCATGGCCGCGCGCAGCACTGGGTTCGCCATGCTGGCCTCGTCTTCGGTGCAGGCTGCTCAAGACCTGGCATTGGTAAGCCATGCGGCGACGCTCAAATGCCGAGTCCCAATTCTACACTTCTTCGATGGCTTCCGTACATCGCATGAGATCAACAAAATCGATTTGATTGAGGAACAGACGATTCGAGACATGCTTGATCGCTCGGCTATCGTCGAACATCGTGCGCGGAGCCTCGATCCCGATCGCCCCGTTCTGCGTGGCACGGCCCAGAACCCTGACGTCTTTTTTCAGGCCCGTGAGGCAGCCAATCCGTTCTATGAGCGTACCAGTGAAATTGTGCAGGCGGAAATGAATCGGCTGTTTGAGTTGACCGGTCGACAGTACCAGCTATTTCACTATTCTGGTCATCCGCAAGCGACACGAGTAATTGTGATGATGGGAAGCGGCTGCGGCGCGGTCCGCGAAGCCATCGATCGCATGACTGCCGCAGGTGAGCAGGTTGGTCTATTGGAAGTTTTGCTTTACCGACCGTTTCATATCGAGCGATTCATTTCGTCTCTCCCCAGTTCAACAGAGCGGATTGCGGTACTGGATCGTACTAAGGAGCCAGGAGCCATCGGCGAACCACTTTACTTGGATGTGGTGGCAGCACTAGCAGAAGGCTGGTCGGGAGAGCGACTGCCACGCGTGTTTGGCGGGCGGTATGGATTGTCCAGCAAGGAATTCACGCCAGCGATGGTAGCGTCCGTATTCGATCACTTGGCGCAAGAGTCACACACTGTAGCCAGCCGTTTCGAACGACCGATCGAACCAGGCGCGAGCCCTCGACTCAGTTCCCATGCCTCACCTCAGGCCAAACGCCACTTCACGATAGGAATCCACGATGACGTGAGCCTAATGAGCTTGCCGTGGGAAGCCGATCGCTGGCAAGAACCGCCTGATGTCCTGCGGGCTGTTTTCTACGGGTTGGGAAGCGATGGCACCGTGGGGGCCAACAAAAACTCCGTAAAGATCATTGGTGAAGAGACGCCACTTTATGCACAAGGCTACTTTGTCTACGATTCGAAGAAATCCGGAGCGGTAACGGTTTCGCATCTACGCTTCAGTCCACGCCCCATCGAAGCGACCTATTTGATTCGACAAGCAGGCTTTGTGGCTTGTCACCAATTCGATTTTCTACGCCGTATGAATATCGTTGACATGGCTGCTGAACAAGCCACGCTACTACTCAACAGCCCGTATGATCAGCACGACGTATGGGAGCAATTGACGCGAGATGACCAGCAGAAAATTATCACCAAGCAACTCAAGTTGTTTGTCATTGACGCTGATCGGCTGGCGCGTGAAGCCGGGATCGCCGGACGTATCAATACGATCATGCAAACCTGTTTCTTTGCGTTGTCAGGCATACTACCGCGCGAACAGGCGATCGAAAAAATAAAGTCCTCTATTGAAAAGACCTATTCAAAACGTGGGTCTGCGGTGGTCCGCAAGAACTTCGAAGTGGTCGATGCGGCCCTGGCGGGCTTGCATCAAGTGAATATCCCGCGTGACGTGACCAGTCAGCTCCAGCGCACACCATCCGTGTCGCGTAACGCGCCCGACTTCGTTGCTCGGGTTACCGGCAAGATCATCGCAGGACAAGGCGATTGGTTGCCGGTTAGCGCACTGCCTGTCGATGGAACCTTTCCTACGGGAACGGCGCAATACGAAAAACGAAATATCGCCCAGCTTATCCCAATTTGGGATCCAGATATCTGCATTGAATGTGGATTGTGCGCGCTCGTCTGCCCCCACGCTGCCATCCGCACTAAGCGGTTCCCAACGGAAGCGCTTAACAATGCGCCGACTGAGTTTTTGTTTCGCAATGGCGACTCCAAACATGATGGTCATGCCGTTACAATTCAAGTTGCTCCAGAAGACTGCACGGGTTGTGGCGTGTGCGTGGACGTCTGCCCAGCCAAAAGCAAGGAAGTTGCCAAGCACAAGTCGATCAACATGCGCCCTAAGGCTGAGCACTTGGAGCAAGAGAAGCGTCGCTATGACATTTTCAATTCTCTGCCAGACATCGATCGCACCTCGGTCAAGTCCAACACGGTCAAGGGCTCGCAGGTACTGTTGCCTCTGTTCGAGTTCTCGGGGGCATGTGCGGGATGTGGCGAAACTCCGTATTTAAAACTGATGTCACAATTGTTCGGTGATCGCGGCGTGATTGCCAATGCCACCGGTTGCTCATCGATCTTTGGAGGTAACCTGCCTACCACACCGTGGTCGAAGAATGCTGACGGACGCGGACCTGCTTGGGCAAATTCACTGTTTGAAGACAATGCTGAATTCGGACTAGGACTGCGGATGGCACTCGACAGCAAATCATCGCTAGCGCGGCGACTGTTGAAGCAGCATGCGGGGGAATTGGGAAACGAACTGGTGGCTCAAGTTCTGGCTATCGATCCACAATCGGAAGATGACTATGCTCAGCAGCGAGCTAGAATCGCAAAAGTACAAGACCAGCTGCGCGCGATAGATACCGACGCTGCTCGAGAGTTGAGCCAGTTACTCAATAACTTGGCTCGCCGCAGTCTGTGGATCGTGGGTGGAGATGGCTGGGCTTATGATATCGGGTTTGGTGGATTGGACCATGTGCTTGCCTCTGGACGCGATGTAAATATTTTGGTGCTCGACACGGGGGTCTATTCCAATACCGGGGGACAAGCGTCCAAAGCCACACCACGCGCGGCGACCGCTAAATTCGCCAGTGATGGACGGGATGTGCATCGTAAGGACTTGGGGATGATCGCCGTTTCGTATGGCAATACCTATGTTGCTCAAGTAGCCGTGGGTGCCAACCCGGCTCAGTGTATTCGCGCATTTCACGAAGCCGAATCCTATCGAGGGCCGTCGCTGATCTTGGCATACAGTCAATGCATTGCGCATGGTCTCGATATGTCAACGGCGATGACACACCAAAAGGATTTGGTTAAATGCGGATTCTGGCCACTGTATCGCTACGATCCACGCAACGCTCACGATGGTGGACATCCTTTTCATCTCGATAGTCACAAACCGAGCTTGCCGTTTCGAGAGGTCGCCATGCGAGAAGCTCGCTTCGCCATGCTGGTCCGCTCAAATCCAGAACAGGCCTCGCGGCTATTGAAGTTGGCGCAACGTGACATCGACGACACTTGGCACTACTACGAACAATTGGCCGGTGTGGAACGCGAGTTTAGCGATCTAGTATAGAAAACAATAATTGTCGCACAGTTCTCCGAACCCTGACTTTCCCCTCGAACGTCGCACGGTTCTCCGAACCGTGACCTACCCCTCGAATGTCACACGGTTCTCCGAACCGTGACTTACCCATGATATATTTCACGTTTCTCCGCACCGTGACGTTTGCAAAGGAGAACACCCAGCGATGCCTTTAGACTTAACCACTACATACCTCGGATTGCAGCTGGATAGTCCGCTGGTAGTTTCCGCGTGTCCGCTCACGTCCAATCTGGATTCATTGCAGCGGCTGCGTCAGGCAGGCGCCGCCGCCGCGGTATTGCCCTCAATCTTTGAAGAGCAGATCGAACATGAAGAGATGGAAGTCGCCCGCATGCTCGATTTCTGGGCACTTTCGTCACCGGAAACCGGCGATTACTTCCCGCAGCTCGACAATTACAATACCGGCCCAGGGGCGTATTTAAAGTTGATTGCGGACGCCAAACAGCAACTGGACCTACCCATCATTGCCAGTCTCAACGGAGCAACGCTTGGCGGCTGGGTGCGTTATGCGGGGCTCATCGAACAAGCCGGAGCGGATGCGATTGAGCTAAATATCTATCAAGTCCCGATTGATCCGCAAGTCGGTGCACAAGCGGTGGAAGAGGGTTACCTCAAACTCGTGCGGATGGTACGCGAACACATCAAACTCCCAATCGCTGTAAAGATTGGACCCTATTTTAGTTCCCTGCCGCACTTCGCTCAGGAGCTTGAAGCGCTGCATGTCGACGGGCTGGTGTTGTTTAACCGCTACCTAGCCCCTGATCTCGACTTGGACTTATTGGAATACGTCCCTGCCTTGGAATTGAGCACACCGGATGAATTGCGGTTGGCTCTACGTTGGATTGCGATTCTGCGTGACCAAGTTAAGATGTCGCTGGCAGCCACGGGAGGTGTTCACAGCCCAGAAGACGTAGTCAAATCGCTGGCTGCTGGGGCCAACGTCGTCGCCTGTGCATCAGTGCTACTGAGTCGTGGTCCGCAAATGCTGGGCGAACTCAAGCAGGGATTAGAGCAGTGGTTGCACGATCATGAATACACTTCCGTTCAGCAGCTGCATGGGAGCATGAGCTACAAGCACTGTCCGAACCCCGAGGGCTTGCAGCGCGCCAATTACATGCGCGCCCTGACTTCGTATACGCCGAGTGTTTCCTAAGGTGACTGGGTCAAGCTTCGCAAGTCAACTATTGGGCAGGTCAACCCAAAACCACCCACGCAATTGTCCCTCTTCAAACCCAGTTGCTTGGTCGTTGGGATAGAGTTTGCTAAGTTGCGCTTGAATGATTGGCGCAATTTGTTCACTTGGTCCATGGCACATCAAGCACTGATTCTGCAATTTGATTGGAAGCAGCGCCGCGGCATGACCATTGGTAAGCGTGACAAACTGCGGGGTCTCCGTTTGAGCCGCTACCAATGGCTCAGCCCACTGAGGAGCGACGTTGTTCGTGTTGCGCAGGCGGACACCCGTACGACCAATCTGCAGTCCATGTTCGGCGCTAACGGCTTCGGCAATTTGCACCGCTTCTTTTTGACAAACGGAAATGGCCACTGCGGGACCATTTCCGCTCATGGCTTCCATCAAGCGGCCCGATAGCTGCGTGAACAGTGCGTCCTTGGCTGCCAACATAGCATCTTTCTGCAACTGTGTCGGCTCGCTTCCCTCGACAATGGAGACCTCAATTTCCGGCGGCGTGCTGGCCGTATTCTTTGGCGTGGAGGATGTCGAACATCCGGTCGCGACCAGTAGCAAGGCCAGGCTAACAACTTTGCCTGAACGTTTGTGATTTTGACAATTCATTTATCATTTCCCTATTAGTGGGCAAACAAACCCATCGGAACGCCTATCCACGACAGTGGTCAAGATTGAAACGGTTGGCTCCGCTGCAACGACAACATCAGTGTCCACATTTGGTAGCCTTTTCCAATCCCGGATGACGAGGAAGTTGAAGTTGTAGGCTTATTCCACGAAGGCCATACAAGTATAGGCTGCAATCTGATTTTTTGCCGGTTAGTTCGGGTGCCCAATGGCAACCAGTCGTTGAGTGGTGCGAATGTAGAGTACCCCTTCAGATATCGCGGGTGTGGCGAAACAGGGTTCGGTCATTGCATTCTCGGAAAGGACTTTGAATTCCGCACCAGCTTGCAAAACATACACGGTGCCGTTCTCCGAAGCACAGAAGATTTTGCCATCGGCGGCTACGAGAGAAGCAATGACACCAGCCCCATTACCAAGTCGTTGTTCATAAAGTTTGTCGCCGGTTTTAGCATGAAAACAACGCACTGTACCGTTGGAATTGCCAAGATAGAGGTAGTCACGATACACGACGGGCGTTGACATGTAGGATCCGTCGCGGTCCGCTTTCCAAACGATCGCGGTGTTTTGGCTTCCGTCGCTAGTTGCCTCTCGGGAGTCTACGTCAGACAAATTGCCACTGGCGTCAGGTCGAACCACATAGATGGGCGCTTTTCCACCGTGCGCATTGGTGATGTAGATCCAGCCATTGGCCTCAAAAGGGGTCGGGATTGGGTTGTCTCCGCCCCCTTCGAGTCGCCAGCGCTCTTGGCCCGTTTCAAAATCGTAGGAGACGATCCAAGGCCAGCCATTGACGATCACTTGCGAAGAGTTTTCGCAGGAGTGGATCAAAGGAGTACCCCAGCTACGTTCACAGACGCCCTCGCGGGGAACTCGCCATACTTCTTGGCCGTTGTCGAGTCTTAGCAAAACGACGTAAGGATCGCTCGGGTCGTCGCAAACCAACGCAATCCGATTCTTGTAAATTGCGGGTGAGCTCGCGAAGCCCCATCCCACGCCATATTTGCTGATGTTGATAGTTCCCAGGTCGCGACTCCAGCGAAGATTTCCCTGCATGTCGTAGCAGTACAGACCTTCCGATCCGAGAAAAGCCACTACATGCTCACCGTCAACGCAGACGCTGGTGTTCGCATGCGTGGCTTTGGCATGGCGAGTTGCCTTGGGCCTGCCCTGATACGCCGTCCTGCGCCAGATTTCTTTGCCCGTTCTTTTGTCGTAGCAGAGGACCAACCAACTTTGTGGGTCGTTGTCTTCAGCAGCCGCCGGACTCCCTCCCGCATCGATTTGCAGCTTCGCTTTCCCGTCTTCAGCAATGGCCGTCAACAAAAACAACTTGTCACCAAAAACGACAGGACTTGAATGCCCAAGCCCGGGAACGACTGTCTCCCACAACACACCTGCTTGCTCCCCGACACTGTCATCCACATTCCAATCCGTGAGCATTGCAAAACCATCCGCAACACCACGTCCGCCCTGCCCACGAAAGGAGGGCCAATCCGTCGACAACTGCGCTGTTGCGACTAAAGGTGACAGCAGCAAGGATACGCCAAACATTGTGATTCCGCAGAATTGGTTCGTCGACATTACACTACTCTTTTCGGGAACGGTTCAAGTACACACGGTTCAATCCATCCGAGATAGCCACCGCAATGTCAGCCAAGCCATCACCATCCAGATCGCCAATATCGAGCCCATAAGTCGCCGCGGCAGGTTCGCCAAAGAGTACTTCGCTGAACGAGATTCCATCGCCACTGTTGAAGTAAACGCAGTTTGGTTGGCCGACATTTCCAATAACGACATCCAAGTCGCCATCGGTATCCATGTCAGCCACCGCCAGGGAATAGGTTTGGCTATCGTCACGTCCCAACGGAATCGAATTGAGTACACCGCCGCTCCCATCGCCAAAATAGATTCGATTGACTTGGCCAATGTTTCCTACAATCCAATCAAGCTTTCCATCCCGATTGATATCAGCCACCACGGTGGCGCGTGAGTTATCTTGACCGTCGCCAAATGGCCGTCGCCGTGAGAATTCCAGCTCCGCGTCCCCCAACAAAACTTCGTTTTGCTGGCCGTCGCGGTTGGCTAGCACTAAGTCCTGAAAGCCGTCGCGGTTGAGGTCGGCCACCGCCACGTCAATGGTCGAATCGGTGAGTCGGCCAAATGTTGGCCCAGTGAAGAAATTTGCCGCTCCGCCGTTCAGATAAATTCGGTTTGGTCTTCCACGGCTGGTGGCCAGCAGATCAAGATCACCATCTTGGTCAACGTCAGCCACCGTCAAACTCCGCACGCTAGAAAGCTCACCATATTCAGCATGCACTGAAAAATGCCCGTGACTGTCGTTTAGCAAGATGCACCCGAGTGCCATGTCGTTGCCGGTGGCGAGGTCCAGGTCGCCATCGCCGTCCAGATCAGCCAATTCGCAGGCGTAGGTCGTTCGTCGATCCAAACCCACCGGTCGCATCAGCGAGAACCTCGCTTTTCCCGAGTTCAAAAACAGGAAATTTTGCTGAGGCCAATGACGCCCGTTGGCAACGACAATGTCTATGTCGCCATCCGCATCGACATCTCCCAATCGCACCGAGGCGGAACGATTTGCTTCCGTGCCGAGCGTCATTCGGTCACTCGTCACAAACATTCTGTCTTGTGCCAATGCAGTTGCTGCCAGGAACGGAATCAGTCCCAGTATTGAAACTCGTCGGAGCTTACTCATGAGGGTCTTAAACTAAAACAGTAAACCGGATAGCTAAACTCGGGGAAACGAACTATGTCACCAAGACCGAATTCAATCAGCCTACCAACACGCACGGATGTAACGACCCGCGTGAGCCCGCTCGCAGTTGAATTAGCATTGAATTGACGATTTTTTATTCAACCCGCAACCTTAGGCGAGTATCAATGCGGTGAACCGAGCAGAAACCTTTTGATGATGCGCTATTTCAACCGCAAAGCGGTGGCTTTTTTTAGCCTGGGGGTGCAAACCCCAGGGATAAAGTCCAATCCACGACCCCGGGCTCGCCATCGATCGACCGCATTCG
>JBGSNE010000267.1:0-3002 GCA_041739785.1 Pirellulaceae bacterium
CGAATCAACGGCAATTTCGTCCTCAGGTTTTTGAAAAGAAGAATCGCTGTAACGACCTACGCGGATGCGAACCAAACCGCTACCAATCGGATTCAATGCAATCGTAACGTCGCGCTGTCCCCAAAAGTATGGAAGATAAACGACATCCTTATCGATTCGACGGCCTATTTCGCGTGGCGTCCAACCGTGCTGAGGCATCGCATCCTCATAGAACGCTGTGGCCTCTTGTAAGCTTAACGACGTATTCGCGACCATCTGCACGTCGAAAAAATCTGCCCATTCGATGAGTCCCGCATCGGGGGGAACAGGGAGCGAGTGCATTACAGGTGACTGATTGTAGTTAACGTCATACAGCGCCCGGTCAACTTTGTTCCGCGCAACACTAACTCGCACGCTCGTACCATTCTTAACGAACATCAAATCACGCTCATCCGGCCCTTCTTGTTGGACATCGATGAGGCTTACAACTGCAGTCCAACCCGCCTGGTGAAAGTGTTTAAGCAATTCGGTTTCGATTTGTAGTAGATTCGCCTTAATCGTGTACTGGACTGACCTAAACGTGCTCTGCGTCATTTCTGTTGGGAACTGATTCAGTTTCGGCGCCTGGCGAAGATCGAAGTTGCCTGACAATGAAATACTTACGAACGCTTCAGTTGGTTTCTCTCCAAAGGGGGAGACTTCTAACGAGAATCCATTTTTGGTGAACGGGATGGAATCTTGCGTCATTGGATCGGTGGTCACTTTCCAACCACGTTCTCCCAAAATATAGCTGTAAAAAGCCTGTGCCTCAGCGATGCCAACCGGAACTTGACAGGTTACGGAATCGAAGCGCTCGAGCGGCTGTGGTTTGGCATCGGGCAACTGGGGAAGCAACCGCACATCCATAACTGCCAGGTTTTCAGCCAACGTTGCCGGCAGGTTAGTTTTGATATCTGTGCCAACCTTCCTCGGCGTCAATGGGCTCATACCAAACTTCTCTCCTTCGACTGGTTGCCCCCAAATGCGATTTCGCCCGGTGTCGGTTCCCACGAGCAGCAAATGAGTCTGGGGAATCCAACAAATATCGCTGATACTTGAACCAGAGGCATCAATCACCTGGAGAACTTGGCCGGTTGGAGCGTCCAAAATGGTAATCGTTTTTCCGGTGGCTACTGCGACCAGACTATCATCCGAGGTGAAGCATATGGCCGAGTACTTGAATGGAACTCCACGATACTCGCCGCATGCGCGGTCTTCTACCAAATTCCAACGCTGTAACGATTCGTCCGTCCCAAAGACCAGTTCGTGGCCGCCGGCCGAAACGGCCACGGATGTCTCAGATTTGCCGGTGGGGTAAGCTTTCATTTTATTGCCGGACAATGTATTCCATGTTGAGAGCGTTTCACTCCTCGCGATCAACGTATTCGGCGCAGTGTACTGCAAGTGCTCTACGTTGCGGCCATCGACCTTAAAACTATGCTCCTTCTCGAGCGTGGCAGCGTTCCAAATCGTCACTTGTTCGCTACGCGACGCAGCCATCGCGATTTCTTTTCCATCTGGTGAAATCGCAAGATGCGCAATGTCCCTCATGCCAGTCATCTGCGAGGCAGATTCCTTCCGCTCTTTGATGTCAAACGTTCGCAGTTGACCGCTGGCGTTTCCTACGGCACACCAATCGCCAACGGGAGAAACCGCAAAGCTCATCAAGTGTTCTGAATCGACGGCTGATGCGTTGATAAACACATGCACTGGCTCGGTACTGGCCAAGGTCCAGAGCGTAAGTTGCGATCCGCCAAGCAAATACTGCTTGCTATCGTTGGTGGCGGCAATAAACGATACGAAGCCAACCTTTTCATTTTCGCGGTAAGCCAATAGCTGCATTGGTTCGAACGCTCGGTATTTCCAACGAGCCAGTTGTTCGGCAGTCGGCTTGTCCGCTAGACGCTCGTCCGGATCGTTCGCATTTTGACTGACGCTTGCCGGTGAAACGCGTGTCGTCGAAGCGGTGGACGAAGATACGGTGGGTTGCGATTCGTCGTAAGGCTCGCGCTGGACCGCGTTGGTGGGCGACTGGGCAGAAGACGCTGTCGGGATTTCGACGGCGGCGCTGGGCGTGTCAGCTTGAGGCCCGTTCGCTGGCATATTAGCAGGGGACCCGCAACCGAGGCAGACGAAAAGGTACAGTCCCAGCAACTGGGACACGTAAAGTTGTCGTTCGATTTTCACAATGCACCTAACTTGTAAGTTTCCGTCGGAGCAGCTCGATCGATGAAAGGACGGCGACGACGAACATGATCATTCCAATTAAGCAAAGCAAACCAAGAAAGAAAATAAAGAAGGATAAAGGAGCTCCGCCAACCCACGCAAAATAGGCAATAGAACCCAATACTCCATTCCAAATCACAGCCATCAGCCACGCGCGCAGGACATAGCTGCCCGAGGGTGGCCAAGTACTAACATCGCCGATTGGGTTGAGGGCTGGTTTGGGGGAAGCGTCTCGCGTTTTCCGGTTCGCAAAGTACAGACCCGCGCTCATCGCTCCAACAAGCGCCAAGCCAACTAACACAATTAGTGTTACCCAGTGCCCGCCGACGATAGGCCGTTCGAAAACATCTTGTGTCAGCACAGCTTGGGTTGGATCGTGGGGATCAACAAAGCAAACAGTTGGATTCTCTCCTCGATATGGGGCGAGTACCGCTTCCGCATCCGCTTTCTCGTGCCAGAGCCTCGTACCGAACCACAATCGATGCGAGGTATAGCTCACTCCTTGCCACTCGTAATCAAACTCCACGCGAGGTGCATAACCTGGCTTCCCTCCACCCATGCGGCCCTTACCACTATTGGAAATCTTAACCGTTTCGACCTCGATTTTGCGTATCGAGCACGGGACCTCGCTCCACGCTTCGGCCTGTTTGGCGAGTCGTCGCGGAGCGAGAATTGCCATGTCCAATGCAAACCAGACGGCGAGCACAAGAATCAAGGCAACTGGCAGCAGCAGCGCCGCAGTTCGCCAGGTGAATTCT
>JBGSNE010000015.1:0-6955 GCA_041739785.1 Pirellulaceae bacterium
GGCGGGCTAACCGGATGTCGGTAGACTCCATTTTTTTGGCTCTTACGACCAAGATAGATCATGGTCTGCGATAGGCAGATCGCGGATGCGCTTTCCGGTGGCGGCGAAGATCGCATTGCACAGAGCGGGTGCAAAGGAAGCAATACCCGTTTCACCGACACCCGCCGGAGCCGCTTCGCTAGCCACGACATCGACGAAGATCTCACGCGGAGCATCGCTCATCGTGCACATCCGATAGCTATCGTAATTTGTCTCCACAGCTTGGCCCTTGTCGAACGAGACCTTCCCGTACAAGGCTTGCGTGGCAGCCATGATGGAGGCACCTTCAATTTGCGCGTGAACGCGGTCTGGGCTGACGACGGTGCCGGAGTCCAATGATACCCAAACTTTGGGAATGCGAACTTTACCTTCCTTGGTTACTTCCACTTCGATGACGTGTCCCGTGTATCCCAAGAACGAACGAGCGCAGGCAATCCCCAGCCCATGCCCTTTGGGAAGCCCGCTGGCCCGTCCCCAGTTGGCTTGTTCGGCCACACGCCGCAAGACATTTTTCAGACGAGCGATATCAAACGGATACTCTTCCTCGCTGGCACCGCGATTGCCAAGCCCAGCGGCCTTCAAATCGAGTAGGCGATCGGGGCCCAGCAAATCGAGCAGGTACTCAAGCGGATCGCGGCTTGCGGCCAGCGCCAGTTCATCGACAAACGAGCTGACGGCAAAGTTCTGTTGAATGTGACAGACCGAGCGCAGCCAACCAATGCGCACATGCGATTTGGCTTGGCCAACTTCTAAGCGAATGTTGGGAACATCAAACGGCAGATCCGTGTGTCCCATCTCCGCTTCCCAAGCTTCAGGCGTATCGGCTCCTGGACTAAAAGTTGAACCAATCGTGGGATAGACGGCGCGCTGCAACCAGGCAGTTGGCTTGCCTTTTTCGTCAACCGCAGCTTCGCAATGAATCGCGGAAATGGCATGGTAGTAATCGTGTTGCAAGTCATCTTCGCGCGTCCAGGTGACATGCACGGGGCGTTTCACTTGGCGGCTGAGCATAGCCGCTTCGACGCAGTAATCGGGCTTGCTCTTGCGACCAAAGCCTGAACCGAGCAGCGTCACGTTGACCAACACATCTTCCGTCGGCATGTCCATGGCGGGACCAACGGCTTGTTGGACGGCTTGTGGATTCTGAGTCGCGGTGAGCACATGACACGCGGTGACTTTGCCAACCGCATCGGTCTTCACGTCGGCGACAGCACAAGTGGTTTCCATCGGCGCGTGCGACAGGTGCGGAACGGAGTAATCACCGCGTACAACCTTTTGCGATTGGTCGATCGCCGCTGTTGCAGCCCCCGTCTCTCGCAGCACTTTGCCCGGCTGCTTGGCCGTTGCCGCTAGCTGCTTGGCAAACTCCTCCGTATTGTAATTCGCATTGGGACCGTGATCCCATTGGATATCAAGCGCATCGCGACCTTGCCAAGCTGCCCAAGTACTAGTCGCCAAAACGGCGACGCCACCCAGTGGCTGAAAATTCGGTGCGCCCTTGAACGCAGGGAGCTCGATCACGTCGACGACTCCCGGCATTTGCTTGGCCTTCGCCGCGTCAAACGAAATGACTTTGCCACCGACTACAGGAGGGCGGGCGATAACGGCAAACAGCTGATTGTCCATACGGGCATCGATGCCGAAGATCGCTTTGCCCGTAACAATATCGTCCAAATCTGTGATCGGTACATCTTTGCCAATGTACCGCCACTGTCCACGCGGTTTGAGCTGCAATTCGTTTTCAGGCGGTACATCGAGCTGTTTGGCATCGGCGACCAATTCACCGAAACCGAAAGATCGATCACTACCTTTGTGCTTGATGGTATGGTTTGCCGCATAGCACTCACTGGCGTCCACATTCCATTTTTTCGCGGCCGCGCGCTGGAGCATCGTCCGCGCCGTAGCACCGGCAACTCGCATACGTTTGAAGAAGAAGCGGATACTGTTGGAACCATCCGTATTTTGATCCCCCAAGCGTTTATCGCCCACGGCTTGTTGGATCACCACGCGATCCCAATCGGCTTCCAATTCTTCGGCGACGACTCGCGGCAGGCTTGTACGAATGCCGGTTCCCATTTCCGAGCGATGGGCGAGAATCGTAACGACTCCATCGGGGGCAATGGCCACGAAAAAGTCGGGGGCAAAATCATCGACACTTCGCTTACTGGCGTCGATCAAACCCGCTTCCTGTCCAATTCCTACTTTGCCCATCAACACGAGTGACGAAGCAGAGAGGGTGGCCAGAAAATTGCGTCGTGTTACTTGACTGCTGACGGTACTCATTGGCTCAACTCCTGGGCAGCTGCTTTGACGGCCGCACGAATGCGCGGGTAGGTTCCGCAGCGGCAAATATTCCACATTTCGGTATCGATATCTTCGTCGGACGGATTGTTGTTTGATTTGAGCATGGCAGCGGCCATCATCATTTGGCCCACTTGGCAATAGCCGCACTGCGGGACATTGTGTTGCTTCCAAGCTTTTTGTACGGGGTGCGAACCATCGGCGGAGAGTCCTTCGATAGTGGTGACTTCGCTATCGCCCACTTCGCTCAGTTCTGTCACGCACGATTGAATGGACTTGCCATCCAAATGGACCGTGCATGCGCCGCACTCCGAAACGCCGCAACCATATTTTGTGCCGGTCAATCCAAGGTTGTCGCGCAACACCCACAACAGCGGTGTGTCCCCTGGCACATCAGTTAGCTCGTGGATTTTTCCATTGACTTTAATTTTTGTCATGACTCGATACCCTGCCTGTGGTCTCACTTCGCGATGTGGGGAATTGTGATAAAGTGCATTATAGGGTCATTTCATCGGAAAGTGCTACGTGGTTCACGGCAATGTTGCCGAAGTCGCCAAGCTATGGCTGAGCGGATTTGAGAGCCGTCTGATAGTCTTCTGGCGTGTCGATATCGGTCACAGTCAATTCGGGCGGGAAAAGCACAAACTCTTGGGGGTGTCGCTTGACGATCGCGTCCACTCCCTCCCGCTGTCCAAGTGCGAATATCTCAGCGGTCAATTCCCACGGCAATAGCGCGGGGTGCCCAGCGATCGAGGCTTCGAGCGTGGGTCCGAAGCGGGGTAACAGAATGGTGCGATCGCCAGAGCGCGAGTCGATCAGGCCGTCGATGACTTGAGAACTCAATCCGGGCAAATCGGCGGGGGCAATAAAGCAGCGTGCCCCTGGAGCTAGGGTGCCGCGCGAGAGCAGCGTCTGCAGGCCCACACAGACAGAGCCCTTCATATCCTCGGTCGCCTCCAGTGGATGCACGATGCTCACCGGCCAACGTTTGCAAGCATCGCGGAGGGCCACATCATCGCGGCGAATCACTACGATCGTTTCGGTGACGCGACTTGACGTCCAGGCCTCGAGCACTCGGTCGATCACCGTGGACTGAGCCCGAGAGCTGGCGGATTGTTGGCTGGCGGATTGTTGGCTGGCGGGCCAGGGGAGCAACAGTTTGGGCTCGCCCATCCGCCGACTGCTACCCGCTGCGGGGATGATCGCGTAACATGGATTCAATGGAGTTGGTTCCGTTGGTTGAAGTCAGCCCGTCGAAAGAATTGGCTCTCTTCCGCTACGACATTTATTGTTTGGCCGACGCTTAGCCCATGACCCACAACATCGTAGACCATCATCGCCTTGTGCAAAAGCTGCTCGACCGTAGCGAGTCGTTTGTGACCGTTACGTTGATCGATATTCGCGGTAGCGCTCCGCAGATCGTGGGAGCCAAGGGAATCGTCACTGGCAATGGAATTGAAGGAGGGACTGTCGGCGGCGGCAAGATTGAAGCGGCAGCCATCGAACATGCACAGCGATTGCTGAGCGACGGTCGACAACATGCCGAATTGGTAACGTGGAATTTGCAGACCGATATCGGCATGACCTGCGGTGGCGAAGTCAAGTTGTTCTTTGACGTGTACGCCACGGCCGCTTGGCCAATTGTCGTTTTCGGGGCAGGGCATATTGCGCAAGCGTTGGTGCGACTTCTGTTGCAATTGGATTGTCAGGTCACTTGTATTTATACGCGTGCTGAGTGGTTGGCCAAACTACCTGAGCACAACAAACTAGAAAAAATCTGTGTCGATACGCCGCGCGAGCTCGTTGCGTCGCAGCCTGAGAATGCCTATTTCGTGTTGATGAGCAAGGGGCACGCTACCGACTTGCCCGTGTTGGCGGAGATCCTTACCCACCGCGAAGCTCCCTATGTTGGCGTAATTGGCAGTCCACAAAAGGCCAGTGTACTGCGTCGCGACTTGAAAACCCATGGGCTGTCGCCCGAGAAGATCCAATCGTTCCATTGTCCCATGGGACTACCCATTGGCAACAACACGCCCGCCGAAATTGCCATCAGCATTGCAGCTCAGTTGTTACAACAGCGCGACAGCGGAGCTTAGTGGGTCATGTCTGCCGCACATGACTGCATTTCCGTGGGTCACGTCTGCCGGACGTGACGGTATTAGTGGGTCACGCCTGCCGGGCGTGACGGTATTGGTGGGTCACGCCTGCCGGGCGTGACGGGCCGAGCGGCTTGTTCCCACGACAATAGGTCGGGCATGCTAGTCGGCCAACATGCACTTGCTTCTCGCAGCCATAATTCTATAGACCAGCACAATTTTTCGTGTCGGGGAAAGTTATTCCAAACCTGCGCTGTGCGACTCGATCGCAATTGCGTCAGCAGCCCGCTACGGCTTGGTGTTAAACACAATGCCTTTCAAAGTAGCAGTGCAGTCGTTTAACGCCCAGCCGTAGCAGCCGATTGGCAGCGATTTCGGATTGCGAGAAATGTTGAGCTTGAGTGACGAAGGTTTGGTAAGATCGCTTGATTGAGGCTGCGAAGGCGCCGGCTGACGCTGCCGTTAGTGCGTCGAAATCTGGGGATTGTGCAAGAAAAGAGGATGGGGCTGAATTGCGAGATTCCCGGCTTGATACTTCCCAGCTCTGGCGATGCCGTCGCCTGCGCAGGCTGTGACTAATTTTTTGGGAAACTCTCTTCTTGGTTGTGATTTTCGCAATTGGCCGATCGAACTTGATTCGACAGCCCGCTCCGGCTCGGCGTTAAACAAATTCCGCACCTTTAGCTAGGACGACTACGAATACACTTAGGTTTTGACTCGTAGTGCTCGAAAACCTGATATCTTAGAACTCAATTGAATTCCCAATTCCATCTCGCCAAGGAGATTGCTATGCAACGTCGCAAATTGTTAACCGGGGCGGCTGCCTCATTGGCTATGTTTCATATCGTACCGCGGCATGTCTTGGGTGGCCCCGGGTTTGTTGCACCAAGTGAAAAGATCAATTTGGCGATCGTAGGTGCCGGCGGACGGGGGCGACAAGTTTTACGAGAGATGATGAAGGAAGCGGACGTCCGCGTGGTGGCCGTGGCAGATCCGGCCAAGTCGTTCAGCCTACAAAACTTTTACTACAAGGACGTTGGCGGTCGCGAGCCAACTCGCGAACTTGTCGAAAAACAATATCAACCTCAGGACAGTTCGTTTAAGTGCGCGACCTTCGAGAATTTCGAAGAACTGCTGGCCGAGCAGCAGAACGTGGATGCCATACTATGCGGCACTCCCGACCACTTGCACGCTTACGTCTCGACAAAATCTTTGACAGCTGGCAAGCATGTCTACTGCGAAAAACCGTTGACACACAATATCTGGGAAGCACGCACTGTCGCGGCTGTGGCCAAGCAGGCGGGGCTAGCCACGCAAATGGGGAATCAGGGACATTCGACCGACGGCATGCGCGAGACGTGCGAGTGGATTTGGGGAGGTGCTATCGGCAGTGTGCGCGAAGTGCATGCCTGGGTCAGCGGTCATCGTTGGAATCCAACGTTGACTACGCAACCTACCGCACCAGGGAAAGCGGGCAGCCCGAATCCAGCAGTCCCCGCTGGATTGAATTGGGACTTATGGCAGGGACCGCGCGAGCCGAGAGCGTTTGACAATGCCTACTTTCCAGTGGCCTGGCGCGACTTCTGGGATTTTGGCAATTCGAACATCGGCGATTTCGCTTGCCACGACCTCGATGCCGCCTGCTGGGCGCTCGACTTGCAACACCCAACAGTGGTCGACTTCGCGCCGGCGGGACCCTGCGATGCCAGCATCGGTCCACACGGTTGCGTGGGCTACTATCAATTTCCGGCCAACCAAAAACGACCGGCGGTCAAGCTGACTTGGTACGACGGTGGCCTGAAGCCCCCCATGCCCGAGGGTTGGCCGGCGAAGCAACCGCTGCCTAGTCGGGGCATACTCTTCATCGGTGATGATGGCGTGCTGTTTTGCGGCGGAGCGGGGGGCGCACCAAAATTGATTCCGGAAAGCCGCATGGCCGACTTCAAGAAACCCGACCCAACATTGAAACGAGTGGCCAATCATTATCGCAATTGGCTCGATGCCTGCAAAGGTGGCGATGCTGCGGGGAGCAATTTTGAATATGGTTCCAAACTGACGGAGCTTGCGCTATTGGGCGCATTGTCGCTGAGAACTGGCAGCGCGATTCGTTGGGATGCCACGGCGATGAAAGCCGTCGATCTACCGGCCGCAGATTCGATCATTAGAGAGAGCTACCGCAGCGGTTGGGAAATACCAACGTCTTGATGAGCGAATCGTAAAGCGGACTAGTGCTTTGCATGGCCCTGGAGGTGGCCAAGGCGGTCAACACACTCCTCGCCAGACGATTCCCACCGCTACTGGCTCTTTAGAAAAAGAAAGCTACGAGAACTCGTAGCACTCCAAATTGGACCAGTGGTCACTTTTGGAGTGCTGGGACTCGTCACAGCTTTCTCTTTCCCTGTTGCCGATAACAATCAGAAACTTCGATGTCCGCAATCAAGATCGCACGACCCGCACGAACGCTGCGGGATTGAGTCAGCTATCGCCAAGGCGGTCAACACGCGTCTTACCAGTCGATT
>JBGSNE010000048.1:0-10577 GCA_041739785.1 Pirellulaceae bacterium
GTCCGGGAAAAGGTGTCCGACACCAAAAGTGCGAAGCACCCGCAGGGCCGTTCCGGCTTTTGGTGTCGGACACCTTTTCCCGGCGCGCGTCGAACCGTAATTCTTAAGCTGGACAGAGCACTAAGCTCCGGAACCTCACTATGCTCAATCTTCAAAGTACCTCAAGTTCACGGTGGCTAGCCCAAGTCGACAACGCGTTGGAAGACATTCTCGTCGACCACGCCCATTGCGAATACAAAGCAGCCGCCACCGCCATGAGCCTGATGGGGACCTACATTGCCAACCAGGACCTTTGTCGCGAGATGACCCAAATCGTCGAAGAGGAACTGGAACATTTTCACTTGGTGATCAAACTGCTTGAAAGCCGGGACATTCCTTTCCAGCGGCAACAACCGGGACACTATGGTCGCGAGCTAAAAGCGATTGTCCGACCCAATGAGCCTCAGCGGGCGGTCGATCGTCTACTCGTCGCCGGATTGATTGAAGCTCGCAGCTGCGAACGCTTCAGCTTGTTAGCCGAGCACGTCGCCGATCAGGAGCTAGCAGAGTTTTATCGTTCGCTGTTCGAATCCGAAGCCAGGCATCACACAACTTATGTACGGCTGGCCAAGCAGTTCGCTGATGACGAAACAGTCCGCACCCGCTTAAAAGAACTTGCGCAACAAGAAGCCGCTATCATCGCCCGCGGCAACCCACTTCCCCGCATGCATAGTTAGTCATCCGCTCAACTGTAACCGTAGCGGAAGTCGCCAAGACTTTCGGCAGCCCGCGATCACCAAAGAAGAAAAACATGTCCAACTCCGCTTCCCCCGATTTCCCTAAGCACCTGGCACCCCACGCACAACAAATCGATGCACTCATCGAAGTCGGAAAAGTGTTTTGGCAACGCGGCTGGAGCGTCGGTACCAGTAGCAATTACAGTGCAGTGGTCAGTCGCGATCCGCTGCAACTATTGGTGACCGCCAGTGGCAAACACAAAGGCCGTTTGACTCGCTCCGATTTTGTGTTGGTCGATACCGCCGGCCAACCCACAGCCGCCGACCAACCCAAATCGTCAGCCGAAACGTTGCTGCACTGTATCGCGGCCGAGCAAGCCGGTGCAGGGGCCGTGTTGCATACCCACAGCGTGTGGTCCACCGTCCTCTCCGATCGCTTCGCACCGCAAGGCGGAATTCTGCTCGAAGGCTACGAGATGCTCAAGGGGCTCAGTGGGGTGACGACCCACGAGCACGCGGAATGGCTGCCGATTTTCGACAACACGCAAGACATTCCCGTTTTGGCCGAACAAGTCCGCCAGGCAATGTGCAACGCCCAA
Organism: Pirellulaceae bacterium; assembly: GCA_041739785.1. GTDB lineage: Bacteria > Planctomycetota > Planctomycetia > Pirellulales > Pirellulaceae > Aureliella. Next base: position 1,316 of record JBGSNE010000048.1, read on the forward strand.
CGCCCCCTGGCCCACGCCTATATTATTCGTCGACATGGCATCTACACGTGGGGACAAGATATCGACGAAGCCTTCCGGCAGATCGAGATCATCGAATTCCTGCTAGAATGCCTCGGACGTTCCGCCATGCTCGGCAAGTGATCCGACAGAAGGGCGTGATCACAACGTAACCGTAGGTGCGCTAGCGCGACCTACGGCTAATGTCTCAAATCCCTTCGGGATAATGGCTAACCTAGGTATAACTCACCGGGTTGGCACTTATTTCATTGTGCATTAAGCTCCAAGAGCCTCTTATGAACGAAGCTGCAACTATCGACAACCAACGCCCCGAACGAGTGCATTCCATCGATGCCCTGCGCGGCTTTGATATGTTTTGGATTATCGGTGGCGATGCGTTGATAGTTGCCATCCTCTCGCGCTTGCACTTTACGTGGGCCGATCAGCTGGCTGAACAATTCGAGCATGTTGTCTGGGAAGGCTTTCGGTTTTACGACTTGATCTTTCCGCTATTTCTTTTTTTGGTTGGTTGCGTTCTCCCATACTCACTCAGCAGACTGCAACAACAACCCTCGGCAGCTTATTTACGGATTGCGCGACGAGTCGCCGCGCTGGTGCTGCTAGGACTCATCGCCAACGGCTTGCTGAACTTCGATTGGGAAAATCTACGACTGGCAGGTGTCCTGCAACGCATTGGGATTTGCTATGGTTTGGGTGCGTTGATTTTCCTGCATACGCGGGTTGTCGGTCAGATTGCCGTCAGCTTGGCTATCTTGCTCGGCTACTGGGCGCTACTGGCTTGGGTACCCGCGCCTGGCGGGTTCGCCGGCGACTTCAGTTTGGAAGGCAATTTGGCGGGTTGGGTCGATCGCAATTTCCTGCCCGGCAAGATCTATCAAGAGTACTACGGCTTTGGAGACAACGAAGGGATTCTTTCGACCCTGCCGGCTATTGCGACCGTCTTACTCGGCGCCTTGGCCGGTCATTGGCTACGCGCTTCACGCTCTCAATGGACGAAAGCCGCAGGCCTACTGGTTGCCGGTCTGCTATGCTTGGCGATCGGCTATGCATGGGGAAATTGGTTCCCGATTATCAAGAACCTGTGGACCAGTTCCTTTGTGATGGTCGCTGCCGGATGGAGCTTAGTGTTGCTCAGTCTGTTTTACACGCTCATCGATATTGGCGGCTATCGCGTGTGGGCCACCGCATTTACGATCATTGGCGTCAACGCCATCACCATCTATTTTGCACAGCGGTTTATCGACTTCGAACACATGTCGGAGTTTTTCTTAGGCGGCACAGCCGCCCTGTTAGGCAGCTGGAACACCGTATTGCTGCTCGCTGGAACATTACTCGCCAAGATTCTATTCTTGAGCTTTTTGTACGTGCAACGCGTCTACTTACGAGTTTGACCGCGACTGCGCACTCGAAGCCTAGTATATAAAGTGGTTTTCGGTTTAGTTGTTTAACGCCAAGCCGCAGTAGCCGGTCGAGGCTGCGAGCAATTCATACAACGCCAAGCGCGGCCCGCTCAAAACAACAGGCCGCTGCGGCAAACAGTCTCCGGCTACATAGGCGCCGGCTTAGGCAGCCGATGGACTCAACGCCAAGAACGGTTCAACGCAATCCGTCGCCTGCGCCGGCTGCAATCTATTTGCGATCGACCCAAAAGCCTAACCGAAACACTATTTACCAAAGGGCTCCACTCCTGCAGCCCGCTGCGGCTCGGCGTTAAACAAAAAAGGCAGCCTGTTCGGGATCCATCCGATCCATCGCCGATCACTTCTGAGCGTCGACGATCAACCGTTTCATATCGACGACTGCATCCTTCAAGCCGGTGAAGACGGCTCGAGCAATAATGCTGTGTCCGATGTTCAACTCGCCCATCGCGTCGATACGAGCCACAGCTTGTACGTTCCAGTAGTTCAGCCCATGGCCGGCATGCAGTTTCATTCCCAGTTGACGCGTCTTGCGTCCTGACTCGACAAGTCGTTGCAGTTCTTGTTGCTGTGCTACACCTTTGGCCAGTGCATAGGTCCCGGTGTGGAGCTCCACTGCATCGGCTCCTAGTTCCGCTGACTTTTCGATTTGTGCCAAGTCGGGATCGATGAACAGACTGACCATTATTCCCTCCGCCTGCAACGCTTCGATCGCCGCTCGCACGCGTTCCGGATCGCCAACGACATCCAAGCCCCCCTCGGTCGTCACCTCTTGTCGGCGTTCGGGAACCAGCGTGGCTTCATCCGGTTTGACTTCGCACGCGATCTTGACAATTTCAGGTTCGCAAGCCAATTCTAGATTCAAACCGCTGGGGACTGTTTCGCGCAGGATACGCAGATCGCGATCTAGTATATGCCGTCGATCTTCGCGGAGGTGGATCGTAATCACATCCGCACCTCCCAGTATCGCCAGCGCAGCTGCCGTCACCGGATCGGGCTCAAATGTCCGCCGTGCCTGCCGAATCGTAGCCACATGATCGATATTGACGCCCAAATACGCCATTAGCAACTCTATATCTAAAGTGAGCCCTCGGAGCTAGCGGGCTGTGGGCGACAATTCCAAAGTGAACCTCAGGCGCTAGCCGTGGGCCACAATCTGGAAACGGAAAGGTGTAACTACCAAACGTGCAACGACTTAAATATTACCACTAGACCTAATAGTTCGCTATCGGGTTCACAGCGAGAGGCGAGAGGCGAGACGTTAGTGGCGAGAGGCGAGAGGCTAGTGGCGAGAGGCTAGAAAGTTACACTCGGCTCGCTACGTTCTCTTTAATTCACCCCTGGCTATTCAATTCCAACTCCTACTCCCCTACTCCCCTACTCCCTACTCCCCCAGCAGTTACCCAGCGTTCGAATAGTCGCTTCCGGCAGAAACGACCCACTAGCAAATAGTCGCTTCCGGCAGAAACGACCCACTCCCCACTCCCCACTCCCAACTCCCAACTCCCACGAACTCAACCACTAATCAATTCAACATCTACCCACGACGATCAATCCCAACAATCCACCTCAACATCAATCCATTCCATCACCGTCCTTCCCCACCAACATCTATTCGCGTCCATTCGCGCTATTCGCGGGCAAATCTTCAACTCAGACACGCGGCGACTGGAACATCTACTTCTGGATCTCAATCTCGTACAACTGGGGCCAATTCTTTCCGGTTACGTAGAGCTTGCCAGTCGCCGCATCATGAGCAATTCCATTCAGCACATGTTCGCGATCAGGTCGCTGATTGGCTGGATAAACCTGGCTGCAGTCGATCCATCCTAACACTCGACCATCGGCCGGATCGATGCGAGCGATATGGTCGGAATACCAGACATTGGCGTAGATCTCTCCATCGACGAACTCGAGTTCATTGAGATCCTCGATTAACCTTCGCCCTTGCTTAACTCGGATACGTCGCAGTTGTCTAAACGTTTTGGGATCAAGCACGCGAATGGTACTGCTCCCATCGCTCAGATATAAGTGCTCACCGTCATTGGCTAGCCCCCAACCCTCATTGGCATAGCGATGAGTCCCCAGTGGCTTGAGTGTCTGCGTGTCGTAGACAAAACAGACGCCTTCTTTCCATGTCAATTGAAAGATCTGATTGTCCAGGACGGTGATCCCCTCACCAAAGTACTGGCCGGTCAACTGCATACTCTTGTCGACTTTACCAGTCGCTAGATCAACGCGACGCATCGTCGACTGCCCATAGTGCCCCGTCCCTTCGTAGAGCACATCGCCGTCAACCGCCAAACCCTGAGTGAAAGCGGTCGCATCGTGCGGATAGGTCGCAATCACTTTGACCGTTTGGACTTCCAGTGGTTCGTCACCGGGCATGGCTATGGTGACTACCGCGAGGACCAGCACTCCAACCACGGGAAGGGCTATCCACCAAGTTCGCTTGAGCAATGACTGCGCTCCTGATTCTAAGTCGGACATAACTGTTGTTTAAAGTACTCCAATTCGCGGGCGATGCCAGCCGCTAAATTCTCGTCGGCCAAACTGGGCGGCAGCACCGTCCAAGCATACGTTTCGACTTCGAAGTGCCCGGTGAACCAAGCGGCCCCGGCAACCACGCTATCACGATTCTCCAGCAGATACCGGGTCGCCTCAGTTATATCGGCTTGCGTCGTCCGCAAATCGCCAAATTGGTCGACAAAGATTGGCACATGGAAGTGAATCCGCCACGGCTGGCTCGGATACTCGCCGCCAGCCAGTCGTTTGTCGATAGCCAGCGGCAAATCGTCGGCCAGCCACTGCAGCCCCCCTGCCCCGCTCCGCTCGGTGGTTTGGTGTAAAAACTTCGGTTCGCTAAAGCTCCGCATTTGTTCCGCCATCGCCGCTTGTCGCTCGCGATCTCCCGCACATTCATCCCACGGCACATGCACCGCCGAAGAGACTTGCACTTTGCCGATGCGAATTCCCGCTTGACGATATAACTCCAAGGCCTGCGTCTGCGATTCAAACATCACGCCGCTGTGGCACATATCGTGACACACTGTCAAATACTGTCGCGCGGTAGCTCGATCGGGGCCGCTGAACAAATAGTGCTCAAAAAACTCGACCATCTCTTCAGCTGTGTTTAACACGCAACCCGGCTCGGCTTCAATCGCAATTACCACTTCCCGACCATGCAACTGGGCCAGTCGATCAAGGAACTTGGCTACCTCCAGTAGATTATCGGCAGCCGTCTTGAGCGTCTCAGCATGCCACGGCGCGTGGGGCCAACCGAGTGGCAAAGTGGAAATGGAACCGCAACCGCCATCCGGCAAGATAGCTTCCATGATTTCAGCCAGGCACAATGTGTACCGCGTCCGCGAATCGCAAGTCCATGTTGGTTCGTAGACCGCATGTTTGACGACCGGCTGATGAAAATCCCCCTGAGGAAAGCCGTTGAATGTATACGGCAGGAACTTGTGCTCAGCGAGCCAGTGGCCGAACTCATGCACCGAGCCGCGCTCAATCAGACTCATCGCGGCAGGTTCGGACAGCCACAACCCCACAGGCAATCGCCCCTCGGGGACCACTTGCCGCTGCACTTCGCCCGCGTAGCGCAACAGATTGGCTTGGGCCTCCTCGAGCGACGTACCGGCATGGACATTAGTGCAATAGCCAAACGCATAATCGCTCGCATTGCCTGAGATTGGATTCTCAAACGCCGAATTGAGAGACGCTGGGTTGAGGGATGCAGAGCTCATCGGTCGGGATCGCTTTATGAGAACTTTGGGACGGACGGCCGAAAGTCTTGGCGACTTCCGCTACGGCCAAACGCGCGCAGCCTATGATTATTGGTGTCAAACGCGTTGCTTATCGGCACCTGCTCAATTCTAATGGAATATCAACCACAACGGTTGTGGCCGCCCCACAATTTAGCGTCGGGAAAAGGTGTCCGACACCAAAAGCCGGAACGGCCCTGCGGGTGCTTCGCACTTTTGGTGTCGGACACCTTTTCCAGGACAACCAACAATTTAAGAGCCCCATCGTCGCACGACTCTCCGAGTCGTGACCCTCAAATAAACCGCCATTCCAACACTCCAAAGCCCCCCCCAACATGCTTGGCTACTCCCTTCCAAACCACACGCGACACCACTCGCTCGCCACCTTCCTCAGCTTGGCCCTCACCAGCCTGCTCACCAGCCCAGCTCACTCACAGCCGATCGAGAATCGAAAATACGGCCAAGAAGACAAATTCCGACAACTCGAAGAGATCCTGCCGACTCCCAATACCTATCGCAGTGCCGCCGGCGAGCCCGGGCCGGAGTATTGGCAACAACGTTGTGACTACGTAATCGACGTGCAACTAGATGACGCCCAACAGCACATCACCGGCCATGAATTGCTGACCTATCACAATCATTCGCCACATTCACTGCGATATGTGTGGCTGCAAGTCGACGCAAACATCTACAGCCCCGATTCCGATGCCAATCGGCTGCGGAACTTTACCCCTAGCTCACGACTGTCGCTCGATGCCCTAGAGCGGATGCAGGCGCGTGAGGCCTTCGACGGCGGCGCTAAAATCACTCGCGTGGTGGATAGCTACGGCAACGTGCTAAATTACTCGATCGTCAAGACCATGATGCGCGTCGACCTACCGCAACCACTTCTCCCCGGCGAAACGTTTCGCTTTGAAATCGATTGGAACTATCAAGTCAACGATTCGAAAGTGTCACCCGGACGGACGGGCTGCGAATACTTCGAAGAGGATAAAAACTATATCTACGAGATCGCACAGTGGTTTCCGCGGATGGTGGCTTATACCGACGCCCATGGCTGGCAACACAAACAGTTTCTAGGGACCGGCGAATTCACTTTGGAATTGGGCGATTACCTAGTGCGTATCACCTCCCCCAGTGACCACATCGTGGCGGCTACGGGTGTGTTGCAAAACTCGGGCGAAGTCCTAACCGCTCAACAGCAAGAGCGACTGGCCCAGTCCCGCACCGCGTCGCGCCCCATGTTCATTGTCACACCGGAGGAGGCAACGGAAAACGAAAAGCAAGCCGACGAAGGGGTTAAGACCTGGGTCTTCCACGCGCAGAACGTCCGCGACTTCGCTTGGGCCAGCAGCCGCAAATTCATCTGGGACGCACAAGGGCACGACGTCGAAGGGAATTCCGTTATGGCCATGTCCTACTATCCCAACGAAGCCGAACCACTGTGGAGCAAATACTCCACGCACGCCATCATCCATACACTGAACGTCTACAGCCGCTACACGTTTGCCTATCCCTACCCGACAGCCATCAGCGTTAATGGCCCGGTGTACGGCATGGAGTACCCGATGATCTGCTTCAACGGTCCGCGCCCCAACGAAGACGGTACCTACGCCGCCCGGACCAAATACGGTTTGATCTCAGTCGTTATCCACGAAGTGGGACACAACTATTTCCCGATGATCGTCAACAGCGACGAACGCCAATGGACCTGGATGGACGAAGGGCTCAACACGTTCCTGCAGTATTTGGCCGAATGCGAATGGGAGGAGGATTATCCCTCCAGTCGCGGAGAGCCAGCGGCTATCGCCAACTACATGGCCAGCTCGCATCAAGTGCCGATTATGACCAACAGCGAATCGATCTTGCAGTTCGGCAACAACGCCTACGCCAAGCCCGCGACGGCCCTCAATGTCTTGCGGGAAACCGTGTTGGGCCGCGAGCTGTTTGATTTCGCCTTTAAAGAATACGCACGACGCTGGAAATTTAAACGACCGATGCCCGCCGACTTTTTCCGCACCATGGAAGACGCTTCCGGCGTCGACTTGGATTGGTTCTGGCGTGGCTGGTTCTATTCAACCGAGCACTGCGACATTGCCATCGACAACGTTACCTGGACCATTCCCGAGGATGGTGACCCCGACAAACAAGCCGAACGAAAACAGGAAGCCAAACAGAAGCAACCTCAGACAATCTCCGACGAGCTCAATGCCGAACTTCCCAAGCGCGCCGATCAATTCAGCGAACTGAAGGATTTCTACAACAGCTACGATCCGCTGCAAGCCACTCCCGAAGCTCGAGCTGCTTACAAACGGGCAATGGACAAACTGACTCCTGAGGAGCGAGAAAAGCTGAAGCAGCAAGGCAATTATTACAGCGTATCGCTTAAGAACATCGGTGGCCTGGTCATGCCCGTGATTTTGCGATTCGACTTCGAAGACGGAAGCCAGCGAGTGGTGAGATTGCCCGCCGAAATGTGGGCCAAAGATAGCCAATCCGCTCGCACGTCGATCATCAGCGAGCACAAGTTGGTTGGCGTCGAACTCGATCCGCGACTAGAGACCGCAGATACCAATCGCGACAACAACTACTTTCCACCTCGGCTAGAGCCCAGTCATTTCCAGTTGTACAAGAGCGACAAAGAAGGCAAGGATCGCGACGGTGCCGACAATCCCATGAAAGCCGAACGTCGCCGCGAGGAAGCCGCTCGCAAGAAGCAAGAAGCCGCACAGAACAAGAAAAACGACGCTGACACCCCGGCGGAGTCCAAAGCCAAAGCCGAGGGCGACGATGACAAAGAGGGCGTCGACAACGACAAGGCCGGCAACGGGACAGACAAGCAAAAAGAGGCTCTTCAGAAGAACTAGTGCGTAACAATTGAGGGCGACAGGTTTTGAGAGGCCGGGTTTTGAGAAGCACGGCAGTCGACAGCCTGGGATGCACATTCTGTAAGTTATATATAAGTTGGCAATTGTCCCGAAGGGATTTGAGTTTGTGAGCGATTTCCCAAACCTGCACTTCAACTTAAACCTAAACTTCAACTTTCGCCGCGGTAGTTTAGGTTTAAGTTGAAGTTTAAGTTTGCAAAAATCCACAGCCCCGAAGGGTGTCGCAGCGATCAGGCTGGTAGGACCAGACCACCTTCGGGGTCGAATAGCGCGTTGTTTTTCGGTATCCGGTGGTTTTCGCTATGCTCGACCACCGGCTAATAGCTTTTACGCCCTCGGCCTAGTTAGACTTTTGGATAACATACAGCATGCACATCCCAGGGCATCGCAGCAACCCCGTGTTTATCCGGCTGAATACTTGCCAGCTGAATACTGCCAGCTGGGACGCTGCCGTCGCCTGCGCAGGCTGTGACTGAGCCTTCGAGAAACTGACTTCTTAATAGTGATCTTCGCGATTGGCCAATCGCACTCGGATCGACAGCCTGTTCCGGCTCGGCGTTAAACAAATCCTGGACCTAGAAAATTGCATCGTCGCACGGTTCTCCGAACCGTGACTCTACCACCTGACTCTCCCGAACCGTGACACTCCCAACCGTGACCTTCGCATTAAAAACAGAACGCCCTCGCTACACCGAATTCACTGTACAAGTGCAACTGGCCGTTGCGATGAGTTTTTGTTGTCGATCGAAGATCTTGGCTTCCACAAAACCAATTCTCAAACCTCGGCTAACCACAGACGCCGTCGCCCGCAATCGCGACTGTTTTACCGGACGCAAAAAATTGGTCTTCGTCTCGATCGTCGCAAAGCCCAGTTGATTCTCCAGCGTTCGACCGAAGGCGATCCCCATCGTAGCATCAGCCAAAAGTGCAATCACACCACCATGCACAAAGCCCATCGGATTATGCAACCGCTCGTCCACATCCAGAAGCACTTCCGCTTCCCCAGCCTCACCCGGTTGAACCTCAAGTCCAATCAGTCGACCGATCGGTGCCCACGAGAAAGGTTCGCTCATAAATTGTGCTTAGTTCTTAGTTCTTAGTTCTTAGTTCTTAGTTCTTAGTTCTTAGTTCTTAGTTCTTAGTTCTTAGTTCTTAGTTCTTAGTTCTTAGT
>JBGSNE010000064.1:0-65374 GCA_041739785.1 Pirellulaceae bacterium
CCATCTCACCTCGGCCAGCTAGACCGATGATGAAGTCATCTAGATAGACTCCTTCGAAAGCGTTGTTCTGAGCGCCCAAAGTGCCTGGATTCGCATTGTTGGTTGTGCCATCGAAGTTCGTGCCAAGATTGAATGAGCTAAAGGCATCACCAATAAAGTTGGTCGTCCCACCAAACGGTCCTGGCGCGAAGTCAGTGGTCGATGGAGTAGGTTGGAATGTAAACGGATCAAAAGTGCTGTAGTTGATCAGTCCAGTCAGGTCGATCGTGTTGTCGCGAACTGGGTAAACTCCCGTCGCACCGCCGGCGAAGAAGCTAGCCACACTCTGTTGCAAGGCAACGGCGACCTGTGCGGCAGTCATGTCGGTAGTCACGCGGACTGCCTGTCCATTGCTGGCTCCGATTGCCCCTTGTAATACTAAAGGTGAACCGGCAGGCAACGAAACACTCTTAGCTCCAACCAGCTGTAAGCGGTTGTCGGCCACCTGCGGCGAAACTGATCGAAGTACTTCGACCGATAGTTGATAATCACCTGTGCTGCCTGTCGCCCCCTTGCCGGGGATCACTGAGCTATAGAGTTGATTGCCAGCACCGCTGACGCCAATGTAATATCGGCCCGTCGTCGCAGCAGTGAAAGTCAATCGACTGTCGGTGCTACCCGGGCGGTTGTTGTTGCTGGCCAACTGGTTCCCGTCGGCGTCGAAGACTCGTAGGTAGCTGTCGAGTGTGCTACCGTTCACTTCGGCCGCTACATCGATGGTTACCGAAGCACCTTGTTCCAGGTCCATCTTGAACATATCCACATCTTGGCCCGCGATGACCAGCAACGGATTGTCACCGATATTCCCCGAGCCGGAAACGCGAATGCTATCGCCGGTAATACCGGTGGCCAATGCACGAGCTATCGTGTCGTTGCCTTCGGAGGCGAATGACAAACCACTTACGACGGGCACGTTGGGCGCCGCGCCAAGGATGGCTTGCTGCAACTGCAAGGCAACTTGATTGCCGCTCATTGCCGTCGAAATGGTAACGGGGACAGCCGGAGCGGTGACGGTGGTGGTTCCATCGGTGAAGACATACTGCACCCCTTCAATGGACAAGCTGGTTCCGTTGGGAATCGCATTGCCGCTAGGCATCGAAAGCGACAGGCCCATATCGATTTCAAAACGCTGGCCATTGAGCATCAGCGATTCACCATCGGTCAGACGATCGCCACTGATGGTGCGGATCTCAGGCCCCTTGCCACCGGTTTCACCGAATCCGAAACCTCCGTAGGTCGAGAATTCAACGCGAATCCGAACATCGGACTTGCCAGCCAGTGCGTCCAGTGGCACGCGTGCTTGTCGGAACGTTCCCGTATTATCGAATAGCGGCTGTGTTTCGCGGTTGCCCGTCAAGCGGTAGTCAAATTCATCATCGAACTCTCCGCGGTTGCTGACGTTAGGTTCTGGCGACGCGTCATTGTTGGTGGCCAACAAGATCCACTTTCCGTCAGCCCCCGCGCCGTAAACTCGTAGAGAGTCGCGCATGTAGTCACGGTTGTTGTTGCCAACCGGCAGATCCGCTTGCGACGGATTGCCAGCCGCGTCTTCGGTGTCGAAGCGATAATTGAAGTACAGCGTTGGCAGCGAACCAGCCGTAACGGACGATAGATCGATAGGAGCGCTTTCAATGGCTCCGGAGGCACCACCCGGGAAGTTGTAGGTGTTGTTCAGTCCCGTTGCATTTTGAGCGGTCAAATCACCCAAGCCATTGAACACCGAGCCGCCGCTGGTAGCGGGAGTTTGGAAGCCGAAATAGAGACTTTGGCCGCCGTTCTGAGAACCTTCACGTGAATTGTTGGGAGTAGCCGGCAGGCCATGACCAGCGTCTGTGTTGCGATTGCCACTGACGTGCCACAAGTTGAAATCGAGCGCGGGCATGGTCAAGCCGGTCGCACCGGACAGACCAGTACTTACACTGCTCGCTCCATTGGCGAAGACTGGCTGCAAACGTCCGGCGGTATCAAACGCGTGGATAACTCCCGCATCGTCAATGCCAAACAAAATCTGCGACAGCGTCCCATTCTGAGCGTGAACGGGACCTTCCACCAAACCAGTGAAATTTATGCCAGTCAACTCGTACGAGGTAGTCACGTAAGTCGCGACGTTGCCACCGGCAAACGAAATGGGATTGTCGACGAAGTACAAACCTCCGGCATCGCTCACGGCATACATTCTTGATCCGGAACCGGCAATGACGTTATTGCCGAGCATGGCAATACCGGTCACGATCCCTCCAGGAGCCACGCCAAAAGCGTTGAGCGGGCCAGTGGATTGGAATGTCGCGCCGTTACCCAGTTGCACTCGGTCGGTCGCCAGCGGGTTGATGGCCGCAATCAAGCCGGGGAGTCCCGACCCATTGATGGCATCGACGATGCGTGTGGCTACCACTTCGGCAGTATCCGATGCGAGAACTGTTACCAGGATCGCACCCGGCGTTCCTGGATTTCCCAAGCTTGTCAGGATTCCAGCGTTCTGCAGTTGGGCGAAATTGCCAGTAGCTGCGCCCCCAAAATTCATCCGCCCGCCGTCGAAGGATACGGTGATGCCCGCAGGCATTTTGCCGGCGATGGCATCGACGAAACTGCGGAGTGTGACGCTGGCTGCCAAGGGAATGGCAACCGCACCTGGGGAAACTCCAGCCGGTGTCCCCTTATCAAATTCGTAGGTGATACCATCGATTGTGAATTGCAGTCCATCGGCAACATTCAGGACGGCGTTCGGGTTGTTGGTATTGAACTGAACCTCAGGACCCAAGTCAAATTCGACGCGGCGTAGGGCTCCACCACTTTCTTGAATTACAAAACTATCGCCATTGCGAATCAAGAAATTCGCCCCAGTGGGTGTGGCTTGAGTTACTTGTTTGGCAACCAATTCGGACGCTTGACTGACAATCGTTCCGGCTGCATTAAGAGTGAAGGTTTCAATGTAGCCGCGATCGCGAGTGGCGGTCCCTGCATCTTGCGCGACTGCCAGATTTTGCTTATCGGCTGCCGGATTGCTGGTTGCAGCACCCGTGTTTTCGTCAAACTCGTAAATGACGTTGGTAAAGTAGCTCGGCCCCGGACGATCAAAGCCGGGTTGACCGTTGTTGTTGATGAAACGAGTACCGGAATACACAGGCTGTTCGCCTGGAGGCGTCGGACGATTGCCTACCGCGATCCCGCGCTCTTGGCCATTGATTATGGCAAAAGTTAAGGCTTCGATGTTAAAACCATCGTCACTAGCCGCTACCGTTGGCGCTCCGCCGGCGGCTGGGAATTCCAGGTGCGACGTTTGCAAGCCGAAGTTACCGGCGGTGGTAAACACGCCCGTTCCTGCATCGATGGTGAAATAGTCGGTCAGCGTATCCGCGTCGGTGTTGGCCGGTGGCCGGGCTTCTAAGGTGCGATCAAAACCGGCCAACGTGCCGTTGGGGCGGAAGTCGATATCGCGTACGTCAAAGTTCCCGTTGCCTACCAGACTACGCTGTTCACCCGTGAACGGATTGACGATGTACAGATTGGTTTCTTCCAAGCCCACATCGCGACTGACGTATAGGGTGATGTCGCTTAAGTTGTAATCAACGATCGAGTCATTAGTCGCGTTGTAGGAAGTGAACGTGGTGAAATCGAAATCTCCCGGTGTGGGAAACAGAATCGGCACGATCGGATCGACGGCCGTAGACGATCCCTGGAATTCTATATGATCTTCGGCGATCAATCGAATCCCTTCGATGGGCTGTAGCCGCATGTTGGTGTCGGCAAAATTGGGATCGGTGTAGGACGCGAGAATGGCCGGAACCATATCGCTATTGGTGACCGCTAAAAAGTACCGTCCGGCTGGGATGTTCCCATTAAAATCAGCTCCGGTTTGAGTTTCCGTCGGCAGCATATAAGGGCCGATGTAGGGATCATTGATACCGGCCGAGCCACGACCCAATTCCGAATTGCCAGCGGTGGGACTCGATTGATCCCCGGCCAAATCGCTGCCGAGTCCTCCCAGAATCAAGTTGCCGGCGGAGTTGAAGACATACAGCGACACGTCGGGACGCCCGATGCCATCGGCGTAGTCGACATCGATGATGGTTGCAAAATACTCACGCAGCAATACGGGAGTGATCTTGTCGTAGGTCAGATCAAACGAGAACCAGTCGACATCGGTGAAGTCATCCAATGTTCCGGCCACGCTGATGGCTTGGCGATTGGATTGCAGCAGATTGCCGAGCGCCTGAGCGTTGGCAAATGTATCGTTCTGGACGGCCCCTACACCCACTTCGACAATTTCCGCATTTTCACCCAACAGTGGCGAATTACCGGGAACGCCTACCAAGCGAATCCCCGTCTCGGCAAAGCGAATGTCGGCGTTGGTGACTCCCGAGCCGGGTATCTCATCCACTTCACCCAAACGCACTTGCAACTGATAACGACCACTTGTCAAACCGTCATGCAGTTTGGTTGGGTCGAGCAATTGAGTGGCCGCGTCGCCCGCCTTCAAATTGCTGCTGCGGACGCGGATGTGATACAAGTTGTTGGTACCAGCTGAGCCTGGCAATACAATCCGTAGGCCAGCGTCTTGAGGATTGGTGCTATAGAGGTCCTTCGGTTCTCCCTGGGCGCTTTGGTAGTAAAATGCCGTTGCGCTTTTACGAAGTGGATTGACCGACTGGGCCGCCAATTCCCCCGCCTTGTAAATGGTTGTCGGATCGCGTTCTTCTAATAGTGAACTATCTGACAAGGCCAAGGTACGACCGTTAGCGTCGACCAATTCGACGACGGTGTCTAACGAGCTGAGCGTGCGGTCGATGTCCAACCAGACCTCAGTTCCCGCAGCCGCGTTAAAGCTGAACACGTCGACGTCACCCGGTGCCGAGATGATCCCGCCGACCTGGAAACCGAGTCTTTGATTTTCGTCTCCTGACTTTTCGTTGGGCGCCAATGTGCCTAGGTATTGTGCTTGGGTGGTCGTGTCGTTGGCCGCTGGTGCACCAGCCCGCGCGGATTCTCTTTCTTGGGTGATGACCACGTTGCGATCATTGCTGTAGGTTTCCAGCAACAACCCACGCCAGCTACCTGCCGTGGCCGTGTTCGCACTGCCGTTGTTGTTTGTATCAACTTGATGCAGTCCGGATGTAGTGAAGCCAGCCCCCACCGAATCATCGTCCAACGAAGTCAAGATAACTGGATAGTTGGGTGTACCGATAATTTGAATAGAACCGCCAATACGATCGGCATTATCGAGTGGTTGTCCGGTCGCCGTGAGTCCGGCGTTAGCGCCGGAGAACTTGACAACTAGGCTTTGTTCGGCCGAGCTGATCAATCGCAGGCCACCGTAGTGTTGGAAGTCAGGGACGATGATTTCACCCTGCACCACGTGCACTACGTCCGTATCGTCCCAGACACCCTCGGTGGTCAAATTGCCCTGGCGGACAACCAAGCCATTGATGGGGGAGTTATTGGAATCGGCACTGTTGCCAACTTGATTCTGGATGATATTACCAGCGATGAGCGGTCCTTGATTGCCTGGGCGTGCATCGATTCTGTCGCCGCGGCCCGTGGAACGTCCCCAATCCGTGACCGAGACCGAATTCAATGAGCTAACGTCAAAGCTCATGGCTGGTCCTAGGTTGTTGGAAATAATGTTGTCCACGATGATGGGCTGAGCGCCGCGTACAAAAATCGTCCCCGGTTCGTTGAATCCCCGACCGGCCCGATCGGCATCGGTCGTCGTACGTGCTCCGGTACCGTTAAACTCAATGCGGCTGTTGGCCAAACGCACTTCGGCTTGATGTACTTCGAGCGCGCTGAAATCGGCAAAACCACCTTCGATGCGGGTGGTGCCGCCACCGTAGGCCAACACCACGTTATCCAGGCTGGCTGACGAGGTATGCCCAATGTAGAGCCCTCCCCAATCCCCTTCAGCGGCTGCCAATCTTCCCGTTCGATTGGCCGTATCAAATGTCCCTCCCACGCCGTAGCGGGAATCGTTGAGCGAGGTGAAGACCACCGGATTTCCCGCAGTTCCTTCAGCGATCAACTGAGCCCCCAACGTGACATCAATCCGCGAGCCGGTGCTCTTGACGATCGTGCCTCCATCGATCACCAAACGCGCGTCGAGGCGGCTGCTTACCGCTCCCGTAATGTTTGGCAATGCGACACCCAAGTCGCTGCCGTTGTCGACAACGGTGCTGGTGCCAGCGGCGATGCGTGCGATCAACGTATAGGGCTCAAATCCACCGGGCGAGCTGCGATATACGTTCCGCGCGTCAGCGGGAATATTGCTGAGCACGATCGAACGATTCGTTGAAGTCGATGGCAGTTGAATATACGAGGTGGTGGTGGAGGCTACGCCTTCAGCTCCGCTGCTGTCCTGCGAACTAAAAATGTAAGTGTAAAAACCAGTTGACAGCGATCCGCCAGGTTGCGTCGCCAATTGAACTTGACCAGCATTGGGAGGAGTTTCAATCAGCACCGCTCCACCAGCGGTCCCCTGAATCTCTAAGTTTTCAGGGAGGAAGTGAACGACATCGATATCGTCAAAACGGCCCTGCACGGTCAGCTTCTCAAGCTGTGTACTTCCGCCGGTCCGCACGCGGACTTGCAATCCGTTGATTGAATTGCCCACAATTCGATTGCCATGCAATTCTGGTCCCACTCGGGCGTAATCGACCGAAAACGGCGTGGCGATATTTCCCTGCTCGGCGGGGGAGCGGAAGTTGGATTCTTTGAAGCTGTTCGGCGTCGCGCTCAAAGCGGCTTCGGCGCTGAGCGTGATGAAGCTGCTGACAACCGTCGGTCGTGAATCGACCATCTGGACGGGAGTGATCGACTGCGACGTGCCATCCACGACGACTTGTCCACCGCCGTAGCGCAATTCTGCATTGCTAATCCAGTTGAGGAATATACCTTGATCTTCGGCGCGATTGCGGCCATTGGCGGCATCCACTCGGGCGCGAATATCGATACCACCCCAGTCTCCGGCCGTCGGACCGACAGTTGTGGTGGTCGCATTTTTGCCAATGGTCGAATCATTCAAGCTAGTGATGAACACGCTGCCGGCGATGGGATTGCCAGCCGAGTCTTTCAGCACAGTCCCATTGGCCGTTTGCAATGTGGGAGTGCCCAGTACCATCAACGCTCCACCGCTGCGGTCGACGTTAACGGACGTGCTTCCCACTCCGATGCGTGAGCGACGCATTTTCAGAATGGCTCCCGCATCGATCATCAACGTTACATTCTTGGGGACATCCAGCGTTGCTCCGTCTGGGAGCGCTTGGCCCAAAGCATTAAAACCGATCTCGTAAACCAAGTTGTCGGCTTGCGTGGCAAAGTTCTTATCGGCTCCGCCATTGCCGACCACACGTACCACAGTGCCGGGAGTGGCCGTGGCGAGCGCGGTGCCGAGGTTGTTATAGGGAGTTGCCACGGAACCATTCCCGCCAGCTGCCGCCGATTTGTCGACGAACTTGGTGGTGGCAGTGGTCGAAGGTTTGAACCAAAAGTTGAAGGTGCCACCTGGGGTACCATCGCCATCGCCATCAATGGCGGTACCGACAGGAGAATCAGCGTCGCGCAGCACTGACGGAGCAGGGGGCTGGAAGTCCATCCGTAATTGGTAATTGCCTTGCGACATGCCACCCAAGCCAGTGTTGGCAACTACCGGGTTGTAACGATCATTGCCACTGGCGCTGACCCCCACGATGTAATTACCTTGGGACAGTTCTAGTTCCAAAAACGAGTCGGAACTGAAATAGTCATCATTGGCTGCAATTTCTTCCCAGCCCGTCGCCGTACTCTGGAATAGCCGAATTTGCGTATCGAGTAAGCTGGCTTGGCTCATTCGTTCTGCAAAGGCCTCGATGGAGATGCGTCCCGAGACTGGCAGCGTGAATTGGTAGAGGTCAATATCTTTGCTATCGGGACGGTACAGGAACTGACCGTGCACAATATCGGCGTTGCCTGGGAAGACGATTTCGCTCCCCACACCGGGAGTAACCAAGGCTCCGTCAAAAGATTGGACAGTGAGCTGTGCGACTTCGTCCGACAGTCCCAACCCCAGCAAGCGGCCGATGCCTTGCATGGCTGCGCGTTGGAACGATCCACCGAATCCATTCAAATTGGAATCGCTGAAGTCTTGAATATCCAGCACCGTGGCTGCTTGCAAATTGGATGCAAGAATGCCCGACTCGTAGTAAATATTACCAGGGCCGTTGATATCGATCACGCCACTACCAGCCCCAGCGGTGTCCGGGAAGGGAATGACGGCGCGTGTATCACCGACGGCCACGGTCAGACCCAGATTGACCGTTTCCACAAACCGCACTCCGAGGTACTTTTCGTACAGCGAGAATACTTCGCGGACCCGTTGCTTTTGCTGATCAGTGATCGCGTTGACATTGGGCGTACCGTTGGTGTTTTGTCCCAAAGCGCCTTGAAAATTGTACGATATCGTGGAGATGCCATTCGTGGCGTCAGCACCGGCGGCCACATTGGATTGAAACAGATTCTGACGATTTCCTGGCTCATCGTTGCCACCAGGGAAGTCGAGCGGTGTTTCGGTAGTGTTCTCGATTTTCGAATTGACTAGGACCGCTTGTGAACCTGCGCCACCCGGTGTCCAGCTGGTATTGAGATTCACGGCGTTGGCGAAAGTATCAGCCGGGTCGATGGTCAGTCCATCCACCGTTACAGGCGGTAGTGGACGAGCCTCGTTGGTTCCCACCCTTAGTCGCAGTTCGCCTCCAGCTTCCGCATAGGTGCTCAAATCGCGCTCGTACCGCAGTGAGACGCGATCCGCTTCTGGGTAGTACCGCACTCGAGTCGGCAACACAGCAGCCGCATCATCGGTTGTGTTCAACGTCCCTTTGGAATTGATTAGCTGATAGTACTGTGGGTTCAGCGCCCCGCGTTGGCCAGCTCCGCTAGAGAATACGATCACATCGGTATTCTGCAGATACAATACCCCGCCGCGCTCGGCCCTGATCTGCGCCAGGGACACACCGTTAACCGAAACGATGCTCTTCACATCAATCAACGCATCGTGGCTAAAATAGATGTCGATCTCTTCACGACGATCCCAGCTCAAAACGCCTGTAGTTGCGTCCTTGGTGACCGGTTGCGGAACAACGGACAATACTTGGGCGCCCAATTGCAGCTCAAAGGCGATCGAAGCAGAGACTCCCATATTGAACGGGTCGCCCGCCACGTTTCGCAGTGTCCGAATGCCTTGTCCCAAAATCTCGATGCGATAAAAATCATCCGGAAGCGCTTCGGCAAACCGCAATACTACTTCGCGATTGCTGTCGCCCAGCCCGATGTAGCCTGGAATGACTTCGATGTCGGTTACACCACTGAGGCTGATCGGCGAGTAGCTGGTGGCGGCGGCGCCAATCCGCGTCGCGCCGGAACCCGATACCAACTGGGCCTCAATCAGGAGCGAGGCAGCTGGATCGGCGTTAATGGCGTCGACAAATTCACGGGTGGTGGTGGCATTCAGTGGATTGCTGTTCAGAACCACATTGATCGTCTTGCCACTGACCGTAACGGTAGGCGCTCCTGCACCTCCACGATCCACGCGTGTCACATTGATCGTGGTCCCCAGGCCCGTGCTACCGCTGTCTCGCGCGACAAACCGCACTTCGAGATTGTTGCTCAGACCAAAATTGGTCGATCCCTTAGCGGAATTGGCGCCACTGAGAATCAAAGGCCGCGTAGTATCTGTGGTGTTACCAATTGCAATCGTTTGCGAACCGCGTAGTGGCAGAGCGAAGACCAAGTTGGTAGCCGCAGTGCCCGAATCGCGCTCGAAGGCGCGCAGCAAATCTTCCACGCGAGTTTGCATGGCGGGATTGGAATTGAGTTCGACGTCAATCCGTCGACCACTAACACGCAAAATGGGAACGCGTGAATCGGTCCGCGAGACCGCAGTGAAACGCAATTCGATCCCGTTACCGGCTTGCCCAGGCGTCTGGGCATAAAATTCGACGAGTGTTTGACCTCCGGTTCCGAAGTCGGTGGCGATGGAGGCGCGTTCAAAAACGCCATCCTCACCGCTTCGGACCACGCGGATTCCCCCCAAAGTCGCTGCGTCGATCCCCGCGCCATCGTTGAAACGGAAGACGAGCTCTGTCGGAGATTGATGCAGGATTTCGCCGTTCTGAAGCAAATCGCCCGCATTGGGTTGAATCCCGATCAACTGCGGCCCCACGGCCAGCAATTGCCGAGGCTCGAGCGTCTCGAGAAGCACGCGACGGACGCTGCTACGTTTCTGCAAGCGATTGTGGGCTGGCAGGTTACGCGATTTGGAATAACGACCAATGGCCATGTAATAACCTCTCGACGGAGCGCTGGGTAAACAGCGGCTAGGGGTAGCAAGTACCAGCCCTAATTCAGTAGTTGACAAGCCGTTTTGAGCCACCCACTGGGGTTAACAAGACCGGTGGCTTAACGAAAACTGTGAAAATAGGGGCTTTGGGAAAACAGTGCACTGTGACTTGGATTGTAATTGGAGACGCTCAAATTTCAACGAATTGCTTCGCAGATGGAGGTGGTCAAATCGGCTTGTGTGGTGGTAGGTTCGTTACAAACCGTCCGCATGACACAATCGAGCGACTCAAATTCGTTGCAGTTTGGCCGGTAATCGCAACCGGCTGATGCCGCTAATCGCGTCAAGCCAGCAGTTCCGACACCGAGGGGTTTGAGTATCAGGAGCGGTGAAAAGTTCCCTAAATGCCCCGAATGGATAAGTCTGAAACATTGCACGCCACCCTTAGGTGGGGTTTGGTTTGGAGGCACCTCCGCCGTCAGGCAGGAAAGCCTGACGTACATTCGATTTGGACAATGACTGGCGAGCGTCTAAACTGAAGAGCCTTTAAGAGCCACAGCCGGAAGGAGCAAACCCCGTGAGACAACAATCGAAAAGGCTAATCTTGTTGTTAGTCGGCGTCATGTTCATGTTCGCGAGCCGATCGAGTTTGGCCATCGACGAATTCGGCGACTTGAAGACGATCAGCGTTTTACCGCAATCGCAGCGCGACGTGGAGACTGCCTTCGATCGGTCCAGCAGTGATGCTTGTGAACAAATTGTGCAGGGGGAAGCTTTGGAAATGCGGAGCTTCGTCACCTATTTGACCAGCCGCGATCGTTTGCAGACTGAGTCGAGGCCACTGGCATCCACTCGGCGGACCCTGTTCTCCGTGGGGCTGGAATTCGAATCATCCGATCGAGCAGCGCTACCGAAAGTTAGCGGCAGCATTATTGCCGACTATTTAGACAAGAATTGCGTGCTGATCCAAGGGCGCGTGCGCAGAGATCTACTGGACCGCAAACTTTATTTTCACCATCGTCCTCTGGTAGTCACTGCCAAGTACCGGGGATCAAGACTTTCGGAACCGTTCGAGCCGCTGGTGGCGGCTAAGATCCACGAGTTTCATGGGATAGGTTTGTTTGTTCCCGAGACCCGCATTCTCACAGCGGAAAAACTGAGAACTTTGGTATTGATTTTTAAGAACGATATTCTGCAACCGGGAAGCACTCGGACTCGCGAACAATTTGAATTCGCTTTCATACAGGGGAGGGACGGGGACTCACCCGATCAGCTCGATCATCATGTGTTTGTCACCACGGAGGACAGACAAACGCTGCACTACTTGGCTTCCTATTCGCAACCGCTCCGACCATCCCAAAGCAGCATCCTGGGACGGATCGCCGTGACCGACTACGATTCGACCGGGATTTATCCCACGGCCAGTGCAACGCGCAGTTTTAAGCTCGATACGCGCTCGAAGTTCGCGCTCGATGAACTGGAGAAATTTTGCTTGGCGCGACAACTCCCTGGCGGCTTTCATGAGAATCTGACGCCAGTTCTCAATGCTATCATCGATGGTGAATTGCAAGCGAGTCGTTAGTCCGAGCCCCTTTTGCTCCTTCGTTTGGCGAAGGGTGGACCAAGAATCGCAAGGTCATACCGTGATTGACTATAGTTTGTAACGGTTCTACGGGGAACGCGCGTTATGAGCGTCTTAGCGGCAGCAGCAAAATCTCTCCCTCGGCCAACCAGGCTGCACCGATGATAACCCCCGGATGGAGAGTCGCCTCCGCATGGGCAGCGACTAACCAGCACAGCGATGAAAAGGTCAATGGATTGGCCGGGCATCGAATGTGAACAGTCATCGATCTCAGGGATGAGCAAATGGGTAACCAAGCTTCTGTTACACCAGCACGAGTGTTGCATACAAGCGGCCTGCTATTAGTGCTTCTGGCAGGTTCCGCTGTAACCGGCTGCAGCGGCTTCGCCTCGATGCAAGACCTGCACTATTCTTGGACCAACAAGCACCGAGCCAGCTCCGCGTGGCTCAGTCAGACCTCCGGCGCGCAACGTCGCGAATTGGGGAACGACTATGCAAAGGGCTTCAAGCAGGGATTCTATGACGCCTCCACCGGACGGGGGTGCAAAACTCCAGCCGTTCCGCCGCCATGTTATTGGTCGACCAAGTACCAATGTTGCGAGGGGCAGAAATGTATTCAGGATTGGTTCCGCGGCTATCAGTGTGGAGTCGTGGCCTCCGAGGGGAAAGGCTTCCCTGGATTTCACGACGTACCCGTGGGCCCGTGTGCGCCAACCATCAACAGCAGTGGTTGCCAAGGTTGCTACTCACCTGACTACTGCGAGTGTGGCGCACTGGGAAGCAGTGCATGCGCCAATGGACAATGCTCTGCAGGAGTCCATGCGGATCGTCCGGACAGCATTTACACACCAGCCATGGAATTCCAGCCACAGGCTAATTTCGAATCGGCGGGAAGCGGCTCCTCGGACTTAACACCTAAACCACCCATCCCGGAATTCAAGCAGGGCACGAACGGGACCGACGAAGGCTATGTCACGCACACCGCCTTTCAAACTAGCTACGCAGATATCTTTAAGACGGAAAATTCAAAACCAGTGGTAACTAGCAAGTAGTCTGCCACGCCAAATCAAGTGGGTCTCCGAGCTTTCGTCTTGAAGCTCGCCTCAACGGTTGTCAGTACGGATACACGCAACCCGGTTCTAACTCATAGCGACACCAAGGAAGGTGCAAAGTGAAACTGCATTCATTCACACGACTGGCATCGGGCCTCGGGGTACTGACCTGTCTTTTTTTCAGTGGCTGCGTTACGTTCACTAAACACGCTGTCCCGGCGAGTCGATTGCCCAGTCAGTTTGCCGCCCCTGAGCGGAGTTCTTTGGTACCGATCAACTTTTCGGTATTGGCTGGCAATCAGCCGGCCGAGTACTTGCTCGATAGCGGTGATATAGTGGCTGTTACGGTGCCGGGCGTGATTCCGCCAGATGCCAAGGAACTGCCGCCGATCATCCAAAGCGTAGAACAGTCGTTATCGCAGAATTACTATCCTCCCAACGGCACCTTCGTTACACCCGGCGTCGGCATTCCGGCTACGGTGCAAGCCAATGGTGAAGTGCAACTGCCACTCGTGCCGGCCATCAATGCCCGGGGGCTGACCCAACTGCAGCTAGCTGAAGTGATCCGCCAAGCCTATATCAAGAAAGGGATAGTCAAGGAAGGAAATGATCAAATCAATATCGCGCTGATTCGCCAACGAGTCAATCGTGTGCTAGTGTTGCGAGAAGACATCGCCTTGCCTGGCGCAATTCAGACAATTAAAGGAAATGCACTGCTGCAAAAACGCGGAAGCGCTCAAGTCGTCGACTTGCCGGTCTACGAAAGCGACGTATTGCATGCCTTGGCCATCAGCGGTGGACTGCCCGGTGTCGACGCCAACAACGAAGTTTGGGTACTGCGCAAGAGCACTCTGGGCGCGAACGATGCGGCGCAGGTCCAAAACTTGGTCGACAATGGTGAGGATCCCTTGACGGCTGTCAGCCAATTGCCAGCTCATCTAGAAGCCATTCGCATTCCCTTGAAGCTCTGCCCCGATCAACCGATACCGTTTGCACCGGAAGACGTATTGCTGCAAGATGGCGACATTGTGTACATCGAGCCCCGTCGCGACGAGTACTTCTACACCGGCGGTCTGCTCCCCGGGGGACAGATTCCATTGCCACGCGATGAAGACCTCGATGTACTCGAAGCGGTTGCACTGGCACAGGGCTCGGTGGGTGGCTTGGGTGGTACCGCAGCGGTCTCCGTGCTACGAGCCGGTGCGGGTGTGGGCAACGTTATTCCACCCACGCGTTTGTTGATCCTGCGTAAGCTACCTAATGGCGATCAATTGCCGATTCGCGTTGACTTGGCCAAGGCCATGCACGACCCAACCGAACGCATCAAGATCATGGCAGGTGACTACATCATGATGTATTACAAGCCAGGTGAGATGAGCACCAACGCCGTACTGAACTTCTTCAACTTCAGTTGGGTGCTCGGCAGCAACAACTAATCGTCGCTGGACTCTCCGAGTCGAGTGCGGGTGTAGCGGAAGTCGCCAAGCCTTTCGGCAGGTCAATCCTCAGGCAAGAAGCCGCCAGGAACTTTCGCAACTGGGCGCAAGGTTCAAATTAAAACAGTAGCTACTCTGGTGGACGCAATGGACCACGCGGCGGGGCGCCATTAAAAGTTCCGCCGCGATAAGCTAGGTACATGCCACTGCTAGCTCCCCAACTCCACAGCAGCGCGAAGCCGTAGTCTTGCGGCATCCACACAGTGAACATCACCGGCAGCATGGCGACGAGTACAGCGGCCTGGCAGCTAGCTAAGAGCCCCACGCTCTCAGTCCGACACTGCTCGTTCAGATAGTAGAGTTGGTAAATCGCCATTGCTGCTGCTAGCGACCAGCATAGCAAGCCCAAGTACCCAAACCGCAAGGTAAGCAATACGTAGGTGTTGTCGATCATGCGCAGCGTGTGTAGCGTCTCGACTTCCTGTGGCCCGACGGGCACATGGATGGGAAATCCAGTCACCGCCTCGGTACCGAATCCCAACAAACCAGCACGACGAATAGCAATCTTATACACGTCCAGCAGTAACAGGCGATAGCGAGTGGTGCTGTACTGTTTAGTCTCACCGTCTTCCATCTTCACCGTTACATCGGCCCGATAAAAACGATCCTCGCCTGCCCAGCGTTCCAGCCCTTCGATGATCGTTTCTTGCTGGAGATAAACAATAGCTCCCAGTAAGACAACCACGGCAATCAGCGGCAGACGAAGTCGTTGAAAACGGAAGAACAGCAACACGGGGATCGCCAAACCAGCACCTAGAATTGGAGCTCTCGAACCGCTGGCCACGATTCCTATCACAGCCAGCAGCGGGGCCATTAACCAAGCCCAAGTGGCACGCGCCGTGATGGCTCGTACCGCCGCGTACAAACACCATCCAAACAAGAGCAGTTGTAAGCTGCCAAAATAAATCGGATTCAAGGTGGGGCCATAGGAGCGGCGCATGCCCCAACGCGTGGCCACCCCAGGCCGACCTTCATTCGGTATCGTACCCACCAACCATTCATAGGGGCTGATACCAGTCCCCATCTCGAAGGCAGATAGGCCAGCCAAACAAATCGCCACGCCGACAACATACGGCCAAAATCGCGAAATATCACCGCGATATTGACAAGCCAGCCGGCCAATCACATACGCGACCCACCATTCGGCATACACGCGACCCAAGATGATCCACTGAGGACCTTGATAGTGAATGTCGCTCATAAGATGCACAGCCATCAAGCCCAACATGGCCCAATCACAGGGGACTAATCGCCAAGGGTAGGTGGCACGCTTAAAAAAACAATATGTAATTAGAATAGCGATACTGGCGCCCAATTTCACATCGATACCAGTCCCCACGATCGTATCACCAGTTGACTGGAATAGCGTCCACTGTAACCAGACAGGGGCCAACCAGGCGATGGGCACGACCACTCCCAAGGCCAGTTGCGGATGAGACCTGCGGGCGATCACTACAAATAGCAACCATAGGCAAAAAACCCAAGTCAACCACAGATTAAACATGGTACTCCGCGCATAGCAACTTGACCGTCTCTACCACATGCTGATATTCCAGCTCGCTCATCCCTGGAAACAATGGCAGGCTGATCAACCTTTCCCACTCGCGAGTTGCCACAGGACAGTGTTCTGGCCGCCAGCAAAAATCGTTGGCGTAATACGGATGCAGATGCAACGGACGCCAATGCACGGAATTGCCCACACCGCGCTCACGCATTTTTTCCATAAATTCGTTGCGGCAAATGCGAAGCGTCTCACACCGCAAGCGAATGGGAAACAAATGCCAAGCATGCAATCGATCGCTATGCGTGGGTGGAAGTTCCAATTGTCCAATCGCATTCAAGTCGATCAAGAATCTACCCGCCAGTTCCTCGCGCTCAGCCCGAAGTTCCTCAGCGCGGTCCAGTTGGTGGATGCCTAGAGAAGAAGCGAGATCCGTCAAATTGTATTTATAACCTGGCGCGAGTATGTGATAGTCCCAGGCACCGCTCCCCGAAAATCTTTTCCAGGCATCGTTGGACAGTCCATGCAGCGACATGCTACGCATGCGATTCGCTAAGTCCGCGTTGGCGGTCACGGCCATACCTCCTTCGCCGGTGGTGATCGTTTTGTTGGCGTAGAAGGAAAAGCACGTGACCGCAGCGGTATCATGTCCGCTCATTTTCCAAGTTCCAGCTTGGGTTTGGAATGCGGCGGGGAGCGCATGGGCACTATCCTCCACTACCCACAACCCGTGCGCGCTGGCGAACTGTTCGACGAGATCCATGTCGACCATCGCGCCGCCGACGTGCACAGGAATAATACCTACGACGGGCGTATCGGGGGCGACCGGCAATTCTCCAGCACGTACCGCGGCCAGTTTGACTGCGGCGTCTTGTAAGTCGATATTCAGAGTCACTGGATCGCAATCAACCAAGATGGGAATGGCTCCCTGATAGCGAATTATTTCTGCGGTAGCAGCGAATGTCATCGTAGGGATCAATACCCCTTGGCCAGCCTTCAACTCCAATGCTTCGACCGCCAAGTGCAAAGCGGCAGTACAGGAGTTGACTGCTACTGCATACTTGGCTCCCACCGCTTTGGCAAAGCTCTCTTCAAACTGTTTGGTTCGAGGGCCAGTAGTCAGCCAGCCCGAGCGAAGGCAGGCAACAACTTCGTCGATTTCGCGCTGTGTGATCGATGGACGAAAGAACGGAACACTCGGTTGCGGACGCGACAATCGGTTTCTCCCTCGGTTCGTAGGCCTGCTACGACAGACAAGTTTAAAGTGATTTAACAGCTCGCGTTGCTTGTGGTAAATGATCGGCGATCAGCCGCCACAAGGTTTGCAAGATAATCTTGAAGTCTTTCCAGATCGATTGCTGCGCGATGTACGATTTGGCCAATCGGATTTTTATCGGCAGAATGTGCTCAGTGTACTCGCGCTCGGGATCTGCCGCACACGTCAACAGGCTAGCTTCATCGCGAAACTCGATCGAGGCTGGATCCGTAATGCCTGGACGGACGCGCAAGATCACCGCGAAGTCTTCTGGAAACATCTCCACATATCGCCACGCTTCGGGGCGTGGTCCCACTAGGCTCATGTGTCCCACCAGAACATTGAACAACTGTGGCAGCTCGTCGAGTTTGGTGCGACGCAACCAATGTCCTACCGTGGTGATCCGTGGGTCATTGCCCCCCAGGGTCAGAGGTCCACCTAGCTGTGTAGCGTTGTGAACCATCGTGCGAAACTTGTAAACCCGAAACCGTGTGCCACCGCGCCCAGCACGCTCGTGTCCAAATAGGATCGGACCTGGTGATGTGATCATCACTAGTAAGGCAGCCAGCACAAAAACCGGAGCCAAGAATACTATGCCGGCCAGCGCGAGTAGAAAATCAAAGGCACGCTTGATCATATCAACGGTTTCTCGATCCAACACAGAACGTGGGTACGCAGCCAGGGAAGGCTGTTAATCAGTCCATACAACCCCGGGTACAAGCGACAACTTAAACGTCCTAGCGGTGGTGCCAACGTCACACGCCGGACATATAGTTTTCCCTGCGGGAACAACTCCCTAATGCGCCGCGTCGGTACACCTCGGACATCGGGATTGCGTGGATTGTTGATAGTGAAGTCGTACCACAGTACGCCACCCCCAGGGAGTACCAGGCTCCACATTTTGTCGGCCAATTTATGTTGAAAATTTCGGTCGAGTAGCGAGGTGAAGACGGTCGATTGGTAAACGATATCGAACTGCCGCTCATCGAAGCTGAGTTGCACGGCATCGCCAGCATGAATGTCGATGAGTGAGGGGAGTCGCCGGCGGGCTTGGGCCACACGTTCCTCAAGCAATTCGTTACCTAGTAACTTTTGCGGAGTGAAGCCAAACCATAGCAGCTCCAGTAAATTTGTTCCCACGCCGCAGCCGATTTCCAGCAACTGAAGTGTGTCCACTGGTTTGCGAGTATGCCTTCGCAGCAAACGACTCAGGGCGCGCTGCCGCTCTTGCAGTACTCTCAAGTTGTAGCTATCGAGCGTGGCATAGCGTGACTCCAACCCCGCGCGGCGGGCATAACGGTCGACCATCTCTTGCGGTTCATGACTTAGCTGCGCGCTCATGCCTTCTCGCTCCCGCCAATGGCGTCTAGAAATCGACTCGCCAACACTGGATAGGTCTGTTCAGCAAGGGCAAAAGTCTGGCCGAGTTGTCCCATCGCCCGGCGCTGGTCCGCAGAATGACGCGATAGCTGTCGGAGGGCTTGGGCGATTTCCTTCGGCGACTCAGGTGCAACCGTGAGCCCACAGCCCACTTCCGAAACAGGGTCATTTCCGGCTTCCACTGAGTGTACTACCGGCAGACCGGCCATCATGTAATCCATCAGCTTATTGGGGGATATGCCAAAACGATAGAGCGGTTGTTTGTTCCAGCCCAAGTAGGCAATGTCAAATTGACGCAAGGCATTTGGGATTTGACCTTTGGGTATCGCGTCCACAAAGTGGAGGTGGTTAATTCCCAATTGCTTGGCTTGACTGCGCAGGTCATTCTTATGTGGGCCATCTCCGATGAGTACAAAGTGAATGTCCTCTTTCTTTAGCTCCGCTGCGGCCTCAACCAAGTAGCCTAGGGCATTGGCATTGCCATGATAGCCTGCATAGACAACCCAAGTGCCCCCTTCAGCTTGCTTGCGGGAAAGCAAGTTGCTTAACTCGGTGGGGAACGCATCGTCTTTGGCTTCCCAGTCCTGCAACGAAATTCCATTGGGGACACAATAAAACTTCTCACGCTGCATGCCACGGCTGACCAGGTAGTCGGCCGCCTTGGGTAACATGCTGACAACCACGTCGGCGCGGCGGCAAGCATAGTCTTCAGCTTGTTGACACCACATAATGAATGGATGCCAACGCGACATGCCATTGAGTTCGATCGGGGTCAGCGGCCACAAATCGTGCACTTCAAACACTAGCTTGGCGTTGGACTTGCGCGCGATCTTTGCCGCAACCCAAATATCCATCGGATAAGTACTTGAGGCGATTACCACTTGAGGTTTAAATTCACGGGCAATCGTCCCAGCGGACAGCCACAATTGCCGTAAGAAAGACACTATGTTACGAACTCGTCCCAGACCATTGACAGAGTACTTCGGGGTTGGAAGCCAGCGGTAGACAACGTCTTGAATGTTCTCGGTGGTTACTCCACCTGCGATCAAGCTTGGCTGTCGGGCGCGGAGGTGCGAATGGGATGCGGCAAGAATCGATGCAGTATGTCCTAAGGTTGCCCATTGCTGAGATAGATAAAACGGTCGGAACTCCATGCCGTGTTGCGGCGAACCAGCATAGTGATTGATGGTTAGAATATTCATGGCGCTGCCGAACCCGCTTGATCGCTTGATGTTGGCCCCACCAATTCACTTTGGTGTGGAGCACCGAGTTCCTGCTCGGATTCGTGAACTGGCTCGTCGACACTTGATTCGTCAAATTGTTCACGACGGGCAAGTTGAGCAGCGGAGACGGTCAATCCCATGCCGATCATCAGTTCGCGTTGAAATGGAAAATCGAAAACGATCATGGCATTGATTAAACCTGCGGCCAGAAAGCCCAGGGCCACAATTACAAACGGTGTCCGCCGAGGGTGAGCCAACCACAGTGCTGGGACGGACACTAGCGCGACGAGCGCGGCAAAAAACAGTCCTCCGACTATTCCCGTTTCGGCCAACAACTCCAAGATTAGATTGTGCGGATAGAAGCCTGAATCTTCGCCAAATCCGGCTGCGACGGGAAAGCCGCCCCAGCCCGTCCCCAAGATCGAATGTTGACTCCATACTTGCCAACCCATGTTGTAGAGTAAGCTGCGACTAACTTCGTTCGCCTTGACCTCGCTAGCGCTGGACAAATAGAAGGCTGTTCTGCGCAGGGATTCCGGCAAGCTTCGACTCTCCGACATATCAATTAGCCACATATCGGTTTGCGGACTGACAAAGATGACCAGCCCGAAAAATGCCACGGCCAGAACGGCAGCCCGCAGCACTCCTCGTGAAAACCAGGCAACGGCAGCCCCATATGCCAAGCACAACGCCAAACCCACTCGGCCTCCCGACGTAATCGAAAAGAACGCAAACAATACCACTAACAAAGTGTAACTGGCTTTCTCAACCCACCCTCGATCTATCCAGATCAGCGCCAGGCAGCTAATGATACCCAGCCCCAGAATTCTCGATACGGATTGATATCCCGCGCCGGGCTCATCGCCATAGTTGCATACTTCGTCGCGCCCCAAAACCAACATTGCGATACTGATCATCAAGGCCAGACCGATCAGCGACAGGGCCAGTGTGCGGAAACTGGCTACACTGCGGCCTATCACCAACCCGGACAGGAACATTAAAGGAGGAATGGCTATGGTCAGTGCCACTTTAGAACGCATGTACTGCTCCGATTCGGACCATAGAGCAGTCAAACAGAAGTAGGCTAACACCCAAATCAGCCCACCACTGGCCAAGACGTCCTGACGGCTGGGGTACGTCAAACACAAACCTATCAGCGTCAGAGTCCCAATCAATCCATATGAGATATACTCCCAGGGAATCTCTACTCCGGTCAGGTTTTCAGTTATGAAGCTGATCACCGACGGGCTGAGAAAGCAGGCGAGTGCCAAGGCGAGCCAAGTGGTCGGTAGGAAGATGTACTTGAACATATCAATTGATCAGAACGTCGGGTAACTATGAACATTAAAGCCTACTAGACTAATCTAGGGCGGTGCGGCTGTCGCTTGAGTTTCGCGATTTTCCAGATGAGCGAGATATCCAATGGCGAGCAGGATAGCTGCCAGTTGGCAATACGATGCCAAGGTATAGGTCCACATGATTCCTAGAGTGCCAAACCGGGAGAAGGCGTAGGTCATAGCTACGACCTGTACGCAACTCACTACAGTCCAGATGACCGGCATGAAATTGGCATGGCGTGATCCCAGGCCGGCGGCAAATAAGACGCTTTGCAAGGTGACTGATGGGAGGGCTAACAGCAAAGGGGCCAGCAGGGCTGCGGTGCGCACTACAGCACCCTGATCAATCTGTCCTCCTCCAAACAGTACCGCCACCAACGATTCGCGAGCCACAATGGCTATCAGCGCTATGCCACCGCAGGTCAGCAAGGCATACAGACTCCCGCGGATCAGCAAGCCCCGCGCCTCTAGGAGCTTGGATTGTGATTTGAGTGCCATGTAGGTTGGGCCGTACGCGAAAGCGAATAGACGCCCCAGAATAACCGATAGTGGAGTGTAGACTGAAAAACAGAGCCCCACTGCGGTTGAAGTACCAGGGTCCGCGAGGGTCGTTAATCGCCGAAGTTGACTATCGCATGTTTGAATTGCAATGGCTGCTACCAGGAAATAAGCTGAATGCTTGAGGAGGCGACGTACCAGCGCGTTTCTGAGGTCTAGCGTTGGACGATAACTCAGTCCAGTGGCTATCCTAAAGAATTGCCATTGCCCAATTAAGCTTAGCAGGCTGCCCAGCACCAACACTACACAGACGCCCTGAAGGTTGATGAGATCTGGCCCTGCCAGCAACAACACCAGAATCAGAATGCGACCCAAAACTGCATTTAACTCAGCTGAAAACGGTATGGTGTGTCCAGCTAGGATGGCACTCCACAGGCTACTAATGGCCACGGTGCCTGCCAATGGAGATAGGATGCGAATCCAATTTGCCACCTGCTCCTGAATTTCGGGGGCCAAGCCTGGGGCAAAAAGCAGTGTCAGCTGTTCTGACCACAGCCAACTGATGACCACGCACCCCACGCCAATACCCATAATGAGAGTCGTCAAAGTGGCGTAGGCGGTTTGTAATTCGGTCGTGTGGGACGCTAACGCCTGTGCGACCAAGAGCGTGAGCACGCCGCTGATCACTGCAAAGCCAAACAGGTTCCAGCCCAGGTAAGCGAAATTATGTGCCACCAAAAACCCATCCAGATCCTGGCACAGTCCGTATTGTCGAGCTAAGGCGCGAGAGAACAACCAGCCGATACTCGCGCTGAGCACCATTTGCAGCAACAACAGCAGCGGTCGCAATTGCCCCCCGCTTACGCGACTAAGTCTTGCCCACCCCTGATCGCTTTTCCACGCGCCCGTCTCGGCTACCTTAACTTTCATGCGGAAGTGGTTCTCTGCGCGAACCCACAAACAGAAAGATTGGCGGGAACCAGGTATGACTGGCTCGGCGAATCTTAAATGCCTGTCGGACCCAATCTATTTCCCGCCGCGTGAAGAAGTTGGCGGCGCTGTAATTCCATCGCCGGTGCCGCAGCCAGCGCAGAGCGTGCAGCAACCAATTTCCCTTGCCATTTTCAATGAATACAATCTGGCCTCCGGGTCGCAACTTGGCTGAGATTTGTTGCAGAAATTGTTGCATATGCGGAACAAGCACCAACACACTCTTGGTAAACACCACATCAAACGACTCGTCGGGAAAGATATCGAGATCCCCATCGTACTTGAGAAACTCAACTTGGCTGGTCAGACCCAGCGATTCCGCTGTGCGGCGAGCACCCTCCAACGGCTCCTGGTTGATATCGATCCCCGTGACTTTGGCTCCTAACATCGCGAAGAGCATGGCCATTTCGCCGTGACGCGTGCCGATATCCAAAACTCGTGAACCGCGAATAGGACGCTGGGCTTCCAATTCTCGCAAGGCCGACTCGACGTGAGTCTTCCACGGACGGCCACCCCAGGCGACTTGCGAGGCGACGACTTTTCCAATATCAGTGGCGGAGCTGTTCGTCGCGGCTGCTTGTTCCACTACTAAAGTGTTTGGTCCCAATGTCTTAATCCTCAGTTCCAACGTCCCACCTACTATAAGGTGTGTCTAACACCATTGATCATGAACCAGAAAGCTTAGAAATCAACATGTCGGCCACTTTCTGTTCACACAATTCAGCTGGCCGTCAGTTCTGTTTTTTGTAGAGGGATCGGCTCGAAGACTGACTGGTGTTGAAACTCAGGAATTGCTTTTCCTAATAGCCGCACAAACTCTTGCGAATTGACCTCCGACTCCAAAGCATCGGCTAAGTCCTTGATCGAGCTAGATACTTCGTTGAAGGGAAAGGGTCGATGGTAAGCGGCAAATATCGTCGCATGGTCGGTGGCGATGGAGCTCTCTTCATCAAAGTACAACTCCTCGTATAGCTTCTCACCCGGTCGCATACCAGTAAATTGAATTTCAATAGATTCCGGCGCCAGTCCGGACAAGCGGATCAGGTCGCGGGCCAAATCGACAATGCGAACCGGCTCACCCATGTCCAACACAAAAATCTCTCCACCTTTTCCCTGTGCTGCCGCTTGTAGAACTAATTGTGACGCTTCGGGGATCGACATGAAAAAACGTTTCATTCGCTCGTCAGTGATCGTGATGGGACCGCCAGCCGCGATCTGAGACTTGAAAATTGGAATTACGCTGCCGTTGGATCCCAGCACATTCCCGAAACGCACGACCACAAAACGCGTCGGCGCTTTGGGGGCCATCAGGCTCAACACGTAGCGTTCGGCCATGTGTTTGGTGGCCCCCATGACACTGGTGGGATTGACGGCTTTGTCGGTTGAAATCAGTACGAATCGCGAAGCCTCAAAGTCCAGCGCACAATCGGCGACGTTTTTGGTACCTAAGACATTGTTCTTTACCGCTTCCGAAACATTAGCTTCCATGAGCGGCACATGCTTGTGCGCGGCCGCATGGAACACCACGTCGGGACGATGCTGCTCAAATACCGAGTGCAAGCGCGGCAGGTCGTTGATATCAGCGATGACAGCTATCAGTTCGGTAGTAACGAGGTGTTGGCGCAATTCACGTTCAATTTCAAAAATTCGATTCTCACCGCGGCCAAGCACTACCAATTTCCGCGGCTTGTACAACATTACTTGGCGGCAAATCTCCGAACCGATACTCCCACCCGCGCCGGTAACCAGTACAACTTGGTCGCGGACGATTCTGGAGATGGCTGAGTTGTCGAGTTCAACTGGCTTACGTCCCAGCAAATCGTTGATATCCACTTCTCGCACTGGAATCTTACGACTACCGTTGAACAAGTCTTCTACCCGTGGAATGACTCTTAGCTTGAGTTGATTGGCTTCTACCGTATCGCTCAAGTCTCTCATTTGAGCACCGGTCAGTTCGCCGGCTGGGACTA
Source organism: Pirellulaceae bacterium (assembly GCA_041739785.1). Lineage (GTDB taxonomy): Bacteria > Planctomycetota > Planctomycetia > Pirellulales > Pirellulaceae > Aureliella. The sequence goes on from JBGSNE010000064.1 coordinate 24,627, forward strand.
GAATTTCGTCGATGTGGTAGCAAGAAAAGACGAATTCGAGTGTCGCTAACGTTCCCAGCACTGGGAAATTTGAAATCCAACTACGAGACTCCTGTGGAGAGCTTGAAATCAGGCCGATCGTTTCATAGCCCAACTGTGGCAGGGATCGCAATTGATGTCCAAGTCGTATCACCGCTTCGCTGGTCCCTATCAGCAGCGTTTTGCGTCGTCGTGATTTGGAGAATCGTGGACGCACCTCTTCATGCAATACTCTCCAACTGGAGCGAATCGTACCGATGGCGAAAAAGGTAATCAGCGCATCAATGATCAACACTGCACGAGGTATCTGGAACGGAATCAAAAAATAGTCAACCACGGCTGTGGCTAGCAACGAAGCCACCGTCGCCTTAGCTAGCGCTTGCAGGTCGGAGAACGCGACATACCGCCACCAACCATGGAAACTGCGAAAGGCGTAGAAGAAGAGCAATTTAATCGCCACAACGACTAGCATCGCTGCGCCAAAGAATCGCCATTCATGAGTTGGAACCGCAAAGTCAAACCGTAACGCAAACGCCGTTGCAAAACTGGCTGCGAAAACCAACGCGTGCCCAGCCGCCAAAAAGTAAAACCGGGCGCGGAGTACTAACGAGAAAAACTCCAAGCTAAGCTGATGCAAGTAAGAGCGTTTCAAGATTCCAATAGGCTTGGAACCTTTCGTAGCGGATTCGTCGGATGCGACCACCGTGTGGGTCACAGAATTGTTGTGCGTCATGTTGGGAAATAGTTCTTCGTGGGCGAGGAGAAGATCTAGACCTCAATCTTGTGCACACAGGAAAACGCTACACAAAGAAAGAGTCGTTGTTTCTGTTGTAGATGCTCAACGATCGAAGTCAATCTCATCCCATCGAGGTGGGGGGCAAGCCCTGTACTGGAAAATGTTAGTTGTTATGGCTGGTAGGATACTTCTATTAGATGCAACCTAACAAGCGAAATGCGTGGTTTTCGAGCGAGTCGCTCCCTCTATGATCTGAATATTGGTTGATAGTCCACCATTCGCTGGGCTGTTGGTCCAGACGCGTCGATTGTTTACCAGCCTAGCGTTCCTTCGCCAATTGCTGGTCTGGAGGTTGTGATGTCGCTATTTCACCGGAAAATAATTGTCGGTGGCCGCTGCACTTTCATAGCCATAGGCCTTGTAGCCATAGGCTGTTCCCGCGTCGTCGGCGCGATTGACAATGCACCCCAGAATATTTCCACCTACGCCGCGAAGAATCTTTTCCGCGCGTTCGATCTGTGGTTTGGATTCGTTGTCGACTACGGACACGAACAGAAGGCCGTCGGTTAGTGGCGCGATAATGGTCGGATCCGACACGGGTAACACTGGCGGACAGTCAAGCACCACGTAGGAAAATTTGTTTTTCAGTTCAGCTAGTAGTGCTTTGAACTGTGGGCTACCTAGTAGCTCGGCGGGATTGTCAGGGATTTGACCGGCCGACATCACGGTCAAGTTGGGGACTTCGCTGGCATTAAAAAGTTTCTCTAATGGCTCCTTGCCTTGAATCGCTTCAGCCAAGCCTTGTACGTTGGGAATACCGAAGATCGCGTGGACTTGAGGCAAACGCATATCGCAGTCAATGAGGATTGTGTCATGACCGGCGGTGGCGAGCGAGACAGAGAAGTTGGCTGCCATCGTCGACTTGCCTGCGCCCGAATTAGCACTGGTGACGCCAATCGTTTGATGCTCGGTGCCCAACGCGAAGAGGACTTGGGTGCGAATTGCGCGAAAGCTCTCACTAACGCGTGAAGCAGGCAAGTGCAATGTAACCAGATACGGAGAAGCGTTCGATTTACTATTGCGTAGCGCGCGGCCCATCTTGCGAACTTCGGCGTTGCGATCAAAGTTGCATACGTGCCCAACCACGCGCGTATCAAGGATGCTCTCCAATTCCTTCGTTGAATGGATGCGCGAGTCACGGAACTCAACCAAGCTGATGGCCAAGCCACCGATCAGCAGGGAGCTCAAGAGGGTGATGGCCACTGCCAGTGTACCGCGGGGCTCTACCTTCTCTCCAATTTCAGGTGCTTCAATCAGCTCCTGTACGATGGATTGCGCATCCTTTTCCATATTGATGTCGCGCATGCGTTCAATTACGGAATTGTATAGATCTTCTTTGCGAGTCCGATCACGGATTAGTTGTTCGTCTTGTAAGATGAATCCTACCAACTTTTTGGCTTCGCCTTCAGCCAAGCTCATTTGCCTTTGCGTATCCTCGCTTTGCTTTTCCAGTGCGCGTAGATCGTGCTCGAGCATGCTGACGTAAGCGTTCATCACATCATCGGGTGTCAATTCGACTTCGCCATCGTTAACTACCAAGGCTTTGGCTCGTTTATCCAAGAACGCCTGCATTTCATTGATCTGCGTCTCCAATGCTTTGGCTTCGGGATACTCTGGACCGAAGTCGGTTCGCAGTTGACTGAGCCTTGTTTTCATGGTCAACAGCGAATTGTATTCGGCAGTAGCCCCCGCCATCCGCTCGGGCTGCATTGCTTGAAACGCGGCCGTCTCCGCCTTGCCTCGCTCAACCGTCACCAATATTCCGAGGCGCTCTGCATTGCGTTCGTCAATGAGCGCTAACTTTTGCAAATTATGAGCAGCACCGTCACCAAACTCTTTTAAGCTGCTCTTCACTAATTCTAGTCGACCGCGGGCCTGGTCGATTTGAATGGCTAATTGTGAATACTCGGCTGCTAATTCTTCGTAGCGTTCAGTATAGATATCGGCCCCCTCACGACCACGCGATATGAGTGGAGAATTGGTGTTTGTCCGAAAGGTGAGATACTCCTTCTCTTGAAGCTTGATTTCGCGATCAAGTTCAACCCGCGCGGTATTAATTAGCTTGGCCGTCTCATCGTTGATGCTCTTAAACTTTTCTTTGACGAACAATGTATATTCTGCCACGATCGCTTCGAGCACTTTCTGAGCGTCGTTAGGGTCGGAATGCTTGAAGGCCAGGTTGAGCACGTGGGCGTTTCGTGCGCGACCCGAGCCACCACTGGTGACGTACAGGCTCTCGATCACGGAGTCGATAATTTTGGGGCCGGTTTCGCCCTTGCGTTTTATCGAGGGCAAATCAAATAGATCTTCGTGTTGTAGTGCTGCTGCCACGATCCGATTGCTCTGAATCAGTTTCATGTGCGTGGCCAACAATTCCTCGGAGACGTTGTCGTTCGACTTGACGCCAGTGGCCATTTCGCGCGAATCATTCTGCATCAACAGAATTTCAGCCCGCGACTCGTAGGCTCGGGGGAGCAGAAGATAGTAGGCCGCGCCTAACAGTAGGCCTACAATGCAACTCATCACGACCAGTCCCTTACGGCGATTGAGAACTGCGGCTAAGTTGACGGCTAGATCGTCCCCAAAGGACTTGCTATCAGACTTGGGAACACTGCCGTTGTTCTTGCTTGTTTTTGCGTTCATGTCGTTCCAAAGAGATTTTACGGTCAATTGGGAGGCGGATTCTGAATTCGATTTGACCGCTAATGCCGATCTAATCTGACTGGCGGAGTGGACCGCGTCAACCGACTCCACTCCAGATTGTTGATAATTTGCGATCCGTTACAGAACGTAATTGTAAGTGGTATTGCCATTCTTCAAAGGAAACCAATTTTCAGCTAACTATGATGGTAGCTCGTCACCCAATACTCCTTTTGCAGCGGGAGTCGTCAAGACATTCCACATTGCTGTGCACCTAGTTGAATGGAAGGCACCGACAGCATTGTTGACATTCGTGTGGAACGCAATTGGGCGCTGAGTGCTCTGGGGCGTTGATTTTCGCATAGTGCCCGATGCGTGGTGCTGTGTGCGGGCTTTAGTTTTTTCTAGTAACCAACGTTGATGGAATTTTCATCTAGGCCGACCTTCCTGCTGACTGGAGCCACCGGGCTACTGGGGCGTTTCGTCCTTGCGCGGCTGCTTCAATCGCGATGTGATGTTGCGGTATTAGTGCGTCCCTCGGCTCAATGGTCGGCCCAACAACGACTCGAAGACGCGCTGGGCACCCGCGAACAGTCGGGCTGGCTGCCACGCCCGCGGGTGTTGGCCGGTGATCTGTCCGATAACCGCTTGAGGCTCGCGGATGCGGATATTCAATGGCTCGGTACGCGCCGTTTGTGTGTCATTCATTGTGCTGCCAGCATTCGATTTCAACGCGATGAGGCCAGCGACGAACCATATCGAACCAATGTGCACGGGACGCAGCACCTCCTGGAATTTTGTCGCAACCGGAAGGTCGAAGGGTTTCATTATGTTTCTACCGCTTATGTGGGAAGCCGCACTATTAATCCGCCGGCGCGCGAAGGTTTACCCGACGCCGACGCCGTGGGAGGCAACGACTACGAGCAGAGCAAAATTGCAGCGGAGCGCCTAGTTGCCGCTTGCACCCACATTGGTCCCAAGACCATCCACCGGCCGAGCATTATCGTCGGCGATTCACAAACGGGCTTCACTTCCACCTACCACGGTTTCTACGCTCCGCTGAACATTTGCTACCAGCTGGCGAAGCAATTTGGTTTCACGCCAGAGGCGGGGAGTTGGTTCCGACAACAACTGGGCCTCGCGCCTGACGATACTAAGAATCTGGTTCCGGTCGACTGGGTAGCCGAAGCGATCACTCAGGTGGTTGTGGCGGGTGTTTCGACGGCCATCGCGGCCGGCGATGCGCTCGTTCTTCACTGGACCAATCCCAGCCCTGTGCCATGCGCGAGCCTTCAGGATGCCATCGCAGGGGCCGTCGAGCGAGTCACCGCCTTGCAGTCCTCCTCGGTTTTGCGTCCTAACTTAGCCCTCCCGAATCCGGCCGAATTCCGCCAGTCGATGCAGGTTTACGAGTCGTACTTTAACAGCGACCCGATTTTTGACAATTCGCGGGCTAAGGAAGTGTGTCCACACCTCCCCTGTCCGGAAGTCGACGCCGCGTTGTTAGCGAAGTTGTCCCAATTTGCCCTGGCTCATCATTTTGGTTGGCCCAAACCGCAGCCCAGCCAGATCTCGCATGCAGGTCTCGTTGATCGGCTGAGGGGTTTTCCCACGCTGAGGGCCCTTTTTTGTCATTCATTTGTCCTTTGTCTGCTAGGCCCTGGTTCACCAGAGTCGCTCCAATTTGCTGAGGATGCTGGGAGGTGGTACGCAATTAGCAGAAGTGAGATCCAGTTAGCTCAGTCGTCCGAAGGTGGACCTCCGTTAGTAATGACCACTACCATCTCGATTTTGGCTGATTGGTTTGCCCGTAAAACCAGCTTGGCTCTTGCTTTCGAGCAAGGTTGTTGCATCATGGAAGGTAAACTTCCCGAGAATTGGCTCACGTTGTTGGAGCACTGGATGGAAGATGTAAGAACCAAATGACCGCTTAGCTGGATAGCGCTACTGGCCGCCGAAATTCTTGGCGAATTCCGCTACGCAGGCCCCACTGGCGAGACCTGGAGTTTGATCGATTCCTAGCCCGCGCCAAAAGACTTCGAACCCGAATAGTTCATGCCCCCCAACGCCCAACCAGCTTCACATCCTACTTGGTTAAATGCACCACTGGCAATCGTCGGTATGGCTTGCCGTTTGCCTGGTGCCGATGGTCTAGAACAGTACTGGGAACTGTTGCGAGGTGGCGGTTATCCGATCGAGCGGATGCCGGATACGAAGCTCGATCGAGAGCTTTACTTCCATCCCGATAAGGGGCAACGTGGCAAGACCTACGCCGACATGGGGGGCTTCGTTACGGAGCGTGAGCTGGATTGGTCGCTGTTGAATATCTCAGCCGAGGAAGCTACGGGCTGGGACGCTTGCCATCTGAATTTCTGCGAAGTGGCTGCTCGCGCTTGCGTGCATGCTGGGTTCGACCCTCGGGCGATGGCCAATCGCAACGTAGGAGTTTTCGTCGGACACAGCGGTGGAACCACACTGGGGGGCGAACTAGCCTATTCAGCTCTAGCCGAAGAATACGTAGCGCTGCTCGACTCAATTCCCGATTGGCAACGTTGGGGTAACGACGCGCTCAAACAAAAACTCCATGCGTTGCTGGTCGAACATCGACCGCGACGGCGGGATGGCCAGCCGTGGGTCGACGCCAGCTATGCGGCTGGTGTTGTCAGTCGACTACTGGGATTGAACGGTCCGCATATGTCGATCGACGCCGCCTGCGCATCGTCGCTAGTCGCCTTGGCACTGGGGGCGATGTCCATCCACAGCGGACAAACCGACATGGCCATCATCGGCGGTGCCTCGTTTAATAAGACCGATAGTCTCATTCTGTTCTCACATGCCCAGTCGTGTAGCTCGTCCGTGTCGCGTCCCTTCGACGAACAGGCTGATGGTTTGATCAGCTCCGAAGGTTACGTAGCCCTGGTAATCAAGTCCTTAGCTCGTGCCCAAGCGGACGGTGATCGCATTCAGGCCGTGGTGCACGGCATTGGCATCGCCACGGACGGTCGAGGGAAATCGCTGTGGGCACCGCGCAAGGAAGGGCAATATGCTGCTATCGAGCGGGCATACGCGGGTGAGGTGACTCCCGATTCAGTGCACATGATTGAGGCGCATGCCACCAGCACTCACCTAGGGGACGCCACCGAGATGGAAGCTCTAGCTGCCTTCTACGGTCAACATCTTCCCGCTGGTATGAAGCTGCCAGTGGGGAGTGTCAAATCGAATATCGGCCACACTCTCGAAACCGCTGGGCTGGCTGGCGTTGTCAAATCGGTGCTCGCTATTCAACACGGAACGATTCCGCCCACGATCAACGTCGAGCAGCCAAGTCGCTCCATTCCCTGGTCAGACATTCCCATGCGGATTGCTGATCACGCCGAAACTTGGCCGATGTTGACTGCCGCAATGCCACGTCGCGCAGCGGTCAATGCTTTCGGTATCGGTGGGTTGAACGTACACGTGGTCGTCGAGCAAGCTCCGCCTGAAGTGTCGCGAGCCAATTCTTTGCAACCCAAGACTTTAACCGACCCGATTTCAGCCGCCCCCGCGTTGGAACCGATCGCCATCATCGGTCGCGGTTGTGTTCTGCCAGGTGCGCTGGATATCTCCCAATTGAAGCAATTGCTACAGTCGGGCAAGGCGAACGTGACTCGCACATTGCGTCACACGATTGATGACTTTCACTACGACTGGCGCAAACACAAAGTGCCACCCAAGCAGATTGCGCAGGCCAATCCACTGCAATTCATGTTGCTGGAAGCGGCTGAACAAGCTCTGCGCGAAGCGGGCTTGCTTGAGCGTGCATTCGATCGAAGTCATACGGCAGTTGTCGTAGGTAGCGTTTTCGGCGGTGACTTTGGGAACGCTCTCTACGCCGGGTTGCGACTGCCTGAGTTTCGCAAGCGGTTGTACGAAGTCCTAGCGGAAAGTGGGGGTTCGGCGGAGCAGGTGACCCAACTGGCCGACAACTATGAGGCACAGTTCCTAAAACGCTATCCAGCGCTTTTGGATGAAACAGGATCCTTCACGAGCAGTACACTCGCTTCGCGGCTTTCGAAAACATTCGACTTGATGGGTGGCGCACTAGCCATTGACGCTGGCGATTGCTCTGGCTTTGCGGCTCTCAATAGCGCTTGTCAATTGCTGCACAGTGGCACCGTGAAGCTGGTCTTGTGTGCTGCCGCCCAACGCGCGCTGGATCTCGCTGCCATGGAAAATCTGTCTCAGTGCGGACGGCTACCTGGCACCGCGTGCGCTGGAGAAGGATACTCAGTGGGCGAAGGTGTGGCCTTGGTATTGCTAAAGCCGCTGTCCGCTGCGCACAGAGATGGCGATCGCGTGTTGGCAACGATTGATGCCATGGGGGTTGGCTTCGACGGCCACTCCCTCCCAGATTCCATGGCGGCTGCCGCGCGACGATTGGGCCAGCCACTGGGCAATCGTTCGCTGATTGGCGGCGTGGGAATCGCGAGACTGGATGATGCCGTAGGGCAACTGACACGTTTGCCAAATGCTGATGTGGGGCGTGCTCAAGACGACGTACAACGATCGCCCAATCTTCCGCTTACTGGTCATCTACAAGCCGCGCAGGGTTTGGTCGATTTGATCGCAGTTAGTCTCCAAGCAGAGCCATCTTCTGCACTTATTCTCGCTCATGCGCAGAGTGGACAAAGTTACTTAGTAGCGGCCTCAGCTTCTGAGGTCGGCACTTTATCATCATCTCCCACTGAAGTTTTTGCAGCAATAATTAAGCAACCCGCGCCAGCCGTTCCATCCAAGAGTCAATCAAAAAAGGTGTCCGACACCTTAACCACGCGACCGCGGATCTATCGCTTTCAGGCCAATACGCTGGAACAGCTTAAGGAACAATTGTCACAGGTTTCTTTGTCGTCGGCAGCGAATCCGCTGCCTTGCGTTCATGGTTTTTCGAAGACTCCAGCCTGGCGAGCAGCGATAGCCTGTCAGCCCCACGAATTATCCGGGCAGTCTCACAAGCTGTCGCTGTTGGTCGGCAATCGCCAAGCGCTGTCGTCCGCCATGGATCAAGGACTGCTATGGCGCGCACCGGCGACTGAGGAAGTTTGCCCTGCGAAGGTCGCGTGGCTCTTTCCTGGACAGGGGTCACAGTATCAAGGCATGCTCGAATCACTGTGTCGTCACGATCACCTGGCGGCGCAAGCTTTAGACGAGGTCAATGTGGCACTTGAGGAGCTGGGGCAGCCGGCATTCGATCAATTGGCATGGAGTAGTTCCAACGAATTGGGAGAGAGCGTGTGGCACACCCAAGCAGCCATGTTGGTGGCCGATTGGATCATGCTCCAGTCATTGCGCGGACGTGGTCTCACATGCGATATCATCAGCGGCCACAGCTTTGGTGAACTCCCCGCTATGTTGGCGGCTGGCTGTTGGAGTTTGACCGACGCTCTGCGAGCAACTTGGGAACGTTGTCGCTCGCTCGTCGAGCATGGTCCCTCCGGGTGCGCCATGCTAAGCGTTCAAGCGGATGCTGAGCGCGTTAACCAAATCATCGTCGACAGTCGGTTGGCACTGACGATTTCGCATCGCAACGCTCCCAATCAAACCGTCGTCGGTGGTAAGCAAGCCCACATTGCGCAGTTAGCCGCGCGTGTCGAGGAAGAGGGCCTGATGAGTCGCCTGTTACCAGTCCCGACCGCCTTTCACACGCCAGCGCTCGATGCGGCCAGGCAACCTTTTCGTTTGGCGCTACAGCCCATTGCTATTCACCCACCACGCACCCCTTTGCTCAGCAGTGTTGACAATCGCTTTGTCGCTGAGCCCGACGCCATGCGTGATGGCCTCGCAAGACAGTTGTCGACTCCGCTCGATTTCGTCGCACTCGTTAAGCGATTGGAATGCGATGGGGTAACATTGGCGATCGAAGTGGGGCCACAGCAAGTGCTGACACGATTGGTGCGTCAAACCACTGACCAATTGCTCATTGTTCCTAGCGACCATGCCAAGCTTGGGGCCATTCATCAATTGCAGATTGTGGAGGCGTTGGCTGAATTGCATGATATTGGGTCGCTCACGGATTCTAGCCCTGCTATTCGAACAAGCGGCTCTTCACACCTCAACAGAAACGCGCAGCTTAATCCATCGTCGGTTCGTCACTTTGACGCCACGCAGGCTCGTAAGTCGCGACTGCGGCTGGACAGTCAGACTAGTGGTAAAACAGAGAGACGCGCACCTTCGTCTGCTGTGGCTCCCAAGCCACCAGTACATTTTGATGCTACCGAGCCGCGTAGAGGCAATCATCGAGAGCAAGCGGTTCAATTGTCGCCCCCAATGGGGCAGGGCGCTCCGCGTCGTAATTCCCCTACACACCATACCCCCAAACCCGCTGAATATTCTCCTTCCCCCTCTCCCGCTTCAGCATCCCCCTCAACCTCTGCGGACAATCCGCTTGCAAGCGCCCATCGCACACAGGCTGCCATCGAAACCTTTCTAGTCGATTTTGTGGTTGAGCAGACTGGCTATCCAGCTGAGATCATCGAACTGGACTGGGATATTGAAGCCGACTTAGGAATCGATAGTATCAAGAAGGCCCAGTTGTTCGGAGAGTTGCGTGAATTTTTTGATCTCGAGTCGCACGCCAGCTTGAAACTCGATGACTATCGATCGCTGCGCGATATCGCAGAATTGCTGCATGCCACGCCGGGCAAAGCAGATTGGTTGACTAGTGCGCAGGTGGGTGAAACCGCGACGTCGACCTTAGAGCGGAGTGAGAGTTCAAATGACGATTTGGTGAATCACGACTCGGAGAGTCGTGCGACGATGGAGAGTCGTGCGAAGGTGGAGAGTAATTTGTATTCGGTCGAGGAATTGACGGCGTTCTTGGTTGACTTTGTTGTTGAACAAACGGGCTATCCACCAGAGATCATCGAGCTCGATGCCGATTTGGAAGCCGATCTTGGGATCGATAGCATCAAGAAAGCGCAGTTATTTGGAGAGCTGAGAGAGCTGTTTTCAATCGATCCTAAAACACTGGCGGGGCAATCCTCGCAGGGTGGCGGAGAGCTGCGCACCTTACGTCACATTCTTGAGCTGCTGCTCGCCCAGCACAGCGTGGCCGAAGGCGTCGGACCGGAGCATGGTGTTCCGCCGCTGCCTGAGAGTGAACAGCTTGAGTCTGTTCATCTCCCAAACCCGAGTCCGCGTTGCACAACACGGCTTCCGATACTTGATTTGACACAATCCATCGATAGTGTTCGTTTGGAATTTGCCAGGGCAGTGGCAGAGAACTTGCGGGCGATGGTCGCCCGCCGCGATTGTGGCGCCCTCTCATCTCTACCAACTAACGGGCATTGGTCCGAATATCAAGTGCAAACGCAGCGGCTCGCCAAATTGTGCGGAGTCCCGACTGCTAGCTTGCAAGCGTTCGAACGGACATTGGTGACTGAAGCGCATTGGCAGCCGCTCAATACCACACCCCGACAAACTCGCACTTCACACCTGACTGGCTCGCAATCGATGGGCGATCGCGACGCGCAGAGTAAAGGATCACGACTCGGAGAGTCGTGCGACGATGGCGTGCTGTGGTTGGCTGGGCTACGGTTGCCTGCGTGGCTGACCTCGCGTGGCACGCCCTTGGGATTATCGATCAATGCACCTGGACAAGTCGCGATCTGTCCTCCTGGAAGCGTCACTCCCTTAGCTGTGTTGGTAGGTAAATGTTTGCGAGTCGCAGGACTCTACGAGCCAGGTTCTGCAGTCCCCCAGCGGCAATTGTCGGCCGCCCTCCTGGCCTTGCGTGGGGAAGACTCCGACACACTGATTGCCCAAGGCCGTCGCTGGGAGATTGCCGCCGATTGGTGGTTGCTGATTGCCGACAGCGGCCGGCAGTCGATAGCGTTGCTTGAATCACGCGGAGGAGAGTTGACCGTTTGCATTAAGACCGTGGGTGAATTTGCCAACGTGACCAACACGCAGTCTACGGAGGCAGATGTGCCATTGGTAGCCATGCTTGGGTACGATCGGCAAACTGAGAGTTTCATCGTGCGTTGTCAACAACTGCCACCACCCAACCTGCCGTTGGAGGAGACGCTTCCTTGGATTGTTGGTCAGTCAGAAACCCTTCACACCAAGTTGACCGGGCTACCTGAAACTCGAGCTGTTGAAACTCCTCGCGCTCAGACTTGTCCCACGGTGGCCAACCGTTATGTGCTGCGCATGGTTCCGGCGCCACAGCCTAGTGCTAGCGGCAGGCAGCCCGAGTGGGCAGGCACCGCCTTGGTCGTTGGTGACAATCCCGTCGCGCGACAGCTCGAAGCTCGACTGCGTGGCGCGGGAGTGGAGGTGGTCCGTTGGGCCGCCAGTACGGACCCGCAGGAATTGGCCAATCGCTTTGTTTCGCTGACGAGAGATAGCGTTGTTCCCCATCTGTTCTTGCTAACTCCCTGCGACCCAGGTGCTCAATTCTCGCTCGATGAATCAGCCTGGAAGGCACGACGGCAGCAAGGCATCTTGAGTAATTTTTGGCTTTGTCAGAAATGGTTCGAACACATTTCAAGCCGTGGCTTAGCAGACGACGCCAGTTTACTGGCGGTCAGCACGCTGGGGGGAGATTTTGGTATTGGCGGTCACATCCAATCGGCTGAAGGGGGAGGCATCGGGGGACTATTGAAATCGATCCTAATTGAAAGCTGGATGCAAGGCTATCGGGCGTTGCCGATTAAAACCATCGACACCGCTTCCCATCAAAGCCCAGCCGAGATTGTCGAAGTCCTGTGGCGAGAACTGTCCATTCCGAGCTACGACAATGAAATTGCTACCATCGATGGCAATCGACATGTAGTTCGCGCCGTTTTACGCCCGCTCGACAATCATCGTCCAAGAGACGTCGATCATCCGTCTCCTGCAATTACGCGCGGCGGAACTTGGGTCTGTACCGGAGGTGCGCGAGGTATCACTGCCTATGTAACTGAGAAGCTAGCCTTGCGCTACGGTCTGAAACTCCATTTACTAGGTACCGCCCCCAAACCAGAACTCGACGTGACATGGCGTCAGTTTGACGAAACGCAACTGCGGAAGCTCAAAGTCCAGGTCATGACTGCGGCGAGACAGGCCGGGCGAAACCCCGTCAAAACTTGGCAAGATACTGAGAAAGCGATCGAGATCGACGCCACACTCCAGCGCCTAAAGAAGCAGGGAATCGAAGTGACCTATCACAGTTGTGATTGTTCGGATCGTTCCGCTGTTCGCGATACGCTACAGAATGTTCGCGAAATTTCCGGTCCGATTCATGGTGTGCTGCATGGGGCAGGCGTGGGGAAGGATTCACGTTTTGATCGCAAGCAACCCGAGAAGGTTGAGCAGTGTATCGCTGCCAAAGTCGATGGCGCGCTGGCGTTAATGGCAGCCACCTGGGATGATCCGTTGGAGTGCTTCATCGGTTTCGGATCGATCAGTGGAAGATTTGGCGCCAATGGTCATACCGATTATTCGTTAGCCAATGACATGCTATGCAAGACGATCGATTGGTTGCGAGGTGCGCGACCCGATGTACGAGCTATCGGTTTCCATTGGCATGCGTGGGGGGACGTGGGTATGGCTACCAAGCCCGAAACGCGTCTTGCCTTAGAGATGATCGACATGCAATTCATGCCTGCTGAGGAAGGCTTTCAACATCTCGTGGCCGAAATTGAGGGCGGGGCAGGGGAGTCCGAAGTACTGATTACTGACGATCGTTATTACCGTATGTTCTATCCGGCGGAAACGATTCTGTCGGGCAAGTCCGCGAGCTCTCTAGAGCAGCGTATTCCCACACCCCTGCTAAAACTGGTGGTTGCGGACCAAAGCCAAGCCAACGGTGCCGCCGATCGTCAATGCTACTTGGCCAGCGTCAATCCAGCCAAGGATCCATTTCTAACCGAACATTTGCTCGACGCAAGACCTTTGCTCCCCTTCGTCGTCGCTGCGGAAATGCTGTTGGAAGCGGGCCAGCACCAGCTGGGCAGTTGTCCAGGCATGTTGCGCGACCTGACGGCCACGGCAGCGCTACGCTTCTTTACGGACGCAACCCAACAATTGAGGATCGAGACCCACACATCGAGCGATTCGATTGTCAGTTGTCGACTGTTGAGTGATTTTGTGGCTCGCGACGGACGTGTTGTCGATCCTAACCGCGTTAATTTTACGGCCCAAGTTGTAGCCAGTGAGCCCCACGTCAATGGCACTTCGGCATTGCTGACGCGGATCGGGTTAACATCGACAGACACCAAGCAATCCGCCCAATACCCCGCCCCAGGTTCAAAATTCTATGTCGGTTGGCCACTACAGAGGTTGAAGAAAGTTGCTTTAGTGGAGGGTGGCATCGTGGGTAACATCTCCGCGCCAGCTTTGGTCGAGTTGGCGGGCGGCGGACGTGATGTAATCGGTTGGCGCATTCCTAGCGCTGCCCTCGACGCATGCCTATTTGCGGTAGGCATGCTGGCTTGGCAACAAGTTGCCGCAGGTACCGCATTGCCTGTCCGCATGGGACAGCTGCGACTCGGTCGACTTCCGACTCCTGGCGAGGCGTGCCAAGTTCATGCGCAATTGATCGGAAGCGGGAACGACAGGGCGACGTTCAACTTTACTTTATACGGCGTCGACGAAAGCGTATTGGTTGATGTTGTCGATTATGAAGTTGCTTGGCTTTCTAGCGAGCCAGCGGGGTCGCACATGGTACGCAACGCCAGCCGCGGTGCGCAATCGCCGGTGCGCCATGCTAGCGAGCGAGGTTAAACGTGTTCGTCAGCAGCGAACGGCTGCCGCATTTGCTTTCACCTAACAGCTATACCAGCGAGGAAGCTTATGAGCGTGAGTTGCTAAGCGTGTTGCGGACGGCCTGGCATGTGGTCGGTACGACCACGGAGTTGGCTCGCTGTGGAGATTTTCTGACGCAGGTTGTGGCTGGGACGAGTCTACAGATTCGCAATTTTGAAGGGCAATTGCGGGCTTTATCGAACACGTGCGCACATCGACATGCGGAGATTTGTTCGTTGGCCAGCGGCAATTCGCCAACGATGCGTTGTCAGTACCATGGCTGGGAGTATCAAGCTGATGGGCGGACGGGCAAAATACCTGCGCCAAAGAACTTTGTTCCCTTTGATCGCGACGCGACCTGCTTGCCACAATATCATGTAGAAACCGTTGGGCAATTGGTATTTGTCAACGTTTCTAACGCGCCTCTGCCGCTGGTCGAATTTCTCGGAGCTGACTTTCATGCGCTTTTGGCTCAACGCTTCTCAGAGCAGTGGAAGCTAGCCTTGCGTTGGCAACCCGACTACCCAGCGAACTGGAAAGTCCCCATTGAAAACTCGCTTGAGGCCTACCATGTTCCAGCTGTTCATCCACATACTTTCCGTGAGGATCCTGGGGCTGATCGCTCGCGACACGTGCTATTGGAAAATCGAACGTGGTTTGAAACGAGGCTCCCCTTCTGTCCGCAATCACGCTTGGATGCCAACTTTCAGCGTTGGGAGCAGCGGTTTGTGCGCTGGTTGGGGCATGAGACCTGCGGCAATTACCAACAACACCATGTTTTCCCGAATTTACTGTTTTCTTTCACTGATGCGATTAGTCTGGTTAATTGTGTGTTGCCCCGCGGGCCACGGAATTGTACCGCTGTGGTGCGGCAATTCGGACGTCGACCTCGCGCAACTGGCGCAATGCGGAGCATGTTTGCCAGTAGCTGGGGACGCCTCACGGCGGCAATCACCAAGCGAGTCTTGCTGGAGGATATGCAAATCTTCGCGGCTATTCAACGTGGCCTGGAGTACAGCCCACACGTCGGACAATTGGGAATATGCGAAGAGAGAATTCACCGTTTTCAACAGTGGATAAAGAAGTTCGAATGATCGATTTAACTGGACGTGTGGCTTTAGTCACTGGTGCCTCGCGAGGTATTGGTCGTGCAACGGCTTTGCGATTGGCGGAGGCTGGGGCGGATGTGATTGTAAACTACGTCACCAGCACAGCTGCTGCTACGGAGGTGGCCGAGCAGGCGGCTGCCCGGGGCTCGCGCGCAGCCACTATCAAGGCTGATGTGAGTGAACAGGAAGACATCGCCAGCATGTTTGAATTCATAGCTCGCGAATATGGTCAGCTCGATATTTTGGTCAGCAACGCAGCTTCGGGAGGTTTTCGCAGCCTGTTGGAAGCGACCCCCAAGCATTTCGAAGCGACCATGAACACGAATGTCCGCGCGCTGTTGCTGTTGGCGCAAGCCGCCGTACCGCTCATGCGACATGAGGGACCGCGGAAGAAAATCATCGCGCTTTCCAGTCATGGTTCACATCGCGCCCTCCCAGCATATGGTTTGATCGGTACTTCGAAAGCGGCATTGGAAAGTTTGGTGCGACACCTGGCTTTGGAACTTGGCAATCGGCATATCAACGTCAATGTCCTGTTGGCTGGGTTGGTGGAAACCGACTCGACCAAGGGATTTCCTGGCAGTGAATTGGCCTTTGAAACCGTGTCGGCGCGGCGCTTGGTGAACGGACTCCCTCTTTCCCCAGAGAGCGTGGCGGATAGTATTTTATATCTGGCCAGTCCGCTCAGCGATTTAGTGCAAGGCCAAACGTTAGTGGTTGACGGTGGAGAGACGCTGCATGGCTAGCTCTCTGACTATCGCACCTTCGAAATTGCCTGGTTTCCCTGGTGACGATCCGACTATGACTTTTCCCTTGCGACTGTCCCCATTCGAGAAATTTGTTCTGTGGGACGAACGCCAGCGGCAACCGATGACTAGCTTCATCGAGTTGCATTTTGCTTCGCCTCTCGACGCACGGAAATTATTGGCTGCGCTTACAGTGGCCGTCCATCGCAATCCGCTACTGGCCAGTCGCGTGGTCGAACGTGACGGTGATTTGTGGTGGGACTACGATCCATTGCATCAACCCGAATTGCTCACTTCGTCTACGAATCCCCCGCTGCGACAGGGTTGGCCGATACCTATCGATTTGCGACACGAATGTGGTGGTCGGTATTGGTACAAGGCCTGCGAAACGGGTTGGCGACTGATGATCCAACTGCACCACGCATGCTGCGATGGCGTGGGCATGCGGCGGGTGATGATCGATACATTGTCTGGATATGCACAGCCAATGGAGTCCATATTGACAACTTCGCCGGGGAGCGAAACCCCCTCGCCAGAGTTGGATCAGGCGAACACGAGCGATTTGGCGGGTGAATCAACCATGGAAGAGATTCCATCTGGTACCGCGGAAGACAAACCGTTGCGTTGGGAAAAGCTGTCGATTGAAGCGCTGCTTGAGCGTTTTGACTTCAGTGGAGCTTACAGCGGACCGGCCAAACGAAGTCTGACCACGTGGCAGCGGATAAAAAATACGCACTACTTTCACTTTCGCTTACCGGTGGCCTTGCGGGGGACTGGCCATGAACAAGATTCCATCGAGTCCGTCGATCCGCAGGAACCTTTGCGGCACGCGCAGTTGAGTCGCGAAGAATCACAGCACATACTCGAACGCGCCCGTCAATCGCAGGTGGCCATTAACGATTTGGCACTTACCTTGTTGTTTCAAACTTGCGCGCGTTGGAACCGGGCTCTGGGTGACACCAGCCCCAGATCGCATATTCGATTGTTGATGCCCTATGATTTGCGAAGTCGTATTGATTTGCGGATGCCCGCCACCAATCGCCTGAGCTTTTCCTTCTTAGGTCGCAACGCTAGCCAGTGCGATGATTTTGCGGAACTGTTGGCAAGCGTACAGGCGGAAGTACTCGCTATCAAGGAGAGTCGCTTGCCACTTGATTTCCTGGATGCGTTGCGTTTTGCCGCTACGCGACCAAGGGGGATGAAGTGGGTCATCAATCATAGTCGGCGGATGGCTACGGTCGTACTGACTTACATGGGCGATATTTCACGCGGCATGCAACGCAATTTCCCAGAACGCGACGGAGTGCGCATCGTGGGGGAGACGCAGATAACCAATGTTTATGCCGCACCTCCCATTCGCGAGAACACCAACATATCTCTCGGCTTATCCATCAATTGGGGCCAGCTCTGTTTCTCGGCTGCTTGGAATCGTGCCGCCCTGACGCCCGGCGAGTGCGAAGGATTTTTGGCACAGTATGTGGCCACTTGGAATCAATGGTTGCAGTCGTCCGCCACGTAAACTCGGTTAATCCAGACTATTCATGGCTTGGACAACAGTCGCCGGAACGCTCATCCGGATTGCGACCGCACGAACTTTGGTTTCGGGAATTTCTGCTGCTTAATTTGACAAGCGTCGTAGACCATCTGGCATTCATAAAAATTCCAGATCAATACGCTGGCATCGCGAAAGGTGGCTACAATTTTTCCGTCAGTGAAGTGCAATTGCAGCACTTCTTCTTGATAGTTCTCTGATAGCAATTCGAAGTCGCTGCGTGGGGCACTCAACTTGGTTAGCCGTACCTCGCCGTTCGACGTTCCTCGGACTAACCACTGGCCCGTTGGATCAAACGCCAATGCGGAAATGGAAGTTCCCTGAGTCTCTTGGCCGACAAGTCCTTGATGGCTCACGCTGCCTTCGGCGCGAACCTCCCATAGTTCTGTCATAGGGCTTTCGGTGCTGCTATCTTGACCGGTAGCCAATAAGCCCACTGATCTTTCAGCCGAAAAAAACGTTGCCAAGCTACGTACGGAACGCCCGTTTTTCTGAAATAGATCTTTGTCGATAGGTGAAGTTGGGAAGATAACTTCAGGCTGACTGCTACGGGAGCTGGGGGCGTCGCCTGGAAATGGGATTACCGCAATCCCGCCCCCAGGAGGAGCGACTGGCTTGCCACCTACCACGGCAAAACAATTTTGACCCATGAGCAAGCAAGCTACGCAGTAGGGTTCAATTTTCGTGTCGATCTCGCCGACGATTTTTAGCGCAACGCCGGGCGAAGGAGTTACGACCGCCAAGAGTTTGGCAGTTCCGCGAGGTTCGTACTCCTCCAACGTTACGCCCCAAATTCCTTTTTCATCAATAGCCAACAGCGGCGTAACCATTTTATGGGTGGCCTGGTGGAGCCCTTCAGCTTCCACACAATAGATAATTCCCCCATTGTTGTCACTGGCAACCAACCCCACCGCGCCCAATGGACTAGTAACAGTTCGCAATACGTTGGTGGCAATCTGAACCTTCTTGAGTGACCTCAAATCGATTCGCCACACTACTAAATCGCGATCGCGTACCAAGACGTGATTGTCATCGAGCCAACGCACCGAGGCGATGGGTGAGGTAAATTCGAAGTCGTAAGTTCGATCGTCTTTGGCATTGATTCCTGGTTCCACCAAAGAGAGTCCGTTTTGACTACCGACCAGAATTCGTCCGCTTTGTGGGTGGACGTCGACAAGTTGGAGGTTGAGAAAGTCAGCTCTAGAATAAACTCCGCTATTCGCATTGTCTGGGACTCCTAATTGACGCGCTGGTTCAGGAATTTCCAAGGGAAAGTCGGCATCGAGTGCTGCGAGATATTTTTCCTTGGCTTCTTGCAATCGAGCGGCCGAGACCTGAGACTCATTGAGAATCGACATTACTTCGGCATAAATCTCAGTCCCCGGCTTGGTTGGCGTTGGTAGGGGTGGCGGATCGCGGTCCTGTGTCAGTTTCGGTGGCCGGATCATCCACCCCAGGACACCGGCACAGACGAGCACGAAGGCGAACGATGCGGGGACGAGCCAGTTGAACTGTCTTGATTTTGGGGTTGTATCAAGCACTGCCGAACGCAAGGCTTGGACAAACTCGACGTTCGATTCAAAGCGTTTATCTGGGTGAACCGAGCAAGCGCGGCGGATGACGCGTTGCTCGTCTGGCGTGAGGCCATCGAGATCGAGTTGTCCCTTGCGTCGGTCTTCAATGACTTGAGTCATCGATTCGTCAGGAAACGGCAAGTGCCCAGTCCTCAATTCTGCGTAACCGATGGCGAGCGAAAATTGATCCGAATGTTGACTGATTTCTCCGGCCATACATTCGGGAGCCATGTAGGCTAAGCTTCCTCCCAAAGACGTCCCGCGTGTGTCAGCGCCTCCGCCCAATGTTCGGGCCACTCCGAAGTCGCAGAGCATCACGCTGCCACCCAGCAAAACTAAGTTTTCTGGTTTCACATCGCCATGCTGCACCGACACGATTTGACCATTGTATTCGTGACGTTGGGTATTTAAGTAATCGAGCGCACGAGCGGCGTCCATCATGTAGACCAGCAGTTCCTCGACGGGGATATCCTGTCCCTGTTTCTGGCGGCTATAAAGCAACTCAAGCAAATTGCCCTCGGCCAAAGGCATGGCAATCACCAACGTCCTGGGTTTCTCCTCCTCGGGGACTTGTAGCGGCGACATGAGCGTTTGCCGACTGGTGTCCTCCATGAATGGGTGGGAGGGTTCGAATTGATCGTCAGGGATAATCTGCTGCCGATCATCGAGCAACCACATGGCGTTGAGCGGCATAATATTGGCATGTCGAATCTGCTTCAGCCGTTGAATCGCGCGTAGCTCCTTGCGTCCCTGCCGCTCGCGAAGATTCAAAAACTTCAAGGCACACTTTGTGCCCCCCGGCGAAGACGATTGCCAGACCTCCCCGAAATTCCCTTTGCCAATGAATTTCTCCAGCTTATAACCTGGAACGGGTGATTGGCCTGGTTGCCACATAGTCGTCAGTCATGCTGTGCACAAGTGAAGTGAGGACACGATTGCCCCCATTGTACGCTATGCCGAGCCCTTCTGAAACGCGTTGCTGTGTGCAGCCGGATACGACCTGAAGACAGTTACTTCGATGAGGGACGGGAGTCGACAGTGAAGCGCGCCAGCGTGGGAATAACTGCCGACTTGAGCGTTTGGGTCGACTTTGCGGCCTAGCGAGACTGCACGGTTGTCAGCGATTTTGAGTCTCGATTTTAACTGGATTATTTGAACTCGGCTAGTTTTGGGAAACACGCAGCCCGTCACTGCACGATAAGCCCTGTGGCTGACCATTGGGATCCGAATCACAGGCTCCCAACGCTAGGTCAATGCGCGCTAGTAAGCGACCAGGATGGTAGATAGTGATTCCAGGAAGGAATATCAGCATGCGTGGCGGAAGCAAATTGATCAAATTGTGGGTGTTGGCCTCTCTAGCGAGCTGTTCGCCAGTGGCCTTCGCACAGTCGACGAGCGAAACGTCGGCGGTCACGCAAGTTTCTGGGGTGAGATGCGGGTGTGGCCGTTGGACTTGTCCAGCCTGCCAGCAGCAGCAATGGTGTGAACCTTGCTTACCCGGACAGGCGCCCGGTGGAGCAGCGGCCCCCATCTACTCGCCGGACATGTCCCTTGCCCCGACACCTAGCTACCCTACTCCGCCTAGCTATCCCACCGCGCCGGGCACACCCGATATGGGCAGTGCAGTGCAACCGAACAACTACCCACCGGCGGATAACTATTCTCCGCAGAATAGCTTCTCGCTTGGTGACAACTCGCCGACGGCTCAGTCACAGGGTGCGCTTGATTCCAATAACTTTAACCTGTCTGATGGCGGCGCGGCAGCTACTCCTGCCCCCGCCGGCCCGAGCGCGGCTACTCTGTTCGCTTCCAACGCGAGAGCCGGTGGCGGTGGCGGATTCGGTTCTTCGCTGAGCGGTGCGACGACTCCCGAGATGATGGGCGACTTTTTCGGTCTTGGCGGTGTACCCTCCGTTTTTGATCGCGGTACTCAAACGTACTCAACTTGCGTCCCCAGCGCCGCATACGCCTTGGGGCGGATGAAGCTGGCCGAGAACAACTCCCCGATTCCTCGCGATCGAGTGTTTTTCAACTATAGCCTGTTCACAGGCGTACCTCTGGCCAAAGAACCTGTCGCAGTCAATCGCTTCTCGCCCGGATTTGAAAAGACCTTCCTGGGCGGTTTGGCCTCATTCGAATTACGGACTCCGTTTGGCAGTAGCGTTGACAACGACGTGTTCGCCGACGGCTCGAACAGCAATCACGAATTTCAGTTTGGCAACCTGTTCCTCGCCCTCAAGGGTGTGTTGTTGCAAAAAAACAACTGGTTGATCACCGGAGGAACCTCGGTACTGTTGCCCACCGCTGCCGATACTCACATTCTCGATCCGCTTAGCGGTCGCGAATTTCTGCGAATTGACAATCAATCGACACATATCATGCCCTTCATTGGCGGAGCCTATTTGCCTACCAATCGCCTGTTCGCACAATGGATGGTGCAGTGCGATATCGATGCTAATGGCAATTCAGTGATCGCTACTGATGATAGCAATGTGGAAAGCAAAATAGGTACGTTACAAGACTTCACCTTGCTCTACACCGACATGAGTATCGGCTATTGGCTCTATAGAGCGGGAATGCATGACGGACGGACCATCACCGGTATCGCTCCCGTGGCTGAGTTGCACTACAACCGTTCATTGACGGAGGCTGATGTGGTTGCGGATGCAAACAGTATCATTTCCGGGACGCTACCCGCTTTCGACAATGTGAACATTCAGCTTGGGTTGATGTTCAATATTCGCAACAACGCGCGACTGGGTTTGGGGTATGCAACTCCCCTGGGCAACCAGTTTGACCGGGTGTTCGATAACGAATTTCGCGTTACCTACAATCGCTACTTCTAAAACTTAGCGTGGCCTCTGGTCGGTCAGTAAAGGTTTTGTTTAACGTGACTTTCTCCACTCCGGTACGTGGATCCATTGAGTGGCTTGCCAATCATCGTTGGGCGCGATGGGGAGTGGAGTGGCCGAGACTTCGATCCTGTTGAGCACAGTTGGGTCCGAGAAAAAGTACTCGTGCTCTACTCGTGAGGAGTGAACTTGATGCTCGACAAGTTTGTCGGGCGCGGGGAGGACTCTCCAGTGAACAAGCGGACCATCAGCCTGGCGTTTTTCGGTGAGTGTCAGAAGCAGGCCACCGGTTTGGAGTTCTGTTGCCGCAGAGACTTCGACGCCCGGAGCGACCTCGATGGGCTGCTCTTTTAGCCGTGCGATAGGCAACAACTCAGCGGGCTCTGGCTTGGGTTTCTTGGGCAGCCACAGTCGACACTCGAGCCGATCTCGACCTAGTTCGGGGAGGTTCTTGATCGTGACACGCAGCACGGGAGAGCGGCGATCGTTTTCCCACAGGGCATCGGTGGTCCAAGCGATGCGTTCCCCCTGACCCTCCTGCCCAGGCTGGGTTCGTTGTAGTTCTAAAAGAAATAAATCAGGACGCAAAGATTGGGACATTGCGTTTTGTGACTGCAGGCACATTCTCACTTGAGGAATCGAATCCGGAATGCCTGTTAACATCAACGCCCTATAGGGTTGGCCGCCAAAAGTAAACGTTCCAAATTGCCCGGGTGTGTCACGGTTGTCATAGGGGAGAAAGGTCAAACCGTCCTGACCGTATTGCATTTCGATCGTTTCTCCTCCGACTAAGGTTACCAACTTGCGATGGGTCGTGTCGTCAATTTGTACTTCGAAGTTACCAGGCAGTTGGTCGGCTGGAATGACTTGTTTGTTGGACACGAGCACCCTCGATCCAATGGTGCGACCGGTCTTCAGGTTCTTCGTTGAGAATGTATCCCGAACGATCGATTTGCGAAGTTGTTCGGCCAAGTCATTATTCCCCGCTGTGTAGACCTTACCTCCGGTCTTGGCCGCCATGAGGTCGAGCGTAGGATGCTTTTCTTCGAGATTAAAGGCCACAAAGTCCAAACTGACTCGACCCGATGCGCGGTTGATCGCGGATTGAGCCGAAAGAATGTACTGATTGGGGACCAACACGTTGCCTTTCGCCCCCGCATTGTATGCCAAGTCAAATGGGAAGATATTGTCCTCGCCATCCGTGATCACCACCACGCGCAGGTCTCCCACAAACCCATCATTTTTCTTAAGCAACAAATCGGTCGACTCAATGATTGAGAGGTAGAGCGGCGTGAATCCAAAATGCTGGACATTGGCCAGCGTGTTTTGCAGTCGCTCAAGGACTTGTTCCGAAGGAGTTGCTAGCTCTTGAATAATCTCGACGTCCTTGAAGGGACGATTCTTCCGACCGGGCCAGGTCGAATGGCTGTCCACACTCCCGGAGCCGTAGTCGGACGTATGACCGAACAGAACTACGGCAATTTCCGTTTGGCCTGCATTCAAGAGACTCAAGCCACGAATGACATCCATCAGTGTTTGTTTGGCAATTCCCATTGCCCGTTCTCCCATCGAATTGGAGCAATCGAGCACAAACACGATGCGGGCGGGTTTGGATTGTGCGTTAACGCGAATCGTGGTATTACCAACCTCTTCGGTTTGCCATGCCAAAATGACGGGGGGCTGTTGTTGGTAGATTGGGATAGACGCGTTCGCTGCGTGCCCGCGAAACCAGGCGATTAATTCGTGATTCCCCTCGGGTAACTCGCCGGTCAACAAGGAAAACTTCGTAGGATCGGGGACCTGGGGACCGGTCTCAATCGGCGATTGAAAACGACGATTCTGAAGGGGAAGTGCCCTGGTCGCATTGCCACCCAGCGCCAACCGCAACCATGCCCAACCGACGGGGAACTTTGCAACGGACAATTCGGCCTGCCACGTGTCGATAGGAGATTGTTCCGCTTTTACTTCACGCATAACGTCTTTCCAACTCTCTGCCCGCGCAATTCCGTCCCTTAGGAATTGCGCACACAGCATAGCTGGGCCTCGTGCGGGCAGCGGTATCGCAGTTAGCCAATCGCCTGCGCTGGCCGACATGAACATCGATGATTGGGCTTGCGGCATTGAGGGTGTCTTCCAGAAATCAGTCAGCACACGACGGGCTTGCCACAACGCAAACTGTTCATTGCAGACCTCCTGTGCCAAGGCTGTGGGAACGGGCAACACGCTTAGGCGATCGCTGGGGAGTAGTTGGGCTATCAAATGCGCGTGAAGTTCAGCATTCATCAATTTTTCTTCTGCTTCACGGATGGCAGTTTCCTCCTGGCTGCTCATCGCGTCGACACTCGCCTGGCTTACCTCGGACAATTGTTCCGGTAGCTTGCTCCAGCGTTGTCGCATTTCGCCTCCCAGCGCGACCCACTTGCCCCGTTCACTGTTAGCAGTCGCCTGCGCAGAACCCAGAGGTCGATTTGTTGCCGTCTCGGTGAATAGCAGCGGAGGGTACGTTGCTAAATCTTTGGGTAGGTCAGTCAGTCGCCAGATTGCATCGTCATCGACTCCGTCGGTGAGTTTGCTCTCACAATACTTCTTTAAGCTCTCATCGCTAAGCATATTCACAAAGTCGCGATAGCGATCATCCAAGCCTTGATGCAGGCGGGCGCGATCGCTGAGCGTCACGCCACGTAGGATATTCGGTCGTAAGCCCAGACTGAGCATCAGATTTCCAAGCGGCTGACGTTGGCCCTTGGCACTCAACTCAAACAAATCGTACATCGCCCGTGAGTAGGCAGTCACCAATTGGTCCAACTCACCATCGATAGCCTCCAAAACGACCGGCTCCGGAATCTTGCCAGCGGCAAGTTGAGATTGCAACACTTGTAAGCGTTGGCTGAGTTGACCTGTTAGTTCCCAGGCTCCGACGGGTGTGATCATCGATTGCAAGCGACCGATGGGTGAGGCTATCCATTGGGCAAGCGTTGGCAGTTCCAGGGCCAGTTCATCACGCAGCTTCCATCCGCGCTCTAGTCGTTGCCGCGCGTCGAGTATTCTTTCAGTTTCCGAGCGCAAGGCGATCAACTCGTTGGCGCAATCCGAGGCTTCGCGCTGAGTTTCGCAGCCATGAATGTGGTCGCGCACCAGCTGCAGATCGCGAGCTAACACAGCCGCCTCACGCTCAAGCGTTTTCGACCCACGGGAATCGACGATGGCTAAGGCGAATTCACAAGCTGCGGCAGACTGTATGTACTGACTCCACAATCGCCCGAGACGGTCTGCGGCGGGCAGATTCCAAAAACTGGTTAGTTGCAAGTGATCGTTGATCGTGCGTAGCAACGCTTCCTCGCGCGAGACGGAACGATTGTCGGCGATTGGCCCAAGCCATTCCAACACGCGGGCCATGACTCGCGAATTAAGATGCTGTGGATTGTCAGCCAACCACCGCGTCAAGAAATCGATGGCCAGCGGACGATGAGGTAGTTCAGGTCGCTCGGGCGGTGGCGCATCAGCGGCTGGTTGAGAATCGTATGTGAGCCAGAGCTCGATGTGTTGGGCAGGGCTCAGTTCCTCAGAGGTTGTCGTCTCGGTCGTGCTGGCACTCGCCAGCGTATTATCAGCAGCGTTGCTTGGTTGGGCCGCGTCTTGACCATCAGTGGTGCTGAGCGGACTGGCAGACGGTTCGTTGTTTTCCTTTCGATCTGCGGCTGCTTTGCGTGGCTTAGGCAGTGAACGAAACTCGAGTCCCGCCTCTTTGAGTTCCAGGTCGGCGTTGATGTCGTGCGTGCGATTTAAGAATGCCAATGATGCCCCGCAGATGGCGGTGGGCCAACGGCTGCCAACGGGAGTGCTAATGATTTTGAAGGCAGCGTCCAACTCTAACGAAAATTGCGTTTCGTACCCCGGGCCAGCCCACAATAATTGCTCGGCGCGGGCCAAGCGACTGCTGGCTGTGGTGCGCGGCCACGTTACATGGCTGGGCGACTTCTTGCTCCACTCTTCAAATTTAGTCCACGCCTCATTCATTTTTCCGATTCGTAAATTGGGCTGATACGTGGAGGCGGCTGATGTCCCATATGCCGATTGATAACACAGATCGAAGTCTTGCGCTTGGTCTTCTCCACACCACACCAAGTTCGGGTTTTGCACTCGCCCACGGTACTCGCGAACGTAGCCATCAACCGTGGATGACACAAATTGTGCGAGCTCTTGCACGGTGACTTTCCCATTGCGATTTCCGGCTAGCGCGTCGGCTCGTCCCTGCAATCCACTAGTCACCATGACACCGAAAACGCTCCCGCCCAATTCGGGAGCCGTCCAGGCACATTGGTCCTCACCGCAGGACAACAGCACGGCAAAATTCGTAAATGGCAATGACTGAATTTTTTCAACCGCCGCGTCGACGAAACCCGCGCAAAGTAAACCGCAACGGATATCGGGTGGTTGTTTCCCGGTATCGAGCAAAACCAACACTCGGGCATCGCCCTGCTTGACTTTCTCGTTCGCGCCGATCGCCCTCAGTACGTTGGACAGCGGAACCCAGGTGCGGTCATCCAACGGATCTGCCTCAGCGAAGAGCAAGCACGGTTCGCTGGCTGCGTTAAGCACACCATGTGCGGAAAGATGAATGATGATGGTTGGATAGCCCCACAAAGCCGGTACGAGGCTCCCTCCAGGTCCACCAGGAGTCGTCTTTTCCAATTCCAAATCGATCAGCTGCTGCCAGGTTCCTTCCTCTTCTTTTTGCTGCTTGGCCGCAACTTTAAACTGAGTGCTTTCCTCCAACGCCTTGATGCGTTGTTGGTCTTCCTTGGCCCACGCATTGGGAGCCCAAGGATGCTCATACTCTACGGTGACGATTGAAATTAGAGGTGTGGGGTGGTTGGTATTGAGCAGATATACAACCATTCCCACCGTGGTTGCTACCAGTGCCGCCAGGGCTACAAACAGACGCACTAGATTGCCTGAGATGAGCGGTTTGCTCCCCGCTCCGGTTACCCAGTATTTACCCGAAGAGGCTATAGGAGCGGCATTCCCCTTCTTCCTCCATGAACGCTTTTCCTCTCCAGTGGGTTCTCCGCCACGCCAGCTACCCATATCGCTACCTCCCCTACAAACCGCAGTGTGTCATACGTGACAGAAGAGCCACGACCTTCGACAGCGCCTGGCGTTGGCCAATGCCGAGCCCGGTAAGCTGGTATGTGGCCGAAAGTCGCGCCGAAAGTTGCGCTGTCCGCTGAGTATTGTAACCGCCTGCAAGCGTTGGTGCATTGATCTATGGGGTCACCCGTTTATATTGAACACAGGCCAGTCCCCCGACCAACCTAAGCCTCGTCATTCCCCAAGCCGGAATCTATGCAACCGACCTATATCCTACAACCTCTTTCAAACACTGCAGCGTCTGTCGCAGAGATTCAGGTGCCAAACGTTGGTCCAATTAATATCGGACGAGATACGAGCAATGACTTTTCCGTCCCGAACGACTCCAAAATGTCCAGCGTGCATTTCGAATTGAGCGCCGAGGCAGGGGGGTGCCGCGCTCGTGACCTGGGGAGCAGCAACGGACTGTTTCTCAATACGAAACGGATCGCCGTAGCCTTGCTAGTAGAAGGTGATGAAATACAGGCTGGTGAGTCGCGATGGCGGGTTGCGGTGCGTGGCGGCCAAAGCGCCCCTTATACGGCTGAAACGCCACTTGATCAATCGCGTGGTTACGCGCCAGCGGTCGCCGCAGCTCCCACCCGCTCCCCCATCGTTGACTCTGGTGGTGCTCCGTCTGAATTGCAACTCACCTCCGATCGCGGGGTCGTGCGACTGGTAAGCCCATCGGAAGCGCTGACCATCGGTCGAACCGCCTTGGCCAACTGGGTTTTTGACCACGACGGGCAAATGTCGAGCATACATCTGGAAGTATTTCGCCAGGCGGGTGCATGGCGAGTTAAGGATCTGGCGAGTAGCAATGGAACGTTCTTGAACGAGTCACGAATCAGTGAATCGCGCATACGCACGGGTGATGAGATTCGTGGTGGGCAAACGCGATTCGTAGTGGAGCTGCGCCCCAGTCAAACACCTTCACCGCAGGCGATCAACGCTGCCGATAGCCTGACGAGTAGGTCTGCGCCGCCATCCTCGCCGCCATCCTCGCTGCCATCCTCGCTGCCATCGACCCTGCCACCGACGGTCCCCACGCCTCCCGTCCATCCAGCTGCGGTTGGTCGGCCCCTTCATCCTCCTCCAGTTGGTCCTGCCCCGATCTCACCACTTGAAAACGTAGAGCATGCAGGCAATCAGCAGCAAAAAACTGCTCTCCTGCGCCGTGTTTCGGATGGCCGTCAATACAATTTGCTCCCAGGGAAAATTGTCGAACTGGGCCGCGGCCTCGATCTGGATATCTCACTTCCGGAAGATCTGGAGGTTTCCACTCAGCACGCCACCGTGGTTTTTGACGGACAGTATGTGCAACTGCAAGACACGGGGAGCTCAAACGGTACTTTCGTCGGTGAGCAGCGCGTCACTAGTTACCAACTTGCCGACGGCGAACGTTTTCGAGTTGGACAGACCTTACTGCAGGTTGGTCTATCTTCGACTAGACAAAGCACCGAACGGCGTGAACCCAAAGTCCGCCAGCCCGCCCCCTTGGATGCCTCTCCAGTTGCGTCGCAATGGCAGTCGCGTGAGTCAGTCTCAGGCAACCGCTCGCCGCGCGCAGAATACCGCGATGCGCCGATCATTCCTGTACGGAAAATCGGGAATTCCACCTCCGGTAGCCGTCCTCAACGGGAGGCTAGGGATACTCCCAGTCCCGCGGAACCTCCCCAGGCGGACGGACCACCAATTGAGTTTCAACACGACTCGGAAAGTCGTGCGACGAACGATCAACACGACTCGGAGAGTCGTGCGACGAAAGCTGAGCTGTCTCACGACGCACTACACGATCCTTCACCCGATCGGTCAGATCATCAGCAACCGGGTGTTCAACGACACATGCCATCGTCGCTGAGCGAGCCAACAGAGGAATCTGCTGAGGTATCCGCTGGAGCTGCCCAAGAGCCCAAGCAGCCGACGGAATCAGAGCCAGCATCGATTCCGGAATCCCCTGCTACTTCGCCAGCCAACGACCTGTTCGAGGCGGCGGAAGTGATTGACTGGGAATCGCCAAACAGTTACGCCGCCAGCGCAAGTGAGATCGAAGGTGTCGTCTGTCGCAGCGGCTTGATCGTGTATCGCGGGCAAAGCAGCGGGTGGGATCCAGTCGATGTGGGCTTAAGGGTCTTACAGATCACGTCGGGGTGGGTACTGAACGGCAGTGAAATTGAGAATTGGATGGAAGCAGCCCGTCAGGGACTCAGCGGCTTGCCACGCGAATGGCTCAATCCCGCAAAGTCAGACGACGCCTCGTGGATGCTCCCCTTCTTAAGCAATTGGGGGAGCGGGAAATCGTGGTTGGTGTTTGCTAGCGTGGAGCTGGATGATGCGTTGCAAAACATACTCAGCCTGCGTCCCACTAGTGAAGACGCTCCCCCGCTGATGCCCGCTTTAACTCCGCAAGCGTTGGCTACCTTTCTGGCAGAACACGATCGCCGTGCTGTCGAGCGATTTTTCCAACCTTTCGATGCCATTATGGTCGAAGTTCGCGCTGGCGAGCGGTGGGCGCTTTTTTCGCGTA
The DNA here is from genome assembly GCA_041739785.1 of Pirellulaceae bacterium. GTDB lineage: Bacteria > Planctomycetota > Planctomycetia > Pirellulales > Pirellulaceae > Aureliella. The sequence goes on from JBGSNE010000064.1 coordinate 54,335, forward strand.
GGGATCTGCAAGCAGCTCTACGGCAATAGTCGCCCGAATCTTCGCATCGAGTTGCGAAGTCACTTAGAATTGACTCTCGTAGCGCTCGTGAATCGCCTTGAGTTCGGCTACTTTAGCTGGGTGCTTCGTAGACGCGTTTTGCGTTTCTCCTAAATCCTGGTCAAGATTGACTAGGAATATTTGGTCGTCATCGGTAAGTGCATTGGGCTGTCGCGGATCCTTAGGATTTCCCAGCAGCTTCCAGTCCCCTTTTCGTACCGCCCATTGGGCGCCGCCACCATTGCCCAATCGCCAATACAGATGCTCATGCGGACTCGCCGCTGTGGGTGAATCAATTACGGCCCGCAGGCTGCGTCCATCGAGCGAATCGGCCAGAGTAGGGCAACCGACGTAATCAGCAATGGTTGGGAGCCAATCGCAACCAAAGGCCGCTTGGTCACGCACATCACCTTGGGGGATCTTGCCGGGCCATGAGACCACCGATGGCACGCGCAATCCTCCTTCGAATAACGATCCTTTGCAACCGCGGTAGGGACCCGCATCACCTCCGCCGAAAAAGGCACGCTCCTCGACACTGTGACCATGATCGGACTGAAAGACAATTAGCGTGTTGTCGCGAAGCCCCAACATTTCGAGATGCGCAACCATATCTCCGATCAATTCATCCGCCGTGCTCAATAATTCGGCGTAGCGGCGACGCTGCGGATCGGCGATGCGACCTTCGTAGGCATCCCGCCACTTCTTTGTACCTTGCATCGGATAGTGAGGCCAATTGATGGCCATATAGACAAAGAAGGGATGCTGCTGATTCTGGTCGATGAATTGTTTGCACTGCGTCCGTAGCAAGTCGCCAAAATATTCACCATCGCGATAGATCTCTTGGCCATTGAGCCACAGATCATGTCGGTTGGGCCCAGCCCAGTAGAAAAAGTGGGAATAGTTGTCGATGCAGCCTTGCATGTGACCGAAGGAAAAGTCGAATCCTTGGCCATTGGGTTTGGTTTCTGGCAGATGTCCCAAATGCCACTTGCCGATATGTGCAGTGCGATAACCGGCCGTTTGCAACATGTCAGCGATCGTAACTTCTTGATGAGGCATCCCCATCGTTCCCTCGTCGCCACTAACATTGCTCGGAACACCCGCTCGGGCCGGGAAGCGACCCGTCATCAATCCGGCGCGAGAGGATGAGCAAATGGCAGACGGAGCATACATCTGTGTGAAGCGCACTCCAGTGGCCGCCAAGCGATCGATGGTGGGAGTAATTAAATCCTTGGCTCCATAGCAGCCCGCATCGACCGAGCCTTGATCGTCGGTGTAAAACACAATCACATTCGGGCGACTAGCTGTGGCTGGCTCAGCTGCCGCCTGAGCCAGGACATGGCTGGGGAAGGTGAATGGAAGGGTCAGTCCGCAAGTCAGGGAGCAAAGGCAATGCAGCAGGGTACGAATCGTGGAGTCGGGTGAACGCATGGGAATCCTCAGCCAGGGGGGCTTGGTGATAGAGGGGGACGAAGCGCCAAGTCCGCACCATCTTAGCTGAAATCACGCTTCGCGCTAGTTATGTACCCAAACTATCAAAATCAACCCGCGAATAATTCGAGTTTATGGCTTGAGCGATGCGAGTCGCTGCGTGAGCCAGTCGGCTTGATCATCAGATACATCGGGTTTCAGCGGCTGATGGTAGTCGAGCGAGTAGTCATAGCCCGCGCGATCGTAGACAGTATTAAAAACGGCTTGCAGATCCAATCGGACATCGGGGTCGTCGCCAGCCAGTGGAATGGGGATGGGTGGCATCGGCTGCTTTAGCCACCAGCCGTAAATTTCGGCCATCGGGCGGCTCTTGACTCGACTGACGAGCGCAAAATAATCTCCTTCGGGTCGACCGCCAATGACAGTCCGCTTACCACCACGCAATAAATCGAGCTCAATCACATGCACGCCAGTTTTCAATAATTCGGTCAGCTTGTCATTGTAAGTTTGATGTCCGTCAGTCCCTGGGCGTTTATTGGTCGGCGAAAGCAGTTCGATAATGGTCACTACATTGCGCGTGGTAGCGTGACGAATTGTGATAAATGTTTCTCGATGCTCATCCGGGAAAGGAATGGTACAGCGTGTTGGTTCGACATGATTCGCTTCTAACACGGCTACCGGCTGAGCAGAATCGGACTGCATGCGAGGAATAGTTTGTCGAGTCAATACAACTGCGTCCGCGACAAACGACTGGTAGGGCGTTTGAATGTCTTTAGTTTCCAAGTACACTCTTCGCTCAACGTCCACCACATATTTGGGCCGCACTGACGCAACGATCGCGTCACCGAGTGCAGAAATAAAGCGTGTGTAGAAGTCTTCCCACTTTTGGGTTTCGATGTAAGGATCCATTCCTGGAAAGGGCGATGGCATGACATGATCTCTGGGGGAGGACGATTGAGTTCAACATCAATTATACTCTACTGGACCCTCACTTCAGTGCTTTGTTCCAATTGATAATTAGGGTTGGAGGTAGTGGACGAGGCTACGAGTCGCGCAAGAACAAATAGGTCAAATAGGACTCGTAACCTCGTCCACTACCCTAAAATCGAATTGGAACAAAGCCTTGCATACTGATTCCGTTAAGTAGCCAACGATGCCCAAACGAAAACGCCCAAAGCGCTTGCGCGCGCCAGCACTCAGTGATCCGAACGAAGAATTGCGGGCGGCTATCGCCCTGCATCAGGGTGGGAAACTGGCGCAAGCGGAACGAGCCTATCAGAAAATGATCGCTCGCGACGCGCAGCACGCGGTTGCGCATCATTTGCTCGGTCGCCTTTTGTATCAAACCAATCGCCAGACGGCAGCGGTCGAGTCACTCAACCGGGCATTGGCCGCCCGTAGTGAATACGCTGAGGCGCTGTTGGATTTGTCGAATATGCTTTCGGACATGGGACAGCTCGACCAGGCCGAAAGGTGTCTACAACAGCTCGTTGAACTGTGTCCCGAAGATGCCCTGGCTTTTAATAATTTAGGAGTCGTGTTTAAGGATCAAACGCGTTACCAATCAGCCATCGAGGCTTATCAACGTGCGCTAGAACTCGAGCCACGCAATCCAGATACGCTGTGCAATCTGGCGCACACGCACGCGTTGGTGGAGGCCTTGGATCAAGCCGTAGACGTTTATCGCCAAGCGATTGCGGTCGACCCTGCACATGTCGGTGCGCACAGTGGACTTGCCTCCTTGCTTCGTCGTCTGAGCAGGCATGAGGAAGCGCGTGACGTGTTGGCAGCTTGGCTACGCATCGATGCGGACAATCCAGTACCACAACACTTGTTGTCAGCCTACGACAACGATTCGATTCCTCACCGCGCCTCGGATGCCTACGTGCGACAAGTGTTCGATCAATTTGCGACCACGTTTGAAGCCGATTTGGGACGGCTTGAGTACCGTGGTCCGGAAATGATTCAGCAGGCATTGGCTCGCGAGTATGGCGAATCGCGGGCCGCGTATAGGGTCTTGGATGGCGGTTGTGGGACGGGGCTCTGCGGCCCCGTGCTACGTGGTTTGTCCAGACGGCTGGTTGGTGTTGATTTGTCGAGCAATATGCTTCAGCTCGCGCGGCAACGCAGTCTGTACGACAAATTAGTTGAAGCGGAATTGGGATCCTATTTGGCCGACAATCTAGCCCAATTCGACTTGATCGTCTGCGCCGACACCTTCGGCTACTTCGGTGATTTGACCGAACTGTTTTCCTTGGCTTATCGAGCCCTTCGCGATCAGGGGCGATTGGTGGCCACGGTCGAACTGGGGGATGTGGCGGAGCAGCCCGGTTACCAATTGCACGCTTCGGGGCGATACTCCCACCATCGTGATTACATCGTCGGTTGTTGTACAAAGGCGGGGTTTACGATTCGTGATCAGTCCGAGGAAATCATGCGCCGCGAGGCCGAACAGGGAGTTCGGGCCATGGTGCTGACCGCCAGTGCGTAACGGAACTTGCTGCCATCGCGTAGTTAAATTCGCCAACAGTTTTGGCCTGCCGGAGTTTGAACAACATCGTTTCCTATGTCGTGGCGGCTGTTGAACCAACCGTTCTTCTTTGAATCTTAACTAAAGCAAGATTGGCTGTGCAGAGTCCCGCAGGTTCAATCATAGAAGTGGTTCGTCGGTAGCGACATCAAAAGTCGAGGCTGGCTGCTGGTAGCGAGATGAACCTAAGCTGACGAGATGCGAAAAAGCTGCTAAAAAAGGAGCTGTGAGATTTTATTAATGGCTCCGAAGCAAGAGTCCAGATTATTCATGAGCCGTTGGCCGTAAGGCACCGGGCAATGTTGGTCGCCCGGCCGCTTACGCGTCACGGCTCACAATCAAACCAAGGGCTCACGCCCTGTGGCTCACTAGGTCATGAATAATCTGGGTTAAACTGCGCAACCCTATTCGCTCGAATTTTGAAGGAATCACTCTCGCATGTCGCGGCACTTGCAACAGGACCTGGAAGAAGCCTATCAGAATTTATTAGCCCTCTCCGGCCAAGTGGAAGAAATGATCCACTTGTCGGTCAAAGCCTTGATAGAGCGTGATACCAAGACGGCCATTCATGTGATTGGACTGGATCAGCACATCGACCGCAGTGAAGTACGAATCGAGGAGGAGTGTTTGAAGATGCTCGCTCTGCACCAACCGGTGGCGGCCGATTTGCGGCGACTGACAACGATGATGAAAGTCAACAACGATTTGGAACGCATGGCTGACCTGGCTTGCAACATTGCCGAACGGGCCGCGCAGCTGGCCACCGAAACGGACTTTCCGATTCCTGGCCTCCTGCTACGGATGGCCGAACAAACAATCGAAATGGTCCGCGGAGGACTAAAGGCTTTTGTCAATTTGGATATCGAATTGGCTTTTGGTGTGATTCAAATGGATGATGTCGTCGACGCGGCCAATGTGGAAGTGATCGCTGAACTGACGCGGTTGATGCGCGAGCATTCCGAGTGGGTCGACGCGGGCTTGCACTGTTTTTCGGCATCACGGCATCTAGAACGCATCGCCGACCACGCTACGAATGTGGCCGAAGATGTCATTTACATGGTCAACGGAGTCATCGTTCGACACCGGCATGACGAACCAAAATAAAGGTGCAGAGCCGAGGTATGTCAAAAACAAAAGTTCTGATCGTTGAAGATGATCGGGCATTGTCCGATGTACTGTTCTACAATTTGCAGAAAGAAGGGTTTAATGTCTTTCGCGCCTTCGACGGACGCGAGGGAATTGAACAAGCGCGACTCAAGCTCCCCGACATCATGATTCTAGACCTCATGCTTCCCAGGGTTTCGGGTATGGATGTCTGTCGCCATTTGCGAAAGTTGAAGGAGACCAAGGACATTGGAATCTTGATGTTAACTGCCAAAGGAGAGGACCTTGATCAGATCGACGGTTTCGAAGCTGGGGCCGATGACTACGTCGTCAAACCATACAGTATTCGCGTGCTGCTCGAACGAATCCGCGCTCTTCAGCGAAGAAGGACTCAGGAGGACGCGGATGATGACGCTGTTGAACAACTGCAATGTGGTGGAATTATAGTTGATCTGCGGCGACATCAAGTCTTCCTCAACGACGAGCATTTAGAAATGACGCGCAGCGAGTTCAAATTGCTGCATACTTTGATCGCTCAACCAGGCCGGGCGTTTGAACGCAGTGAGTTGATCGAATCGGCATTGGGGGAAGATACGTTAGTTTTAGAACGAACCATCGATGTCCACATTCGCGCCATTCGCCGCAAGTTGGGAGATTTAGCGGAGCTCATTGAAACCGTTCGCGGTGTCGGCTATCGCTTTCGCGAAGAGGGTTAACGCGTGTAGGCCAACGCGCGTCATCCTCTCTCGATGACTAGCTAGCTGGGCATGGATGCTGGAGTGCAATTGTCTAAAAAAGGACACTTCTCACTGATCGCCGGTACTGATAGGAGTGTCTACCCTCCCGCGCGCCCGAGCTAGCTATCAATAGTGCATGTTTTTGCGGGAGGGTCGCTAGGTGAGTTCTACGAACCTAGCGGGGAGGGCAAACAACTGTTTTCCCTCCCCGGAAAGCTCGCATTACTCGCTTGCCGACCCTCCCGCGAACTCGTCGATTTCGTCGTTTTATCCAACGCGCGGGAGGGTGAAATCAACCTTAGTACCGGCGATCAGCGAGAAGTGTCGGATTTTCAGCAATTTCTCCAGCGTGGCTCTGGCGAAAACTGGAGCAATTCGCGGGCCTTGTCGATAGAGTAGAAGGTCTCGAATTCCCCAAGCTCACGTTTTTGGGGAACGCCGGAATAGAATTCGGCAATGACTTCGGCGCTGGTTGCTCCCACAGAGGAATCTGGATTGGCGACATTAAAGATCTGAAAGCCGAGTCCACTAGTAGCTAGCGCCCGGTCGACAAAATGGCTGAGGTCTCGTGTGTCGATGTAAGCAAAGATGTTCCGACGACGGCAGGCTGGCTGAGACCGCCACTGCGCCGCGAACTCGGCATACTCATGCGGCTCGATGACGTTATTGATCCGCAGAGCATAAATGTCTAAGCCCGATCGAGCCTGAAACGATCGACCGCAAATCTCGTTGCAGACCTTGGACATGGCATAGGCGTCATGCGGGACACTCGGATGCTGTTCGTCGACTGGAATGAACTGCGGTTTGATTTCTCCATCGGCAAAGCAAACACCGTAGGTAGTTTCGGAAGAGGCGAACAACACTTTCGGCACGCCGAGCTTCACTGCTGCTTCGAGCACGTTGTATGTTGACGTCGTATTTATGCGAAAACACTCAGGGTCTGGGCGCAGCTGAATTCGGGGTATGGCGGCGAAATGAATCACAGCAACAAACTTCGGTACTCCTTGTCCGGCGTCAAGATCGTCGAAACCAGTGATACCCGTGAGCGCCGAAAAAACCTGACCAGCGTCCGTCAGATCGGCGAGCAAGTCACTCACTCCGTCGATGTTGGAGGGGACTAAGTCAAGGTTGAGCACTCGATGCCCTTGAGCAACAAGATGCCTCACCACGTGACGCCCGGCCTTTCCTGAGCCACCAGTGAACAATATTCGCATTTCAATTCTCCCTATGTTGTCCATTGTCCGGCTGGACAGCCAGCCCGCAAGGGTATCAACAAAGGGGGCAGGCCTCTTTTAAGCGATGGGGACATAGCCGTTTCCTGAGTGGCTTATACCTGCCGCACAGGTCCCTTCCGACTTTAAAATTCCCGCTGGTGCGAAACTCCACTCCTGCGCTATTGCTATTCGCGCGTTTTCTGTAATTCGCTAACATGCCTTACAACTCATGAAACGCTAGCAGATCTGTATGCATGGAGGCATTATGCTTAGGATTCGAAGTTTACTGGCCGCGATACTCGTTTGCGCAATTTCTTCCAGTGCCAGCGCCGAGCTTAGCCAGCAGCTAAAAATTGGCGGACAGGTCCTGCAACTCAATGGTTCGGGCATACGCACGAAGACCTTTGTTCCGATCTATGAGAGCGGCCTCTATCTGCTGAACCCAAGCCGGGACGCTCGGGCCATCTTGGCCGCAGACGAATTGATGGCAATTCGAGTCAACATTACCTCCGTTTTTGTCGGTCGCGATTCCCTGGTCACCTCACTTCAAGAAGGCTTGCACAAGTCGACAGGCGGGAAGACGGACGCAATCGCCAATGAAACCAAGCTGTTCGTCGACACGCTCAATGACGAAGTGAAAAAGAACGACGTCTACGACTTTGTTCATGTACCCAATGCAGGGCTCTACATCTTGAAAAACGGCGCAGTGCAAGGCACGATTCCTGGTTTGGCCTTCAAGAAAGCCCTATTTGGAATCTGGCTGTCCGATGCGCCGGTCGACAAGGACCTTCGCCAAGCCATGCTGTCCGGAGCCAGCTTGAGGTAGACCACCCTCAAATGCATAGCTACGGGGCCATAGCAGATTATCAAAACGCGACCAGCTACTGCGATGTTTCGATAGTTGTTTTCCGTACGGTGCCTAGTAGAAAAAGAACGCAAACCGATCCAGATTTTACTTCGCCAACTTCCCAGTCATAGCAATCAGCGCCACTCAAGGCATCGACCATCTCGCTCATTTCCGCGGTCGAATAGGTCCTCAGGACCGATATCAGCCCGTCCCAAAAGGTGAATAGTGGAATCGCGGGAAGCAGATAAGTGAACACAAGACGATGCCATCGTACCGGCCGAATGCAGGGAGTCAGCATTAGCACTGCAATGGGTGACAACGCGAATTTGGCGAGATGCGCTAGATCTCGTTTCTGTGCTTCTAAGACCGCTATTGGTTGACCTGCGTCGACCGCATTCTGCAGAATCTGTCGCGCTGCCTGAGGGCGAAAGTGATGGAATGAAAGGAATTGCGTTCGCAGCCCACTTAGATGCGACGGCACATCGCGCGCGTCGACGGATGTTGGCTCGAACGCGAAAACGGAAGGGTTGCTTTGCACGACATCACGACATCCGCGTTGGTTGGGAAAACGATCTGTGAGAGTGACTCGTAACGCCGGGAAACTTTCGAGCAAAGCCGCTGATAGTTTGGGCCACCCGCCGCCGCTCCCAGAAGCCAGATCAATGATCGAATCACCGCCGCTGGCCCGAAGGCCCTTTTGCAACACGGGCACGATCGACTTATAAAAATCGAATCGGTTGACAACGTATTTAAGATAGTCAGTCATGCCGTCGCGAATGAAACCCGGAAACCAGGGTTGATCTTCGAATTCGAATAAATGCATGCGTTTCATTTTGTCGCTCAGCAACCAATGGTACTTGCGCCCGAATCCACCGTAAGCCTCATGCATCCGACGTTCAAGCTCTTCTTCATCCTGCGGACCGCGGGGATCTACAACAAGTGATTTTTCAGACCACACTGCCAACTTGCATTTCCGTACTCGTACTCGTCCTCAGCCGTATGCGGTACTCGTACTCGATGCCGCGTTCGACTCGAGTAGGAGCACGAGTACCATTTTATTGAGTACGAGTACGAAAACCCGAGACTTATGGTGGCGATGATCGATGAGTGTCTCTTTTACAGCGGAGTTCGGACCCGTCAGTGCGCCCCATCATCTTCGCGTACCAGTATACGAACGCTTTGGGGGATTCGTCGCAACAATCGCTTTGTTTGCGAGACTCCCATTATTCAAGAATAATAAATTCGAAATGAATCTAGGCATAGGAATGCCGCGACGTTAAGAGTTTTCTCGTAGCGGCATTCGCCAAGAATTTCGACTTTTCAAAGTGAACCTGCTTAAGCGGCCTTCTTCTTGGCGGCTTTTCCTTTTGCTTTCGGCTGAGCTGGTTCACGGCCGCGCTGAGTATCCTCGGGAACATCGTAGAGTTGGCGAAGGCGTTCGAGTTCAACCTCCAGCTTCTTGCGAATGTCAGCATACTCTGGATTGTTGGCTTGACTCCTGAGTTCATGGGGATCGCGACTGAGATCGAAGAGCTCCCATGTATCGATCTCGCCGCCGTCGTGGTTGGGGCCGTAGTAATGAATGAGTTTGTGCGTTCCATCGGTGACACCGAAATGCCGGTTGACCGAATGCGCTCCAGGGAATTCGTAGTAGTGATAGTAGAAGGAAGTCCGCCAGTCATCGGGCGTCTGCCCTTTGAAGAGTGGTACGAGACTGGCGCCTTGCATATCGTTAGGCACATCCACACCCGCAATGTCGAGGAACGTTTCAGCAAAGTCAAGGTTGGACGCGATATCCTTCTCATTAACGCTGCCGGGTTTGATGACACCAGGCCACCGCGCAAGGAGCGGCGTTACCAGCGACTCTTCATACATCCAGCGTTTGTCGAACCAACCGTGTTCGCCAAGATACCATCCCTGATCGGACGAATACATGACGACCGTGTTCTCGGCCAGCCCATTGGTCTCGAGGTAATCGAGCAGTCGGCCGATTTCATCGTCGACCGATTTCACACAGCGCAAATAATCCTTGGCGTAACGTTGGTACTTCCATTGAATGATCTCCTTTTCGCTCATCGAGTCGCGTTTGGCCAGATAGGCTTCGTTCTTGAGTGTGTAAGCTTCGTTCCAGACTTTGAGTTGTTCCGGAGTAAGCCCTCTAGGAACGGTGAGCTTGAGGTCGTTGTCGTTCATGTGTGTGGCAATGGTCATCGCCTGATTGTGAGCCGGTGATTCGCGACCTGAGTAGTCATCGAATAGAGTTTCCGGTTCGGCAATTTCGACATCGTCGAGCCAGTTGAGATACTTGGGGGCCGGCATCCAATTGCGGTGCGGAGCCTTGTGCTGGAACATAAGCATAAAGGGCTTGTCTTTTTCACGACCTTTCTCGAGCCAGCTGAGGGCCTTGTCGCCAATGATCTCGGTGGTGTAGCCGGTATGTTCTCGCGTGACAGGTGTGCCCTGCTGATCGGCGGTGATCATGGGTGGATTGTAGTACGGCCCCTGCCCCTTGAGCACGTCGTAGTAGTCAAAGCCCTGCGGCGTCGATGCGAGGTGCCACTTGCCGATGACTGCTGTCTGGTATCCTGCCTGCTGCAGAAGTTTAGGAAACGTCTGCTGATCTCCGTCAAAGGTATTGCCGTTGCGGATGAAGCCATTGAGGTGGCTGTACTTGCCGGTCTGTATGACCGCTCGGCTGGGTCCACAGATGCCGTTGGTCACATAGCAACGATCAAAGCGCATCCCCTCTTTGGCGATGCGATCCATGTTGGGAGTCGTGATGCGGCTATCGTCATAGGCACTTAATGCTTGGACACAGTGGTCGTCGGAAAAGATAAACACAATGTTTGGGCGTTCGGCTGCGTGAGCCGAAACGCCAAAAATTGATGACATGCCGATAATAACAGATGCTAAAAGGTTAGGTCGATTCATGGGATTCTTCCGTTAGTCTAATTGTTGAATGGTCTTGGCGTTAAACCCGGTCTGGGAAAAGGTGTCGGACACCAAAAGCCGGAATGGGCCGTCGGGTGCTTCGCACTTTTGGTGTCCGACACCTTTTCCCGACCTCAGGCGTGCTAGATATCGACGGAAATATCAGCTCGACGCGCCAGCGAGTGGGTCACCAATTCGATCCTGGGC
>JBGSNE010000143.1:0-38086 GCA_041739785.1 Pirellulaceae bacterium
AGCGGGCGACCACGAATGTGGTCGCCCGCTGGCAAGCCGGAGTTCGGAGGGGACATTTTTCCTGGGGTTTGCACCCCAGGCTAGAATATGCCACCGCTTCGCGGTTTAAAAAGCGCTGGCTTCAAAAGCCGAAGGCGAGGATCGACGAGGCGAACCTCGCCTACGGCTGCGGGTTAAACGACGAAATCAACAAGTTTAAGTTTAAGGCTAAGTTTAAGTTTGTGGATGAGATGTGTTGGTTTGTATTCGATCTATTCATGAAGTGAGCTATCAGTGAACCATACTTTGCTAACTGACGAAGAAGAACAATTGGCTGTTGAACACTTGCGCGAGAGCCGAGTGCGGATTGATCAGGAACTATCTAAAACGATCGTCGGGCAAAAAGATGTAGTGCAACAGTTGCTCATCAGCTTGCTCGCTGGAGGACACTGCCTGATTACGGGTGCTCCCGGTTTGGCCAAGACGCTGCTCGTCCGCAGTGTGGCGCAAATTTTTCATCTCAAGTTTGCGCGAATCCAGTTCACCCCCGACTTGATGCCCTCGGATATCACTGGCACTGAGATTCTGGAGCAACGCGACGATGGTCGCCGAGAAATGGAGTTCGTCAAAGGCCCCATCTTCGCCAATGTCATTCTGGCGGATGAAATCAACCGCACGCCCCCTAAGACCCAAGCGGCACTGCTGGAAGCGATGCAGGAGCACCAAGTCACGATAGCCGGTCGTCGCTACGTGCTGGAGGAACCCTTCTTCGTATTGGCCACGCAGAACCCAATCGAAATGGAGGGGACTTATCCGCTCCCCGAAGCGCAGCTCGACCGGTTCATGTTCAACGTGCTCATCGACTACTTGCCGCATAATGAAGAATTGGACGTGGTGCTGCAAACTACTTCGCGCCGCAGTGAAGCTATCGAGCAATTGTTCACTGGCGAAGACGTGTTGAAATTCCAAGAGGTAGTTCGTCGGGTGCCTATCGCCCGTGAGGTAGCCGACTACGCTGTCCGACTTGTCGCCTCGTCACGCCCCGGTCGTCCCGAAGCTACTCAGTTTGTTAACGAATGGGTCAATTGGGGCGCTGGACTACGCGCGGCGCAGACTTTGGTTCTGGGTGCCAAAGCGCGAGCGCTACTGGAAGGGCGTTCGCATGCGACGTTAGAGGACATTCGCGCTCTGGCTGCCCCGACACTCAGGCATCGCGTGTTACTGAATTACAAAGCCGAAGCAGAGGGTGTTAGTATCGAAGACTGCGTGCAAGAATTGCTGAGGAGTTGTAAAGCGTAAACCATGCCTGAACGCGAGCAATCCCAAACGCCAGCCACCGCCGAACGACAGCGATGGTTCATCGATCCTACGGCGATCATGCAGATCAAGAACCTGACACTGCGGGCCAAAACGATCGTCGAAGGTTTCACCGCCGGTTTGCATCGCAGTCCACTACATGGCTTCTCCGTAGAGTTTGCCGAGTACCGACCTTACGTTGTTGGAGATGACCCTCGCAATCTTGATTGGAAGTTGCTGGCTCGCACCGATAGATACTACGTTAAGCAATACGAAGACGAAACCAATCGCCGTTGCTACCTGGCGGTTGATCAAAGTCGGTCGATGGCTTACGGCAACGGTCAGTACACGAAGGCGCAATACGCGCAAACCTTGGCCGCCACGCTGGCATACTACTTAAATATGCATAGGGATGCGGTGGGTGTCATGACTTGTGGCAACACGGCTCCCGAATTCCTGCCACCGCGACATCGCACGGGACATTTACAGCAAATTATGCGATTGTTAGGAAACGAAAGCGCGGGTGTGGATTCCAATCTAGCCGGGTCGTTGTCGCAACTGGCCGGGCTTTCGCGTCGCCGCGGCTTGGTTGTTTTGATCTCAGATTTGTTGACCGAACCTGAGTCGCTGTTCCAACCGTTGGGTTACTTGCGCGGCAGAGGCCATCAAGTTCTGATAATGCGTGTGTTGGATCGCAGCGAGATTGATTTGCAGTTGGAAAAAAGTACTATGCTGCGCGACATGGAATCGGGTAAGGAAATTTACGTCGATCCGGAAGCCGCGCGGAAGGATTATCAGCGACGATTCGAAGCCCATCGTGAACAGCTGGTCGATATCTGCCACCGTCGCGGGGCACGCATGTTCACGGTCACCATTGATCAACCGCTGGATGTGGCCCTACTCGAATTGATCAGCACGACCCAGCGCATGGCCAGCGGTGGAGCGGGTGGTCGAACGACCGCCAGTGGAAGTCAACGGAATTCGTCAGCAGCAGGGAGTAGCTAGATATGGGACTACTAGCGCCACTCTATGCACTGGCCGCCCTAGCCATCGCCGGGCCGATTATCTTTCACTTGATACGTCGTCAACCGCAGGGACAGCTGCAATTCAGCTCGCTGATGTTCCTCACGCCATCGCCGCCCCGACTGACTCGCCGCAGTCGGTTGGACAATCTGTGGCTGCTCTTGCTCCGCGTGCTGGCAATTTTGCTGATTGCGGTCGCCTTCGCGCGACCCTATTTGCGGCAAGACAGTTTTCTGAGTAGCGCACTCGGCGGACGACGCATTGTGGTCTTGCTCGACACTAGCGGCAGTATGCAACGCGCTGACGTGTGGGCTGGTGCCAAAGATGCAGTGGACAGGCTGCTCGATTCGCTTTCTCCGCAAGATCAGGTTGCGCTCTACACGATCGATAGCGAGCTATCGACCCTATTGGCTATCGATGATACAGGGGCCAGCGATGGGGCTGCGACGCAACAAGCCACCCGCACCGCGCTGCAATCGCTCAAGCCTACTTGGAATAGAACTGCCTTGGGCGACGGCTTGAAATCCATCGCCGATTTGATCAATTCAGCCGTGATTTCTGGCAAGATCGATCCCACAGCGCAAAACGAAGTAGTTCTGATCACCGACTTGCACAGCGGTTGTCAATTGGAAACACTACAAGGCTTCCCCTGGCCCGAAACAATTCAGCTGGACGTGCGACACGTTCTACCCGCCATCCCAGGCAATGCGCGAGTGAGTTTGATGCAAGCCGCTGAGGACGAACCGGATGAGGCCGAGGCAACCTTCCGAGTCCGCGTGGAAAACGATAGTGATTCTAAAGAGCAAAACCTGCGGCTGGCCTGGGCCAATAGCAGTGGTCCGGCGGCAGAGGGGGCAACAACCATTCAAGTACCCGCAGGCCAAGTTCGCGTGGTACCGATGTCCGCACGACCGCCACGCACCGATCGCATTGTTTTAGCGGGTGACGCCTGGGACGCTGACAATGCAGCTTTTGTTGCCGATCCCATTACGGCTGTGGAACGAATAGTCTACTGCGGTTCGCAACCCTCAAAGCCGGAAGATGATCTGGCATATTTCTTGGAACAAGCACCGTTGGGTACGGAGTTGGTGCGTCGCGAGATTATTCGGATCAAGTCCGAAGAGCTAGAAGTCCTATTGTCCGAACCGGAGACTAAGGGGGTGGTGCTCGAACCATCGACTGACGTGATTCGCCACACGGAAAGTCTGAAACGGTTTGCTCGCAGTGGAGGTGTCGTCATCGTGTGTCTGTCTCGCGAAGCGGATGACGCAGCGCAGGTGGCCGATTGGTTGGGTGAACTGCTGGATGTCATCGACATGAAGATCGACGAGGCACCGCAGCGGGAGTTTGCACTGCTGTCGCGCATCGACTTCCAACATCCGATCTTCGCGCCGCTGTCTGATCCACGCTTTAACGATTTTGGCAAGCTCCGCTTTTGGTCGCATCGCAATGTGACCTATCCCAGTGAGTCCCCACTACAGGTTGTCGCGGAATTCGACGATTCCACGCCATTCCTGCTTGAGCGGAAACTGGATACGGGACGAATCTGGTTGCTTTCTGCCGGTTGGCAACCGACCGCCAGCGGACTCGCGCTCTCGAGCAAGTTCATCCCAATCATGATGGGAATGCTCGATCCCAATGGTAGAACGCGTAAAAAGCAATTGATTCATGAAGTTGGGGCGAAGTTCGATGTCAGCGAGTTAGGTGATCTGCGAGTGACCGATTCACAAGGCCAACCACTTGACGCAGCGCAATATATTCTGGCAGATAGCACATTAAGAATCTTGACCCCCGGTTTGTTTTGGTTGGAAGGCGGCCAGACTCGACGACAGGTTGCTATTCAGCTTCCCGCCAGCGAATGCCGTTTAACGCCCCTGGACGTTGCGCAGTTTGAGCAGTACGGCGTGACGCTAGGTAAGGTGGAATCTGACGCGCAGCGGCGTGAATCATTGCGGCAATTGCAAGTTACCGAGTTAGAAAGCAAGCAACGTTTGTGGCAATGGTTAATTACCGCCTGCATCATGGTGTTAGCGTTGGAGACATTTGTAGCTGGTTGGTTACATCGGCGGTAAGTGGCAAGGGGTAAGTGGCAAGGGGTAAGTGGTAAGGGGTAAGTGGTAAGTGGTAAGTGGTAAGTGGTAAGTGGTAAGTGGTAAGGGGTAAGGGAGTTGGGAGTTGGGAGTTGGGAGTTGGATTGATTTTAGGCACTGCCTATCTTCTCGGAGGATTCGAGGGGCCGGAGAGCCAAAATTGCGAATCGGATTTTTGTTTCTAAAAACTTAGTTTTGCGGTAGGGTGACCACCATGGATACGCGACTTCAGCAACGACTGGCGGCAGTAGCGCGGCGACTACGCTCGGTGCGATTGGGTTGGGGCTTGGCCGGTGTGTGGCTGCTGGCCGCTCTAGCTGGCTACCTGCTGATGGCCGCCGTCCGCAATGGCTTAGGAGGTGCACTCGTCGAAGCGCCTGGTCACCGTTTGTTTTGGTGGTGGTTCGCTGCGGTGACCGTGCTAGCCATCTTGCTAATCGCAGTTGTACGGACTCGGCGAACGAATTGGCAGGGTGTGGCACGTCGCATCGAAAATCGATTTCCAAACTTGGAGCAACGACTAGTCACTGCTGCCGAAATCCGGCCTGTTTCTCCTGAGGGACAGATTGGCTATTTGCAACGGAGTGTTATCTCCGAAGCTCTTCGCCATGATGTCATGCATGGTTGGCGGGGCATTGTTTCCTCATCCAGGATCGCTGCCGCGTGGTTGGTAAATATTCCGGCACTCTTATGCATGCTGTTGGTCGGTTGGGGACTGTGGAAAGCACCTGAGACAGCGCGTAGCGTGGGATCATTGGCGAGCCTCAACACTACGGCGCCATCTCCGGTGCCAATTGTTCAACCAGGGCATACGGCCGTTGAGCGCGGTTCGAGTGTGATTGTAACCGCCCAATTTGACATGCGGGTTCCCGACGAAGTTTGGCTGGTTTATGCGCCACTAGGCAATTTCAATGCAAAACCAGCAGAGTCACGTGTCAAGATGCGACCCTCGCTGAATGACCCCATTTTTGCAGCCTATCTATACGATGTGCAGGAGTCGTTAGAGTACCGAATTGAATACGACGTGGCTAGCACTCCCACCTATCGCGTCGAAGTCTTTGAATATCCAGCGTTGGTTCGGGCTGACGCGGAACTCGTTTACCCCAGCTACACCGGCCTGGAATCACGAACAATACTCGACACGCGGCGTGTTACTGCGGCTGTCGGCACCCAATTGACATGGCGGTTGCATCTTAACAAGCCGGTGGCTGGGGCCGAATTGTTGGCCGATGGTGCTGAGCCGATCCGCTTGATTCCAGCTACCGATACCACCAGCTCCGATTCGCTGATGGAGATGAAAACCACGCTTGAGATGCTCGAAAGCCAGTCTTGGACATTGCGGCTGGTTGACGCGGAGGGACGCATTAACCCGCTCGAAACTACATTGCGAACTAAAGTATTGCCAAACAATCGCGCCAAAATTCAACTCGTCGCAGGCGGGGACGCGCGCGTTTCGCCACTTGAGGAATTTGAAGTCGCTGCCAAAGTCAACGATGACTTCGCAATCGGAACTGCAGGTATTGGATTCCAATTTGGCGGTGGCGAGTTGGTCGAGATCACGTCCCAAACAGTGGCTAGTCTAAGCAAGGAGTTGAAGATTGCTGAGCGAATCGATATGGAAGCCCTGGGAGCTGAGCCCGATCAACTACTGTCCTATTACGTGTGGGCCGAGGATCGAGATGACGAAGGAAATCCTCGACGCGTGGTTAGTGACATGTACTTTGCCGAAGTGCGTCCCTTTGAGGAAATTTTTCGCCAAGGGGAACAACCATCTCAAGATCAACAGCAGCAGCAACAACAGCAGCAGCAGCAGCAGCAGGGAAATCAACAAACCGAAGAGCTACTCGAATTACAGAAGCAAATTGTGGTGGCAACGTGGAACGTAATGCGCGAAGCCAAGACCGAAAAATTGTTGGGACGCTCCGCTCCGGACCTTGTGATGCTGGCCGAATCCCAACAGACTGCAGCCGAGTTACTGGAAGAAAAAGCCGCTGAGGCACAAGTGCCGGGAGCAGAAGAGATCGTGGCCCGCGCTTCAGAAAACATGCAATCCGCTATCGAGCAATTGATGACCACCAGTAAGTCGCTATCGAAAAGCGACCTTACCAAAGCGCTGTCCCAGGAGCAGGCTGCTTACCAAGAGCTGCTGCGGCTGCAGAGTCGAGAACACGAAGTCGTTCGCTCGCAGCAGTCCCAGTCGCAGTCGCAATCACAGCGATCGCAAGCACGCCAACAGCAAATCGATCAACTTGAGCTGGACAATCAAGAAAATCGCTATCAGAACGAACGACTGGCTCAAGAACAACAGAACGAGGAAGAAGGTGAACTGCGGCAAGTTATCAGCCGCCTACGGGAGTTGGCCGCGCGACAAGAAGATATCAACCAGCAACTTCGCGAGGTCCAAGCTGCTTTACAAGCAGCTGAGACAGAACAACAACGCGAAGAACTGCAACGTCAGCTGGAACGACTTCGCGAGCAACAACAACAGATGCTCGCTGATAGCGACGAACTCAAAGAACAATTGGAGAGCCAGTCGAATGAGGACTTGCAAGAGGCCCAGCAGCAAATGGAGCAAGCTAGAGAGAACATCCAACAGTCGAGCGATGCGCTGCGCAAGGGAGATACCGGTCAGGCGCTCGCCGCCGGAACCCGCGCCGAGCAAGAACTGAAAGAATTGAGAGACGAAGTTCGACAGCAAGCTGCCAGTCAATTCCAGGACTCGATGCAAGAGATGAAGCAACAGGCATCGGAACTTGAGCAACGACAAAGCGAAGTGGTCGAGCAAATGAATGGCAGTCGAGACGAACCGACAGCCGGACTGCGTGGAAACGAATCGGAACAGAATGCGGCCGAACAATTGCGACAGCAACAAGCCGAATTGTCAAAACTGTTGGACGATATGCAGCAAATGGTCACCAACGCCGAGGAGGCCGAACCATTGCTAGCTCAGAAACTATACGACAGCTTCCGCCGCACCCAGCAAGAGAAGACGTTAGAGCGATTGAAGGAAACCGAGCTACTCGTGGAACGCAACCTCCCCGCACAAGCTCGACAGCGGGCGACGGATTCTGCCGAAGATTTGACCAAGCTGCGAAAAGAAATCGACGAAGCGGCGGAGTCAGTATTGGGAAGCGAAGTAGAATCATTGCGTTTAGCGCTCAATCAACTCGATACATTGTCACAGCAACTGAATGACGAAATTTCCAACGCTCGCGGCGAGCAAACCGGAGAAGAGCAAGCGGATAGTCAATCGACAGACCAGGGCCAAGCGAGAGATCCATCTGGAGAGCCCACGGACCAACAGAATCAGCAATCGGACCAACAACCCGGACAACAACCCGGACAACAACCAGGTCAACAACCAGGTCAACAACAACAACAACAACAACCTGGTCAACAACCTGGACAACAACCTGGACAACAACAGGGACAACAACAGGGACAACAACCAGGGCAGGCACGTCCAGGTTTGCGAGGCGGAGCGGATAATAACGGTGGTAACCCAGCTAGCGGACCATCGACACGACGCAACACGGAGGAAGCCTCAGCCAATCCAATCACCGGTGAAGGCTTTCGCGAATGGTCGGACCGACTGCGCGACGTGGAAGAACTGGTCCTTGATCCGGAGCTGCGATGGCAAGCGACTGAGATTCGCCAGGCGGCACGAGACATCCGATCGGAGATGAAGAAGCATGCGGCCGACCCACAGTGGGCCGAAGTCGAAGATATGGTCGCCAAACCTTTGCAAGAACTGAAACGCAAAGTGGCTGATGAGCTCGTGCGGCGAGCTGCGGAGAAGACGGAGATCGTGCCGCTAGATCGCGATCCGGTCCCCAGCGAATTCACGCGTGGGGTGAGAAAGTACTTCGAGAATTTAGGGAGTGGTCGCTAGTGTTCGATTCCCTCATTCTTGGAGCTCGCGATTGGTGGTGGGTCGCGGCGGTGTTGTCTGCCGTGGTAATAGTCTTGTTGCTGTGGAGCTACTTGGCGCGAGCGCGTTTGACGTTGCCGTTGGCGCTGGCCATGCTATTGAAGTTACTCGCCGTGGCGGCACTGGCGTTTTGTTTGTTGGAGCCGATGCAACGTTCGGAACGACCACTTCCAGGAGCCAATGTGATGGCGTTAGTGGTCGATAACAGTCGCAGTATGGAGATCCGTCCCCCGGGCGCTTCGAATAGTCGTATCGAAAGCCTCCGCCCACGACTAGACACTAAGTCGAGTTGGCAAGCCCGCTTGGCACAAGACTTTGACATACGTCGCTACTCGTTCGCGCAACGACTGCAAGCGGTCGACAGTTTGCAGGAACTCGAATTTGATGGCAATCATTCTTCGTTGGCCGACGCGTTGGCTACGCTTCAATCACGCTTTGCCAACCGCAACGTGGCCGGAGTGTTGCTTTTTACTGACGGTTTGGCCACCGATGATGTACGACGAGTCTTGAGCGACACACCATTCACTTTTCCTCTCTATCCAGTTGTAGCTGCTTCCGAAGAGCAGCTTCGCGATATTTCACTGGGGCATCCGAGCGTGTTGGTATCCTCGTTCGAATTAGCACCGGCTAGTGTCGAGGCCAGTCTAATGGCGCAAGGCTTAGCTGGACGAGATATTGCAGTGCGCCTGATCGACCCAGCAGGAAAGACGCTTGACCGACAAATCATCGCCTGTGACGATGACAGTTTCGAACAGCGGGTTCGCTTTCAATTCCAGCCGAGTGAACCAGGGTTGCAAATGATCGAAATGCGGGCGCAGCTGAGCGACGAAGATAGTGACGCTCAGGAGCTCACCAGCCGCGTAGAAGCAACCACAGCGAACAATCGCTGTTTGTTGGCCGTCGATCGGGGTGGCGGACCCTATCGCGTTCTGTACGTCTCAGGAAGACCGAATTGGGAGTTTAAATTCATTCGCCGCGCGTTGGAAGAAGATATCGAACTGCAGTTTCATGGTTTGGTACGGATTGCCAAGAAAGAACCCAAATTTAGTTTTCGCGATCAAGTTGTCGAGTCGGCCAATCCGCTCAAGGCTGGTTTTAGCGACGACGAGGAAACGGTCGAACAATACGACGAGCCGGTTTTGCTGAGGATCGGTGAGGGTTCGGCAGAAGCCCTGAAGGCGGGTTTCCCCAGTGGCGAGGAAGATCTGTTTGCCTATCATGCAATCATCTTGGATGACGTGGAATCGAGCTTCTTTACGCAGCAGCAGATGTTACTCCTAAGGCAATTTGTTGCCGAAAGGGGTGGCGGGCTGTTGATGTTGGGAGGTCAAGAAAGTTTTCTCGGAGGTGGTTACCGTGATACGCCGCTAGGAGATATTTTGCCAGTTTACTTGCGCGGTAATGAAGATGCTTATGACAAGACTCAGCCGGTACGATATCAACTGACGCGCGAGGGAGCGCTGGAGCCCTGGTTGCGTTTGCGACCCAACCAAGCCGAGGAGTCCAAGCGTTTCGAAGAAATGCCTGACTTTTTCACTTGGAATGCCGTGGCAGAACTCAAGCCAGGCGCGTCGCTATTAGCTGAAATCAGTACGCCCAGCGGATCGCAACCAGGTTTGGCTGCACAGCGCTTCGGCAAAGGCCGTACGATGGCCTTACTTGTAGGCGACTTCTGGCGGTGGAGCATGCGACGAGCCACGCTGGAAACAGACGATTTAGCGCAGAGTTGGCGACAAATGGCCCGCTGGCTAACCAGCGACGTGCCGAAACGGGTTCAGGTTGAAATAGCTCCACCCACCGAATCCCTCAAACCACATCAGGTGACTGTTTCGCTCCGCGACCCAACTTTCAAGCCGCTAGACAATGCCACGGTGAAACTGGCTGTGACTGAGCCCGATGGTCGAACCGTCGAAGCGGTAGCCATCGCCGACCCACAGCGACCAGGTTACTACCTAGCAGAGTATTGGTCAGCCAGCGACGGAGGTTATCGTTGCCGTGTCTCGGCGACCAGTCCCGACGGCGAACCGCTGGATGTCATCGAGACCGGATGGACTGCGCAACCAAGCGCTGCGGAATTTGCCCGCATCGAACCAGATACCGAGATTTTGCAACAGCTGGCACGGGCCTCACAAGGGGAGGTAGTGCCCATGAACGAGCTCGATGCGTTTGTCGCTTCGCTACCCACGCGCAAAGTTCCCGTAACTGAATCGCGCATTGAACCACTCTGGCATCGTTCGTGGTTGATCCTGTTTTCCATCGGTTGCCTGTGTCTCGAATGGGGACTCAGACGCTGGAAAGGGCTTCCGTGAATGTGTCGATTCGTTTGAATCACTGTATTGTTTACCGGCACTTCAGCCGGGCATAAAACGAAGTCCAAATCATGCCAACACTCCACAGTTTATTCCGATGGTCACGCGACGCCTGGCAAATCGCCTGGCTTTTGCTTGTACTCCTTTCCAGTCAACCGACGCTTCGCGCGCAAAATGATGTCGCGCTAGAGCCGGCTGCTGAACATTTGATTGTCGTGGTGGGTGCCGCCGGCAGCGACGAATACGACACGGTGTTTTCCCAATGGTCACAACCATGGCGCGAGCTGGCCGCACAGCGCGGATGGAATCTTACGCTGATCGGTGAACAGGAGAGTCCGCCGAAGATAACTACCAGCAACGAAAACGAAGATGCGAGCCATCTTGCGCTCCTAGAAAACGCCATCACTGGACATCAAAAATCTGACGACCGATTGTGGTTGGTATTGCTGGGACATGGTACCTACTCAGGGAACATCGCCAAATTTAATTTGGTTGGACCTGACGTCTCTGCGAAGGATTTGTCGAATTGGCTCAAGCCAATTACCAGCCCCGTCGTGGTGATCAACTGTTCATCTTCTAGCGGTCCGTTCATGACTGAACTGGCCGGTGCCAATCGCGTGCTGATCACCGCCACTCGCGCTGGTAGTGAGATCAACTTTGCTCGGTTCGGAAAGTACCTATCTCAATCACTGAGTGATCTGGCCGCGGATGTCGATCACGATCTGGAGGTTTCGTTGTTGGAAGCTTTTTTGGCTGCGACCGCGCATACTGAGCGATTCTATCGCGAAGATGCTAGGTTAATTACAGAACACGCGCTGCTCGATGACAATGGAGATCGAGCTGGGACAAGTGGCGATTTCTTTCGCGGTGTACGCCCAGTTAAGACTGCCGCCCAGGGAGCAAAAGTAGATGGCGCCGTGGCCAAGCGAATCATCTTGTACTCTTCTCCAGCAGCGCCCCAACTGACGCCGGAATTAGAACAGCAACGAAGTGCAATTGAAGCTGAAATCGACCATTTGAAAACGAACAGGGAAGACCTCGCAGAGGAGGTCTATCTGAATGACCTCGAACAACTGCTCTTAAAGATGGCCCACCTCTACCAAGCCGCCGAATAGTGGGTTCCAGGGGTCAGACCCTGTTTTCAGGAGTTTGCCCACGCACCACATATTCATCCGCTCATCCGGATACACAGATACATACCGGTAAGGTGCACTATCCGCGGTTGCCATCAGCGGGCAGGGAGTCTCCGTGTGGTGCAGACCTAAGGGAAAGAGAATGCTGTGATAAATCCCAGCACTCCAAGGTGACCAGTCATTGAATTTGGAGTGCTCCGAGTTCTCGGAGCTTTCCTTTTCTAACGAGCTGGAAGAACGAGAAAATTGATTCGCATCAAAAAGTCCTGACAACTCTGATTTG
Organism: Pirellulaceae bacterium; assembly: GCA_041739785.1. Lineage (GTDB taxonomy): Bacteria > Planctomycetota > Planctomycetia > Pirellulales > Pirellulaceae > Aureliella. The sequence continues at coordinate 12,045 of JBGSNE010000143.1, forward strand.
CCCCACGGCAAAGACACTCGGTCGGTACTTGCGATACACGCTGACCATGTCAGGCTGGAACGCCTGACGTACGTTAAATCTCTGACCCAAATGATTGCTCAGGCAGAACCGGCGGGGTTGAAATAGCTGGGCTCGGCCCCAACTTTCCATTTAATATTGCAACCAATGCTCGGCTTCTGAGACTCGGGAATGGATTGGCTTTCCAACATTGCGTCGAGAGCCGCGCGCAAATCGCTGCCGTTGGGTGAGGTTCCCTGCTTGGGACGAGTGTCATCGAGCTGCCCGCGATAGACGAGTTTGAAGTCGCCGTCGAAAAGATAGAAGTCGGGCGTACAAGCAGCCTTATAAGCCTGGGCAACCTGTTGCGATTCATCGTGCAGATATGGAAAGTGGTAGCCTTGCGCAGCCGCCTCTTGCTTCATTTTATCGGGGGCATCATCCGGGTAGGCTTCCGCGTCATTGCTGCTGATGCCGACGACGGCAATCCCCTTGGCCTGATAATCGTCAGCTAATCGCGCAAGCTCTGGTGCGACGTGCTTGACGTAGGGGCAATGGTTGCACATGAACATCACCAACAGTCCACGCCGGCCACGAAAATCATCGCGAGAGACGACTCGACCATCGTAGTCAGGGAGTGAAAAATTGGGCGCTTCCGTCCCTAGTGGGAGCATCATACTGGCAGTGCGGACCATCGCGGCTTCTCCTTGGATAAGGTAATTCGGTGGTAGCTATTGTCGCACGACTCTCCGAGTCGTGTTGATTCGACCCGTAACAAATTGCACGGAGAAACTCGACTCGGAGAGTCGAGCGACGATGGTCGAGCGACGATGACCAGGTGATTTACTCGGTGCGGCTGGTTACTTCGAGCAAGTGATAGCCAAATTGAGTCTTGACAGGGCCATGGACCGTGTTGAGGTCGCCACTGAAGACCACTTCGTCGAATTCCTTGACCATTTGACCGCGACCAAATTCTCCAAGATCTCCACCGTTGCTGCCGGAGGGACATGTCGAGTGGGCTTTAGCTACATCGGCGAAGTCAGTCCCGCTTTCAATCTTTTGCTTCAATTCTTCGCACTTGGCTTCGCTGTCCACCAAAATATGTCGTGCCGCCGCTCGTGCCATGATCCAGTTCCTCAGATTAAGATTTACAAAACTTTGAACCTTAATTTAAACCGCTTCGCCAAATTGAAAAAGGGGGCGTTTTCTTAGGTTCCAAGTTCCAGGTTCCAGGTTCCAAGTTCCAGGTTCCAAGTTCCAAGTTCCAAGTTCCAAGTTCCAGGTTCCAGGTTCCAGGTTCCGGGTATAAAGTTCTAGGTTTAAAACGTTAAGTCTTAAATTATCGATTGCTTCCTACCTGCATTACTCCATCGTTCCCATCACTTGACTCGACTAAACGTCCTACAGACTGTCCACCACCTGCAAATCGAAGTCGGCGCTATTGCCGCGTAGCTCGGGAGCGTACATACCTTGGATCACGGCGGGGAGAGCGGTAAACGTGCCTGGGGCTTCAGATCGCATTTGATAGCGAATCGAATAATTTCCCTTGGGGAGCCAACGGATGCATAATCCGACATGGCGATCACGCAGCTCGCGATAGATACTTAATCCGGCGGTGTAAAGATATCCGCTCTGAGTTTCGACCGTTTCTAGACTGGCCGCCTTGGGATCTTCGATCAACAGATATTCGTAGTCGTTCTTGCTTTCGATCAACAACTCGACTTCGACCAGGTCGCCTGACGGTATAGCTTGCAAGTCTTCCACCAATGTCCGATCGAAACCAGCCTTCTTTGTCTCGACTACTTTTGCATTCTGGCCGGGAAGTGTCAGCTCTTTTGCAGTCGGCTGCAAGTGATAGTAACGTCGTTCAATTTTAACTTCTAGACCAGCGGGCGCAATCTCTTCCTCCAGCGTGAAATTCGTAGCGTAGGCATTCCAATAGAGATTACCTTCGCCCGTGCGTCGAATCTCCAATTCGTGCTTCCCTGCCGGTATGGCCGAACCATGGATCTCGATCGAATTGTTGACATCAAACAGATTCTCAGGCGTGAACTCAACCGTCCCCAAGCGTTTGCCGGACAGATAGACTTCGGCCTTCATACTCCCCTTCATTTCACCACTGGCGGCGATGTAGTCTGCAAAAGCCTCGACCACCAGCGCGGTATCACGCGTGCTGTTCCAGTAGGTAGCGTGCTTGCGATTATTGAGCAAGTACTTGACTACACGCGGCGCGGTTTGACCTTGAGGCTCGACAGCAGCTAGTAGCTTCAAGTAGATGGCGTTGGCTTCGATGTCGCTGCCATACCAATACCACCAAGATGAGTCACCACGCAGATAGGCGGTTTCGTTTTCGGCGTCCTGGACCAGGAATTGTTCAATGTTGCGTCGCAACATATTTGTTTGCTCAGCATTATCGAGCTGATGGGCGGCCCAGGCCAACAGCGCTTTACCGTATACGCTCAAGTGCTCGCGCTGATTGTAGAGAATCTGCTGCATGGCCGGATCGGATCGACCTGCAAGAATCAATACGTGAAACACCAAGGCATCGATGTTATCAGCATGTGTCTTGTAGGGGTCTATCCTGCCATCCGCATTCTGCAATTTGATTAGCTCAGCTGCCTGATGCTGTTCCAACCAAGCCACGCCACGTTGGATAACATCGGGAACGATGGGGACATTGTTCTGCTGCGCAACCAACAAGCCACGCACGACAGTTGCCGTGGTGTGCGCATAACTCTGTTCGGCACCGCCGCTAAACCACCCCCAACCACCATCGCCGTTTTGCATATCTGTCAGACGAGCTACACCACTGGTCACCATATCGGCCACCAATTCATCGTCGAAGACCGCCAAGTGATCAAATCGCTTCCATCGTTCTCGGCGCTCGTCGGGATCTCCCAGTTCTTGCGAATTGAGGTTGTTGCGTTTCTCCTTAAGTTTCGCCAAATCGATATTCATGCGTTGCAATGTGTGCTGCGTAATCACGCTGGGGAGGAAGCGGTTCAGAGTTTGCTCGGTACAACCGTAGGGGTAGTCCGCCATGTACGGGAGCGCATCGATCATGGCAGCCGCCAGGGAGGGACTGAGTCGCACGACCAATTTTGACTGCTCAATACGTCTTTGTTCGGGAATATCAAGCGTCACAACGGAATTGGGTTGACCACTACGAACGGTTCCAGCCAACGAATCCATTTTGAGAATGCCGTTGACTAGGATCGGCAACTCGAGCTGCATCGCGTCGGAAGCATCACTGGTCATAGCAATCGCCCGTAGTGTGACACTCCCCTCAGCAGTTGCTCGACAACGCCAATCGACGCGCGCCTGCTGATGCGATTGGATCTCAACCGTTTGCTCTCGATCGGCGGGAGAGACGAGATCGAGTTGCGTTTCGCCGTCGATCTCTAGCAAAACTTTCACCGTTCTCGCACCTTCGAGGTCGTTGTGCACGATAGCGGAGACAATCACTTCGTCGCGTTCGACTAGGAACCGCGGTGTTTGCAAGCGAACCAACAGTGGTTTGCGGGTGACAGCTTGGCTGCTGTCGCTGCCGACGCGAGTATTGGAGGCGACTGACCATGTGCGAAGTTTCCAGCTGGTCAAATTCTCAGGCATTTTGAATTTAGTTTGGGCCACACCATGGCTGTCGGTGTTCAAACTGGCTAGCCACAATGCTGAGTCGGCAAAATCCTTGCGAACCGTGGGTGCTGGTTGACCAGTACCATCGGCTGCCGGGCCACCGGGTACTGCCGACGATTTGCTCATCATGCCTTCTGCCATGACCGAATCGGCCGCCATGGCCATTGGAGCGGCCATGGCTCCATCTGCCATGCCCCCCATACCTTCACCACCATATCCGCCGTCGCGGCTGAACATCTGCCCTCGAGTTGAGCGCGCCATCCCAGAGACGTCCGAGGCTCGCCCTTCGAGCGCGACGAAATCGTCAGCCACGCTACCCCCGAAAATACCCAGTGGCATTAACGTAGGTTGGTTGTTGACTTGAATCGGATATTGGACCGCATCCAGATTGGTAGTGTGTTGTGGTGCGTGATGGCGTTGCCACTTCCAGAAGAATTCCCGAATGTCGGGAGGCAGCACATCAGCCGCCAGGGCTTCCAACGAGCGGTCGTAGGCGGCAACGGTACACGAACCGACAACGGGTTTCCCCTCTGGGTCGGTAACTTTTACGTCAACAATCGCTTCTTCACCCGGGAGATACTCATCCTTATCGAACGCAACGTCGACGTTAAGCACACGATCGGCTGGCGGGACAACGATCTCGCGAATCTCCGCATGAAACTCACCTTCGTAGACCGTACAGGCTTCGATGAAGAAATTAGGTTGATCGTCCTCGATGATCGGAATTTCGACAATTGCCGACTTGCCGTCGAGCGTTATCCACTGAGGTCGCTCATAGCCACCATTGTTGGGCCGCACAAACAAGGCTACACGAGCCCCGGTGTAATTCGCGGCAATTTGCAGTTTGAGAGTTTCACCCGGTGCGTAATGTTGTTTGTCAGGTATTAACTCCAAAGCGTTGTAGCGAAAGTCTTCACCTGCAGTCCCAGGACCGCGGACTGTAAAGACATAACCACCTTCGATGGTGTGACCGGCAGCGTCGGTCAACCTCAAGCGTACTCGGTATTGGCCCGCTCGTTCGGCAGTCAGCAATTGCGTCACATCTCCTTGGGCGTCGGTCTTGACGTCGAAACTGGCAACCACTTGTTCTTGCGGTTTTTGCTGGTCATCGTAGCTGATGCGCAGTAGATCAACCATGCCGCTACCCGTCACTGCGGTACTGTCTAGCTGGCGAGCTTGGAAGTGCGCGCTGATGCGATCGCCTACTGAATAGTAGCCACGATCAACCCACGAATAGATCTTAAACGGTTCTAGTGCGGCAATAACGGAACCTTGGGCAGTAATCGTTCGCCGCGACGCATCGCGAACTTCGACGATGATCGAATACTTGTGATTCTCGTCTCCATAAATTGCTTTGGCCAATGCCGTGTCAATCTCCAGCTTGGCGATACCGGTGGAGTCGAGATCCAATTGTTGTTCGAGTACGAGCTCCGGTGGCTCGAAGCCCCAGCCTGGTCGCCAAGAGGGAGTAGGGGCCAAGCAGCCGCGCCACATCTTCCAATTTGGATACCACGTATAGTCGGCAGCAAACCACCAATAGCCTGAACCGTAACACCAATCGTAGGGCGCCCAGGGATAATAGCTATCGCGGAACGTGCTGCGTTCGACCTTGACTGTCACTTCGGCGTCGGTAACTGGACCACCGAAGTAATACTTGGCTTCAATTCGCGCCTCGATCGTTTCGCCGAGCGCGACCGGTTTTTCGGGGGCGAGTATGTTGACTTCGAATTCGGGTTTGCGAAATTCTTCAACACGAATGGCCAGCGAAACTTCAGCCCACACATTGCCGCGTGGTGGCCGAATCGTTTCTGCACCTGGCTTTCTACCGGGGCGCATGCGCTGGGCAGGCGTTCGTTCAGGGCGATTGTCGACTGTCAACTCAACTTGAAAGCGGTAATGCCCTAAGGGGGCGGAGTCGATTAACTGCGTTTCAAATTCGCAGCCGCCGTATTCGTCGGTCCTCACTTGCTTCCGTCCGACCTCCAAGCCTTGCGGATCGAGCATGGTAATCGTTGCATCTCGCTGCGAGGCTCGCAATGACTCCGCATCACCATAGGTCGCATAGCCGAGCCAAAATTTGGCTTTGACTTTCTCACCTGGACGATAGAGTGGTCGATCGCTGACGCCGTAGGCTTTTAATTGAGCATAGGTTTCGACGTTGAACGCGCGCTGCCAGTATTGTTGAAAGCCAAGAAGTGCCAATCGCCCCTGCTTGGTTCGCGCCACACAAAACCACTGCAAGTTATTCGTCATTTCGACTTCCGCTAAACCTTCTGCATCTGAACTCGCGGCGAAATTCTGGGTCGTTAGCTGTGGATTACGTCTATTTTGTTGTGAATGGTCATAGCCCCAACCAAACAGCTCAATATTGGCTCCCGCAAGGGCCTGTCCAGTGGCGGCGTCGGTCACGTTCATCAACCACTTGCCATTGCCCAACGGCTTTTGAACCAACGCGGTATCTTCGATCCACACCAGGCAACGCACTTTGTGATTCGCATTGGCTCCAGCAGCCCTGGCGTCCGCTTCGACCAAGTACAAGCCAGCGGTGGTTAGCGGCGTTTCGACTTCGATACGGCGATCCCAGTGGTTAAGACGTGGCTCAAGCGTCTGATTCCACTCAGCAACTTGTTCCAGCAGGTAATCATCGATTCGGTCATTGACAAAAAGTGTATTGGGAGAACTCAAGTTGGGAGGCTGTTGGTTTTCGAGCTTACCGAAACTACGCTTGTTGCTCTGAGGATTGAATTGTCGATAGTACGTCTTCGTGTCGAGCAAAATTTTCTCGACGTCCACCTTGCGGGCGGTGAATGCAACTTGTGTGGCATTGCGAAACAATAGGCTCAGCTTGGCTTTTTGTCCGGCGAGCTGACTAGGCGAGGGATCAAACGTTAGGCGCGGAAGTAGAATACTGTCCAGCAAATTCTGTTTTGTACGGTTGCCGTCATCGCCCCACCGTTGAATATGTTGAGTCAATTGTTCGGCGGCCTTTGGATATTGTCGCCGATTGAGGAAGGTCTGGACTAATTGCCACGAAGCTTGTTCAGCGAAGTTCTTATTGGCTGTCACAAGCTCTTGAAAAATGCGAATCGGATTAAACTCATCTTCCAGCGCAAAACGGGTGATGCCACTAGCCAGTTTGGCGATCGTTTCGGTTTCTTGCAGTGTATGAATGGCTGCAATTCCAGTATCGCCATCGGCGACATCGTCACTGGTTCGGCGAAATAACCAGGCGTCCTGCTGCAACGTGTCGACGGAAAACTGGCTATGGAGAAATTGCGCCCACACAAATTGCGCATTAGCCTGCAGGGCGGGAGATTGTTCCGCTTGAGTCAGCGACCAACGGTAGCGCTCACCGTCGTTAACCGCTTCCTCCCAGGAGGTGGGCACTTTGTATAGGATAGGATTTCCTTCCGCATCAACCGGCGCAGCGCGGCTGGCCGTGGCACCGTTGCTATCCAAATCCAAATAGTCAATTGCTTTCGTCAGATCAGTCAGCGTTTGAAGACGCCAAGCCTGAGTGTGGTCGCGCGACTGCAGAATCGCTTGGGCTTGTTCGAAGTGCATGCGGGCTATGGCCGCAGGATCAACGGCTTCATCGCTCTGCTGGGCCAATTCCAAGGCGCGCACCCGCCATTGAATTGCCTGCAACCGATCTTGCTCAGCGACATTCACCTGTGCACCGTTGCGAGCGATTCCGCGATCAAAACCACGCGAGAATTTCTGGTCAGCCACCGTGCCCCAATGCTGCGCCTGTAGAATTTGAGTGGCCGCCACATCGAGCACTTGGTACTTTTCCGGGTGTGCTTGAATGGCCAGTGCCAGATCTGCGTCGAGATGGCTGAAGAGCCCCAAGGCCTGCTGGCACTGCCGCAATGCGTTGAGCGCATTGACGGCTTGAAAGGCTGTGGCTTCCTTTTCGCCGATCACGCCGCGAAATTTTTCCGAGGCTTCGGCATAATTCCTGTCCTTCATCAGTTGTTCGGCTTGCTTTATATTGGACGCAACTTCAAATCGATCCGCAGCCCAAACCATAGAAACCACACAAGCGAAGCAGGCCAGACTAACCACCAGCCCAAGTTTTCGAGGAGAGACCAGTCTCAGAGCCAAACAAAAAATGTGTCGGACACTCTCTAAAGCACCTCGGTATCCAGTGATTTTGATTGGTCCCCAAAGTGTGCGACACCTTTTTTGTTTGGCTCTTCGTGTGTAAGAGGGGACAGGCCGCATAATTTCTCTCCAGAGCTGCGAGACGCGATAGAGTTTCCGTTAGAATCTGTTGTACCACATTAGGCTAGACGCCTCCATGCGAGCTCCAGTTCCCAGAAATCGTGGTTGGGCTTTTCCGTACGGCAGGCTTTCCTACCTGACATTCGCGAGCGAGAGCATCAGATCTCCATCGTGAGTCGTGATTCTCAGCTAAGCTGCTGATAGAGGGGAATTCACTGGGCCCTAGTCAGGCAGGAATGCCGGCCGTACGAAAATTCAGTCAGGCTGGAGAGCCTGACGTACAAATCTGGTCAGGCTGGAAAGCCTAAAGTACTTTTTAAACCAAGAACTATTATTTATGTCGACCCTCAGCTTTTCGGGATTTCCGAAAGACACACTGAAATTTCTGTCGGAACTACGGGACAACAACAACCGCGATTGGTTTCAAGCGAACAAGGAACGCTACGAAAAGTGTGTGGTTGAGCCTGCCTTAGGGTTGATTTGTAGCCTTGAAAAACCACTATCAAAAGTCGCCCCATTGCTGCGCGTCGAAGCGAAAAAAATGGGGGGATCACTCATGAGGATCTACAAGGACACCCGGTTTTCGAAAGATAAGTCGCCGTATAAAACCAATATCGGCATTCAATTCCGACACCAACACGGACGCGATGTGCATGCGCCCGGTGTCTACTTGCACATCGCGCCTGACGAGTGTTTTTTGGGGGTTGGGACTTGGCGACCGCCAACCGACGCCTTAAAGAAGATTCGTGGCTATATCGCGGAGAATGAGAGCTCCTGGCGCAAAGTCATGACTAACAAGCGATTCAAAGAGTCGTTTACCATGTACGAGGACCGTCTTAAGTCCACCCCGCGCGGCTGCGACAAACAGCATCCACTCATTGACGAACTTCGCCAACAGAGTTTCATAGGGATGGCGCCTCTGAGCCGCACTCAGTTGCAGAGCCAACAGTTGACGGCAATAATCCCCAAGTTGATCGCGGACGGCAAACCGTTGATGGTTGCTCTGTGTGAGGCGTTGGAACAGCCGTGGTAGTTAGACTCTTACTCCGACTTCTCAATCTCGTCTTGTAGCTCGCGATACTGCCGGAGACAGTCGTCGATTGAGACTCGCAAGTTTTGCAACTGGGTCGAGTTGATCGCTGAAGCCTCTAGGACCGGGCGCAAGCCGTCGTAGAGCAGTTGAAACTGGCTGCGTACCAGATCGGTCATCACTCTGGGGACCGAATGTTGCACCAGCACCTTCTGCTCCGGCAGTTCGCGTTCGGCACTTTCGCGGGCGGTGGATTCCAACCGCTGTGAGCCGGACGCGATCGACTGACTAACTTGTCCTCCCAGCGAAGTCATTGCGGCGGTGAGCTGCGACAGGCCTTCTTGCAGGGCCGCCACTTGCTGCCCCGTATGATCGGAGGCTACTGCTTGAGCCATAGTGCGACGAATGGATTCCAAACCGTCGCGAAGCCCCGCCAAGGTACGGAGGACTTTCGAAGCGTTGTCCTCGCCATCAATCCCTTGCATGCGGACGCTTTCGACGAATGCATACTTGATGTTGTCCCAACGCTCGCTTTCTTCCTTGGTAAGTATGCCGAGCAGCTCCTTGAATTTGAGCAGATTGGATTCGCCATCGCGAGTAAGGGTCTGCGCGTCTTGTTCGTAATTTGAGAGTATCAGGCTTTGCAGTTCGTGATCATTCATCACCGGTACGACTCGCTCGGCGATGCGATTCATATTGCGGTAGCTACCCTGCAACTTGAACGAGGGTTCCGTTCGATAGGCGTCGACTTGAGCTGCGCTGCGAATGTAAGTTCGATTGACGCGCAACACAACGTCACGAACCTTCAGCAGTTTGGCGATGACGGCCACACAGTCTGCAATCTGGTCCGGCGAAAGGTTCGTTTCCAACTCGAGCCCCTCAGTCGAGCCGATTTCAGCAGCGCGAATAACCGCTCGTTGATCTTGGCTAGACGCCCGCGCCAGCGGTTGTAAGTAACTGCTACTGGTAAGACAGTTTTCCAGATAACTCAGCTCGAAGGCTTCGCGCGACTCGCCAATGATCTCGCCCAAGTTGTAGACATCGGCGCGATTGGAGAGCATATCGGGAATCTGAAAGCGATCACCGCTTTCGGTATATGGATTGCCGGCCATTACCACGACAACTTTGCGACCGCGCAAATCGTACGTTCTAGGCTCCCCTTCCCAGACACCCTCAATGCGTCGCGTCGCATCGCATAGCGGGATAAACTTTTGCAGCAGTTCCGGGTTGCAATGCTGGATATCGTCTAGGTAGATCATGACGTTGTCTCCCATCTCCAGCGCCAAATTAATCCGCCCGACTTCTTCGCGAGCCGATGCATTGGTAGCTTCGGAGGGATCGAGTGATGTGACGCCGTGTCCAAGCGCCGGTCCATTGACTTTGACAAACACCAACCCCAGTCGATTGGCCACGTATTCCATCAATGTTGTCTTGCCGTAGCCCGGAGGACTGACCAACAGCAACAGCCCCATGCGGTCGGAGCGTTTACCATCCCCTGCTGCGCCTATCTGCTTGGCCAAGTTGTCACCAATCAGCGGTAGATAGACCTCGTCGATCAACTTATTGCGCACAAAACTGGTGAGCACCTTGGGTTTGAATTCGGAGATGCGCAGTTTCTTCTCCGAACGTTCCAACAGTTGATGTTTGGTGGCCCGCAGCGCTGCGTAGCGTGGCAAGACTCGGCTGCGATAGCGGTCAAGTCGTTCAAGGAATTCATGGAAATTGAAATCCAAATTGCCCGCAACGATTCGGGGATGATCGCCGGCCAAGCCTTCGAGTTGTTCGGTAACGCGGACATCGGCCCCCAGCGTGAACGGTTCATCGCCGCTAACTAGCAGGGCTGCGATTTCATGACGATAGTTGTCGAGCCGATCCATTCCACGGTCGGTCCCCTCTCGCGCACCGCTTAAAAAGGCGTCAACCACATCTAAGGCCAGCGTCCAAGCGGCCCGTGGATGGTCTAAATTGTCGTCGATGGCTTGTTGCAGCATTTTGCGCTCATCGGCCGGTAGATGCTCACGCAAGCGTGTTACCGTGTGACTTGCAGCAGGACTAGCCACAAAATGATCAAAGCCACGTAGCTGCTCAAACAAGAAAGTGGCAATTGACGTGACGTGCGATTCGCTCTCCTTGCGGAGCAGACTTCGCCCATATTTGAGCGATAGACTGCGTAGGCGTCCGGCGTAGTCATCACTGGCCACCGCCTTGGGAAGCAGCTTGGCCACGGTTCGGAAGCCGCGGATCCAACGCTGCGTATCGTTACGGGTACCTTCCGGTATGAGCTTGGTCCAAATAAACCATGCTAAACCGCGCGAAGCAGGAGCGTAACGTAACAGTCCCAGCTGGCGATCCATATCCAACAACCGGCTAAGTATCAATTCGGCATCACGATCATGCACTCCGCGTGAATAACCTTCGTCGTGCCGAGATTGCATCGCACCGCGAACTTGTTCAATACGCTGGGCTTGATCGAGTTTTAGATAGTTAACCGCGGTGGGCCTGAGTTCAGTGTACAACGTAGATGCTAAAAACTCCGCCCGATACAATTCGTTCGACTCACTTGGCAGCAGCTGTTGCCACAGATCGCGAGACTGTTCAAGCGCCTCGTCGTGCAATGGTTGATAGAACTGAGTGCCGGTTAAATGGAGCTGCAACTCGCCTTCGCGGACCACTGTAGTCAGTTCGACCGGTTGGCGATTGACGCTGAATTGGTGCCGACCGAGCTTGATCTGTCCGTCGCCGCCAGTAAACAGCTCATTGCGATCGCGGAGTTGCCGAAGTGAATCATCTGAGACAGCCTTGAGTTTGCTCAGCACGTCGTCCATGCGGACAGTGTCGCCGAGCGTCTGCAATTGATCGGCGATTTGACGTACTTTGTCGACCATCGGGTCGGAAACTAAGTAGGCGCGCAGCGCTTCAGCATCGGACAGACGTAGGGCTCGCGAGTTGATCCCTTCCAAAATACGACTGGCAGCTGCAGCCAACGATTCGGCACGGCGGGAACGGGCTTCAACCAAGTGCTGTCGTCGGGCCTCAAAGGCTTCGTAGATCGATTCGCGCTTTTCGGTAAGTCGCAACAACAACTCATCGAACTCGGCGAAGCGGCCTTCGAGCTCCTCCAACTGGAGCATTGTCCGAGTCAGCGCGTCGTCGATTTTCTCAGGCGTATCGGCCGTGTCGAGAGCGCCGGCGGTGGCCTGATCAAGCAGCTTAGTCTGAGACGCGAAATCCGCTTCCATTTCGCCAGAGAGCAGATCACGGACGTGCGACTTAAGTCCCGAGCGAACTCGATTCAGTTCCGCTAATAGGTCAGCCGTATGATCGACGATCGCGGTTCGCTGCGTTAAATCATCAATTTTTAGTTGCGACACAGTTTCGATCAGCAGCTCCAGGTCGCCGCCGATCTTGCCGAGGTTTTCTTGTTGGCTCCTTCCGTCGGCTGCCGTGGCAATGTGAGGCACTCGGGCTTCCGCCTCGGTGATCCGATGCCGGTAGGGGTCGAGTGACTTGGGAGTCAGTAAGAACTGCACACACCGCTGGCCGAGTCGCTCCGCCGCTTCCGCCAGTTTGACCTCCAGCTCTTTGACTGCTGGTTCGTCGATGTAACGCAATTCTCGCAAGCCAATCGTCTGACCGCGGGCTTTGCGCAGCGCAGCCAGTTTATCGACGAAATCTTCTACGGAGTTGAAGGCGAATCGACCGATGGATCCCAGGATCGCAGTGGCCGACTGTTGCGTTTCGCGCAATTGTCGCTCGGTCTCACGACGCACGCGAACTACTTTGTCAAACTCCTCAACCGCTGCTGTTGCCGCGTCGCGAATCTTTTCAATTGGCTCGGAGAGCTTTTGGGTTTCGTCGCGATTGATCCAAAAGTATCCGTCTAGGATATCGGTGGAGCGTTTGACCAGATCGAGGTACAACTCAGCATACGAATCGTCTTTAGCGATCAACTGTAGCAATTCTTGACATTCCGCCATCCCCTTAACCAGCTCTCGATTGCCGATCTTGTACAGCATCGAATCGGTCGATACTTGCGTGGTATGATTGGGACCGACAAAAGGAGTCTGCCAAAGTTGCAATGCGTGATGTTTTTGCGCATGTTCCTGGCCACGGAACGAGATCATCTGACCATCTTCAAAGAAGGCTTGGCCGTGACAAACCAAGGGCGTTTCCACTTCTTGACGGATCACATTGTAACGCAGCTGCAAATACATTCCCGACTCGGGGTCGGTGAACAAATACAGGTAGTCCTCGCCGTTGGGCGACGCGATAGTCCGCTCGTAGAATAGATTCTTTAAGCCGTGATCGAACTGTTTGTGCGCACCGGTTTGTAACACTAACCCGCCGGGAAAGATAATCCCTTGATCATCGGGAAGTAGTACGCATGACTGGGCGATAGCATCAAAGCGATGCACCCGTTGCTGCTTGGTGCTGAAAACTAGGTAGCGAAAATCCTTTTCTTGATAGGGCCGCATCTTGAGCAAGATCAGATTGCCCAGCACACAGTAGTTGACTTCCGCGTCGTCGAGCGTTTGATCTGGATTGTCGACGGGTTCCGCATAGATGCCGCTACCATCTTCCGTATTGTCTTCAACTTTAATCGTTAGATCACCGCCAACGCACTCCACGAAGACGGTATCCGCGATAGAAATATGCGGATGAGGCCCCGAACGATGCTGGTCCCGGGTAGCGCGAATCCAGCGAAAAGCGTATTGATCTGGAAAGCGAACCTCTTGATCGCTACGGGCATCGATATAGCGCAGCGTGTCGCCTTCGACGGCCCACTTAAATGCCTTGATATCGGTCGCCGACTTACCAACTTGGAAGACAAAGTAAACTAACGGTCCCTGGCTAAAAAACCTGGCGAAGGTCGTTTGTTTGTAGTAGCGATAAACCTCTTGAAAGTCGCGTCGAAAATCCTCACCGAAGAATTCGTCAAGCGAGAGTGGATGAGCGATCTCACCTTCGAGTCGGTATAGGCTAAAGACGTCTTCGCAACTGATTCCCGTCTTGAGACCGAACTGCACGTTGTAGCCCAGCAGTATGCGGTCACCGCTGGCCAGAAGATCGCGGGGCACGCAATTGTGATCTGTCGTCACATGGGCCGTGCCGCGAAGCTGTGTCTCGATATTCCCAAAAACCGAAGCCCGTTCAGCATTCAGACGATCGAATCGCCCACGCAGCTCGCTGGCCGACTCGCGCAGTCGATTGCGCAAGACTTCGTACGTTCCGGTTGCTAGCGGTTCCGTCATGGTAGTTGGTATTTCCCGAGTATTCGATTCTGATCTAAAATCGCTGAGCCATCTGGGGGCAAGCCGTGGCAAGGCTGAACGAGTTTCCGTAGCGGAATTCGCCAATAATTTCGATTTCCCGTAGAGAAGCTAATCCGAAATTCTTGGCGAATTCCGCTACGCGTTCACCTGGTGTTATGCCACTTAGCGTCCGATGCTATCCACTCCTATGCGCTAGGTTTTCTTAGGAGCATTGACAATTTTACCAACAGGCTTGTCCGCTAGATTCAAATTACCGGCCATACCAAGCAGGTTCACCAATTGACTACGCATAGAGTCGGTCCCACCCATCGACAGCATTTGCGCAATCAAGGCGGCGACGCTCAAGTCCTTGATCTCTCCACTGCTCAGATTGAACTGGTCAACTAATTTGCTCAGCCCATCTTTGAATTGATCGGGATTGCCGTTGAAGAACGTATTCTTGACATCGGTTAGAACTGACGAATTGGTGATGAACCGATCGATAGCCTTGCCACCTTTCACTGCGTCGGAAATCTGATTGAAGAACTCGCCATCACCACCCACGATGTCGATTTTGGCGGCTCGTAGTGCGGCACCCAACACGGCGGCTTGTTCACCGGCAATCGATTTTTGTGCATCGATGGCGGCGATTTCAATCGCTTTATCTTTTTCCAAGCGCAGCTTAAACTCTTCGTGATCTTTGCCGACTCCGTCCAACTCCTTCATAGCGGCAGCTTTTTCGGTAATACCCTGTGCTTCACTGGTGTATTTTTCTTTGAGCACACGGGCTTCGGCCATGCCTTGCTTCTCGATCGCAGCCGCTTTGGCTTCTTGAACCGTAGCGTCGGCCAGTCCGTCGGCAGCATGCTCAGCGGAGCGCGCTTCCGCCAACATTTTCTGTGAGGCAGCTTTCTTTTCAGCGCGATCACGATCGGCTTCGGCCTCCACACGGATCTTGTCGGCCAACAGCTCAGCCGCCTTTCGCGACGATTCGGCCGCCTTGACTTCCTTGACCATAGCTTGCTCAGCCACCATCTCGGCCGCGATGACTTCCACCTTCTTTTTCCGTTCGGCGGTGGCAAATTGTTCGGTATCGAGAATCCGCTGCTGCTCTTCGACCACCGCCCGCTCGACCACTACGCGTTCGCGGATCACTTCCTGAATATTGCGACGTTCTCCTTCGATGGCCTTTTCGCGTTCAACGTCGGCCACACCCACCAAGCGCTGGCGTTCAATCGCTTCAAGATTGCGATCGCGTTCTAGTCGTTCGAGCTCAACTGCGTCTGTCCGCTCCTTGTTGCGTTGAGCGACCAGAATCGTTCGCAGTTTGTTTTCCTCGGCGATTCCCAGTTCCTCATCGGTTGCAATTCGCGCTCGTTCACTTTCGAGCCGCTGTTCTTCGGCGACCTTTTTGCCAGCCGCACGTTCACGAGCCTCAATTTCAGTGATCTCACGATGCTGCTTTTCCGTAGCTGAAACGCGCTGGCGCTCCAGCTCCATGATGGCCTCCTGCGCTTCGACATCCTGCTTTTTCAGCGTCTTTTCACGTTCTCGAGTGAAGAAGTTCTCTTTGATCTTTTCTATCGAAGTCAGCTCAGTAATCTTTTTGATACCGTCAGCATCCAAGATATTATTTGGATTGAGCAGCTCCAGCTTGGTCTGCTCGAGATAGTCGATCGCGGCATCGTCGAGGCGGTAACCGTTAAGATCGGTACCGATTACTTTGAGAATCTCTTCCTTAAATTTCTCGCGCTTGTCGTATAGCTCAACGAATTCAAATTGTTTACCTACTGTCTTAAGCGCTTCGGAGAACTTAGCATCAAACAACTCGCGAAGCGTTTCCAATTGACTGGCCCGCTTGCAGCCAATCGACTGAGCCACTTCGCGCATCTCTTCCTGCGTCTTGTCGATGCGTATGAAAAAGGCCACGCGAATGTCCGCACGAATATTGTCCTTGCAGATCAAGCCCTCCGAGCCTTCACGTGCGATTTCGAAACTTTTGAGGGTCAGGTCCATCTTCTCGTAGTGATGGACTACGGGAGCGACGAAGATGCCGTTGGCGGTAACGACCTGCATGCCGCCCCAGCCAGTACGAACAATCGCTTCGTCGGGACCAACCTTCTGATAGAACTTACTGGCCACTGCCAATAGCCCGGACATAATCACGATCGCCGCCACCACGGCGACGACCGCGTAAATGAGGATCGGTGGAATTTGAGGGGTCTGTCCAGCCAAGAGAAAAGCTTGCATGTTGTTAGTCCTTGCTCGATGATGTTGAATCGGAAACAGGGCCGCGGGCCGTGGTGGGTGAAACGATATAGACGCGACGTTTTGAATCGTAGTGTGTAATCCAAACTTGCGCTCCTTGGGCCAAACTCGGGCCATCAGTGCGCACATTCAATAGCAATGGGGAGCCTTCGGTCTTGAATTTGACTTGGCCAAAATCTGGCGAGGCCACGGAGGAGCTAATCTGACATTCTTTGCCAATCAACGATTGCGCATCCAAGCGTTCTGTGATAAACCAGCCTCTCATTGGCTGGGTCACGAGTTTAGTTACCGGAATGGCTATCGCCAAGTTTCTGACGACCAGCAGTGCCGACCACAACCAACCCGGCTCAGTGAAAAACCTCGAGTCCACGGCGCTCCATAAACTCGCCGAGCAGAACCACCAGATCACTGCGAGTGCGCCCATCCAAAGCACCAGCGGTATATCTTTCAAATTCAGCCATTTCATCATAAGGATGGCTAATCCGTCGCTCGGCCCACCGCCAGCAGCTTCCAGATCCACATCCAAATCGAGATCAACGTCAGCCCCCGGGACATCCAAGTCGACCGCACCAATGAGCGCCAATGAGCTCCATAGAACCATCAAAGCCAGAAACATGGTGGCTGGCAGAACGGGACCCGTTACCAAGGTGTTGAGTATTTCCATGCCATTTATCTCATGCTCAAAGTCGCTGGCGTTCTCCAGCTTAAAATCGAAGTGCGCATGGCTTTGTCGCCTGGCGTGCGCTACCGCTGATGCTCCGACAACCCGGCACTTACTTCAGAGTCTACGTCTCCAAAGATTGGACCGCTAATTGATAGGGCAGAAGAAAAGGGCGCTTCGGGCGCGTAAACTCTGCGAATTATCCTAGTTGTCAAGTCCGATTTGTTGGGGAAAACTGATTGTAGGAGCCAAGGCCTAGCTGGTTTCTCGGGTAGATGCTGAGGATCCAATGGCAAAATTCGTCCCAGAAATCCCCAAACAACACGTCTCCTAAGAGCGGACCTAAATGGGTATGCAGTAAGTCAGAAAACACAGCATCTGGACGGCAGGTACATTCACTGATTACCGCCTTGCGCACCTTTGAATGCCAGCACGGCGCACCACAGAAAACAACGCCAGACACAATCGGGGGCGATGAACCCAGCCTGAGTGAGCCATTCCAATTGGTCGGTCAAGGTATCATGGTGATCGTGCTCGCGTTGATGCTCCATCCACATCGCAAATTCGTCCTCTGTTGAACCCGCCGTCAGCGACATCTGTTTCCAGTTGTCGATATGCCGCGCATAAAGTTCTGGCGTGCTACCGCGAAACTGGTCAGCGTAAGCAAATACACCTGCCGGAGTTAGCCACTGGAAGCAGCGTTGGAACAGTTCCCGCTTTTCGGGCGACCGTAAATGATGAATGGTAATACTGGAAACGACCAAATCAAACATGCCGCCAGGGAAATCGGCTTGGCAGATGTCTTGATGCTGAAAGTGAATTTGTTGGTTGCTTCCGAATCGCTCGCGGCACACGTCCAGCGACTCTCCTGAGAGATCCAGACAATGCAACTCAGCAGTCGGAAATTGCTGGGCGAGCAGCATTGAGAGATTTCCCGTACCACACCCAATCTCGAGGATCGAGCGAAAATCGCGATCGCGTGGCAGGTAATCGACCAGTGAACATAGCATTTCACGATAACGCGGGAAACATCGCTCAATGGTAGCGGTGTAATCCTGATTCATCTCATCGAAAAATTCCGCCACGCTGGATGTAGGCATGTGTCAGAGTTCATTCTATAGATTGTCTTGGAACTTCAATTACAGCTTGTTGACTCGCAGCCATTCGGTCGCACGCTCTTTCCAAGTCCCGATCATTGAATCGGCGCGACCGCGTATTCCGTAGCCATGCCCGCCATTCTGATAGACATGTAATTCAGCGGCGATCCCCTGTTGTTTCAAACCAACATAATAAAACACGGCTCCCAACGACGTTGATGCATCGTCGTGTGTATGAACGATAAAAGCGGGGGGCACGTCCGCCGTGATGTGGATCGGGTCAATGAGTCCTGCTTTGGCTTCATCGTAGATCTTCCATGGATAAACCAGCAGACTGAAGTCAGGGCGAAACGATTGCTGGTCGATAGCATCTGCCGCGGCATACGCCGGCTCAGTGGAAGTAAGGTGGATCGCAGCCACTTGTCCGCCCGCCGAAAAACCAAACAACCCAATCCGGTTGGGGTCGATTTGCCACTCTTCAGCCCGCGATCGCAAAATTCGCAATGCCCGTTGGCTATCTTGCAGTGGACGTTTCCACCGCCCCTCTTCGCCCGTCTCCGTGGTGCGATAACGCAGCACAAAAACTGATATCCCCAATTCATTGAGCCACGCGGCCGCCTCAGACCCTTCTAGATCGGGAACCACGTAACGATAACCGCCGCCGGGCAAAATCAACATCGCCGTCCCAGTCGGTTGCTTGGCCAAAAAAACATCCAAAGTCGGTTGAGTGATTTGTTCTATGCGCGTGATAGTGGGCGAGTCGGTTGGACGCGATGGAAGCGGAGTACCTGGTAGGCGAGTTGTTTCTCCGGGAGCCATATCGGCCCACACGGAGATCGAATGTGCCGGCTGCTGCGCGACAGAGCCAGCGGATTTGGGTTGCTGAGCTTGGACAGTCGGAAGACTCCTGAACGGCTGCAGGAGAAACACCACGGCCATTAACAAAATAGAATGCTGGAAACCACGCTGCATCACACGTTCCCTAATTGTTAATCGCACTTGTACATTTAGCGGAAGTCGCCAAGACTTTCGGAGCGCATATCCAATGGAACGCCAGCCGAAAGTCTTGGCGACTTCCGCTACGTTAAATGTTCAACCGGTCCGGGAAAAGGTGTCCGACGCCAAAAGTGCGAAGCACCCGAAGGGCCGTTCCGGCTTTTGGTGTAGGACACCATTTCCCGGACAACCCCAAAGTCAAATTGTGCTGAGGCACTAGCGGCCAACCCAGACCCAACGCGAGATGTTGGGACCGTCACTGTGGATTGTGGCTGTCCCGGCTGCAATGCCAGCTGAGGAAAAGCAATCCCAAATTTGCAATAGGTCATTGCCTGAAGGCACGGGAACCGGTGCCGGCGCCGGATACAACGGTTCGTCTAACGGCACCCCACTAAACGACAATCCATATCGAATCCAAGGTCGCCCCGCAGCAAAAATCCCAGCATAATTGACATAGCTGACGGCCGCCACGGGCGTTTCATCCGTCATCCATGCAGGTCGCGTGGTCAAAGGTTTGGCATCGATCATATCGCGCACTTGGCGATCACTATACCCAATTACCAGCGCTTGGTCGGAAACAATCAATTGCGGTTTAAAACCTGCCAATTCCACTGCTTCGGTCAATTCAGCATAGGAGTAGCTGGTTGCTCCATCGATCATTTCTTCAACGGGTCTCGGTACCGAATAATCAGCAGGGATCGCATCGGGATAGAGTTCGCGCACTAATTCCACCGCGCTATCGAATACTTCGTACAACGCGACGCATCCGCCTATGAATTGCTCGCGATTGTCGAGTCGACAGGCGATGGCCAATTCGGGGAGCGCTAGTGGTTCATCAGCAACTGGCAGTGATGCTCCCAGGTCGCGGATAGTCCAACCTGCGGCTACGGAGAAGACTGTTTCGCGTTCATCCAGTGCAGGTACAATCTGGTCGCGGAAAATCTCAGCGGCTTGTTCGACCAGTGGCCATGCGCGATCAAATACTTTTAACGCCAGTTCGCGATCTTCTTCGTCCTGTTCTGCAGCGTAGATGAATCGCTTGGCGTGGTCTGGAGTACTCTCCATCACGTAATCACACAATTCGCTAACGCCTGGAATTTCAGCTTGCTTAAAGGCCAGCATCATCAACGGGCGAGTACCAGTGTGCTGCAAAATCTGCAGCGGATTGCTATTTTCCAGAAAGACGTTTTGGCTCCAATCATAGCCCCAACCTTCGATACCACCTGGGATCGCGCGACTCCAGGCCAGCATATCTCCAAAAGCGGGTGCCATGGCCAACAGTTTCTCATCCATCCATCGCGCACCCTCCGTGATATCTTCCTTCCATTGTTCGGCTTCTGGGATTTCCTCACCAGCCGCGTCCAGTACCACCGAAAACTGCAGACTAAGATTCCTAAAATAGTTGCCAAAATTAGCCTTCCACTGACTTTGACGCCAACGCGCCGATGCAAACGCAACGGATCGCAAGTCTGTCAAATCGGCTTGTTTGAAAATCAACATTGACTCGTGTTCGAGCAAGCTTGCTTTTCCCGAAGCTCCCAGCCCTTCGAGCAGATCGGCCTGTTCACCCAAGGCGACCAACAACATGTTTGACTTGACACCCAACGTCAGAGATAGACTACGCCCTTCCAACAGTTCCAGCACTTTCGCGACCGCCTCCCGATTGTCTTCGTCAACTTTCTCTATCGGAATCATGGACGCATCGAGAGTAATGCTTAGCGTTTGGCCGTCCTTCAAATCGCGCCGCTTGAGCTGCTCCAAAAATGGCTGAAGCTCTTCCATTTGCCCACCACCAATTCTCAGGATACCTTCGAGCTGATCCAACTGCGTCCGCGCGTTGCGATCCTCTGAAAGTCGGAAACCAAAAATCGTGGTAGGGATGCGAATGGCATCGATATCTTCACGGGTTAGCTCTGTGAAAAAAGTTTCAATCGCTTCCGGGTCTTTCTGAATCGCGGCTGTCATCTCGGTCTGAAATTTAACCAGCCCCTCGATCGTGTCGCACCAATCGCCGTCGCCAAAGACAAAAAACTCCTGACTGAACATATCTGCACCCAAACGGAGCAAATCGCGAACGTTGGGATTCTGCAGAGTCGATTTAACCTGTCGCATTTCCGCTTGTGGGTTTTCCCACTGATCGGCAATCTCTTGTTCGAGCCTTTGTACGTAACCCACACGTCGCAAACTGCTCACAAAGTTTCCTTGCATGAACCGCTGCCAAGATTTCCCCATATCAATTGAGGTCGCAAAAAAGGCAGCTTCCTGAGGGGCAAGTGACAATGCGGTCGACTTCAAGTCGGTGGGCGTTTGGGCTTGCGCATGAGTGTTGCCCCAGCCTAGTAGACTAAAGCCTAGAAGACTAAAACAGAGCGCTACACAAAGCAGGCGAAAACAGCGAATGGTTAACATATCAACAGGTCCATACTGATGAAGGGTTGTGCAAAACGAGCGCTTAGCGGAAGTCGCCAAGACTTTCGACGTGCTAAAGCGATTTTTGCCAAAGTGTCAGACACCTTTTGAGACAAAGCGTAGACTATGACTCTAACAAATTTCAGATGCTTCTGACTACTCCCCAGCCACCGATTTCAACTTTTGCTCGGTCTCGTACATAGGTTTTAGGACTTGCGTATACAGGCCACCACCGATCACGGCACCCAAACATGGGGCAATAATATACACGGTTAGCCAGCTCCAATCGCTTCCCAGCGGCAATGCGATTGGTCCCCAACCGGCTAGCGCAGCAAACAACCGAGGCCCGAAGTCGCGAGCTGGATTGAAACAGGCTTGGGTCAACGGGGCGATCACCGAAATCAAGATCGCCACGGTCAAGCCAATGCACACACCGGCCATGTTGTGCAACGGCGCGAGGCGATTGTGGTTGTCGCTAAGTGCAAAGACCATTAGCGCTAACAGGGCGGTGCCGACAACTTCGGCAAAAAATGCGGTGCCATGCGGCACGCGTTTTTTTAGTTCCGCATGCTCCGCGGCTGAATAGGGATCTTCGCCACTCGCCAAGCCACCAGGAGCTGGATAAAACTCGCCGTAACAGGTGGCAGTAATCTCACTCCCTGCCTGGCCACGCACTACCCCCTTCTTTTGCTCAACTGCACGGAGGGAAGGTGAAAACATTACAAACAGACAGGCTGCCGCCAGAAAAGCACCTAGGAATTGGGCCGCAATATATGGCAATACTCGCTCACGGCGAAATCCGGCCCAACAAAACATAGCCAACGTAATAGCGGGATTAATGTGCGATCCGCTAATGGCACCCACAGCATGGATGGCCAACATAATCGCCAATCCCCAAACGATGGCAATTTGCCAAACTCCCGACTGTGCACCATACAATACGGCTGCGTGAACAGCACCGCAGCCAAAAAAAATCAAGATGAAGGTGCCAATGATCTCGGCCACAAAACACTGGCGCAGCGGTGGAAATCGTTCTTGACTCATGGGGTCTCTCTCAGATGTGATTTGAATGGTTGAACCTCAGCGCACTAGCCGTCAAGCCTCACGACGCAAGGCTGTACAACGACACTTTTCTAACCGCATGTGGGCTTGCGTTCACGGAGGATGCTCGAGAACCGAGGGCATGCGCGTGGAACCTGCCATTTTACTCGCAAGTTGGCACTATTGATTGCGTATTGCCTCGAGATACCGCGTCAATTCCTTCCTGACCCGTGGCGACAAGAGTAACAAACCGATCATGTTAGGAAACACCAAAGCTAGTATCATGGCGTCTGAAAAACGAATCACTGCGTTGAGTGACGATGCGGCTCCAATAACTACGAACAGGCAAAACAAAACTTTGTAGACCATGTCGGACGTGGCGCCGCGCCCGAACAAGTACTTCCATGACTGCAGGCCATAGTAGGACCAAGAGATCATGGTCGAGAAGGCGAACAAGATGATAGCCACCGTCAACACATAACGAAAGTTGGGTAAGACACTGTCGAAGGCCAGAGAGGTCAAATCGACGCCTCCGACGGTTTGTCCCGTGGCCACCAGCAACACCCCGCGGCGTCCATTTTCAACGTCGTATTCAAAGGCTCCATTGATATTGTACAGCACGATTACTAACGCCGTCATGGTGCAGATTACCACGGTATCAATGAACGGCTCAAGCAACGCCACGACACCTTCGGAAGCGGGGAAACGCGTGCGCACAGCAGAGTGGGCGATGGCAGCTGAGCCCGCACCAGCCTCATTAGAAAACGCCGCGCGCTGAAAGCCGACCATGATGACACCCACCAATCCTCCCACGCCAGCCGCCGGATGAAAGGCACCGTTGTAGATTTCCACAATGGCTTGGGGAAGGTAACGGATATTTACTAGAATAATGATCAGCGCCGCTCCTACATATAAAATCGCCATGAACGGAACGACCTTTTCGGTCACGGTCGCAATTCGCTTAATACCTCCGATGATGACCACCGCTACTAAGGCCGCCATCACCACGCCGATGATGGCTCCCGAGGATTGCTGGATCCAAGCTGCCGGCGCTACCGCTCCCTCTGTTGCCGTGGCTGCGGTCAGCCCAAACAACGATTGGATTTGGGCAGCAGCTTGGTTGGCTTGAAACATGTTCCCGCCACCAAACGACGCTCCGACGCATAGCACCGCGAACAGTAACCCCAGCACTTTACCCAACGGTCCGAAACCAAGCTCACCGAGTCCCTTGCGCAGATAGTACATCGGACCACCATGTACGGTTCCATCGGGAGCTAGGTCGCGGTAGGTGACTCCCAACGTGCATTCGACAAATTTTGTCGACATGCCCAACAAGCCGCAAACCATCATCCAAAAAGTTGCCCCAGGTCCGCCCGTCGCCACCGCCACAGCGACGCCTGCGATGTTGCCGAGCCCCACCGTTCCCGAAACAGCAGTAGCTAGCGCTTGAAAGTGCGACACCTCGCCCGTTTGACTTTCGTCGCGGATCGTATCGACGATATCGCCCTGCGCCACGTTGATATCAACAGCAGTTACTTCCTTGGCACCGCTTTTTTCTAACTTGTCGTATTTGCCGCTGACCACGCGAATAGCCAATGGAAACAAACGCACGTTGGCGAATCCAAAGATGATCGTAAAAAAGGCAGCCCCAACGACTAGTAACAATAATACGAACGGCATAGCTGGAGTCGACGTCAGTACGAAACTCTCCCAGCCGCTGGCAATCGGTTCGAATGCTTGATCGATCCGTTTGTCTACCCCCAACCCTTGTCCCTCTTGCCCACTAGAGCGCTCGACCGCGAAACAGGCTAGCCAAACAAAAACTACTGCTATCCAGCGATAACCGCGCACGGGAGGCCACATGTTTTTCATCAATCAGTTATCCTGGTCAGAGAATGAGAATAGAGGTTACTGGTCTCTCTGGGCCTGTAACCTAACCAATTCATGGCGGCAATCAAGACTACTAAGCCCGGAACTCTCCCTGTCGTTTGGCGGTGCTCTCGTCGAAGCGTAAGTCGCCCAGACTTTCTCGTATCCGAAGTCGCCAAGACTTCCGATTTGGGATTCGCGATTCGGTGGCTGCTACGCGGCAAGTCTTGCGGTTACAATGTTACACGGATTGACCGCTCAGTTTGGACACCACCACGGGCTTTCTTCCGCTGTTATCCTCCCACAATCTCCCCAAATAAATTTGCCCATGCCTCAACCACAAATCATCCCAGCCAACGCCACGCGACGAACATTCATAGCTGCCTCAACGACGCTTCTAGCTGCCGGGGGTCTGTCAGCCCCCGTGGCGACTGCCCAGGAGACGGAAAAATCAACGGCTGCCGTTAAACGTCCAAAATTTCGTTACTGTCTCAACACCAGCACTATTAATGGTGGCGAAGTCCCGATCCGCGAACAACTTAAGATTGCTGCCGAAGCGGGCTATGTCGCGGTGGAACCATGGCTACGCGATATCGAGAAATTTGTTAGCAGTGGCGGAAAAATTGGCGACCTGGCCAAAGAAATCTCTGATCTAGGACTAGGGGTCGACAGCGCCATAGCCTTTGGAGCTTGGATCGTCGACGATCAGGCCGCCCGCACCGCCGGCTTGGAACAATGCAAACGAGATATGGAAGTAGTGCGCAGTTTGGGTGGGCGGCGCATCGCTGCCCCTCCGTCAGGCGCCACCAAAGAACCGAAGCTCAATCTAGATGCTGCCGCCGATCGCTATCGCCGATTGTTGGAAGTTGGCGAGCAATGCGAAGTAACACCTCAAGTGGAGTTATGGGGCTTTTCACATAATCTTTCGACCTTAGCCGAAGTACTGTATGTTGCGGCGGCAGCCAACCATCCCAACGCCTGTGTGCTACTCGACATCTATCATCTATACAAAGGTGGTTGCGACTTCAACAACATAGGCTTGGTTCCCGCGACCAAACTCCATTGTTTACACATGAACGATTATCCCAACACGCCACCGCGCGCTGAGATTGCAGACAAAGATCGCGTCTACACCGGAGATGGCGTTGCTCCTATTAGCAAAATTATCGACACGCTGATAGCCGGCGGATTCGCAGGCACGCTGAGTCTCGAATTGTTTAACCGCGAGCATTGGAAACTGCCTCCTGCGCAGGTCGCTAAAACCGGCCTAGAAAAGATGAAAGCGGCCGTGGAAGCCTAGCGGGCTGTGGATTTAGTCGTTTAACCCGCAGCCGCAGGCGAGGTTCGTCCTGTTGATCCTCGCCTACGGCTGCGGGTTAAACCCGGATTATTCATGACCATGTGAGCCTAGGGGCGTAAGCCCAATGGCACTCACTTTGAAGAAGTTTCTTCTGATTCATTGGGTTTATCAGGTTTTTTGCGTTTTTGAAAGTGAGTAGTTTTGGGGCGTCGAGCGTACGCCTCTCGCGGATAGCTTCGCCCAGGACGGTTTGGCAATT
>JBGSNE010000149.1:0-2097 GCA_041739785.1 Pirellulaceae bacterium
ATGGAGCAGCTTATCCAGTAGACTGGTATCGACTGACGGGTCGGCGACGGCTGTGGACTGCGATTCATCCATGATCGCGTCAACAGAACCAATTTCACCGTTTCAGCCAAGATCGATTTCAACAGGCTGAATAGTTACACGGAATTCAAGGAGGAACATCCCATGAAAAAATTGACTTATGCGATCGTAGCCAGCGTCGCAGTCGCCTTGGCCGGCGACAATTTGGCACAAGCCCAGTGCAGCCTGCTGGGGGACCATTGCGATGCCGCGTGTTGCGACACCTCGATTGACCCACTGTGCTGCGACTCGAGCGGATGTGACAGCCTCAGCGGTTGTGACGCCTGCGGATTTTGCGGCGAAACGAGCGTCAAGTGCAGGTGTCTGGGAAGCATGAAGCTGCTGGGGCTGATCAAGCCGAGCGATCATTGCTTTGACGATTTCATCAGCCCGATGATCGACTTCGTGCACTTCGAAGACCCGCGTACGCTGACCGAGTTGCGGCCCATCTTCGTCACCCAGCGCTTTCCCAACACGTTGGGCCCGGCCAACATTCCTGCCGGTGGCGACGCACAACTCTTCGCGATGCAATTTCGAATTGCATTGACGGAGCGGTTGAGCATCATCGCGGTGAAAGATGGCTACATCATCGACAACAGCGAAGGCGCCTTGGATACGCTGCTCGACTCGGGATGGGCGGACATCACCGCCGGCTTGAAGTACAACCTGATCCGAAACGTCGAAACCGGGACTCTCGGATCGCTCGGTTTTACTTACGAAATTCCGCTCGGCTCGGAGCAATCGCTGCAAAGCGTTGGCGACGGCGAGTTCCACTTTTTCGCCAGCGGTGGACAACGCCTGCTCAACGGAAACGCTCACTATTTGACGGGCCTGGGATACCAAGTACCGGCAAATCGGAATCTCCAGTCGTCGACACTCAATTGGCAACATCACGTGGACTTTCGATTGACACCGAAAACCTACGTCTTCACCGAGGTGTCCTGGTGGCACTGGGTTGATGACGCCGCCAACGGTGCCGCACTGGGCGTTTCGGGCTTGGACTTGCTTAACCTTGGAGCGAGCGATGTTGTCGGAAACGATGTGGTCAATCAAAACGTGGGCCTGAAGTACAAACCAAACGGCAATTTGGAAGCTGGGATCGCCTATCAATTCCCGCTGACCGACTTCGAAGACATTCTTCGAGACCGATTGCAGGTCGAGTTCATCTTCCGTTACTAAGCTCGGATAGATGTGCAAAAGCAGATCCCGTTCCCGCGCCCGGCGGACTTCAAAATTCCCCAAGCAAGCTCGGCTAGATGACCTGCGTCATTTGGTCGAGCTTTTTTCGTTTGTCCAAAAACGAACCCGATTTCCTACTATTCAGGCGATTCCAGGGATTGGCGAACGACGCCGTGCAAGGCCATCTAAATTTGAAAATCATGGTGAACCTGACTTTTGCCGGCTTCGCTGATGGGCTCGACGTGCGTGCCCGCACTGGTAGGCGAGTCAGGCCGCACTTCGTCGCACACTCGCGAGTTTGCGACCTGTGGCCTTGAAGACCTGTGGCCTTGAAATCGTTCGGGCCCTCGATTTTTCCTGGCCCCTGTTAAGACGGATTCGCCGCGGCACCATGGGATACGAATTTGGCGGGGCCACTAACTGCTGAGCCAGGATCGAGAGCGATCGCAAAGTCATGTTGGTCAGTGGCGTTTCCCGGAGCTCGATTGGCCGACAACCCCATCTAACGTTGATCGTCCCACGCACGAGGAGCCGCGAGTGCAACCGGGCCGCTGAGACATACCGAAGGCGGCCGGCAGTCGGAAAACGTATTGTGATTAAATCAGCGCACGAAAAAACCCAGCTTGGCAGGCGACGCTCCAAGCTGGGTTTTCGCTGATTTTTTGGTGATGAATGAGGACCGCTGACCAAAGCCGCAGTCTTGTTTTCTGTTGAGTGCTTACGAGTGTCGTTTCCACGGATTCGATAGTACCAGTCACCCAGTACTACCTATCTAAGAATCCTTAGAAAGGAGGTGATCCAGCCGCAGGTTCCCCTACGGCTACCTTGTTACGACTTAGTCCCAATTGTCGAGCTGACCTT
>JBGSNE010000070.1:0-3085 GCA_041739785.1 Pirellulaceae bacterium
TTCAATCACGGAAGAAATGAAAATCGCCGCCGCCCGCGCGTTGGCCGCCGCAACAACAGATCCGTCACCGGAACGAGTGTTGCCGGATCCGTTAGACCGTAGCGTTGCACCGCAAGTGGCCGCTGCCGTCGCAAACATCGCTAGGCCAAAACAATGAACGATCGAGACGGGAAGTTTTAGTACGGCAAAGAAAATTGGGTCAACTTTGTTCCTAATTGCCGAGTTGTCGCATTCCGCTGGCACCAATCTGGCTTACGAGGTTGTTTAATGGGAGGAATTGAAACACTGTGGATCGTCCCGATCTCCATAGTTCCCGGCCTAGGTTTGCTCGTGCTTTCGACGTCAGCTCGCTACATGACTGTGGCGCTTCAGCTCAGGCAGCAGAAGAACGAGGAGGTGCCGGACGTCTGGCTGTCGACGCTGATCTTCAAGCGGGCGTGTTGCCTTCAGCAGGCCCTGCTTAGCCTGTATGGTTCAATCGCACTCTTGATTATCGCAAGCCTACTCATTGCGACGACAGGCGAATCTGACAGGATGGTTTTGTTGAGTAAGTTGGTGATGATGAGTGGAGGAATCTTCGCTCTGTATTCAGTTTTACAGCTTGCACATGAAGTCTTTACTTCGCGACGGATCGTGATTCGTGACCACGATAACCTGAAACACAAACACGATACGGTAGCACAGAGAGGTGTTGACGATGAAAGCATCTGACTTGTTTGTTCGGTGTCTCGAGAACGAAGGTGTCGAGTTTGTCTTTGGAATCCCCGGCGAAGAGAATCTTGACTTCCTAGACTCGTTGTCTCGTTCAAAGATTCAGCTGATCCTGACCCGGCACGAACAAGCTGCTGGGTTCATGGCAGCAACGTATGGACGACTGACAGGCAAGACGGGCGTTTGTCTCTCCACGCTTGGGCCAGGCGCAACGAACCTGGTAACGGCTGCGGCTTACGCGCAGCTAGGCGGCATGCCGATGTTGATGATCACAGGGCAAAAACCAGTCAAGACAAGTAAGCAAGGCCAGTTCCAGATCATCGATGTCGTCGACATGATGCGTCCGTTGACGAAGTACACGAGGCAACTCGTGAGCGGAGCCAACATCCCATCACGAGTCCGCGAAGCGATTCGCCTGGCACAAGAAGAAAAACCCGGCGCGGTGCATCTTGAATTGCCGGAAGACATTGCCGCCGAGCAAGTCGACGAGGAACCGATTCCCGTCAGTCTCGTACGGCGACCGGTCGCCGAGGAGAAGTCCATTCGAGCCGCAGTCGAAATGATTAGAGCTGCCAAGTCGCCCCTGCTGTTAGTGGGTGCCGGCGCGAACCGCAAACGGACGTGCAACATGCTGCGGAAGTACGTGGCCAAGCTTGGTATCCCCTTCGCTACGACTCAGATGGGCAAAGGGGTCATTGACGAGCGAGATCCATTGTTTCTCGGAAACACGACGCTTTCGGCGAATGACTTCGTCCACCGTGCGTTCGAGGCGGCGGATTTGATCATCAACGTCGGGCATGACGTGGTTGAAAAGCCGCCGTTCTTCATGCACGCGGGAGGCGTCAAGGTCATCCATATCAATTTCTCGTCGGCGTCTGTCGATCCGGTTTACTTTCCGCAAGTCGAGGTCGTAGGAGATATCGCCAACAGCATCTGGCGGTTGATGGACAATTTGGAGCCACAGTCGCACTGGGAGTTCTCGCGCTTCATGACAGTTCGCGGGGCGGCCGAGGCCAGCGTTGCCGAAGGTGCCGACGATGATCGCTTTCCCATTTATCCACAACGGCTGGTAGCCGACGTCCGGCAAGCAATTCAAAAACGCGGAATCATTGCCCTCGACAACGGCGTCTATAAGATATGGTTCGCGCGAAACTACAAGGCGACCGCGCCGAACACCGTGTTGCTCGACAACGCGTTGGCAACGATGGGAGCCGGGCTGCCGTCAGCGATGGCGGCCAAGCTGGTTCATCCGGATCGGCAAGTCATGGCAATCTGCGGCGACGGCGGCTTCATGATGAACTCGCAAGAGCTAGAGACGGCCGTGCGGTTGAAGCTCGATCTTGTCGTCCTTGTCCTCCGCGATGACGCCTATGGCATGATCAAATGGAAGCAGGCCAACATGGGTTTGAAGGACTTTGGACTCGACTACGCCAATCCAGACTTCGTCAAATACGCGCAGAGCTACGGTGCGCAAGGACATCGAGTCGCGTCGAGCGAAGACCTGTTGCCGCTACTCTCCCGTTGTCTCGATTCGCCAGGAGTACATCTGGTCGAAGTTCCCGTGGACTATTCCGAAAACGACCGAATTCTGAATCACGAATTCAAGGAACGCAGCATCAAAATCTGAACGCAATGAACTAACCGAAACTATCAGTGGGTAATTAAAAGGAGGTGAGACGTGCTAATTAGAGAACCGTTGGCAACTGACCGTCGGGCTTTCCACCGAACCGTGGTTGGTGCACTGGGTGTCGCGATCGCGGCACCTTGGGGAGCGACCGCGAGCGCCGCCGAGTCCGAACCGCATCCACAATCTTGCCGCGAGGCGGTTGAGCGACTCTTGGGGGGAAACGCACGCTTCGTGAGCGGCAAGCTCCTTCATCCGCACATCAGCCAGCAATGGCGAGATCGTCTGACAGCTACACAGCAGCCGTTCGCCACGATTCTCGGATGCAGTGACTCGCGAGTTCCGCCCGAAATCCTTTTCGATCAAGGATTCGGCGATCTGTTCGTGATCCGTGTTGCTGGCAATGTTGTCGATGCGGATATCACGGGGAGTGTCGAGTACGGTGTCGACCATCTGAAGACGCAGGTAGTGATCGTCATGGGTCACGAAGGCTGCGGAGCTGTCACCGCAGCTTTGCGGTCGAGTGAACAGCAGGCGGAGGAACCAAATGAGATCCAAACGCTCGTTTCCAAAATCACCCCCGCATTGCGGAATGTTGCCACCGAAGGAAAATTTGAGACGAGACTCGCTTCTGCCGTCGATGCGAATGTGCGTTGGTCAGTGAAACAGCTCAACGCGGTTCCCGATCTTGCAAAGGCCGTTCGAGAGCAGCGAACGTTCATTATGGGATGCGTCTACGACCTCGACACA
>JBGSNE010000240.1:0-14019 GCA_041739785.1 Pirellulaceae bacterium
CGCCCGCGTGATGGAGACGTTCGACAAGTTCAGCGTCTCCTTCGTATCGGTGACTCAGCATTTCAATACTACGCATTCAATGGGACGTTTGACGCTGAACATCTTGCTCTCGTTTGCACAATTCGAACGTGAGATCATCGGCGAACGCATCCGCGACAAGCTGGCCGCACAATGCCGGCGCGGGCAATGGACCGGTGGCTATCGGCAGCTCGGGCTCCACTCGATCTTAAAGGGATTTCAATTTCAATCTGGATACGAGAAGGCCGACATATCAAAAGCTCCAAGAGCTTTTGAAGCGGCTGCACGTGAATGGATGCCCATTGGTAAGCGTCAAAGTTGGGACACCGGAAAACGGCTTGTCGGAGCGGCCAATCATCCCGTTACCTTTGTAAGGAGTGTTTTCCCAGAAGTCGACGAGAATCCGGAGTCGATATCGGAACTGCTCACGGTTTTCGAATCGCTCCAGACACTTGAGCGTGAATTCGAGAATCGCAATCTAGGTAAGAACATGGATTGCCTCGATAACTGGGGATGGATCAATTGGGCAGATCGACTTGTAGCAGCCGATGCGATTCGTCGATGGTGGCCATTTGTTTCGCCTCTTTTCAATGTTCGGTTTCGCAATGAGCTAATGGATACTGCCTTAGGCCTTGATCCCGTTCAGGCGTACTACGCTGACGTTGAAAAGCACCATTGCATTCATGACTTGAGCAACGGATCGCTTCAAGAGATGGATGGCCCGGCTGTTCAAAGGTGGCGAACGACGTGTGGTCACAATTGGGTCGATCGCCGTGGCGAACATTTCATGATCACTTTTTCATTGCCATGCCCGCTTAAACAACGAGATGCCAAGGTTCAGCTTGGTAGCCTGTTTTTTTCGTTAGTGCCTCATAGCATTGCGGATACAACAGGCGCGTCAGGAACATCGATTGTTTTCTACGATGGAGACATTCAGGTATCACCCGGTCACTGGAGTGTTGGCATTCAGGCTAAACTACTTGACGCCTTAATGATGCATATTAAGGAGGGTAATCTCCGTGGCCAAGAGATTAATTCCATTCAAGTGATTCCCAATAATCAGCTGGACGGGAGAAAGGAACCCAGCGGCGAAGTGAAGAGACCGAGTCTTCTGCACTTCTATTTGAAGCGAGGCTTCATTCGCCGGTTCGACGGGGTGCTGGAAAAGCCTTTAAGCAGCACCGTACACTCATCGAGCGAACGGCTCGCGAATAACTCCGAGGCTCTCTGACTACTCTCCGAGGCACTTTCTCCAGGTTATTCGCCAGAGCAGCCAAAGAGCCATAACCTGGCCGAGAGAAAGCGTGCGAGTTTCGCGAGGTGTCGGTTCCACTCAACTTCAATTAGACCCTTCGGTTTACTCCGACCGTCTGGTTATCGAACAAGCCGACGTTGGTCCCATGGACCGACGCCGGCTTTTTTCGTGTTTTACCGCTTGTCTGGTAAGGACTTACGTCAACGACCGATCCGCCGAGGTTCGACTATGCATCTTCGACTGAATCATCGTAGGTCTTTTGATCGCCGGCAGGTCCAATTTCTTTGAATGCGCCTTCGGAGTTTAACTGATAAATAAAGTTCGGCCGGACACCATTCTCCCCGACTTTGGAAACTCTTAAACCACTTAAATAATCTTCGCCCTCCTGCCAGTAAGGGTCGCAACCGTGTGGATATTCCCAATGGCCCTCATGTCGATCATAGTACGCCAGCGCGATAGTACCGCCCTCGCGAGCAACTACTCGGCCCTCTTCGCCAAGTGCGATTGCGAGAAAACCATCCGCTAAGCCGCGGCGTCCCACGGCAACCGCCAACAATTCGCTATGTGCTTCGCACTCAAGGTCTGCGGCAATTGCGGTCTTTCGTCCGATTGCCTTGCCAGCATGATTTAGCGCTACTGCTAAACTCCGAGAAATGGCCATTCCGTGTGAACTTAGAATGGATACAGCTGTTGGTGCATCAGCGATTCCGCGATATCCAAATGAAATCGCATAACCAACGCCTCCTAGTACACGAGCAACACGATCTTCGCCGAAAGAAACAGCAGTCCCTTTATCTGTCACGGCATCGACATCACCAAATGCAATCGTCTTGGCGCCGTGACCTTCGCCTCGAACAACGGGATCAATTTCTTCGTGTTTTCGCGTCATAGTGTTGATTCTTACCAAGTTAATTCGAATGACATTCTTCGCTCAGTGTCAATTGAGCTGGATTGCGCACCACGATAGCTGCGGTGAGACGCTTGCCAGGGCTAAGTCTGACAACTATGGAGGCTCGGGCGATTTGACTTCGTCTATCTCGACGACGTTGCGATACCACGACAAGAAGGGGACTCGCCAGCCTGCAGCTTTGGCTTTCACTTTGCTACCTTCGCGGAGTCTCCCATAGCGATCTGAGGAATCAAAACTCATGAAAGACCATGTGTCAGTTACGCAGTAAACCTCTCCTTCCTTGGCCCAAACCAGATAGTACGCTTTAGTGTTCTCGCCTCCACCTTGAGTAACGCGTTCACGCCGATCGACCGTGAACGCGACAGGCGTTAGGGATGCGCGATAGCACGGTACAAAGACGACGCCAAGCACAACTGGAACTACGATGGGAGAAGCAAAGAGGAACCAAATCGTCCAGGTAGCGAGTTTGCTTTTCAGTCGAATCAAAAGCGGTTCCCGGTAACCAGTCTTGCTTTTTAATTCGCTCGATTGGGCCGGAGATTTCCCTGATGTAGTTTGTGGGCTCGTCGAACCCGACGCGAGCGATGCTTGCTGGTCTATTTTACCTTGTAGACGCCGTTGGCTCATGGAAAGGACCTAAAGGAAAAGATCGAAACAGAATTCAGTGGGGCAAGCTTTAGTATTGATTATTGATCGTCCTGTTCGAGTTTTCGCTCGTGGAGAAATCAGGGCTAGATTCTATCAAGCGAGGCCATCCTGTAGAATCGTGGCCCAGGCCGCAGTTTGATTTGCATTCGCTCCGGTACGCTACTTGCCTGTTAAGACTAACATCTAGGAACTAGCATGCAACGCATCAAATTCTTTACGAAGAACTCTGGGAATTTGGGTTTGCCACGCTGGCTATCGTTTACAGTGGTCACGGCTTTCTCGATACCGTTGTTCGCGTTGCCGTTTATTGGGTTCGGGAACGACTCGGCCGCGATGGCATTCATACCACAGTCCCTAGATGCTGTCGGCGGTGAGTTTCGAGCTGTCATGGAGAGTTTCGAGCAAGCAAAATCGGCAATGGGAATCGGTGAAAAACCACTCGTTGTAATTTGTGCAGGACATCCGCCTAAGGGAACGCACGTGGAACTAGTGGGTAAGTTTTCGCTATGGCAGGACATGCAAAAAGACCTGTTAAGCCTTTCAAGCAATAGCCGATTCGTGATTGCCGAAGAGAGTTCCCACGAAATTCAATCTGCGCAGCCCGACTTCGTTGTTCAAGCAATTCGTGACGTAGTCGAGGCCGCAAGAAACGGAACACGTCTTTCCGCCGCTGAAGCGGCAACCACGCAATAAGCCGTTGTACAAGCTTGAACTGTGGGCATCACGTCCCGCATCAGCCCCGCTTCGGCAGGCGGCCAATCAGAACAACCTCGCTCGAAACGAAAGCTCTCGAAAGTGCGTCGGCCACCTTGACCGATGCGTCTATCGGAGTTGGCTTCGTGCGTTCGGAGTGAAACGCTGCCGCTATTTCGAGTTCATAGCTTTCGCCCTGAACGTCTGATAAGTGGTAAATGGTGCGGTTCAAAGCTACCGCGCGGGTCCACTGATTATTCCGTCACCAGCCTCAACCCAAGCTCAACGCACAACTTGCTTGCAGTTTCTAGCCTCAAGTCCCGTTCACCTGCTATGAACCGGCACAGTGCCCCCGCGTCAACGCCAGACGATTGAGCAATAGCATACCGGCTTGGTCAGTCTATCGGAAGTCTGGAGCAAGCTTGCTCCTAAGAGATGAAACGCCGTATGCGGACCCGCATGTACGGTGGTGAGGGAGGGGGCCGCCGCGAGGCGCCCCCTATCCCGATGGGCATGTTAGCCACCATTTGGGATTGGCTTTGTGAGTCCTTGTGGCTGCCAACTCCTGACGAGCCCTTCCTGCTGCAACCATTTTGCCAGCAAGGAAGCGGCGACGCTATGCCCGCTTTCGTTCCAGTGACCGATTCCCATAGTGGTGTTTGCAAACCCATGCAGAAATGTGTCGTTTATGTCAGCATATTCTTGCATGCGTGATGCCAAGGGAAAAAAATGACATCCGGTTTCGCGAAATGTATTTAGAAGTCGCCGTTGTGAATAGAAGAGATCTTCGATACCAAAGTGAGTTGCGATGCGAGAACGCATGTTGGGATCAGGGTAGACTTGAATGGGAGTTGAAACAGTAAACGCAAACACAGGGATGCCAGTTTTTTGACAAAGACTTGAAAAAGCTTGAAGCAAGAGATCTGTCGTTTTCCACGCTTCCGCGTGTTCGGGATTGTCAGACGGTTTATATATGTAGATAGACTCATCCAATGAAGCTGTTAAGGCCTGCTCGATTTCTATATTTGGAGCGATCTGAAAGTCGAAATTCAGGCCCTTCTGTTTCACATGCTTCACAACCTGAAGAACGCGTGATCGGTTCACGAAATACGCCTTTCGCTGCTCATAAACCGTATTTGCGCAGACGTAGGTGGCAGCGTTCAGGAACGAATTATCAAGAGTCAGATTTCCGTCGGCACCAATGTTGAAGTACGGGCGAGCTGGATCTGCTTCCAGGATTCGCGAGTTGTTTCTTATGTCATTGCCTGGGAACACTGCCAGGAGAACCGCATCAGGGCTCAATGGCAGCACATGGTGCCGCAACATCTCCAATTGCTGAGCGGTACCGTACCCAGATACACCACAGTTGATCACTTGATATCTGGGGCTTGGTTGGTTGGTTGCCTCGTTCAAGAGCCGTTCAAGTCGGTTGCAGAGCGAGTCCGAGTCGTCTACCTGAAAAGCTTCTACAAATGAATCGCCGAAAACAGCAATGCGAAATACGCCAGGCGGCTTGTCAAGTGGAAACTCTGGGGCGCGAAACCCAAGTGAATTCACATTTACTTTGCCACAACCTTCAAATGTCCACAATCCGGTCGTGGATGCTCGAAGGCGCGATCCGCAGAACGGATCGGGCTCGTACAGCGACGGCATGCTTATGTCGCCGCAGCGAAGGCACAATTCAGCAAATCCAAATGCTATAACCAAGCCCAGCGCAACGCTCATCGCTCGCAGCGCGACACGACGTCGCCGTGATGGGCGATGCAGCCTCGATCGGGGAGGGAGGTGTTCCAGACTCATGACACCACTTCTTGGTGACTAGCGACCAAAATCACCCGGTTGCCGCCGAGAGACTTTGACTTCAGGAAACGCCCGATCGGCAACTCGGGTGCATGTACGCCCAACATGGGCGTGAGTTTATGGGGTGCGGCTTACCACAAGTGAGCTTAGTCCCCTGTGCGCGACCGCGAGTCTCATGGAGCTCAGTATACCAAGGGGAATGCATGCACGGTGGTGTGGGAGGGGGTGCGGAGCGATCCGCCTCCCTATCCTGATCGCCATGGTTCGCCACTGCTGCACAGGCGTGCGAGCAACGAAAAACACTGTCCCTCGAGAATCTACCGGTGTATACGCGCTCCGTCACATCGATCAATCAGTCTTCATCGTGACTAATTCTACTTGCCGAACTTCATCATCACGAACATGGCAAGCATCCCAACGATGCCGCCGCCTAGAGCACCGATCAATGTGCTAGTGTCGAACTCTATATGGATTCTCTTTTGATTGGTTTGGCAAAAGATGAAATTGCTGATAGTGCTTTAGCATTCATATTACAACTCGTCGCTCAGCGACGCAAAGCTCTTCGGCCTCTCTTGCACCCGCGATTGCCTGCAGCGTTTACGGTGCGGCTGCTGACTACTCCGATTGCGTTCTGCCAGCGCAATCGTCGCGTAATTACATGCGGTGACCTTCGGGCGCAGTATCCCACCTCGCGACCCGCTCGTGAAAACGATTCCATTTGCAAACAGCGCATTGGGCTTCTCACGCGACAGATAGTCAGTTTCTTTAAGAGATCCGAACAGAACGCCTTTCTTTTCATGATTTCCCTCGGTCTGCCTTATTCGCAGCAACTCATTTTCCTGGTCAAGCTCAATACGAATTTCATCGTTCCATGATGTCGGCGCTACCGCCGCTTCGATCACGCGTTTTAGTAGCTCCAGATTGATGGATCCTCCAGCCTATACCGGATGGACGGTATCCGACTTTGTGGTTGCTCACCTTAAAGTTGCCGCCAAGAAGGTGGTCGACGAATACGAGCGGATACATCTCGATAAAGAACAGAGCCGAGTTCTAGTCGATGCATAGTTGTCGCCAAAGCGATCCAATAAGAAGCTCCGCAGTGCCTTGGATGAACACCGCAAACGGGTCGAAAGTCGATGAGCGATTTCGTTTGCGAGGTTCTCAGCAAACGGCATGATCGGCAAGCCTTTGACTGTGGCGTTGCCATTCTAAACAACTACCTTGCCAACATTGCAAGCCAGGACGTGAAACGTAAGGCGGCCGCTGTGTTCGTGTTGTCGCCAAAGTCTGAACCAACGCGTGTCGCTGGCTTCTTTACGCTCTGTTCGACATCAATAGAACTGACCTCGCTGCCCCAAGAATTGGCCAAGCATTGGCCGCGAAATCCCGAAGTGCCCGCAATTCTGATTGGGCGACTAGCACGCGACAATTCATTTCGGTCGCGGCGATCACACCGACCGTCCGATCACCCTCTTTGAAGTCGTCCACCGAGAAGTCTCGGAACTTTTAGTGGTTTACAGAGTTGAATTGACCGGCCCAGGGAGGGTTTCCGCATCGAGAACATGGCAGGAGAAACGCATGAGCGCTATTCAATTCAATTGCCCAGTGCTAGAAATATCACGGAATCGGGCGTAATGCGGATCTTAGGCGATGCTACGCCCTTACCGGCAATGCCTGAAAAGTCGCTACATGTGGCCAAGTCATGCCCTCGCTGCAAAAAGTCGCTACGCCAGTCAGCCACTATTTGTGACGGATGCCAACTCTATGTTGGCCTGACTTCAATCCGGGACACGCGGAGCACGCTGCGTAAATTTGGCACGTAAGCTTTAGGACACTCAAGCGTGTTGTAGTAAAGGCCCATTACTGTTAGTTTTGGGAACTAAGTCCTAGGTCTGAATTCCAGAGAGTAGCAGAACATGCGCATCGGAAACGTTTCAGTGGCCCACGCAATCACGCTCGCGCCGATGGAGGAGCACACGAACTATCCGTTTCGTGTACTTTGCAAACAGCTTGGAGCCAGCTTGGTCTGCGGAGAGCGAGTCGATGCCAAGGATGTCGCCAAACGCGATCGGCGTGCACTGAAATTGATCTACACCACGCCCACAGAGAAGCCTGCCGTCGGTCAAATCAGTGGCAGCGATCCGCACGAGTTGGCCGAAGCTGCAAAGGTTGTCGCCGAGCAGGGGTTTTCGATTGTCGATCTCAATTTTGAGTGCCCCATTCGGCGACTGGTCGGTCGTGGTGAAGGCGGTGCGCTGATGGCCGACCCGCCTGCCATCGCGCGGCTGGTAGCTGCCGTCGTCAAGGCAGTCGATATTCCAGTGACACTAAAGATTCGTACCGGGCCGGACAGCCAGCGTGAGACGGCTGTCGAGGTAGCGCAACTGGCGGAACTGGCGGGAGCCGCGGCCGTCGACGTGCATGCGCGGAGCGTCGCGCAAAGTTACGTCGGCGGACCAGACTGGTCGGTCGTAGCCCGCGTCAAACAAGCGGTTCGCATTCCGGTCTTGGGTAGCGGCGGTGTCCGCGAAGCTGTCGATGCGGTCCGCTTCCTCAAAGTCACCGGTGCAGACGGGGTGGCTATCGGCCGCGGATGCCTCGGCAATCCATGGATCTTTCAACAAGCCCGCGCGCTCGTCCTGGGTGGTGCTAGCATTGGACCGCCCGATGTTAGCGAACGAGCGCGTGTGCTGCTGCAACTGGTCGAGGGGGAATTCGACTTCTATGGAAGCCCACTGGCCTTGAGACGCCTGCCACGCGTGGCCTGCTACTTCGCCAAGTTTTTGCCTGACTTCGCCTCCTTCCGCGATCAAATCAAACGTGTCAAAAACTTCCCGAACTTCAAACGACTCGTCCGCGAGCACTTTGCCGCATAGTCCGTGTTGTGCGACGCTCCGCCGTCGCCTTGACATAAGGCAGCGGGACAAAAAAGCGTATCCTCTCACCGCTAGCATAATGGTGTGTTCGGGGTTCATCCGACCGAAAGTTGCGCAACCACCACGCTTGGATATTTGGCTCTTCAGTCGAATCTGTGGGTAGTCAATCGATTCAAGACTCAATTCTGATAGGTTTTTCAAGGCATGGCAGGGTGCTCCTCAGCAGAGCCTACCTCCGTTTCGCTGGGCAGATTAGGTGGTACCGATCCAATGCGGCTGAGGAAACGAAACGGATACACGATATTCTTTTTGCCCTGCCATGCCTCCGAAAACCTGTCGCCCGCAGTTGCTACCCTCCAATTGGGGTCAGACCCTGTTTCAGGAGTTGCATATTCATCCGCTCATCCGGATGCACAGATATGCCCTGATAAGGTGCACTTTCCCCGTTTGCCTGTCCCCGTTTGCCGGTCGCCGTATGCCGGTCGCCGTATGCCGTATGCCGGTCGCTTCAAACTGAAAAGGAGCGCGAGGGCGGTCCCACGGTCAGCTTCCTACCAGTGCGCACTAATCATGGATTCCTTGCCCTTCCAGAATTTTTGGCACGTATTTCTCAATTCTTGACTCGCGAGTCTTGGATTGTTTGGCTGCAGAAAAGAACAGTATGTATCCCCGCTGCCTGCCAAGAGTCAAGGCGCTAAACGCAGTTTGCAAGGCGGGCAATTCATCAAACTTCTTTTGAAGGTCGTCCGGGATCACCAATTCAGTCTTGGCTTTGAAGTCGACCTTCAGGCCAGCTCGTTCGACTTCGATGGCTTCGCGAATGTAAGCGTTGACGATTGTGGACAATTCACGGATCTGTTCCACGCTAGTAAAACGAATCAGCCGCCCCGACTGTGTATTTTCGCCTGGTTTTTCGAGAATGCCATGTGCGTCTTTTAGCAGGGCACCTTTAAAAAAACTAAGCGAGCAATAATCCTTGAAAGCCGCTACGATTGCGATATTGTTCTTTTCAAAGGTGTAACAAGGGACTTTCCATTTCAACTCTTCGGTCAGACCGCAGCCCAGAACGATCGTTCTCAATAGTCTCAGTTCTTCCTGCCAGTCATGGACTTTGCATTCGGGAGTTCCTCCCAGAGGGCATCGTCCACACCCCTCAGCCAGATAGTTATCAACTTTTGAATTTTTGGTTTTCATGTTTTGACGTGCTAGGCTGCTGGGCAATACTCTGTTTTCACAGCGCATCGTGGGTGAACCGTGCTGAAAAGCCGCCCGATTTCCTTCCAGTCGTCGCAGGACGTCCGCATTTCAGATGCAGTCCGCAGCAAACGAAAGTACGGGAACCAATATAACGGACGGGCGAATTGTCAGCGGCGCTTCCTTTCCCTGGCGAACTCATTTCATCAATTCAGCAATCTTTGGTTCTATGGCATCTGCCCAAATTTGGTAACCGGCAGCAGATAGGTGCAGGAAATCGGGCATGATGTCTTTACTAAGACTGCCGTCGGGCTGTAAGAATTTGTCGCCGATATCCAAATAGTGGATGTTCTGGCCATCGTCTAGCTGTGCAATGATGCCGTTCACCAGTTTCAGTTTGTCACGGCTTGGATTCGATTCGGCCTTTTCGCCACGTGGGAAAACAGCGAGCAAAAGTATCTTGGCTTGTGGTTGCTTGGTGCGAATCTCTTCGACAATTCGTGTAATGCCATTAGCAATTCCTTCGGCCGAATCGGCCACAGAGTTGTTGGTACCAATCATCAGCACTACTGCCTTAGGATGTATGCCCTCAAGTTCCCCGTTGGTAATCCGCCATAAAACGTGCTGAGTGCGGTCTCCTCCGATTCCAAAGTTTGCTGGCTTATAGCTTCCAAATGCCTGGTCCCAAATCTCACGCTTGCCTGCCCATCCAGCCGTGATCGAGTCGCCTAGGAATAGAAGTTCAGCCGACCCAGCTTTCGCGATCTCCACGAATTTTTCATGGGATTTCATAAAGCCCGTGTTTACATTGCCGTCCGGCCCGAGTTTCGGTGCCGCCACATCAGGCGCTTGGCTACTTATCTTTTTTGCAGGCGCGACGGCCGTTTCGACCTGTGCTGATAAGGACGTAGACCATCCAAGCGCGATTAAAGTAACGATACTGAGCAGTCTCATGATTCAACTTTCTAGTTTAGACATGGGAAACATAACGTGTGGTAATTCTAAGTCTACAATCTTAAAAAGGGAGCACTGACGAGTCGGAACATTGTATCAGACCTGGAATTGGCCCCGAATGCTGCGAGGATAAGTATTTGATCGTAGCGGAATTCGCCAAAAATCTCGGATTTACAAAGGAAAATGCTTGGGCCGAAATTCTTGGCGAATTCCGCTACGCCTTAGGGACTTGTTGCGTGATCCAGTGAGCAAGTAAGTTGATCTAACAAAACATTCTATGGTTTCGCAATCTCAGTGAGTTTCACGACCAAAATACCTTGCACTGTTCATTGGTTCTTTAACATA
Source organism: Pirellulaceae bacterium (assembly GCA_041739785.1). Lineage (GTDB taxonomy): Bacteria > Planctomycetota > Planctomycetia > Pirellulales > Pirellulaceae > Aureliella. The sequence goes on from JBGSNE010000240.1 coordinate 10,694, forward strand.
TCGATCAGCAATGGTCGACTTTATATTCGCGGCGAACGCCATTTGTTATGCATCGGTAAACATTAACCTAGAACCACTAATGCCGATTAGACTACCACCCTCCGCGCTCTCATCGATCAATCCACTGCGTTGGCTGACAATTTTTGGGCCAGGGGCGATCATTGCGTCACTCACCATTGGGACGGGCGAATTGATTTTCTCATCGCGCGGCGGGGCAATCTTTGGCTATCGTGTACTGTTCCTTTTTTTGGTGATCTTACTTTTCAAATGGACGTTGGTCTTTTCGACTGCGCGCCACATGGTCCTAACCGGCGTGCACCCTTTAACACGCTGGTTGGAGCTACCGATCGGACCACGGGGCTGGCTGCCGTGCGTGATGTTTGTATTCGCGGCCCTGTGTATCCCAATCTGGGTCAGTTTCCATGCCAGCGTCTTAGGAGCACTGTTGAGCGACTTGACCGGCACGAAGAATTCCATGAACGGTGGGTCAAGTTTTGCGTGGGGGATCTTGACGCTGTCGGGAGTCTGGGTGATTGCCATGCGGGGAGGCTATTTGGCATTGGAGAAAGTTCAATTGGTCGTTGTCAGTGTGATGCTGGTAACTGTCGGTGCAGCGTTACTGTTGCTCCAACCCGATTGGCTGGAAATGTTGTTGGGAGCCATCGTACCAAGACCACTATCTTTTCCCGATTGGATACTCCATGATTCACGAGTGGAGATACAGAAAATAGCGTCTCGGCCGGTGTGGATGGAGGCCTCACTTTATGTAGGCGTGATCGGAGGATCCAGCTACGACTATTTGGCCTACACATCGTTCTTGCGCGACAAGGCATGGGGATTGGCGGGCAGCGAAGGAGACTCTCAGTCGGTCCATCGAGAGGATTTCAACGCGCTCAAACTCTGGCTGCGCGCTCCATTGATCGATTGCAGCGTCAGTTTTCTGGTGGTGTTCGTATTTAGTGCGGTCTTTGTCGCCTCGGGCTGGCTAGTGCTTGGTCCTGCCCATCAAATACCGGTCGAAGGGCGATTCTTGGAGCACCAGTCACAATTTGTCACGCAACTCCATCCGTGGCTGTTCCCGTTGTATGTGGTGGGCGCAATGTTGGCCATGTTGGGAACGCTCTATGGCACGCTTGAAATTGCCCCAGTCATCCTGCGTGAATCAGTGCAACTTCTCAAGCTGCCCTATCGAACAGCGATCGCTGAAAAACGGCTGCGCGCGGTTGGTTTGCTGTGGACCGCAGGTGGTGCGGTGGGACTATTGTTCGTTGGATTTTTAACGCAAATCACTTCCATTGCATCACAGCCCGTTGGCCTGACGACGTTGCTCATTCCCGCAAATTTGTTCACTGGTGTGCTGTCGTGTGGGCTAATCTGCCTGCTAAATCCTTGGATGGACCACAAACTCCCGAGGGATCTCCGCTCAGGAGGCCTTCTAACTGGGCTCAACCTAGTCGCTGGATGCGTGTTTCTGTTCTTAGGTTTCAAAGGATACTGGGACTATGGTGGCAGTTTGGCGTTGCTTATCCTGGTGGGGACGATTGCCAGTGGTTTTGCAATTGCCGCGGTACTGCGCCCAGTGATAGCAGACTGAAGTGTTGGGCATTCCATCTTCGAGCCGACCACGCAGTATTTATCGTGGCGCATCGCTCCCTGCGGAAATCGCCAACTCAGCGATCAAATGTAGAACATGGCGCCCGATTCGTCATGACAGCGGGCCAGGAGATCAGCGAGCGTCAAGCGTTCCAGCAATGCCAACTGTTGGCCTTGCAATTCTTGCCACACCTCATTGACCACTTCACTGAGTGGTGAACTGCTCTCCAACGGTAGCGATTGACTGATGGGACAAACGGCATTGACTATGTCACCCACACTAATATTCTCAGGTGGACGCTCTAAATAGAAACCACCATTGGCACCGCGGGTACTGGAGATCAAACCGGCAGAGCGAAGCTGCTGCAGGATCTGTGTCAAGAACTGGCTGGGGATCGACTGTTCAATTGCGATCTGGCGCGAGGGGTGAATTTCGCGTGACTCATATTTGTCAGCCAATACCAGCATGGCCAGAGTCGCGTAGTGCGCTTTGATCGGTAACTGCATTGAATAGGCTCCTAAGGCACTGTCACTACTAATCCGATGAGTGCAGACCACATTCCGTTTTAGCGAAGCCACTCCAGCGTCCAGCTCGTTCATCCTCTCCTGGCAAGACGCTCCGAGTACATGGCCAGCATCCAACGCTTGTGTACCCCTGATCGTGAAGTGGGTTGTAAGGAATATTCTCCGCCGTGATTAGCCCCCAGACATCCTTCTTCGTCCAATTGGCTAACGGACCGATTTTCACGAGACCAAATTTCTTATCCCAACCAACAATCGGAGCCTTGGCGCGATCGGGACTCTGGTCACGACGAATGGCACTGGCCCAAGCGTCAAAACCTCGGGCTGCCCGAGTGAGTACAGACAGTTTGCGGTCGAAGCAGCAACGATTGGGATCGTGACTATAAACCGGCCCGCCGTTGGTCGCTTCGTATTCCGCAACTGTTTGCGCAGGTTGCTTCAGCTCGACAGCGATCCCATAGCGGCGTTTCACCTCTTCGCGAAGCTCCAACGTCTCTTTAAATTGATAGCCAGTATCAAGATTGAAGATCGGAGTCTCAGGTGCGATTTCGGCCAGCATGTGAATAATCGTCATCCCCTCTGGACCAAACGCCGTTGCCATCGTGAATTTGGGGGCGTATCGCTTCACCGCCCAGCGCAAGATGGCTTGCGGTGTCGCCGCTTCCAATTCGCGACTGGCAGCCGCCAGTTCATCAAGCAGTTCCGCTGTCGGCGATTTCACAATTGGTTCAGCTGACACGGTCTTCTCCGATGGGGCCGGGCGCGATGTTGTAAGGATCGGCAGCACCGGAGAATCTGAGTTGAAGCTTGGCTTTTCCATGGTACTTCTAGCTGGGCTGAGCATAACAGGGCTCCTGGCTGGCAGGTCGGACAGGCAAAGTATACTATTGCGACCAAATTAGTCAAGTATCGACTTCTAGCATCTACTATCGGCTGGAAGGGAGCTCTAGAATGGGTTAGATTGACCGGTATTCACAGATTTTCCGCAGAATCTGCCTTCGCAGACGCTGTACAGCTTGCCTCGCAGGGTCTGCTGGGGATCTGAATAGCTTGTAGAGAGATCATTAAATAAGGCAGCGGGACAAAATAAACGTACCACGAACCCACTATTTTTTGGGGGAAGTTAGCTCTGCAAGGTTTGAAGGCGCGGGAGTGCTAGCTATTGGAGTGGATTCGGGTCGCCTTCAGACCTTGCAGAGCTAACTTAAGCC
>JBGSNE010000245.1:0-6734 GCA_041739785.1 Pirellulaceae bacterium
CTCGACTCTCCGAGTCGAGACGAAAGCCAAGGTTCTCCGGTCGTACTCGACTCGGAGAGTCGAGCGACAATAGTCATCCTTTCCAACATTCACAATCAACAGTTTTCGAGGTCGGCGCAATGAAGTTCAACTCGGACGAAATCGCCTCGGTGATTCAAAGAGAAATTGAGACGTTCGAGAATCAAATGGACGTCCGCGAAGTCGGTACTGTCCTGGAAGTCAGCGATGGTATCGCTCGAGTCTACGGACTCTCCGGCGTCATGGCTGGTGAGATGGTACAGTTCCCTAGCGGTGTTGTGGGCCTGGCTTTTAACCTCGAAGAAAACTCAGTCGGTATCATCATTTTAGGTGACTACCTGACGATTAATGAAGGGGATGAAGTCAAAGCCCTCGGCAAACTACTGTCGGTTCCCGTGGGTGACGGAGTGATCGGTCGTGTACTCGATCCGCTGGGCAATCCGCTCGACGGCCGCGGACCTGTCGAATCAACCGAGCAACGCCCCGTGGAAGTGATCGCCACCGGCGTATCGGAGCGTCAACCGGTTCACGAACCGCTGCAAACCGGTATTAAGTGTATCGACGCCATGACCCCCGTCGGTCGCGGTCAGCGCGAGCTGATTATTGGTGACCGCAAAACGGGCAAAACCGCTGTGGCCATCGACGCCATCATCAATCAGAAAGGGACTGGCGTTAAGTGCTTTTATGTCGCCATCGGCCAAAAGGACTCGTCGGTCGCCCTAGTGATCGAAGCTTTGCGTAAGTACGGCGCGATGGACTATACCACCGTCATCGTCTCCGGTGCCAGCACGCCCGCTCCGCTGCAATACATCGCTCCCTATTCCGGCACTGCCATGGCCGAACACTTCATGTTCAATGGTCAGCATGCGCTCGTTGTCTATGACGACTTGAGCAAGCAAGCGGTCGCCTATCGACAATTGTCGTTGCTCATGCGACGTCCGCCAGGTCGCGAGGCCTTCCCCGGTGACGTGTTCTATTGCCACAGTCGCCTGCTAGAGCGATCGGCCAAACTGTCGAAAGAACTCGGCGGCGGATCGATGACCAGCCTACCGATCATCGAAACACAAGAAGGTGAAGTATCCGCGTATATTCCCACCAATGTGATTTCGATTACCGACGGGCAGATCTACCTGCAGCCCGACTTATTCTTCAAGGGTGTTCGCCCGGCCATGAACGCTGGTATTTCGGTATCGCGTGTAGGTGGGGCGGCTCAGATCAAAGCCATGAAGAAGGTGGCCGGTGGTCTAAGACTCGACTTGGCCTCCTTCCGTGAATTGGAAGCTTTTGCCCAGTTGGGAACCGAACTCGACCCGGCTACTCAAGCTCGACTGGATCGCGGCTATCGCATGGTGGAGTTGCTCAAGCAAGCCCAATACAAACCACTGAATGTCTACCAACAGATCGTTAGCATCTATGCCGCGACGCGCGGTCATATGGACGACGTACCTGTGGAGAAGATTGCCGATTTCGAAACCAAATTGCTCGACTTCATGGGTGATCGCAAGAGCGACGTAATGAACAAGTTGAAAGAATCTAATGACCTAACTGAAGAAGTCGAAAACAGCATCAAAGCTGCTATCGCTGAGTTCAAACAAGGCTACAAGGCCTAACCGTACGTTAGGCTTTCCAGCCTGACCTGAAGCACCTGTGACCCAACCACCGCAAACCAACTGGCCCACCCAGCCAGGAGAACCAACGCAGCTTCAAACAACAACTTTGAATCCCAACGAAATACGTGTCAGGCTAGAAAGCCTGACGTACTAAAATACGTGTCAGGCTAGAAAGCCTGACGTACTTAAGACCGAGTCACCATGGCCAACATTCGAGAACTCGACAAGCGACGCAAGTCCATTCGCAACATCCGCAAGATTACGCGAACGATGGAGTTGATCGCTACGGCGCGCTTCAAGAAAGCCATGGACCGCGCTTCGTCCGCCAATGACTACACGCAACGCATCACGCAAATCGTCCGCGACTTGGCGGCCGCTGGTCTGGAAGTCTCCCATCCACTCCTAGCCGAACGGCCCCAAATCAAATCGTCGACTATTTTGATGCTCACCAGCAATCGTGGGCTATGTGGCGGTTATAACGGTTCGGTGATTCGGGCTGCCGTCTCACGTCGCAAGGAACTGACTGAAGCTTCCAGTGACATGCGGTTTGAGATCAGCGGCAAACGAGGCATTGCCGCCATGAAGTTCCGCAACGTTGCGATCGACGAGATGTACACCAAGTTCGAGGACCAACCCGCCTTTAAAGATGTATCGGTAATCGCCGATCGACTGATGGACGATTTTACTGCTGGTCGCATGGATCGCTTGGACATTGCCTACACGCGTTTCGTCAGCATTTCCAGACAAATTCCAACAGTGGAAACGCTGCTCCCTTTTTCTCAGCCGAAACCTGACGAAGCTGACTCGGCGAGTATTGGGGCAGGGGATGAGGCCAGTGGCAAGAAGGACTATGAATTCCTGCCGTCGGCCGAATCGATCTTGGAAGAGGTCGTGCCCGCCAGCTTCCGAGTAAAGCTCTTCAAGTGCTTCCTCGATGCGGCGGTCAGCGAACAAATCGCGCGGATGGTGGCGATGAAAAGTGCCACGGAAAACGCGGGCGAAATTATCAAACAACTATCGACCACTTACAATCGCGCTCGCCAATCCAAGATTACCCAAGAGATCATGGAAATCATCGGCGGCGTCGAAGCTTTGGAAGGTTAGACCACAACCCGTAGCGGAATTCGCCAAGAATTTCGGCGTCCCAAATTTATAGTGTTGCACAGCCGAAAGTCTTGGCGACTTCCGCTACGCAAATCACATAGATAAAAACACACACCACCATAGGATCCCAAACATGTCGACGGCTACTCAGGCGCGAGTTGGAAAGATCATTCAAGTTATCGGTTCGACGTTTGACGCTGAATTCCCCGAAGGCCAACTGCCACCGATTTACAATGCGGTGAAGATCAACTCCGACAAGAAGGGCGTACAACTCGATCTGACCGGAGAGATCCAACAGCACTTGGGTGGCGGTCGCGTCCGCTGCGTAGCGTTAGGAAGTACCGAAGGCCTGATGCGCGGTCTCGACTGTGTCGACACAGGAAGTCCAATCACGGTCCCCGTGGGCAAAGCCACCTTGGGACGTGTCTTCAATGTATTGGGGCAGCCCGTAGATCAACGCGGCGAGGTAAAAGCGGACGATTACTGGCCCATTCACCGCCATGCACCAACTATCGATCAGCTATCCACCAACACGGAAGTCTTCGAAACTGGTATCAAAGTCATCGACTTGCTCACACCGTTCGTACGGGGTGGTAAAGCCGGTTTATTCGGTGGTGCCGGACTGGGCAAGACCGTAATTCTGCAAGAATTGATCGCGCGGGTTGCTAGCTCGCACGGTGGTTACTCGGTCTTCGCCGGTGTGGGCGAACGCACTCGCGAAGGGACCGACCTGTGGTTGGAAATGCAAGAGACTGAGATCGGTACGACCGGCCGCATGGTTATCGAGCAAACTTGTATGATCTTCGGTCAGATGAACGAGCCACCCGGTTCGCGTCTTCGCGTGGCCCTAGCCGCGCTGACCATGGCTGAATTTTTCCGCGACACCACCGGTACCGATACACTGTTGTTTGTCGACAACATTTTCCGTTTCTCACAAGCCGGTTCGGAAGTATCCGCGCTGCTGGGACGTATGCCGTCCGCCGTGGGTTATCAACCCACGCTGGCCACCGAGATGGGTGCCCTGCAAGAACGAATTACGTCGACCAAACAGGGTGCGATCACTTCGGTACAAGCGGTCTATGTTCCTGCGGACGATCCGACCGACCCTGCACCCGCCACGGCCTTCGGTCAATTGGATGCGTTCATTTACCTCGAGCGATCCATTTCTGAGAAGGGGATTTATCCCGCGATCGATCCCTTGGCTTCGAACAGTCGTATTCTCGATCCACAGTATGTTGGAGACCGTCACTACAACGTGGCTCGTCGCGTGCAAACGACGCTTCAGCGCTATCGTGAACTGCAGGATATCATTGCGATTCTGGGTGTCGATGAGTTGAGCGAAACGGACAAGATGGTCGTGCATCGCGCTCGCCGTATCGAGCGTTTCCTATCGCAACCGTTCCTGGTAGCCGAAAAGTTCATCGGTCGCCCAGGTGAGATCACCACTATGGCCGATACCATTCGCAGCTTTGAAGAGATCTGCGACGGCAAGTGGGATCATTTGCCCGAGCCCGCCTTCATGTACGTCGGGGCCATTGAGCAAGCCGAAGAGCAAGCCAAGAAGCTCGCCAAGAAATAATGTCGCTTGACGCTCCGCGTCGAAACACATCAATCATCGTCGCACGACTCTCCGAGTCGTGACCTGTAGGCTCGCAACAAGCGCAGCGCTGTTGCGGCACCAAACACATCCACATTTTCTCTTCTGTACTTCAACCCTTACTCCTGTCCCTCAAACCACTCCCCGCCGTAACAGCGCTGTGCTTGTTACGAGCTTACGCCATAGTCACCATTCCGCCAGAGTCAACCATGAGCACTATTCAATGCGTCGTCGTGACCCCCGAGCGAACCGAGCTCGACTTGCAGGCTGAATCGGTCACGGTTCCGTTATTTGACGGCGAGATTGGAATTTTACGCGGACACAGCCCTTTGGTAGGCCGCCTGGGCTACGGACTATTGCGGATTAAGACCGGTGGTCAGCAGCAGGACTATTTTGTGGAAGGCGGCTTTGTGCAAGTTGCCGACAATGTGATATCGGTATTGACGGACAAAGTCGTCAACTCTGCCGAGCTGACATCCGCCACGGCAGCGGAAGCCATGCGGACCGCATTGGAACTTCCCACCGACCAGCCCGATCTTAGGGCAACTCGCGAGAAAGCCATCCACCGCGCCCGCGCTCTAGCTCGCGTGACCGCCTAAATCCGAAGTACTCCAAAATTTTGGAGTGCTCCGTTGTGGAGTGCTCCGAGTTCTCGGAGCTTTCATTTTCAATGCGGCTCATGGCACAATAAAACCGTCTGGTAATGGACCAGCCGGAAGCAGCCGCGTTACGGTTCCTAGTCGAGCCAAGCCCAAAATCTTAAGCGGACATTTGCGCTTGTTCCCGCTATTCGTGGGCCGTAGTTGGTTTTGCCCGCGAACCACGCCAATGACCACGAATTCAAGCATTGACGGAATCTTACGGGCCACAGACCACTGGCCAATCGCTTGGGGATGCGAAACAACGACATTTACCTGATGGTAGTGAACGAACGCAAAAGTACCGACGAGCCCAACACAGTCATAGGAGAACAGAAGCTGAACGAATTAGTCGCCGAATTCTGGCCCGTCCAACCCAAGCCTGGCTCGGTGACTGATCAATTGATCAAAAGGGCGAAGCGCGGGGTGAAGCACGTGCTAAGGCTCAAGAACGGGTGAGCATGATACGGGCGTTGCAATCCATTGCCGGTTTCGCTCAATCACCTGTTGAGGAGTTGTCGAGTCAGAGCCTGGACGATTTGCAAGCGACGATCGAGGCCCTACAACAACAGATCGCCAGTCGACTAACCTAGCCACATATCGACGAACATGCATTCATCCGGATGAACGGCACGAGCATAGGCCGAATTGGTGGCGATCAGCGAACCGTCCGAACCTTTTACGTAGAGGCAGTCTTCGTATTTCTCCAGTACTATTCGTTGCGAAGACACTTTCTAAATCTCCATAATATGCCCGTACTTCAACATTGCCAATGAACTGGAAAAGACCATGGGGATTAACGCGTTCACCAACCGGCTCGTACAGACATCCTTCGCGGCACAGTCGGGACTTCGATCGCTTGGGGCCGCGCTTACCATCGCCGCTTTGCTTGCGCTAGTCGCTGGATTGATCGTGGACCTTGTAGCACAAAATCGCCTCATAATTCGGAAGTTAATTCGGACGGCCCCCCAGCTGGATAATAGTAATCAACTCAAAATGTTGGCGTCTGACAACACCACAGTTATGTGCGACCATCTCACACATAAACTGCCCAACTCACAATGAAAGAAACCAATGAAAATCTACTCTCTATTGGTGGTCGTCGTGCTCGTTTCGTGCGTTTTGGATTCGCAGTCGTTCTGAAATATTCAACTGAAATCTTGCAGGTGCTGCCCAGCGGCGTGGGGGTAAAAGCAATCTTCGAAAACCCCGTGGAAATCACTGCATCTGCATGGAAATCGAAGTGCATAACCGCACGATGCCTAATCACATCCCATTCAAAACACGATGTGGAAATTGTTGGCGTCGAAGTTCCTTGTTCCTGTATCGTGACGAATGACATTCCTACGAAAGTCGAGGCCGGAAGCAACACCTTACCCGTTCCTATTACCCAACCCTAACTCTCATTACACCTGGACAGAAAAAAGGGGCATATTGGCTTGAAAGCAGCAATGTGGATTGGGGCCAAGACCTGTACTATTTATGAGATTGGTTGGCCGATCATCCGCACGAAAATGTTCATGTCGGTGCCGTTCGAGTCAACTTTGATCCTGCATCTATTGGGCTGCACCTTACTCCCCCGTTGCCAACAAAGGTACCAGGCGACTTAAATTTAATCAGCGAATCAAGGCAGCGGGACAAAATAAACGTACCACGAACCCACTATTTTTTGGGGGAAGTTAGCTCTGCAAGGTTTGAAGGCGCGGGAGTGCTAGCTATTGGAGTGGATTCGGGTCGCCTTCAGACCTTGCAGAGCTAACTTAAGCC
>JBGSNE010000247.1:0-13619 GCA_041739785.1 Pirellulaceae bacterium
TATTGGCGGCAAGCCAAGTTGACGAGCCGAAAGTCTTGACGACTTCCGCGACAAACCCCATCTAGCTGTTGGCGCTCATGTCAACCACGTTCCGTCCCATATAGTGCCCGCACTTGGGACACACCGAATGAGTCGGCACGGTAGTGCTACACTTGGGACAGAAGCCAGTTTGCTTCGGTTTGACACTGTGGTGCGAGCGGCGTTTGCCGGTACGAGAATTTGAGTGTTTGCGTTTTGGAACGGCCATGGTTCCAATTCCTCTAACTAATAAATATAGATGTGTGTTAGTTTGCCCGGTCGAAATCTTGGGCGCCTGCCTCCAAGGCACCAGCCGCCAAGAGCCCCGCAAGGTATGCGCTCGGGCCCAAGTTGTCAACCCTCGTTCAGGGTTTTCAACGATTCGTGGCCCGTAAGGGGGCCGTTGATTTTGTCGTTTAACCCGCAGCCGAAGGCGAGGCTCGCCCCGTTGATCCTCGCCAACGGCTGCGGGTTAAACAAAAAACCGTCCAATAACATACCCCTAAAGTTTAACGATCTTGCCGGTTGCCCGGCCCAAACATTCGCCAAGCAAGCAAAAACTCGCCAATTCCTGGCATTCTGACTGAATATTCCGCGCAGTCACTGGCCCAATCGTCTTGGACTCTCCTACACTAAAGACATAGCAGAAGGCGACATACCACGTCGCTGAGCTCCGAATCGCTTTCGTTCAGGACTGTGAGTCGCGCAATTCATTAGCGACTCGACAATAGCGACTCGGAGAGTGGGATGACTACCTGCTTTGCTGTAAGGCAGACGTTAGGGACTTTTTGAGGAGAATCATTCGGTGGCGCTAAATCAGAAAACACTTCTTGGAATGGGACTGACACTGGGGCTAGCCCTGGTCATCGTCTCCGTACAAGCCTATCGCTCTCTGGCTTGTCCTTTCTGCTCAGCCGTTTCGCAAACGCTATCGGAGGAGATGGCAGCTATGGATACCGCCGCCATCGCACGCATCGTGGCTGGAACGGAAACCGATGCCGATGCGGAATTTGAGATCATCTCCGTCATTCGAGGCGAAAAATTGATTCGCCCCGAGCAAAAGCTGCGCATCAGTTATTTCGGGAAGGCGAAGCCCGAGCAACAATTCTTGTTGATGGGTGTCGACCCACCCGACTTACTCTGGTCTTCGCCGCTGCCGGTCAGTCCGCTTGCGATTGCCTACGTCGAAGCACTTCCGAATCTCCCCAAAGATCCGCTTCAGAGACTCGAATTCTTCCTTCCCTATCTGGAACATAAGGAATCGATGTTAGCCCGCGATGCCTACGACGAATTCGCCAAGGCCCCCTACGGTGATATCCGCAAGATCAAGGACAAGCTCGATCGCCCACAGTTGATCGAGTGGATCAAGGACACTAGCTTGCCACCAGACCGCAAGCGACTGTATTTGGTGATGCTTGGTGTAGTCGGCAACACTAGCGATGCGGAACTACTCGAATCATTGCTGCGAAGCGAGGACGATAACAAAAGAGCCGGCCTGGATGCCATGATCGCTTGCTACTTGACGCTCCGCGGCGGCGACGGCCTAAAACTGGTGGATGAACTCTTTCTGGCCAACAAGAAGAGCCAGTACGCCGACACCTATGCTGCAATCATGGCCTTGCGTTTTCATGGGACTGAGGGGGAGATCATCGATAAAGCGCGAGTGCTCGAGTCGATGCGTTTGATTCTGGATCGGCCGGAATTGGCCGACCTTGTCATTCCCGACCTCGCGCGCTGGGAGGATTGGACACAGATTGACAAATTGGCTGAGCTTTTCAAATCGGCCGACGACAAATCAAGTTGGGTACGCGTACCGGTGATCAATTACTTGCGAGCCTGCCCATTGCCGGAGGCTGAGCTGAAACTAGAGGAGCTAAAAAACATTGATCCGGCCGCCTTCAAACGAGCTACTTCGTTCTTCCCAATCCCCAAGGCCTCCAGTAGCTCAACCGACAGTAGCCTGCTGATGGAACCCAACCAACCGGGGCGTCTGGCTGGGCCAACCGCGCCCGTGGCGTTTCCTATGCCTCCGAACCGCTCGATGGCTGTCAGCGTAATAAGTATGTTCTCAGTGACGATATGGTTGGCCATGTGGCTGGCCATCAGCGGAGCTGGGAACTCGCCGTGGTTGGCAGTGAATGCCCCGAAAGCCTACCCGAACGCCTAGTAGCTGAGTGTGGTCAGCGTTCAACAATTTTGCATTAGGTTACCAGTGAATACGTCAACTCAAACTGAAAACGAAGCCGTAGCCCAGCCCAAACCTGAGCCCTCAGCAGCGGACGTGCTTGCTGGAGGTTTGTCCTCGCCTGGGTCGACATTCTCTAGTAGTGAAGCAGATGTTTATAAATCGGTCTCCCGAGCGGCCGTCGCTTCGGTCGTGCTGGGTGTGCTAGGGTTAACCTCGTTCCCACTTCTGTTTATGCTCGTCCTCCCCATGATGGGGCTTGTGTTTGCAGTGCTGGCATTCAACGCATTCCGCAAATTCCCCGACGAGATGCTGGGCAAGCCATTGGCCGTTGCCGGACTGACCCTATGTGGAATCACCTGTGTGTTAGCCCCCGCCTATCATGCATATGTGTACTACACCGAAGTCCCCGACGGCTTTGAACGCGTCGATTTCGGCATTCTCAAAAGTGGATTAGGCCAGCCTGATTTCCCACCTGTGGCAGCGTTAGATTTAGATGGCAAACAAGTCTTTATCAAAGGCTACATCCATCCTACTTCGATGGACACGGTACTGGCCAAACGCTTTGTGTTAGTCCCCGATTTGGGAACGTGCTGTTTCGGTGGACAACCGCCGCTGACGCACATGATCGAGGTCAGTTTAAGTGGCGATCTCCGAGCTCGAAAGAGTTATCGCAAGCAGCGATTGGCTGGAACTCTACACGTCAATCCAAATCTTAAGCCCATCGAAGGCCTAACGGGAGTGTTTTATCAGTTGCGAGCTGATATCCTGAAATAGACGGACTCACTGCGGGAGTGACCCACGAGCCAACTCCGAAGGAGTAACGATGCCAACTCGCAACTTTCCAAGCCGGCGATCCATTGTGGCCAGGCTGACGGCCACCACTCTAATCATCATCCTTACCACAACATCGTTGTGCGCCGCAGCCCCTCAGGAAGGGCGCACCACAGCCACCAACCGGCCGATTGTGGAAGAGCGCAAGAGTCGCGAGACAGCCAAGCAAAAAGGAGAGCTGACCTTCGACGACATCAAGTTTGAGATCGAGAAGGGAGGAAAATTCGACCGCTCGATGATTACCAAGAGCATCGAGGAGCTCAACAAAAAGACAGTTCAAATTCGTGGCTATATCCTGCCAGCCAGCGTTTTCAAGCAGAAGGGGATCGAGGAATTTGTGTTGGTGCGCGACAACATGGAGTGTTGTTTCGGACCCGGTGCTGCACTTTACGATTGTATTATTGTGCAAATGGAACCGGGAAAAACAACCGAATTCTCTACTCGCCCGATCGCTGTCAAAGGCAAGTTTGAAATCAAGGAATTTATGTATCCTGACAGTGACGAACACTACGCGATCTATAAGCTGACCGCCAGCGAAGCCAAATAATCTATCGCTCGGCTCTCCCAGTCGCGAACCATCGTCGCTCGAATCTCCGAGTCGAGTATGATCGTCGCTCGAATCTCCGAGTCGCGTGTTATCGTCGCTCGGCTCTCCGAGTCGAGTACTCGAGGAAACTTGTGTCAGATTGACACCCCATATTCCAAATGCCAACCCAACTTACTAAGTCGACCAGCATCCACAACCCTTCACGCGGCAAACCCAAGTGGCCAGAGGAGATCTAAAAAACCCGAGGCTCATCTACCTCAAAGGGGCGGTTTTTCTGCTAATTGCCATTGTGTCCGCGGCCCTTTTGCTTCTAGAAAACTTTTCTATCCGATTCGCCATGTTGTTGGGGATCTCGGTATGGGCCTTCTGCCGATCCTACTATTTTGCATTTTACGTTATTGAACACTATGTCGATCCCAGCTTTCGCTTCGCCGGTTTGCTGGACTTCGCCCGTTTTTTGCTGGGCCGTCCCAGACGCTAACTCACCTTAATCGCCTTTTCTTGCCAGGTTTAGGCTGGTAAATTGGAACTCGCTTGCCAATCCCAGAATACTCGCTGAGCCCGCTAAGTTCGCCCAAGGAATGCTATTCATGATAAATCGCCCCTACTTCACCTGCGTTGCGATCACTCTGATGTTCGTGCTTTGGGCTCCGTCGATTCAGGGTCAGGAATGGGTGAAAGAGATGTTCGAGGAGTCTACTCACGATTTCGGGAACGTGCCCCGCGGAGCGAAGGCCGAATACGAATTCGTGCTGACGAACAAATACCAAGAAAACCTGCACATTGCTCAAGTTCGCTCGAGTTGCGGTTGCACGACTCCCCGAATTAGCAAGAGCGATTTGAAGACGTACGAAAAAGGAACGATCATCTGTGAATTTAATACTCGCTCGTTCATCGGCCCCAAGTCGGCGATAGTGACGGTTGTTTTTGATCGCCCGTACCATGGCGAAATGCAGTTGAAGGTGGAAGGGAAAATCTTATCGGATATCGTTACCGAACCGGGCGAGATCCAATTCGGCGAACTCGATCAAGGTGTCGAAAAATCAACGAACGTGAAAGTCACCTACACCGGCGGTCGCAGATGGGAGATCACCGACGTCCGCAGCGCTAACCAACACTTGGGAGTGAAGCTCTCAAAAGTCGAAAAGCGAAACGGACCCGTGGAATACGAGATGCAAGTCCGTTTGAAAGAATCCGCACCTCCGGGTGACTTCTCTGATCAAATCGTATTGGTTACCAACGACAACGAATACAACTTGGTTACAGTTCCAGTCCGTGGGAACGTGCTCCTGCCGTTACGCTTGCCCGACTCTGTCGACTTAGGGACAATCAAGACAGGCCAATCCGTTAGTTCACGCATGGTCATTCACAGCAATCAAGCCTTTGAAGTCAAGGAAGTTGTCTGCGAGGATCAGCGTTTTAAGTTCACACCGGAGTTGGGTAAGATGGCCAAGGTGCACCGCATCGCAGTCGAATTTCAATCGACAGAAGCAGGCGCGTTTCGCAAGTCGGTAACCGTACATACCACGTTACCCGAAGGTGGGACCGCCTCGACAGTCGTGAGCGGGAATGTAGTTCCATAGTTCATTTCGTGAACGGCCGCTCACGCGTCGTGGCACATGAAATAACTAACAAGTCGTTTAGCTGCGAGTTAGCTTGGGCCAGCTCAATTGGCTCCAACCCCATTTGAGAAGCTCACCGCTCAGGAGTTGCTCAGTCCACGTCTTGCGATCAATAGAGAAGTTTGACCACACAGCTTCCCAATACGGTTCGCTTCCCTTGGACAATGTCTGCACCAGCCCTTCGCGCTCAATCGCGCGGAGCCCCGACCAGTAATGCTCAATAATATGTTCATGGAACATATTCCCCGCAATCTCCAGACTTACGACCGCACCTTGGCCCACCGCTTTGATGTTGTTTAAAGCGACCAAAGACATCGTGGCAGAGACGTCCCAAATCGATGACCTTTGCTCCTTGGCAGCCAACTCCATCTGACGCCACATCTGATCGATCTCGGCAAAGGGGAGTAGCTTCGTCGGATCGACATCGACGACCGCTTGCTGTGTCTCTTGAATTGTCTTGCGTAAACCTTCAATGGATATTGGTGGTTGATCAAACATCCCCACCGCACCACCGGAGGCTCGCTCCAATGCGTCAAGCAAATCCGTCGCGCCATCAATGGTGGTCTCTTGATCGATGATCCCCTGTTCCTTTAATCGGGAACTGAGTTGCTTCAAATACACCTTCGATCCGTAAGCCACGTCGCTGAAGATCGCCAGCACGGTCAATGGAGAAAGGTGAAATGTAGCTAGCGCGGTCATATCGAGCAGGTTGCCAACGGTCTTCCGCGCTAAATCGACCTGCTCTGCCTTCGATTCATCCTTGCTGCCCGCCAGCGCGCGTTTGACACCACCAATGTCGCTGACGACAAAATCGAGCATCTGTTGCACAAAGATGGAGTAGGATTTCGAATTGCGAAATGCCAGCGGTACTAGCCAGTTGGTCGACTCTCGGACCAGTCCACCCGCCAGAGCACTGGCGCTCCGCAACGTGCGTTCGGGAAGAGAGGTCGAATAGTGAAACATCCGCTGTAACGCCCGAGAAGCCTCGCTAAGAGTCGACTGTTCCATGTCGATCGTGCCGGGCATTTCGCTCAGATCCGATTTGTTTTCCAGGCTCACTTTATCTGGGGTCATAATATCAATCGTTCCAGCTAGTTGGCATCGAAATCAATGAGCCGGCGCCGTGCTATTCTCGCCATGCAAGATTGGAACGGCGAGTAAACAGTTCCGTTTGGCAGCGGCCCTAAAGCCCAATGACATAACTGGCCGTGAAAGCCTGCGGGCGAGGCGCAGTATATGCCTTGCTTTCTAAAGTTTCGCCATTGCTTCCAGCCACTTCGGCTCTGGAGCGAGCGACCCCCAGTAAAAATAGCAATTGTTTCGAGACAAACTGGTCACCAGGGAGCGACAGCGCCACATCCCGCGGAATCCGAAGCTCCAGCGGGGGATCCCCCAGACTGCTAGCGTCTGATGCCACTACTCGCCACCAAGTCCCGTTAGCGTCGACTACTTCCTCTGCTTTCTCAACGACGATGATCATGGCCAGCCCGTAGCCCTCCATCGCCTCTTCCGCGACCAAGGACGTTGACGGATGCGTGTGTTTCTTAACCCAATACTTTGCCCCGTCTACAACCAAACGTTGCACCTCTGGTTTCTCGACAACCAGCCTACCCAGAGATCCAAGTTGCTTACGAACGGTGCGTAACACTAAATTCTCGGGGGGCAGTCTTTCGATCACCAGCGCCAGGTTCGTCAGATCGCGATAAGTGGCGGGAGCCAACGACTTCAGATCGACATCCCCAGCGTGCATTGCCACCGACCAATCGTCCAAGTGCTCGGCAGCCTGCCGAATCAAAGCAAAAGTGTTTTCCAGCAACGGCGGGTTGAGCTCCACAGAATTGGGAGCTTGTCCTGAAACAGCCGCGTCGACCGACGCGGGTCTAATCTGCGGCAGCTCGGAATCAGCAGGAAAACCATCGACATTGCTTGTCAGAGTCTGCGGTGGCTGGTCTCCAGCATCAATCTCCGCCACTGCGTTGTCAACTGTGACGGCAGCGACGGTCGGCAAACCGCTCCCCAACGACTGGCGTTGGAGAGGCCCGTTGGGAGGTAGAGTGGGAGTCAGAGATTGATAGGGGCGAAATTTCTCGGGGACGATCCATGGAACATATTTGCCGACCCACGGCCCTGCGTCGCCTACATCGGTACCAATCAAATGCCAAACTAACAGCAATGCGATGGGAATAGCCATCACCCCACCCAGGACGACTTGCAATATGGGCCACACTGGTGAACGACGTTTCCTTAGCTTCTGACGTTCATATGACTCCGGGGTGAGCGGTTGAAAGCTCGACCAATCGGCTTTCTTCTTTACTTCATTTGTCTCGCTTATTCGTTCTTTAGTCCCACTCAGAAAATCCCGATCGATACCGTCGTCGGTCAAGCCCAATTGCGAATCAGCGCGTTCTTGGGCAATATCCAGCCCGTTGTCTGATCGCGGATCAGGTGGTTCCAATTCCAGCTCGAGCCCCTCGTACTCCCCCATCGTATCGACCAAAGTTTGTGCTGATGGATCGGTCATGTGCAGCGTACGCGAATTGGTGGCCTCAGCCGATTCGCCGATCGTACCCACCGTCGTCTCGCGCGCTGGCTCGCCATCAACTACTTCCCACTGTACCTGCGGCTCACGAAAAAACGTGCTGTATAGAAACTCTCCACCACAATGAGGACAGCGCACTTTGGAGGTCGCGGATACCTCCGCTGTCAAAGCGGTCACGCGTTCACATGATGGACAGGGGAGAAGTTGTAATACCATTGAAGACGTGCCCTTCCGCACTCCCTAGTAAACTTGGTCACTTAGAACTCTTGGGCCTATGCTTTGCCTGAGTTTAGCAGCGTTCGAGCGCTTGCTAACAATCGATCCATGGCAAAGGGCTTGCGAATGTAGTCATTCACTCCCAGCATTTCTGCATACTGTTGATGCCGACTCCCTTCGTTGCCGGTAATCATGATGACTCGCACTGCATCATTCCCATCGCGGCGCAGTTGCTCCAGCACTAGAAAACCGCTTCGCTTGGGCATCATCATGTCCAAAATCAGTAGATCTGGAGTGGTCTTTTCAGCCAGCGCCAATCCCTGGTTACCGTCATGGGCCACGGAGACTTGATAGCCGTCCCCTTCTAAGGCATAGCGCATCGATTCGACAATCTCCAAGTCGTCATCGACCAACAGGACATGGGGCTTACGATCTGCGGCTGGGTCAGGTAGGGGGGTGTTCGGGTCCAATTCGGTCATGGTGGGAGGCTTCGTTTCGCCTTGAATCTGGGCGGCTGGAGTGTAAATCTGTTGTGTGGATGGGCAATAACGACAAAAAAGGATCGCAAAAACGCTGCAACCAGTATCAACGCGAACCTTAGGCTGTCAAACTTGAAGAGAGTTGATCGTCGCCCGACTGACCATTCCAGGCTAGGCCCATTCGAGTAAAAGCTATAATCCGGCCATCGGCCAACATTCGACTCCGGGAGTCGAGCGACAATGTCTACTAAAGTATAAGCTAACTTTCGACCCACGGCATTGCGGCGGAATCGTTTTCCGCAAGCCGATCTACCATATTTCAACGGCACAACGCGTGACAGATTCAAAAGACGCCCCCAAGATCGACCCAGCTCTGGTGCAACAGATCCTCGATTTTGTTTACCATCCTCAGTACCAAGCGGTCAAACCGAAGGGAATCCATCGTGCTTTGGGCTTGCCACCAGACGATTATCCACTCGTCCGCAAAGCGGTCAAACGTCTGGTGATCGAAGGCAAATTGGCCTATGCCACCAACCATTTGGTACTGAGTCCCGAGCAGATAACCGGCACCACCAAATTGACACGTGGGACGTTTCGACAAGCCGCCGCTGGGTTTGGTTTTGTCCGACCGCAGGCTACAGGCAAACTCGCAGCTACCGAAGATATTTTCATCCCCGCGCCCGCCACGGGTTCGGCCATGGAAGGGGATTTGGTCGCCATCCGCACCCGCGGTAGTCGCCGTGGAGGGCAGGAAGGCGAAGTCGTCGAAATTGTGCAGCGCGCGCGACGACAATTCGCCGGCACTTACGCTGTCGAACAGGGTCGCTCGGTAGTGTGGCTCGATGGCGTCGCGAATTCGAGTCCTGTTGAAGTGGGAGATGTCCGTGGCTTGCCCGTTGAACTGGGGGACAAAGTCGTAGTCGAGCTCGTAAAATTCCCCGACCAAAATTCGGTCGGCGAAGCGGTCATCATGGAAGTTTTGGGGTCAAGCAAAAACCCAGCCGTCGACACGCTTGCGGTCATGCGGCAGTTCGGACTTGAAGAAGAATTCCCCGACGAGGTGATCGAGCAAGCCCGCAGCCAAGCCGATGCCTTTGTGGAAGGTGCCATACCTGAAGGTCGCCGCGATTTAAGCGGAATCCCGACACTGACCATCGACCCCTACGATGCCCGCGACTTTGACGATGCCATCTCGCTCAGTCGCAATGAACGGGGACACTGGGAACTGATGGTGCATATTGCCGACGTCGCGCATTTTGTGCCCATCGGTTCGGTCTTGGATGAAGAAGCCAAGAAACGCGCGACCAGCGTCTACTTGCCCGATCGCGTCATCCCCATGCTCCCTGAACTCATCAGCAATCACCTGGCCAGTTTGCAACCCGACAAAGTGCGACTAACCAAAACAGTGCTGATGGAAATGACCGATACCGGAACCATCGTGCATCAAGAAGTATTCAACTCGGCTATCCACAACGATCAGCGATTGAACTACGAACAAGTGGACATGTTCCTGCGAAATCCCGAGGATTGGCGCGAGCGGCTGAGTCCCCAGGTCTTCCAATTGCTCGGCGACATGCATAGTTTGGCCATGGTGCTGCGCGGCAATCGCAATAAAGAAGGGGCCTTGGAACTGCATTTGCCCGAAGTCAAGATTGATCTAGACAAAACGGGTAAGGTCAAAGGGGCGCGTTTGGTGGAGAACACCGAAAGCCATCAGGTCATCGAGGAATTCATGTTGGCTGCCAATCAAGCGGTCGCCATGTGGTTGGACGATCTGGAGATTCCCTTTTTACGTCGCGCTCATGCTCCCCCTGAACGCCGCCGACTCCAAAAGCTCAATGACTTTGTCCGCGATCTAGGGATCAAAAGCGAAAGCCTGGAGAGCCGCTTCGAAATCCAGCGCGTAATTGCTCAAGTGCGTGGCAAACCTACGGAGTATGCCGTCAACTATGCGATTCTGAAATCGATGAGTAAAGCCGTGTATCAACCGGAAATGGAAATGCATTATGCGTTGCACTTCGATCATTACTGCCACTTCACTAGTCCCATTCGCCGCTACCCCGACCTGCAAGTGCATCGCACTGTCGATCGCTTGGTCCGCGAACAGAAGCCTGCAGGTGATCCTCTTCCCGTGCTGATCACACTCGGCCAACACTGTTCGGACAAAGAGCAGAATGCTGAGTCGGCAGAACGAGAGGTGATTAAGATCAAGATCTTGCACTTCCTCAAGAAGAAAGTCGGCGAGTCGTTGGCGGGAGTGATCAGTGGAGTAACCCCCGAAGGCTTTTACGTCCGCGGCACGAAATTTCCTGCGGAGGGTTTCGTCTCTGTCCGCACGCTCCCCGACGATCGCTACCGTTTTGAGAAGCAAGGCCAAGTGCTCGAAGGCTTTCGCAGCGGCAATCGCTTCCGACTGGGAGATTCCGTCACCGTCAAGGTACACGAAGTCGATCTGGCTCGCCGTGCTCTGCTTTTCACCTTAGAAAACAATCACACCAGTGCCTCCGAGGCTGGCGCACTCAGTTTGCGGGGCAAACAGGCCAGTCACGGCCATGGAAAATCCAAAGCCAAGAAAATCGTCGCCAAGAAGAAGAACAAGAAACGCAAATAGTACGCCAGGCTTTCCAGCCTGACCGGTACGCGACCGCGCTTCCACAATGCGGACCCCGAAAATGCGAGCCTGCAGAGAGGCTCGCCTACCTGAAAGCTGCTACACCGGAAACGGCTTTTGATCGATCGCCAACTGGATAAACTCCAGCAATTCGTCCCCTCCACCCGGAAAGATCAACTCGCCCAACCGATGTGCTTCTTTATGATCAACAAGATCATGATCGGGTAACACAATGCGTCGGAAGTCAACCGCGTCCTGTTGCTTCCGCACCCACTCCCGATAAGGCGAAACGATCGCCGAATACTTGGCAGCCATGGCCGCTTCGCGCGTGGGAAGTCGATGGCCAGTCGCCGGATCAATTCGCACGCAGTCGTTCAGAATACTCAGTTGACATTCGTCATTGGGGAGCATGATGTCAATGACAACTTGCGGTGCTTGACCACCATGCGTTTCGCCAGGATCAGCAAAACGGACAACAATCGGACTATCCCGTATTTCCAGTTTGGGCCAACGCTTCGAGATAGCTGCCACTGCCAAATCTCGCTCGTCGCGCGCGACCATCACGTCGACATCTTGTGTAGCCCGAGGCTGTGACAAGTAGCCAACGTAGCCGTACAGTCCCATCAGCACCCAGTTTCTGACACCCCCGGCGACAATCGCCTCAATCACTTGTTGCGGTGTAATTTTCATCGACTGAGGCCTCCACGTTTCGCGAAAGTTGAGCGTAATCTCGCTAGCAATCTCCAGTCCTTGGGCATGACCAACCGCCTGCGTTGGCATCCCTTGATCGTGGCTGGCTTCAGCCGACGAACCCGGTCGAAACCGCTCGAGTGCTTCGCGAATACGCTGGTCACGATCGCCAATCATTAGTCGTCAATTCCTTCTCTGCCAAACACATTTCTATTCGTAGCGTAAGTCGCCAAGACCTCCGGCAGGTGGAGGCTATTCTACTGCTAACGCCGTGATCCGTAGCGGGAGTCGTTAAGACTTTCGGTTTAGCAGTGGTTAATCTCATACGCAGGACTGGACTCAGGGCCTGACCGACCCGACCGCACGTACAATAAGACGGTATCCCCATCCCCGATTGGCCTTCCTTTCATTTACTTACCAACGAGGTTTTCCTTTGATTAGCCTCTTTGACCTGCTTAAGATAGGTGTCGGCCCTAGTAGCTCGCATACGGTCGGACCGATGCTGGCCGCACTGCGCTTCGTTGAGCAATTAGAAAACTTCGTGACACAACAAGATTCACACAGCAAACAAGTCACTCGATTGCAAGTCGAGTTGTTTGGGTCTCTGGCACTGACCGGAGTGGGACATCGTACCGATCGCGCGATAATCGCCGGTTTGACTGGCCAACATCCGCGGACCGTTGCTCCAGATTCAATTGACACGCTGTTTGACACCGTCCAACAGTCCAAGGAATTGAAATGGTTGGGATCGCACACAATTGCTTTCGACCTGTCAAAAGACTTGGTATTTCACCCAGAGACCTTTCTACCGCAACATCCCAACGGAATACGTTGTTCGGCCTTCGATTCAGCAGGTTGCGTAGTACTTTCAGGCGAGTACTTTTCGGTCGGCGGGGGCTTTGTGGTCGAGGCGGACGAACTGAAGGGCGATCGGCCCGTCGTGGCACCGGCCCACAAAATGCCGCACGAGTTTGCTTCAGCTGAGGAATTGTTGATGATCTGCCACCACGAGCAACTCACAATTGCCGAGGTCATACAACGCAATGAACTGAGCCTGCGGAGCGATGTCGAAATCTCTCATGGGCTCGACGAAATATGGAACGTTATGTGCGAGTGCATCGATTCCGGCTGTCACAGCGACGGCATTCTTCCCGGCGGACTAGCTATTCGTCGCCGGGCACCTGGCATTTATCGCAAGCTGACGGCCGAGCAAGAAAACAATGATCGCGAAGGGACCGTGAGCGTTGACCCGCTGCGGAGAATGGATTGGGTCAATTTGTTCGCGTTGGCGGTAAACGAACAAAACGCGGCCGGCGGGCGTGTGGTCACCGCGCCTACCAATGGCGCCGCCGGAATCATTCCCGCCGTATGCGCCTACTACAAACGCTTTTCCCCCGGCTCGTCTCAAAATGGTGTACACACTTTCCTGAAAACAGCTGCCGCAGTGGGCATGCTTTACAAACGCAATGCCTCGTTATCAGCGGCCGAAATGGGGTGCCAGGGTGAGGTCGGAGTGGCATGTTCGATGGCCGCGGCGGGACTAGCGGCAGTGATGGGAGGTACGCCACAGCAGATTGAAAACGCGGCTGAGATAGGCATGGAACACAATCTGGGACTGACCTGTGACCCAGTCGCCGGTCTAGTGCAAGTCCCCTGTATCGAACGCAATACGATGGGAGCGGTGAAAGCCATCAACGCGGCTCGACTAGCCGTGCTCTACGGTGATGGCAAACATCGAGTGTCGCTCGATAAAGTTATCGAAACCATGCGCCAAACCGGACTCGACATGCAGAGCAAATATAAAGAAACGAGCCTCGGCGGCTTGGCGGTCAACGTCACCGTATGCTAGCCCATCGTCGCTCGACTCTCCGAGTCGAG
>JBGSNE010000083.1:0-2698 GCA_041739785.1 Pirellulaceae bacterium
CAGCGAGGAGCAAATTCGCGAGACGATAAAGTCGCTTAAGCCGACAAAGAAATCGAAGGGCAAGGAGGTCCAGAAAACCGCATCCCAGTTGCGCGGTGAGGCCAAGGTCAAATTGACCAATCACTTATGCACGCAGCTAACCAGTTGATCTGGCAACAGAACTTCCGTAGTCATGCCGCTCAGTGTGCCAGCAACGGAAGTCAGCATCGCCAGCATCCCGGACCATTCGCTGCACAGTTGATGCAGACGACCAATTTGTGCAGCGTAACATTCGATGGCTTGCTTCATAGTGACTGCGTTCATGATGGCGTCGCCACCATGTACAAGCTGGTTGATCTGCTGTTGCAGGTAGCTAGACAGCTCCGCCAATGCAGCCTCGGTTTTTAGCAACTCGTAGGTTTGCTCTGGGGAAGAATCGCCGTCCATTGCCGTTGAACCAGATAACGGAAATGTCCAGTCATCAATGCAGACAGCGAAACGGCGCGGGGGAACAGGTGGGGACTTACTCGTCGACATGGCAGAACTCCTTGAAGGGGAAAGGTTGAAAACTGCCAGGATTGTAGGAGCCAACCGGTCAAGCGATTTCACTGCAAAATTGGTGTTCGGGGCAAGTGTGCATACCAATAACAGATGTCGCTGCCACCCACTGCCGCGCGCCGTCATGCGCTGACATGGCATGGCACTCAGGTGCAGCGATTGGCAAAACGAAAAGTCAGACCCCACATGAAAACGACTTGCCAAAAATTTCCTGCGATTTTCGGCAAATTAAAGAGAGTCCCTAGACACTGTGGTTTGGGGATGCCGGAGCATTGGTCGTACCGCTAATTGGAGCTGACTTGGTGTAGCGTGTTGCATCCGTTCGGCCTTTCTCCTGTGGTGAGTTCGCGTTGTCCATGGAGAATCTCCTTGGACGTTGGGCCAACTGCGAACGGGGGGCCGGGGCAAGCCAGCCGATTGCCGCTTAGGCGATTGCGAAGTTATGCTCCGCGAATCAGGAAGAGAGTCATCCCGGGCTGGCTGTTAGAAGTGAACGTGTAAGCCTTGCTGAGGATTGCCTACCATTGGCTACAGGACAAAGTCAAGTTACCAGTTGGTCCGTCGAGCCCAAGCGTCGGAATTTGCTACCGCTGAACGCGTCCAAACGAGGCACCCCTAGCGGCCTGGGATAAATCAATCTCATTAAATCCGCTGTAGGGCGTCCGTGGGACAATTATCGCGTCAATCACCACTGAGGCGTCTGCACTGCCCCCCCCTCCCGGCCGCGTTTAGTAGAATTGGTTGCCAAATAGAGACGAGCAACCACGATCATCCATGGCGACGGCCAACCACGCGTGGGTGAAAGACTTCCACCAGTTGTTGTCGTAGATCTTGTCGAAAAAGCGGGCTATTGAAAGGGATAAGTATTTTTCTGCCCTAGACGCAGTGAACGCCAAAGCAGCCATCCCTTGAAGCGTTCGATCGGCTTCCAGTTCGTGATAACGAGTGAGTCCATTTCGGCGGGAAAATGTGTCAGCAGTTTATAGCCTACTTCAGTGACAAGCACTGTGTCACTGTGCCGAAAGCCGCCGATGTCCTTCAGATAAATTCCCGGCTCAATGCTAATTACCATGTTTGCTCTGAGCTGGTCCCTGCTCCCCTCTGCCAACCAGGGCCCTTCGTGTGTGCCCAGGCCGATACCATGTCCCATGCGATGCAATCGCTGGTCTTCGCCGGCATAACCTTCATCACGCAGAAATTCGGTGACTGTCGCATCGAGCTCACTGCAGCAAACGCCGGGTCGAATCATGGCAAAGGCTCGGCTTCGCGCTTCCATCATCGCCGCAAATGCCGATTTGGCCTCCGGCGATGGCGGAGCGGTGAAGTAGGTCCGCTCGCTTTCCGCCGAGTAACCATTGACGCGCGTTAGCACCAGTGCGACATGGGGCCCGACTGTGAGTCGATCTTGCAACATGGGTACCGAGTGAGGCATCGCGCTGCGCGGCGATGCCCAGGTGGCCATCAGCACTTTGGTCGTCAAGGCATCCCAGCTGTCGACTTCGCGGATAATCTTGGTTGACACAGTGCGGGTCTGCGCAAAACCTTCTACAACGGATGCCCCAAAGTATGAGCTCCCAATCAAGCGTCCCACTCCAAAATCGGCATATTGCGCCGCGCGTTCAATCATGGCGACTTCGGCCTGCGATTTGACCTTACGCAATTGTTCGACCAGCGCCACGGTTTGCAGCGCATGGTCTGCTAGTTCAT
The DNA here is from genome assembly GCA_041739785.1 of Pirellulaceae bacterium. GTDB lineage: Bacteria > Planctomycetota > Planctomycetia > Pirellulales > Pirellulaceae > Aureliella. The sequence goes on from JBGSNE010000083.1 coordinate 2,245, forward strand.
CAGTGATCTCCCGTCTGGCAGTCGGCTCAACGCCAATCACTCCGTGTACGGGCAGCATTTCTAGCAGCCGGCTTGGCCACCGCCGAGCTAACGGTGAGCGATTGAACAAGGCTTTTCTTTTGGCTGCCGTCCGTGGTACAGATCATCTATGCGCAATTCATATGTCGGAATCATTGGTCAACACGGGCTCGAGTCGCTCTACGAAGAGAATGAGCATACGGTGGCGTTCTTGCAGCGACGCATCGAACGTCGCCAGAGAATTGGAGACGTTTGCTTTTGGACTGTACTTGATAGCCGCTTTGCCGCCGTTATCAATATGGAACTCGCCAACGATTGTCACGCTCAGGCTCTCATCTTACTTCAGACGCTGGCTGACGAAATTGGCCGAATTTTGCCAGATTCACCTGAGTCCCTTTCCTTTGTCCTCGCCGAGTAATAGCTGGCGCTGGCTGGG
>JBGSNE010000282.1:0-27094 GCA_041739785.1 Pirellulaceae bacterium
AGCGGAATTCGCCAAGAATTTCGACTTTTCAGGGGAAATTGCTGGGGCCGAAATTCTTGGCGAATTCCGCTACGACTTAACCTCGTGAAATTTGTAACAGTCACCCTTTGAACCCTAACCCAGTTTATTCAACGGTAACGCTTTTTGCTAGGTTTCGAGGCTTGTCCACGTCGCAACCTCGCAACAATGCGATCTCATAGGAGAGCAATTGCAACGGAATTGCGGCTAGTATGGGTTGTAGGAAGTCCTCGATTTTCGGGATCTCAATGACGGCGTCGGCCAAGCGAGTCACTTGAGGGTCGGTATGGTCAACGATAGCAATGACCGGACCCCCACGCGCTTTTACTTCTTGCAAATTGCTTAGGACTTTGTCGTAAACGGTCCCTTGTGGAACAATAAAGACCGACGGCGTGTGCTCGTCGACTAAGGCGATGGGGCCATGTTTCATCTCAGCTGCGGGGTAGCCTTCGGCATGGATATAGCTGATCTCCTTGAGTTTCAGAGCCCCTTCCAACGCCGTCGGGAAATTGTAATTCCGTCCGAGATACAAGAAGTTCGTCGCTTCAGAGTAACGTGCAGCGATCTGTTTGACCTGTGGATGGCAAGCGAGCGTCTCTTCCAGCAGCCCAGGGAGTCGTTCGAGTTGATCGATAATTCGTAAACCAGCTTCGAAACTCAAATGTCGCAGCCGTCCAAAGTACAGTGCTAACATCGACAGCACGGTCAATTGCGAAGTAAAGGCTTTCGTCGATGCGACACCAATCTCGGGACCAGCATGCAAGTAAACACCGCCGTCAGCTTCTTGGGCTATGCTACTGCCGATCACGTTGCAGATGGCCAACGTATGATGCCCCTTGCGCTTCATCTCGCGCAGTGCAGCTAGCGTATCCGCCGTTTCTCCACTCTGCGTAATGCCAAATACAATCGTATCGTGATCGACGGGAGGATTGCGATACCGCAGTTCGCTGGCATACTCGACTTCGACTGGAATGCGGGCGAGTTCCTCGATCAAATACTCGCCTACCAAAGCCGAATGCCAACTGGTGCCGCAACCAGTCAGGATCATCCGCTGCACACCGCGCATCTGTTGCGTGGTTAGGTTCAGCCCGCCAAATTTAGCGGTGGCGTTGTCGCGATCGAGTCGTCCGCGGAGCGCGTTGCGAACCGACTGCGGTTGCTCGTAGATTTCCTTGAGCATGTAGTGGGCGTAACCCTCCAAGCTCACGTCAACTGAGTCGCTGGACAAGGTTTGGATACTCGGTCGCACGCGTCCGTGGTCGCGATGTAGCACTTGAATATTGTCAGGTCGCAAGATGGCCAATTGATGATCGGCCAAGTAGATGATCCGCTCGGTAAACCCGACCAGCGGTGATGTGTCACTGGCCACGAATTGTTCGTTCTTGCCAACGCCGACGACCAATGGACTGCCACAGCGGGCAGCGATTAACAAGTCAGAAAAGTCGCGAAAGATGATAACTAGGCCATAGGTCCCGCGAAGCTGAATCAGCGTGTCTTGCACCGCTTCGATACAGTCCTGCACCTCAATGGCTCGCCCCAATTCGGCAGTCCGCATCTTCAAACATTCGGCAACCAGATGCGCGACCACTTCACTGTCGGTTTGCGACCGAAAGGCGTACCCTTTACTCAACAATGATTGCTTGAGCGATTCGTAATTCTCAATGACTCCGTTGTGTGCCAACGTCAGCAACCCTTGGCCACCGACGTGGGGGTGAGCATTCTCCTTCGTGGCAGGACCATGAGTGGCCCACCGCGTGTGTCCAATCCCCAGTGTCCCAACCATATTGGTTTGTTTGACGGCCGCATCCAGTTCGGCCACGCGACCCGCGGTCTTGGTGACTCGAATCCCTTCCGAGGGTCGCAAGGTTGCGATACCAGCGCTGTCATAGCCACGGTATTCAAGCCGTTGCAAGCCAGTTAGCAAAAAAGGACATGCGTCCTTGCTTCCGATGTAACCAACAATTCCACACATGGGTTTTGAATCTCGCGTGAGTGCTTGCGATCCAAGTCCAGTAGCTGGCGAAGCGATAAAATCGCTACCATCACTACCAACGATCTCGGCTGAAAAACTGGCTAGGAAAAAGCCCCGTATAGCCAGACTAGCTTAGAGAAACGTCCGGTGTTCAACCTCAACAGGCGATTTCTGCGAAGTTTCGGTGATGGCCGATTAACCTGAACGATTATTAGTCAACCGAGAGTAAAGCCAGCTTGGGCACACCACCTAGTGAACCTCAGGCGCTAGCCGTGTGCATTACAAAGCTGGAGCCCACGGCTAGCGTTTGAGGTTCACTAATGGGGCCGGTTCACAAAATGCGTGCATTGTGCGTGAGCCCTGGTTTATGGAAGCGTTTCACAGAAACCGGGGGCCTAGCCACCTGGGTTAACGCTTGCGTTTCTTGCTCTTTGCGCCGCCTTGACGGACTTTGAAGCGAGGGTTGCTTTTGCAAATTACGTAGATGCGACCACGTCGACGAACCACTTGGCAGTCAGGATGGCGGAATTTCAATGCACCAATGGACGATACAACTTTCATGGCTCGCAGCCTTCACACTTCTCGAATTTATTGCTTACGATGGATTTCAACACGGACACACCATCCGTGACTGACCAGTGTCCCAAGGCTGGCATTTTAGGAACAATCTACGTTTTCGCAACACCAGATTGGGCTCGAACCCCATCAATGGCAAAATGCCCCCTGGCCAAAGCAAGTTGCCTCGATAGGATGCCAGCATGTCCAACGGCCTAAACTCAGAGCAGCAAGATGCTGTACAAACGCTCACCGGCCCGATGCTGGTCCTTGCCGGTGCAGGCTCCGGAAAAACGCGGGTGGTTACGTTTCGTATCGCCAATCTCATCCGCCACGGTACCCCCCCCGATCGCATTCTGGCCGTCACCTTCACCAACAAGGCGGCTAAGGAAATGCGCGAGCGGATCACCAAGATGATCGGCCCCAAGCGGCGCATGCGAAAAGGTGAAACGGCGCCGCCGACTCCGGTTATCGGCACTTTCCACTCTAATTGCGTCAAGATCCTCCGTCGTCACGCCCGTAGACTGGGGTATCCGGAGAACTTTGCGATTTACGATCGCAGCGATCAGGAATCGACCGCTCGAGAAGTCCTCCGACAGCTCCGGGTGCACAACGGCATGCTCAAACCAGCCGAGTTTCTTTCACACGTTAGCCGCTGGAAAAATTCAGGAATTCGCTTCGACCAAGCCGGCGAGCATGCGAGCACGGACGCTGAGCACGTAGCAGCCAGTGGCTATCGCCGCTATCAACAAGCGATCAAATTGTGTGGGGCGATGGATTTTGACGATTTGCTGTTGTCGACCGAGCAACTTTTCCGCGAGTTTGACGAAGTGCGCGTGTTGGAGGCAGGGCGGTTCGATCATGTACTGGTCGACGAGTACCAGGACACCAACCAATCGCAATACGCAATAATCCGTAGCTTGGCCGGCACCCATCGCAATTTGTGCGTGGTGGGGGACGACGATCAATCGATCTACGGTTGGCGAGGTGCAGAGGTGCAACACATTCTCAATTTTCGTAACGACTGGCCCGATGCTAAGGTCGTTCGCTTGGAGGCCAACTATCGCAGCACCACAGCCATTTTGGAAGTGGCCAATCGCTTGATAGCCTTTAATAAAACGCGGCACGATAAAGTTCTACGCCCCGCCCGCGCGGGCGGAACTCCGCCGCGCATTTTGCAGTTCAAGAATGAAGTTGAAGAGGCGCGTGGCGTTACCGATGAGATTCGTAAAGTGATCGAACGTCGACAGCACGAACCGCGTGATTTTGCAATCCTGTTTCGTACCAACGAGCAGCCTCGTGTGTTCGAAACGGAGCTGCGCAAGGCCCAGGTCCCCTACTCGCTCATCGGTAGCCAATCGTTTTTTGATCGCAAGGAAGTACGCGATCTACTCAGCTATTTGAGGTTGATCGATAATCCTCGCGACGAAGTGAGTCTGTTGCGGATTATCAATGTGCCACAGCGTGGCATCGGAGCCAAGACTGTCGAGTCACTTCTTTCGCATGCGGTGTCGCAGGCCAAAACGGTGTGGGAGATTTTTCACGACAAAATTTTTGTGGGTAGATTGCCCGAACCCGCCCAGCGCGGCATCGAGCGCTTGCAACTGCTGGCTGCACGCAGCCAACACAAACTAGCACAGGCAGACGTTTCTCTGGCCGGCGTACTACGCGAGCTGGTTTACGACCTCGACTACATGGCGGCCCTTGAAAGGATGTATCCACAAGCCGAAGAAGCCCAGGCGCGACAGGCTTCCGTCGAGGAGGTGATTAACGCACTGGCTGAGTACGAAGCGGACGCCCAAAGCCCTAGCCTGTCCGGTTTTCTGGATGATGTGGCACTCGCCGGTAAAGAGTTTGGTAGCCCCAAGGAGAAGGAACAGCAGCGCAATGCGGTGTCGCTGATGACCTACCACAGCGCCAAGGGACTAGAATTCCCCTTCGTGTACATGGTGGGATTGGAAGAAGGAATTTTGCCACACCGCCGCTCGCTGGCCGACAATTATGACGATGTCGAAGAGGAGCGTCGGCTATGTTACGTCGGAGTCACACGCGCCCAGGATGAATTGACGCTTTCCTTGCCTCTACAGCGCATGAAGTGGGGCCGGCCACAAGACACTTTCGCCAGTCGTTTTCTATATGAATTGACGGGACAGGCTGAAAACCCCAATCGTCGTCGCGCCATGGATGCAGCCCGCAGGCAAATCGTCGCCAGCCAGCGGGCCGCGATGCGCAAAACTAAGAAGTAACTTCACGGCCAAGCGGGCTATTTGGGGTCGCCGGCTAGCAGCTCGTATTCACCATCGAGCATGTGTTGCGGAATCTTGATAGGCCTGCCATCGGGATGCACCCCCACATCGAACAGCTTCAGAGTGCGCAAGATGCGACACAGATCGCCGGGGATAAAGAAGGGTTTGTCACCAAAGGTCTCATCCAAAAAGGCAAACGTCATTTCCATTTGTGCCTGAGGGCGCCCGTTAACTTCTACGGTCCCTTCCACAATTGCGCCATCGTCCTGCCGGCTCAGAATCCGGGCGGTCAATTGCAATTGATCACCGGGGCCAACCATGCAATCGAATTGAGCCTTACTGACCTTGGCCAGCACGACACGCTGTAGAAAGTCTTCCATTTGCGATAGCAGCAATCCGCCTGTCTGCGCCATTCCTTCAATGATTAAGGAATGGGGATAGTGCGGATAGCCGGGAAGATAATCGTCGAGCGGCTCTTCGCCCAGGGTCACGTTCTTAACGGTGACGGCTTCTTGCCCGACGACAAATTTATCAAATCGATCGATCCAAAACCAACGCATGGGCTACAGTTTTCTTTCAACGTAGCGGCACAGGTCATTGACAGTCAGTAGATTGCCAAAGTCTTGCACGCGTGGATTGCTTTCGAAGCGGCTCAAATCGGCCCAAGGCAGGCGGCTTTTGAGCTCGGCTATCCCTTGGTCGGTAACTTTGCCATCCTTGACGTATTCTGCATTGGTCAAGATATCATCCGGGAAGAGTTCTTCGCGGGGAATGTTGATGCCGAACGCTTTTTCCAGCTTGAAAACGATATCGAGAAAGTCGATCGACTCGGCTCCCAAATCGCCGACCATGGTCGCCTCTGGCGTCACTTCGTCTTCCTCGACCCCCAACGCGTCCATCAAAGCCGCTTGTACTTTCTCAAATACCTCTTCCGAACTTGCCATCGTTTTTGTCCTACTTAATGTCGAATCAGTTCTCGATTTCGGGCGTCAAACGCGAAATTTCGAGCCCCAGCAAAGTGGGAATTATAGCTATCTTAGGCCCGCACAATAGCGGTCCCCTGAAGTTGTTCCATCAATTGTTTCACATGCTTGGCCGCCAATTGATCGATCACGTCGGGTTGTCCGCCGGCATTGGTCAGGCACTCCAGCACCAGACGGCCTGAAACTGCCGACGACTGGCCCTTGCTGCCGACCACCTTGAGCACATACCGCGAACCCTCTCGCTTGATGAGCTCTGATGTGATGTGTAGCGTCTGGCCAGGCTGCACGAAGTCCGCAAACTTGACGTTTTTTGCTTCGCGAAGCAACACCAATCCCGATTGAAATTCCTCCGTGGCCCGCACTAAAATCATCGACGCTTGATAAAGTGACTCAAGCATTAACACTCCGGGCATGACGGGAAAACGAGGAAAGTGGTCGCGCAGGTAGTCCTCGCCGGCCCCAAGTGTCCGAAAGGCTTCGATTCTTTTCCCAGGTTCCAGCAGGGTAATTTTATCGATCTGGTTAAATCTCAACGGCGTCTTCTCTGGTTTCGTTTGAGGACTAGCTTACGTCTGAAAGTTTCCGGGATGGGGAATAGGTTTAACCATTTTGCCCATTTAGCTCAACGGGAGCTGAAGCGTGGAACCCGAAGAAATCGCGGCAAATTCTGGCTCGGCAACCCTCTTTGAGAAGTTTTGCGCTAGAATCGTCCCCCTAAAAAGCGTAAAAGCCTCTGCAGCCACGGAGCGACAACCTCCTTCTCGATTCATTCCGAGCTACAATGAAGGCTCTCACCCTGCAAGCCAATCCGGATAGACCGACTATAGTTACCGGTCGGTGCCAAGTGGTTGGCTTTGTTTGCTTTTGGAGTTGAGTATGCGCTTGAAAACAAGAGGTTTTTCTTTCTTGGTCTCGACAGGGGTGCAGCTTCGTCAGGTGCTGCCATTGCAGTGGTTGCCAAGCCGTCCACTGATCGGGGGGGGGCTGCTGTTGATCGTGGGGTTGAGCTGCATGCTCGCTTATGCTGCGCCACAAAATATCGATGCGTCATCCATCAATAAGAGTGACGATCTGCGTAAAACGGCCAGCTGGAATTGGCCAGAGGTAACGATCTACGAAGAACAGCTGCTGAGTTACCTCGATCAGAGGAACCCCTCCGAGGCGGTACAGAAACAAGTGGAAGAGTATTGGAAGGTTTCCAAAGGGGCCGACCGTGGGCCCGCTCTGCTGGAGCGTTTGCTCGATGTTGGTGGTTTGGTCGAACCGAGAATTGCCGAATTGAATGCGCGTCTTCGCTCTCCCACGGCCGAACCGGTGTTTCCAGGAGAGTTGACCTGGCTTACCAGCGACGTTCCAGGCTGGCTGCAAGACACGATTCGCTTGGCTTGTGGGCGAACGCTTGGCCAGCGACGACTGTACGATGAATCGTTAGAGACACTTGCAGGTTTGGAGATATCCACGGTCTGCGATCCGGCTTCCCTGCTGTTTTATCGGGCTGCTGCCGAGCACCACCTGCTCCGGAAAGACGAGTGTCTGGCCAATGTCCGTTTGCTGCTCCAGCGCGAAGAGGAACTCCCAAGTCGCTTTGCCAAACTCGCGCAGTTGATGCAAGCCGACATGGAGCCACTCAAACAGGATTCGCTTGACGAGATTGCCCGTCTAATGCACGACGTCGAACGTCGGTTGGACCTTGGTCGTGCCGGCACCCGCGTTCGAGATGAAGAACAGCAAATAGTCGATAAGCTCGACAAGCTGATCGATCAAATCGAACAGCAAATGCAGCAGATGCAGCAACAACAACAGCAGCAATCGGGCTCTCCTACGCCAGCCCGCATTCAGCCAATGGAGGATTCCCAGATTGCCGGAGGTAGCGGACCTGGGGACGTCGACAATCGCGACAACGGCGAACGCGCCGGCTGGGGCAATCTACCTCCGGCGCAACGCCAGGAATCATTGCAACGTTTAACCGAGGAACTCCCCAGCCACTATCGTGAGGTCATCGAGGGCTATTTCCGGCAGCTCGCCAAGGAAAAACGGTAGCTGATACTGCTAACGCCGTAGCGGAATTCGCCAAGAAGTTCGGCACACCTTGCTGATCACCATCATAAGTCTCGGGTTTTCGTACTCGTACTCAATGAAATGGTACTCGTAACCCCTACTCGATTCGAACGGCGCATCGAGTACGAGTACCGCCTGCGGCTGAGTACAAGTACGAAAATACAAACTATTCGTCGTCGTCCGCTGGCGGCGGAGTGAATTTAGGTGCCGTCGGTTCGATCTTCTCAACTTCGTCAGGTGGTAACGTGGGCTTCGATTTAGCCGTCGGTTCGTGGCGATCCCAATCCCGGAATTCGCGTTGAAACTCATCCACTTTGCGACGTAACTCGCGATAGGTGCCACCGAAATTGCGTGCCACCTCCGGAAGCCGACTGCCAAAGAGCATCAGCGCAATGACTCCAAATAGGAGCATCTCGGTATATCCAAGCCCAGAGAACATAAGACTACTCTTTCGAGTCGTCTTCGAGGTTGGGCTTGTCGTCACCAACCGGATCTCGCATCCCCGCCTTGAACTCGTTGGCACTGCGTCCAAGATTTCGCATTAGGCTAGGCAATCGCGAACTGCCAAAGATTAGCAAAGCGATGACCATAAAAATCATCAATTCTTGCATTCCAAGACCAAACATCGCACCCTACATTTTCTTCAAGCAATGGTTCGTGATCTGAACAGGCACAGCCAAATGAGCGAGCCGCTAACAACGGGGTTGCAACGACACTAATCCTCAGGCAACAGCTGGGCCGAAATCACGTGCTCCAGGGGGCGAAAGCGGGTCAGTTCCTCTCACCGTGAGAGCACTGCCAGGACCTCCACCGGAGCGATTTGGCTAGGTCTCTATTCTAAAGCCTAGAGGGCGGTCGGTCAAACCGGTTATCGAGATCGATTTCAATTTGCGCGAAGAGTGCCGAAGGCTCAGTCGAAAATGCGCGGATTTTGTCAACCTCAGGCGCTAGCCGTGGGCCTTTACTAAGCTTCGGTTTATTAAACCGAAGGGTGAGCCGTGGGCTGTAAGGCACCGGGCAGTGTTGGCCGCCCGCCCGCTCACGCTTGGCGGCTCACCAAGTCGACAGTTCGCTAGCCGTAAGCGACCCATTTCCTTGCTATGCAAATGGCAAGTCGGCCGCTTGGCTACCGACCAGATTTGCACCCGTTGGTAAGCCGGGAGCGAAATTGATTGGCAGCGTCGCTTCGTCAAAGTGCTCATCCAAATCGAGTTCTGTTGGATTCTTGAGCAATCCGTGTTGGGCCAGCCTTTCGCGTTCCGCCAAAACTCGCATTTGCAGATTATTGAAATCGACGGCAATATCTTGCCAGAAATCTTGGCTCCGAAATGTGACCGGGAGCGTTTCGCTACTGTTGGTCAGTTCGACGATCGATTTCTGTAAGCGTACCATCGGTCCCGCAAATCGATTGCTCAGCTTGAGCGAATCATGAATGAACCAGTGGAGCAGGGCGAGCAACACAGCGATCGAGCCCACTTGCCCCAGCAGAGCTTTCTCAAAGCTGTTCCATAACGATCCCTGTTCGAAGCTGCCGAGCATCTGTAGTGAACAAGTGACAAAGATGCTGAGACCTAGAAACACGAGCCAATGAGCGGCAATGCGCCAACCCAAAGCCCCCTGGACCTGCTTCTCGACCAAAAACTTCTTCCGCTTTCTAACCATGGCTCAACTCGCTTTAACCAACAGACACAATGTTCGTACTCTGAGGAACTGTAGGTTCTGGGGGGACGTTGTCAGGGAACATCTCTACAGAATCGCTTGTTTAATGCCGACGATCGAACAAATAATCAAACCAATCGACAAACTCAGCACACCAATGTGGCTCGACGCTCCGCGTCGGTAACAAATGTAGCTCGACGCTCCGCGTCTGCATAAACCGTCGAGCCTAAATTGATTCGTTGAGGTGCAATTGAGCAATTGAATTCGACACGGAGCGTCGAGCCACCTTGGTCGATCACCTTGGTCAATCGTTAAAATCGTTACGATTGCTCGTGCAGGCGATGACTAGAGCGCTCTTTGGGTCTAGCTCAGCGACGAGCACAGTCGATTGACTCCGTAGCGCCGTTGCGTCGATTGGAAAACCGCGTTCTCTAGGAAATAGAAACATTAAATTTCCGCCGGGACGAGAATCAAGGAGGATTCGCTGTGCCTAAATCTGTGAAAAGAGCTGTCGTGTTGGGGATTATGTTGGTCGCACCGCAACTGGGCATAGTTGCTCCGCAACGCGTTTCAGCTCAGGATCGCGAATTCCCGGTGTTGAATTCGTTGGGACGCTACTTGGGAGTTGGCTATACTCGAGCTGGCTATCATGCTGCCAATGATGGACGCTTCGACGTCGTCACCCAGCTCCACCCCGCCAGCGACTACCGCAGGGGTGGGCTCCCAATGAATTCAATGTCAAATTTTGGAGGGGCACCCATCGTTCAAGGCTGGCAGCCTCCACCAACGGCTGCTGTCTCGAATTCATCCACTCCAGCCGCCCAATCGCCAGCTACTGGCAAGGCAACGCCAGGGGCCAACGAAAAGCCCTCGCCGAACAACGAGCGTTCTTCCTCAAAACCAGTCGCTCCTGAACTAATAGAGACACCCAAACCGATCGCCCCCCCAAAGCCTTCGGGGCCGCCTCCGTCTTGGTTGCAGGACTATCTCAAGGACGAAGAAGAGGCGTCCTCCAAAGCCACCAATAGTCCCAAAGATTCCATTGAGTTGAAAGAGCTTGAGATAGATAGCAGCCCCAGTGATTTATTTTTAGAGGAGAGCGATGGCAGTCTCTTCCCAGCCCTTGGGGTAACCTACACCATCATGGAAACTAGCTTTCCAAGCTTCTCGCCGGCACCTAGCGTTCCGTCCAAATCCTCAGCGGTTAATCGCTATAACGTTCCCAGTTACCGATTTCGCTAACAATATTCGGAATTCGGTAGGGTGGAGTTTGGGGGAACGCTGCTGAACGCGGACAACCTATGTCGGTTAACCCATTGCGTTTTAGCTTAAACCGGGCACAATTTCCAAGCTCAAACTCACTCGATCTTAGCTTGGAGAATTGCTCATATGCTTGAACGCAGCTTGGTATTGCTTAAACCCGATTGTGTGGAACGTCGCTTAATGGGGCAGGTCATCGCGCGTTTCGAAGCCAAGGGGCTCAACGTTGTGGCCATGAAAATGCTGCGTGTCACGCCTGAACTGTCGAAACGGCATTATGCAGAGCACGTCTCGAAGCCATTTTATCCTAGTCTTGAGGAGTTCATTACTTCCGCGCCGGTAGTCGCCTTGGCCATCGAAGGCCTAGACGTAATCCGCTTGATTCGTGATATGCTCGGTGCAACCAACGGACTCAAAGCCACCTCCGGCACGATCCGGGGTGACTTCTCCAGCTCACGACAAATGAATTTGGTTCATGCGTCTGATAGCCCGGAGAGTGCAACACGCGAGCTGGCTTTGTACTTCATAGAGAGCGATTACTGCGGACATGACTTGCTTATTACCCCAGCCCTTCGCGCAGCTGACGAAGCTTAGAAACAATAAAAAGGTGTCGGAAACTCTCTAGAGTGCGGCGACATCCAGTGATTTTGTTTGGCCCTCAATGTCCCCGACATCTGTTTTGATTGTCTATTAGTGTCGGACCAAGAAATTCGGTCAAAGCGGCAGTCGCCAGTACCTTCGTCGGGCCGACTTTAGCCACTCCGCAGTACTCGCAGAATAGACTCCAAAAATCGCAGGCGAATGCGTCAAAAGCTGACGCATTGCTACGCGACTCTTGAGACTTGACAATTTCGCACGAAGCCAATGGACGCGGCTATGATCATTCACCGCTCTTCTAACCGAATCATCATAGCTGCCCCGGCCAAGGTGAACCTGTTCTTAGAAGTAATGGGCAAGCGTGGTGACGGATATCACGAAGTACAAACCGTTCTGTGTCCGATCGCCCTCTTTGATCAATTGTCGTTTGAACCCCTCGACGGCGGCGCGATCGATTTTCGTTTGCGACTCCCTGCGTTGCCACATGTGCCTGCTGAAGCTCCAGACAGGCACATCCAACCAATTGACCCGGCGTGGGACATTCCGGCCGATGATCGCAATTTGGTGGTTCGAGCAGTGCGGCTCGTGCAACAGGCGTTGGGAACCCGTCGTGGTTGTCGAATAGAATTGACGAAATCGATTCCGGCTGCTGCTGGGCTGGGCGGGGGGAGCAGCGATACGGCCGCCGCTGTGGTGGCTAGTCTATTGGCATGGGACAAATGGGATCGGAAGCTGGCGCACCAAGTTTGTGCCGAGATTGGCAGCGATATTCCCTTTTTCTTGGGCGACGAGCAGCGGATCGGTTTGGCGGTGGCCACAGGGCGCGGCGAGCAGTGCCAGCAACTGGTGGCTCGACCCCCACTGGACCTAATATTGACGCATCCCTCGGTTGGTTGCTCGACGCAACAGGTTTACCTGAACTACGTAGATACCGCAAAGAAACGCAGTTTCAATAAAATTGTGGCTGCTTGTGAAACTGGTGAGCCTAAAAAGATTGGCGCAGAGCTATTCAATGCTTTACAATTTGCAGCGTCGGGCTTGACTACCTGGGTCGATCGTCAGTTGAGGCTTTTCGCAACGTGCGGTGCCCCATGGGCGGCCATGTCGGGTAGTGGGTCGAGCTGTTTTGCAATCATCGACGACCCAAGCTGTGAAACGCTTGTCCGGCGGGCTGCAGCCGATTGTGGGCTTCCAAGAGTCTATGCGGCTAAGGCATGGTATGGAGACTCTATTGAGCATCAAGAAGCATAAGCATGGGGGCTCGTAGCTGTGGACATCACTGAGGTGCGAATCAAACTGATGGAGGAGTCGGAGGACCGCTTGCGTGCCTTCTGCTCAATCACTTTTGACAACTGTTTTGTGGTTCGCGATCTAAAAATCATCGAAGGGAGCCACGGTCCATTCGTTGCCATGCCTAGCCGCAAGCTGTCCAATCGCTGCGCGCGATGTGGTAACAAAAACCACATCCGCAGCAATTACTGCAATAATTGTGGCTCGCGAGTACGGGATAATCGAAGCGGCGGCGGGAGCGACGATGATGCTCCGAATAAGCTCTATGCGGACGTGGCACATCCCATCAACCAGTCGTGCCGTGACCTAATTCAACACCATGTGGTAGTAGAATACCGATTGGAGTTGGAGCGAGCGAAGTTGCCTGGTTACGTGTCCCGCTACGACGACTCCTACGAAAGTGATGGTGATTCAGCCTCGCGAACGCGATCTGAAGGTTCTGTGGTTCCAGAGCCTCACTTGCGAAAAAGCGACAGCGGCCAATCACCTGTCAACCAAGATTCGCTTAGGTCCGATAGCGATCACGAACTGTAGCTCACGTTCCACTCCGTCGGGTCGCGTCTCGCATATCATGCACGCTCGGATTCCCCAGGCGAGCCGCTCCGCAGGCGCGAATTGGTACTACACATCAATTGTGTACTGGCCTGAAGAGTCTGGCCTGACTGAAAACCGCACTGCATGGGTTACTCTCGAACAAGCGCGAACCAACCTTAAACCTGAACTTAAGCTCCAACTTAAACTTGCGTCCAAGTTGACGTTGAAGTTCAGGATTAAGTTATGGAAATCGTGAGCGGTTACCTGAAAACCGCGTGACATAGGACTCTTCTCGCTGATCGCCACCATCATCCCGGTTCCCTTTTAGGAATTGGCCGCGAATTGATTATCTGCTTCGCTCCATCAACAAAAACTAGCGGTGGTGTTCACCGATAAATCTCTGAAATGGCGTTCGGCGCAAAAGCCGAACTCTAGAAATTGTACTTACTATTTCGCTGATCAAAGTCCGCGTCGGTCAGACCGAGGTTGGTCTTAATGTTCTGATAAGTATATTCTTCCAGCAGAATTGGATCCCCACCCGGTGCATGCGGCCAGCTGTAGGCACAGTACCGGACTGGAACATTCAGTTCGTCATCGATGAAGACTTGAGCAATATGGAAGTCGAAATAAGGGCGGGCAACTGGGTGGGTCACGGAGAGTACAGTGCACTCGCGGCCACCAACTTTCGCTCCTTTTTGGAATTGCACGTCACACTCGCCCCGTTGTCGATCGCGATCCCCTTTTTCGATCAGTTTGACGACTAGGTTCTCCAGTCCAAGTTCAGTGATCGGATAACGCTGGCCGCGCATAGCCATCATTCCATTGGGGTCGAGATTAACGGTCGGTAAGAAGCGCCCCTTCATGCCCCCCTCATGCGCAACTACATTTCCATTGTTTTGGTTCTCGACATAGATAACCTCGCGTCCCTTGACCGATGCAGGCTTCAAAAAAGCCATGTAGACGCTGAACGGCGTGGTCATGACACCGTTGACATGCTTACGATTGCGGATCTTGATTCCCATATATTCGTAATCGGTCAAAGTCCCGTCGATCAGTTCGCGCTTGATCAAAATGGCCGAATAGTCGGCGATGTTTTGACGGATATTTTGCAGACTACGGTGAGCCACTTGCAAAGCTGGGTCGAGCGGGTGAGCCGTTGCAGACGGGGCGATCGCCGCATCGCTTTTCGCCACGCGGAGAACCGGTTCGATCAGCCCATTTGACGCCGGATCATCCGCCCACAACGAGCTGGACAGGAGTGCGGAACCGCCAAAAATGGCGGTGGCGGATAGAAAGTTGCGACGGTCAAAATGTCTCATCGATTGGCCCTTCCTGGGATTGCGATCGAGATGGTCGTTTAAGTTACTCCATCCGGCGGTCATCAAAAGCGAATCGGCCGTTTGTCTATTATCGATCTAGCCGGTTAGCTGGGCGTAGTTTGAATGCATTTGCCGTCGCCAACGCCACAGCCCATTCCGCTTGGCGAAATAGAATTCCTTTGCTAATCCGAACTGTTTAGCAAACATACCATCCCCCCGCCATCTATCGCCATGGCAATTTGCAGCCGCTACAATCTGTCGACCAGTGTTCAGCTCATTCGTCGCACGGTTCTCCGAACCGTGATAAAGTTCTCCGAACCCTGATAAAGCCGGGCTAGTTGTAAATCAGTTGGTCGACTTTGTGCAAAACGTGGCGAACCGACCTTGCCAGAAGAAACCAGTCCATCAGACCGTGCCTCTCAAACCCATTGACAGCCCAAGATATCCGCCTCCCAAGAGTACGCCTTCTTCCTCTCATGAATGAAGCTCCCGGGCTTAGCTTGCTCAATCACAATTCAATTGGAACAAACTTAACCATGAAGTCCCTTGCCGTAGTCAATTTTGCACCCACCAAAGGCTCAGTGGAATTGCGTGAGATCGACCAACCCTCAATCGGCCCTGAGGATGTGTTGTTGGAAGTCGCGAATGTGGGAGTTTGCGGTAGCGATTTGCATCAATGGACTGCCGATCACTCCTGGCCCGTCAACTACCCCGTGGTATTGGGTCACGAATTTGGTGGACACATCATCGAAGTCGGCTCGTCCGTGGTGGGCTGGCGCGAGGGGGATCGCGTAGTCAGCGAGACGGCCGCGATTATTGATCCCTACAATCCGATGTCGCGTCGTGGCCTCTATAATCTCGATCCCACTCGCAAGGGTTTTGGTTATGGTGTAGATGGTGCGATGACCAAATATGTCCGAGTGCCGTCCCGAATTCTACATGCCGTCCCTGGCGAATTGCCCCTGGAGCGCGCCTGTTTGACTGAGCCCTGTTGCGTGGCCTACAACGCTGTAGTTCGCAATGCGCGCATTGAGCCCGGCGACCGAGTCGTTGTCCTGGGGCCTGGCACCATTGGCATCTTATGCGCCGCCATGGCTCGACTGTGCGGTGCCGAAGTCGCGCTGGTCGGCTTAGAAGCTGATCGCGGTCGGTTGGAAATCGCCAAAGGCTACGGCTGTACCGGCATCGTCGGAGACGCCAGCCCTTGGGCGCTCGAGCGCGACGGACTGGGGTGTGACGGAGTGATCGACGCCGCAGGTGCCAGTGCTACCTTGCAGTTGGCTCTAAAGCTTGTCCGCCCCGCGGGTTGGATTAGCAAAGTGGGGTGGGGGCCGCAACCGTTGGGATTCAACCTCGATCCCTTGGTTCAAAAGAACGTCACCTTACAAGGGAGCTTCAGTCACAATTGGCCCATTTGGGAACGCGTGATCGCACTGCTTGCCAGTGGCCAGCTCGACGTTCAGCCCATCATTGGCGGTGTTTGGCCCCTCGAGAGCTGGCACGAAGCCTTTGAGAAAATGCATCGAGGCGAAGTGGTCAAATCGGTTTTGAAGCCCAGCTAGTCTGCGCCACTCTCCGATAATTTAAGCATCAGCCACTTAGCCGATGGATGCAAGTTCGTTTCGTGAAACAACTACGCGGTTGCGACCGAGCTGTTATGCTTGGTAGAGGGCTGTATCGCACCGCTGAATAGCTTGACGATACGCCTCGTCCCTGCGCACGGATGTTACTCCAGCACCGATCGCATTGCAAAACGATACAAGCCCCTTTGATCTGCTTGGCCCACCTGCCACATGCCCGGGAAAACAAGGGGACAAGATAGGGCTCGTCGTGTTTGACTGCTTTGCGATCGTGCCCAGAGACGATAGAATCTGTCACCATGGTTACCGATAGCCTTAAACAGTAACAGGTAATCGCAAGGCGCCCGTTTCACCACAGAGCGGGCTCACTTGTGCGATTCTGACCCCCGCAAAAGCGTCACAATTGATAGCTCCATTTGATACCCGCTGCAATCGGGCGTCACTATGGTCCGTCAGACCCACGTGGGACCAAAAAATCGCAATCCACAATGCAGTGTTTTACCCAGCAAAAACAAGGGTAAAACGACTGTGGGCCGGTAGCTCAGTTGGTTAGAGCAGGGGACTCATAATCCCTTGGTCGCGGGTTCAAGTCCTGCCCGGCCTATTTAATGGCAATTGCCCCGAATTGCCTAGACTCGCCAGGAGTGGATTTGGCCTTGGTTTTCCTTGGTCAAATTCCATGTTCTGGCTCAGAGTCACCACACTCGGAAGTTGCCGGAAGGTGCCCTGAATCGCCACTAACTGGCCAGGATACTGGTAAAAAATATTCATTGGCCAGTCCGGCAGCGCGTGAAAATGAGTCCTGCCGAGTTATGGCGTAATGCTCCATGGCCACTTTGGGGCTGTTGCCAATCGACGTGCACACATCCTTTAACGGGAACTGATTCATTAATTCTGTCTCTCGACTGGCCCGTAGATTTTGCAACGGCTTCGGGTAGATGGGTATCCCAGCCTTCTTGAGGATGTTCTTGAATGGCTTCGTCAACACCGATTCGCTCCCACGTGGTTTGGTGATGACACCCCCACCCCTTGGCCCAGAAAATCAGGGCCGCACATGCGGAAGACTGCCCACCCGCTACTGCATCGTCGCGCATCTTCACTGTGCACCAACCACAGTCGCCTTTCAAGCTGTCGTTACAATGCGGCGATGCCGAGCTAGATATTTCCTCTCATCCGACTGAACAGAGCGCTGACATGATTGCCAGCGCAGATTATTCGGCTGCACAAATGTCGCAACGACCACACCCACCTGGTCGGTTGGGAAATAGTTCGGCTATAAGTAACATACTTTTCAGACAGCCAAAACAGGCTAGTTTTTCCCCTGCTTCCGAAGCTCACGGAGCAGCCTGATTTCTGCTTCTAACATTGCGTATTTAGCGGACACCACCGATGCAGCGTCACCACCTCGCATGCCAACTTTCTGCAATTCTAAATTCCTCAAGAGTGTAAATCGCGTCAATTCTCTAGCGTACCGAAGTGCACTAATCAGCTCATCGCCTTCCAATAGCTCTGTGGCCGATAATGCAACCCTTTCCTGTGCTTTAAGTAAAAACTCAACATTGTCCAATCCTTGCTCATATCGAGCTTGGAACGCATCTACAACTTCCAAGCCAGCCTTCAGGCACAACTCCTTGTTCTCCAACAAAACCTTCTGCCACTCATTCATCTCCTTCCCGCGTTCACCGGCATTTGCCTCTTCAGCGATGACACCTTCCACAGGTGTTGTCGGAATTGCAGGCAGTGGCCGAGGTCCTAAAGGTGGCCGAGGTCCTAAAGCTTGTAGAGTTTGCTCAGACAGCACTTGCTGAGCGAAGCAGAATTCTAAATTCAATAAGAGTGCGATTAATAACGCTGAGAATATTCGCATTGCTCTTGCCTTTTTGGAATTCGAGATTTAGTTGCACATACTACCACGGAACATTCCTTCGGCAAACAAAATCCCTGTGCCAAAGGACCACTCGCTGCCCGCAATAATTACATTCGTTCGATCAGATAGCCGACCTAGCGTTCGCCTGGATCCAGGGACAAGCACGTTGATGAGAATCATGAAACTTCGACGATAGACATCAGACGGTCATATGATGCCTACCAGAGATTAGATCACGAAACCGAGGCGAAGGCCGACACTAAATCGAGACTCGAAGTCGAAAAGCAACTTCTCGAAATGAAACGATCCTTTGACGTAGTCTTAATGAGGCTTTCGGAGGTAGAGCAAGCGGTGAATGCGACATCCAAAGTTGTTCCAGCCGAATCCCAAAGGCGACGACCGAAAGGCTCTTCTCTTGAAGAATTTGAGATTGAGCCGGGTTGGAAGTCGAAGCTGTAGTTCAATTGCGTCGGTCGTTTACATGAACCAAGAATTATTCGCCAAGCCACTGCATCAACGCAACCTCTGAGCCCGCGCTAAATTGTCGACAAGAGGGATGCATGTCCCCATTGTTCAATAAGGCTTGAACGCTAATTACCACCTTCTCCTTGTCGATCCGAGTAAGTCGAAACACGGAGCGAGTCTTACCGCGTTCCTCTTGCTGGCCCCAAGTCATCAACAGTTGGTCGCCCTCTTTCCGAATCTGAATTCGTTTAGAGGGTTGGCGGCCATAATTCCAAAGGAAATAATAGGTACCATCCTCTTCGCTATGCGCCATTACCTTGTCGCCAGCAACGAATTTCATCGTACGGTCCCGGTCCTGGAACCAGTAGTGATAGTCAGCGGCGAATAAACAAAATCTTGGCGAGCTCGTCCAGTGCGGACCTTTTTCAACTCTGCCATCCACTGCAAATTCAATGCGCTCTATGGACCAACCCCCCTCGAGGTCCACCGGCGGCCATTGGTCCTCGCCAAATGCGGTATTCGGTGCGCACGAAAACAGTAAAAGCAACGCTGCTATTCTCATGACGAATCTCCTCTATCCGTTTCCATGGCCTCGATCGAACCAAATGTTGAATGTCGCAATGCGTTGGTGCGACTAGTTGAGCAGTTTACCACTTGCATTTGCGCCATTACATCCCCGCTATCGATGGTTTGTCGCACTTGAGCCGCCGTAATTGCCAGCTACCGATATCAAAAAAGTACAGATCTTGCGAGTCGAAGCGTTAAAGGATTGCATGAAGGTATTGAATGATCAAATCATGCCAGGCACAAATTCAATGGGCCAACTCCTCGATCTGTATTATGAGACGCAAGTGGAATTGGCTTTAGCACAGTTGGATACTACGGATATTAAACAGGAACGGCTAGACTATATCCAAGCTGCGTTGAATGGTGCGATAGAAATTTGGCGGGTTGCCAAGGACCGTTCAAGTATTGGGGCCGAGGGGTCATCGCCACTAGATGAAGCTCGAACAAGGGCGGATGTGTACAAGCTTCGCGTTATGTGGTTGAAAGAGAACGCCAAACCTTAGCCCGTGTGCTATCCACTCGGTTCAATAATCAAAAGGGTATCAGAGCGATTGAGTGGCTCCCACATGTCAACACCGCAGAAACTCCCGTAACCAGTGAGCTTCACGGCGAACTAGTGCCTGATGGGCGACGCGGTTGCGCCAATTACACTGCTGCCCTCATCGATGGCGTACATCCAGGTTATCAACAGTAGCTATCGTGTCTTCAAACTGATCTTACATGGGGCATCAACGCTGGCATCGCGTCTAGCCCGTTGGAACCGACAAGATTCGTGGAATACAACGCCTTCAACGAACTACTTTTTGAAAGCAGTTCCATGTGTAGCGGAGTAAGCAATGTGAAATTAACGTGAACAGATTCGAGCCTTAACAGTCGTGCCGTAGTTGCAAATACAGTTGGGCTCGTTGGGTAGCCGATCCAATGTGGCTGAGGAAACGAACGGCGTAAACGATATTCTTTTTGCCCTGCCGTGCCTCTCAAAACCCGGCCTCCCAAAACCTGTCGCCCACAGTTGTTACCCACTATTTCTTCTGAAGAGCCCAAATATTAAGGCAAGTATGTCACTAGGGTAGAGGAGACAATTCCTCTGCCTCGGTGAGCGGGATGATGTAATACTGTTGGCCGTTAAAATTGAAGGGTTTCCAGGTATCAGGCACTGCCTTGTTTTGTGACGATGGCGGAGAGTAGGGGATCTGCGGTGCGAAGTACGGCATGTAGGGCATCGGCGTCGGGAATTGATTTTTGGGCGCGGGAGCGATTTTGGGAACATGCGGTTGCTGATTCGGTGGGGGCGCGTAGGGTTGATATTGAGGTACTGGTGATGCAGCGGGTGGGCTGGTTGCGCGACGCTCCAACTCTTGTACGCGATTCTCAAGTTGCTCGATCCGAGCCAGTAGCTTCGCCACTCGATCTTTGGAGGGAGATTTGGGGTTCGAGTTATCTTGTGCCAATAATGTAGGCGATTGGAGCAATAGAAGGCCCAGTACAAGTGGTCTCAACATCGCGCGATCCTTACGTTGTCAGTAGCTCAAACTTTTTCACGACAAAACGAATGTAACGCCCCCCGATCTGGACCGAGGTTTAGGAACAATCTATTGTATGTAGCTCGTCGAAGTCAAGCACTTTGAGATTTATCAATTAAGGGGCGATGAACTGGTTATGGTAGGGCAACTCTCAGGAGATTCTCCAGCAACATCAGAGCTTGAGCATGTCTTCGTGTATGGTACGCTCAAACGCGGGCAATGCCGACAAACGTGCTGGCCAAAAACACCAAGATTAATTCGTGGTGCCTGGACTCGTGGGGAATTAATAGATCTAGGCCCTTACCCTGCCCTGTTGGCTGGAGCAGACCGAGTATGGGGCGAGTTGTGGAGTTTCGATGCAGAGGTAATCCATATCGTGCATCGCACTTTGGACCGCATCGAAGTAACCAATCAACCCGGGATTCCGAACTTGTATGACCGAGTGCACGTGACTGTGACACTTGCCGCAGGCGAAGAACTGATAGCAAGTACTTATCGTTTTGCAAATTGTGATCAAGCCGCACGAGCTCAACCGCTGCAACCATCGATCAGGATCAATGATCAGCTCTACGTTGTGTGGCCAAGTACCTCGGTCGTTTCGGACTGACCGCTTCACTAAAATCTGCGGAAATATCAGCTCGACGTGCAAGTTTTGAAGTTGCACTATTTCAACCGCGAAGCGGTGGCATTTGGTAGCCTGGGGTGCAAACCCCAGGGAAAATGGAATCTACCCACATCCGATTCGCCAGCGAGCGACCGCATTTGCGGTCGATCGCTGGCGAACCGGAAAGACGCGGGGATGCTTCGATGACCTGGGATTTGCATCCCAGGCTATCGAATTCCGTGCCTTCGGCACTAAAAAGTGCAACTTCAAAACTTGCACGTCGAGCTGATATTGGGACCGAAAGTGACGCTGTCCAACTAATAGTACATTTTTTGCATTCCAGCGATCGTTTCCTTAATTTCGTCACGGCAATGTTGAGGAGAGAGAATCTCTGCTTCAGCACCCAGACGCAAGACTCGCTGGATAATTTCGATGTCGTGGTAGGCCATGACTGTCAGACGCACGTTTCCATCGGGGTCTTCTGCAATGGATTGTTCTGCGTGCCAGGGGTCCTCTTGCACCCAACGCGCGGCTTGGGCTGACAATCGAATCTCATAAGTCTTGGGATCAGCGCCGCTGAAGATGCCAACCGATTGACCAAGGTGGGCTTGCAAATCAACCGCATCGTTGGGTTTGAACCAACTATCGAGCGCTTTAGCGCTGTTGAACCGATCGAGCTTCCAATGCCTAAGTCGATCGGTTCCCGCGCCATCACGCGACTCCTCAGTCGAGACGACATAGATGCTCGACTGGAACAAGGCTACGCCGTAAGGTTCCACTTTGCGCATCGACGCCGGCCGACCAGGAACTTGGTATTCCATCTCCAAGTGCCGATGCTCTTGAATGGCGCGATTGATCGTCTTTAGTATCCCTTGGTGCTTTTCATAGTTTTTGGTGGGCAAACCTAATACATAAAGCGTGCGGCGATAGCGTTCGTAGTGCTCCCATACCGCATCGGGGAGCTGCTCGCGCACTTTATTCCAAAACGACTCGATCCCAATCCAGAATTGAGTACCGACCAGTGGTAACATCAGATCGCGGCTCATGGACAGCGCGATCAGTTCGCTGGCGGTGATGGCGATCTTGTGCAAGCCTTTGTCGCTGCGGCTGAGCTTCCAAACTTTTCCACGCTGCGTGTCTTCGATGGAAATTGGCAAACCGGCTGAAGTCAGCGCTTCGATATCGCGACGAATACTTCGCGAATGCAGCGAAGTCAGCCCCAATTCATCCACAATCGAGTCGCGCAGTTCATCGAGCGTAGCACCATATCGCAAACGCTCGAGCACTTGCAGGATTTTGTGTTGACGAATTAATTGCTCATTGCGAGCCATAGGCACTCCTTTGCTGTTGGAATCTAGAAACTAGCAATCTGCAGAATAAGGTCGTGTTTGAAAAGGGGGCTGACCAATCCAGCCAGTCCTAGAATCCTACGCAATGCGACTTGTCTCCAACGCGTCGACCCCGTTTTTAATTGCAGCCTAGATGCAAGCCTTCAGACTCGGCCTCTAGGAACCGCGCGGCAGAACCGAGCTGACCGCATTGCGGCAAAAGCCATTAACCCGGTCACACGCGCTCAAACACCAGCAAATGGTAGCGAAAATGGCGACGGTAAAGTCCTAGGGCAATCGTTAATGCCGAAGCGGTCAAATGTCGCCATTGCCAAGTGGTGGCCTTGCGACTGAGAAGTAACTTGAAAAACTGCACCATGGATAGATGGGCTGCATGGAGTGCCGACGGGCCCAGTCGCCAACCGCATTCGATGTCCTTGGACAGTCGAATTTTCCCACCAGCTTGCCATTGCCGAGCGAGATCGAGTTGGTGGAACATGGGAACTGCCCAGTTGTGTGCTACCCCCTGGACGACATAGCGAAACAGCGGAGAGGTCTTGTCGAGGGGCCGGCGTAGGTATCCATCGGTCATAACGATGCGACCGCCGGGCTTGAGCACGCGCGCCGCCTCTGCCAACGCTCGTTCCGGCTCCGTGCTGTGACAAAGGCTCTCCAGATAGAACAATCCGTTGATCGAACCATCGTCAAACGGGAGCGAATGATAGTCACCACAGTAGTAGGTCACTCGCTCATTCGAATGCCGTTGGCGAGCGTCATCAATTTGTCCTGGCGAGATGGACATGGCATGAAAGTCAAGTTTGGGAAAGAGACGACTACCGAACCGAGAAACCGCACCCACGCCGCAGCCCAAATCTGCCACTGCTCCACTTTCCCACGCTTTGAGTCCTAAGTGTTCAAAAATGAAGCGATTCATTTCTTCCAGCATCGGCCGCCGCACCAGCGGGTTGAGCCACGGACGCCAATATCCAAAATGCAAGTAGCCTTCCTTGCTCCACGCGTTATAGTCCACAACCGTATCGTTGTAATATTCGGAAATCTCAAGTCGTTCGCGATGAACGCCGTCCTGAATTGCCTTTGGCATCTCAACTTGCCGCTCTCCTGCTGTATTTGAGCGTTGCGGAAATCCTTCGAGCTCACATGAGTGCGATGAACTGTCAGACACGATCTACTTTCAATAATTGGTGGGTTTTGTGCCAGCCAGAATTTCTGCCCGTAGTTGCACAAAAACGCTAGATGCTGGCAAGCACGCTAACAGCATAACAGACTCCCGCGAACTCGTCGATTTCCTCGTTTTCTTCAACGCGCGGGAGGGTGACATCAGCCTTTGTACCGGCGATCAGCGATAAGTGTCCCTTTTTTTGGAGTCTGGCAATATTTTCTGTCACCTGGCAACTGTCACCGCAATTGTATTCATGGGGAAATTGTCGAGTGCCTGCGACCCTAACCCAATTGTTGGATTTTTTCTGACCGAATACCCGCGAACCAATTTAACCAAAACTATGGGACTGATAGAGCTGATCAAGTTGCAAAAAAGACGTCTTGCTCGCCGTTGTGTCATGCGGACTGGCAGCCGCTCCCCCTATTCTCGACGCCAACGCTATCGACGGTTGGCGGTCTTCGAAATTCTTGAGCGTCGGGAATTACTGACGATCGTCAATTGGATTGGCGGCTCCGGGGATTGGAATACTGGAGCCAATTGGAGCAATGGAGTTGGACCAGCTGCGGATGACGATGTTGTAATCGATGTGGCAGGTGCAGATCTAACCATCAATTACTCCGAGGGCACACACACCGTCGCTTCAATCACGATGGCCGAAGCGGTCAGCCTGACGGGGGGCACGCTGATCGTATCCAATCAGATTGCTGGTTCCGGCGTCCTTTCCATCGCCGGTGGAACTCTGCAAGATGCAACTGTTGGCGTTACACCTGCAGTCGTGGGGACATCCGGTAACCTCCGCCACGTCACCCTGAATTCTAACTTGGATTTGACCAGCGGTAGCGCCCGTATTTTCATCAGCGATGGATTAACGCTCAATGGCAACGTAAGCATCGACTACGGTGCCATGTTCTTCGATGGTACGCAAACGCTGTCCGGGAATGGCAGCGTGATCATGACCGGTTACCTGAGTGCCCTGGTAATCAATCAGGATAACAGCACGCTGACGGTCGGCCCCAATATCACCATCCGCGGTGGTAGTACCTACCAGGACCTGTTTTATGGAGCGGTGATTGGTCGTAGCGATGCCTGGGGCGGAGCAACAACCGACGCCAGTCTGGTTCTGCAAGGTAAGCTCAGCGCGGATGTTGCCGACCAGTCCCTGATCGTGCGCACTAGCGCCCCGTTTAACAACTCCGGAACACTCGAAGCTAAGAACGGCGGGCACCTGGTGGTCAATAATCTGCAGGGCAACGTCGGTACAGTCGCCCCATTGGTTGGAAGTTCGATGAGCCTGGATGGTTCATATATCGTCGACCAAAACTTGAACTCTTCTGCCAATTCAAACCTGACACTTGGCGGAACTTGGGCAAACACAGCCACAATTGCAACATCCAATAGCAGTCTGAATATTGGCGGCACGGTCACCACCGCTGGACTAGGCAGCATCCAGCGCAACGGTGGTACAGTCAATCTCACAGGTGTGCTGGACAACACGAACAGCACCTTGCAACTGGACAATTACGGCAGTTGGAGAGTGGTGGGTGGGACGATTCGCAACGGTACGGTCAGCAGCACGGGCAGTGGTTCGAAACTGATTGGCAGCGATTCCGGTGGAACCCTGGAGGGGGTGTCACTCAATAGCGATTTGGATTTGACCAGCGGTAGCACTCGTATTTTCATCAGCAACGGTTTGACGCTCAATGGCGACGCAAGCATCGACTATGGTGCCATTTTCTTCGACGGAACGCAAACGCTATCCGGGAATGGCAGCGTGATCATGACCGGTTACCTGAGTGCCCTGGTAATCAATCAGGATAACAGCACGCTGACGGTTGGCCCCAACATCACTATCCGCGGTGGTAGTACTTACCAGGACCTGACTTATGGAGCAGTGATTGGTAGTAGCAATGCCTGGGGCGGTGCGACAACCGACGCAGGGTTGATGCTGCAAGGTAAGCTCAGCGCGGATGTTGCCAACCAGACTCTGATCGTGCGCACAAGCGGCCCGTTTAACAACTCCGGTACGCTCGAAGCTAAGAACGGCGGAAGGCTGAATGTGCAAGCCACTAGCCTAACTAACTTCAGCAATGGGAGGCTGGTGGGAGGTACTTGGCAGGCGATCGCGAATGGCGTTCTCTCGGTAAACCACTCACAAGCGATTACGACCAACGAAGCGACAATTCTGTTGGATGGTTCTAACGCGAGCTTCCTGCAAGGGTCAAGTAGCGTCTCCGCTCTATCTACGCTTGCAGTTAATGCACCCACTGGTTCTCTGACACTCAGCAATGGAAATCGGTTGCAAGTCGCCAATGGCTTTACGAATCAAGGTCAATTGTTCGTCGGCACACAAAGCGAACTTACATTATCCCAACGTGCTGAGACAAATTTTCCGACCAGCGGCTTGGTAGGGCTGTGGCATGCGGACGGGGATACAACCGACAGTAGCGGTAATGAGAACTCGGGGACAATCAATAACGGCGATATTTTTGGCGCAGGCATCGCCGATCAAGCGTTCCAATTTAACGGAACCAGCTACATCAGCGTTGCGTCGAATCCTACTCTCAATTGGACCGGCGCGATGACGATCGCCGGCTGGGTGTATTTGTCCAACAACAACAATAACAACGGCATCGTATTCAAAGGGCCATTGACCGGCAGCCAAGGTGTTTATTCGCTCGGATTTTACACTGGCTATTCCAACCGCTTGACCTTTCGCCTCAATGGCTCGACATCTGAAGGGGATGGGCAGGTCACGGGAAACACTGACTTGACGCCCGGTCGTTGGTACCACATCGCAGCAGTTTATGATCAATCGTCGCAAAAGATCTTTGTCAACGGACAATTGGATGCGTCACGTACCTACACGTCCCCCATCCAGACCAACACCAGCGACCTAGTCATCGGAGGCTACTATAGTTCGGGCTACCTACTAAGCGGCTCGGTTGACGAATTGGCGGTTTATAGCCGAGCTCTAGCACCCATTGAACTCGCTTCACTTATCAAGTCTGGGACGTTTACACAGACCGCTGGCAATACGACGTTGCAGGCTGGAACTTTGGGACAATCCAATCCCACTCCCAGCCAAGTGGCGCTTGACTTCGACGGGAATAATGACGTAGTTGCCATAGCCGATAGCCCATCGATTCGCCTCAGTGATTTAACCATGCAGGGCTGGGTCAACTTTTCCTCGTTATCAAACGCTTCGGGTGTCCTTTCCATATTCGCCAAACCGTTGGGAAGCAGCTATTTCGACTCGTATACGATCTATTATCAAAATGGCTCCTTGCGTGGTGGTCTGGCCGACAATAATGGATTTGACTTCGTTTCCTACAATTGGACTCCCGCACTGAACGTATTGCGATCTAACCCGTTGTACTCAGCGGGTTAGATCGTGCGTTGAACGGAGCCGCTAAGTGGGTAGGAAGGAGTGCTGCCCAGCTATGCCTTTTCTAAGGGCATCTCTCGGTTTGTCAGATAGTATAACCGATT
>JBGSNE010000020.1:0-20478 GCA_041739785.1 Pirellulaceae bacterium
GTTTTTAGTCCACCAGGTTATTCGCCAAAGCCGCCAAAGAGCCATAACCCGGCCGAGAGAAAGCAGGGGCGTTTCGTGAGGTGTCGGTTCCACTCAACTTCTCTGTTTGGTTAGGAAACTGACCGCAGTAGGTTATTCGAAGAAGCCGACGTTTAGCAAACAAGCAAAACGTCGGCTTTTTTCGTATTTTCCTGCAATCTCCTGGGTCTCGACCACTCTCCAGAGTCTCGATTCCCGTCCGCGACTCTCGACAAAACAGCCCCTCCCTGGGGGCCAATCAGAGACAAATACTCTCAGAGTCTCTGGGTTATGAAAACCGCCGGGTTAACGACTCTGGGTAATTCCCTTTCCGACTCACTCGGGATTCTTTATTTCAACTGGTCCGACCCAGTAAGCGACCTAATCGCAAGCATTGCGGACTGGGTAATTCGTTGAGCTATGAATTGCATGGAGTTTCGCCCTGTGGCTGAGATCATGAGGCAAAAGAGAACTGTTCCACCTCGGATTACTGGGGAAAATGGGTTAGTCGTTGGACTCACGCATACGATCAATGGCGACGGCGGCCAAAATCACGCCACCCTTCACCACTTGCTGCCAGAAGGGAGAAACGTCCAGTAGCACTAAGCCGCTATTGAGCACGCCGATGATTAGGCAACCGATCACGGTGCCAAGGATCGATCCCCGTCCGCCTGATAGCGATGTACCACCAATCACGACTGCAGCAATACTATCCAACTCGTATCCAGTGCCTGCGTTGGGCTGCGACGAGTCCAACCGCGAGGTCATTATGAGTCCGGCCAAGGCAGATAATGCGCCAGCTAGCGTGTAGACGACGACCTTGATGCGACCGACGTTCAACCCCGAAAGCCTCGCTGTCGTTTCGTTTCCGCCGACAGCGTAGATATAGCGACCTAGCCGCGTCTTTTTTGTCACCACGACAAACATGCCGACCAGAATCGCTGCAACCCAAACTGGTGTGGGAATTCCCGCGAAAGTCTTGGTTCCCAAAACTGCGAATCGCTCACCCAGCCCAGTAATGGGAAATCCTTTCGTCCACAGCATCGTCATCCCACGAGCAATACTGAGCATCCCGAGGGTAGCGACGAATGGGGGAATCTTCAGTCGCGTGATCATCTGGCCGTTGAACCAACCGAGTGTGACGCCGACGAGCAGACCAGCGACGATAGCTCCCCAAGTTGTGAATTGAAGCTCCATACCGAACCAAGGCAGCGGAACGGGAAACTTGATCAGCCCCGCCGTGATTGCACCGGCGAATGCCAATACGGAACCCACCGACAAATCGATCCCTCCCGAGAGAATCACCATCGTCATGCCAATCGACAGGCAGACGTTGACGGAGATCTGCCGCATAATGTTCAAACCATTGGCTGACGTTAGAAATCGGTCCGACAGCAGGCTCATCGCCGCGACCATCAACACCAGGACAAGCAGCGATTGAAAACGGCTGGCATGCTTCAAAAAGTTGGATTTGTCAGGCATCTCGAGTGAAAAAGCTTCCAGTTTGATGTTAGTTGCTACACTTTGGTACTGCGGCGTGCATAAGTTGTTCTTCATTCGCTTCGGAGCGAGTGAACTCGGCTGTCTTGCGACCCTCGCACATGACAAGGAATCGATCGGCGATACCGAGAAGCTCCGGCAACTCTGACGATACGACGATGACTGCCATCCCTTCTCGTTTCAGTCGATCAAGCAGTGCGTAAATTTCTCGTTTCGCACTTACATCGATACCGCGCGTGGGTTCATCCAACATCAAGACTTTCGGGTTGCGCGAGAGTACTTTCGACAGGACAACCTTTTGTTGATTCCCGCCGCTAAGGGCTCGCACAAGTTGGGCGACGGTCGGTGTCTTGATCGAAAACTGCTGGACGAAACATTCAGCGTGCTCGCGTTCACGCCGACCGCTGAGCAGACCAGCGGACTCCATGGCTCGGAGATTTGACAGACTCATATTCTGCGCCACGCTCATGCCAAGGATCAGCCCTTGGTGCTTACGATCTTCTGGGACCAGTCCCAGTCCGTGGCGAAGAGCTTGCTCGGGTGATCGAACAAGAGTTGCCTCACCATCGATTGCGACAGTTCCCGTCATCCGACGTGGATGCAATCCAAAAATCGCCTCCAGCAGTTCCGTCCGACCAGCGCCCATCAGTCCAAAGATGCCGAGCACCTCGCCGCTATAAGCCGAAAGTGATACGCTTTCGACGACAGGTCGTTGAGTACTCTTTCTTGTCAGCGTTAGGGCAGCGATACGCAATCGTTCGACACGATCCTGTTGCGGTGGCGAATGAACATAGAGATCGTCAAGTTGCCGACCGACCATCAGCCGAACAATCGTGCCGCGATCAGCCTTAGACGTTTCGACCGTTTGCACAAACCTACCGTCGCGTAACACTGTAATGCGATCGCTGACACTGAGTAGTTCATCCAGTTTATGCGACACATAAACGATCGAGACGCCCGCGTCACGTAGGGAGCGGATCAGCCGAAAAAGTGAGGTGACTTCTGAATCACTGATTGCGGAGGTCGGTTCGTCCATGAAGATGACTCGCGCATTGCAGTTGATCGACTTGGCAATCTCAACGACTTGTTGCTGTCCAACTCGCAAACGTGAGATTTCGGATTGTGGATCAATCGTGTTGTCGAGATCCTTTAGCAGGTTACGGCATTGGTTAATTTGCTCCCGCGAACGGATTAGCCCTGTCTTAGAAACCAACTCACGCCCAAGGAAGATATTCTCAGCGACTGAGAGATACGGAACTAGATTAAGTTCCTGATGTACCAAGGCGATACCACGATCATTGGCATCGCGAGGACCCAAGAATTTTATCGATTCGTCGTTCAACCGAATCTCGCCTTCGTCTGGCTGAATTATGCCAGCGAGAATCTTCATCAGCGTCGATTTGCCGGCTCCGTTTTCTCCGATTAAGCCATGAACCTCGCCTGGTTTGACGCCAAAGTTGACACCATCCAATGCAACTACTCCGGGGTATCGTTTTACGATTCCCTCGCCTGATAGAACGCATTGGTTGGATGTTGAAGTCATGCTGATAGGTGGCTAAATCACCCACTCAAGGCGATACGATCAGTTGAATAGGAATCAGACAAAGTGGATCGAGATCCGATTTTCCGCCGATCTTACAGCAACCCACAAAATCGACCTGGATGCCATCTTTCAGGAGTTTGCGGTTCGGCGAGATGACGTTCTCTTCAACTTGACGATTGAGGTCCGACGAGACGGCGTTGAAGTCCTGAGAATTGTTGAATTCGCTGGCTTTTACACCGACAGCTTCACGCACTGTACTGTCAACAACGACACCAAACTCCAGGCAAACTCGACGCGGGCTTCCTTCAACTTTCAGCAACACGCGATCGTGCTCAATGGATTCGACTGTCCCCTTGCCCCGGACACAGAAAAAGAATGCGCCGCCCAATCCGGCTTGCTTTCCAAACTCGCTTTTGGCTTTCGCTGCATCCGCGTCAAAGGCTTGCCACAGAGTGACCACGGCTGTAGCTCCCGTGGCATAAGCTTCCAGCTTGCGAGGTTCGCTGTTGCCATTGACCTCGTTCGCAGACCGGACGCCGACGCCACCCTTTGTATCGCCACCGAGCGGGCGGATATGAAACAGAGGAAAGAACCAACTCGATCCGATGATCAATCCGAGTAGCCCGCCGTAGAATATTCGCCGCCTATTCAATGTGGCTATTCCTTTTTGCCGTAGCCAATGAATTCGCTGACATTCTCCTGAGTCACCAAGTCCACACTAACAGGGATCTTTTGTTCGAAGTCTCGCTTGCCGTTGCTCAAATATTCGTGAGCGTATTCGGCAGCCGTTGTTGCCATCAGCTTGGGATACTGCATTACCGTAGCCGCTATTTTGCCGTCGTTGATCGACTGGATCACGTCCTCAGATCCGTCGTAGCCAAAGACTTTCACGCTGTCGGCTTTGCCGGCTGATAGCAGTGCTTGATACGCTCCCATGGCCATCGCATCGTTTCCACAGAAGACAGCATTGATGTCGTCCTGTGATTGCAGAATCGATTCCATCACTTCAAGAGCTTTGTTTCGATCAAAGTCGGCGCTTTGCTGAGCCACCATTTTCAGTCCTTCGTAGCGATCAACGACCGCGTGAAACCCCTTGGAACGGTTCCAAGTGTTGTTGTCTCCGACCAATCCCAGCAACTCGACATACTTGCCCTGATCACCAACTTTCTCAACAAAGTATTTGCCCAGTTCAACACAGCCCGAATAGTTGTCCGACAACAATTGAGCAGTCGCGGCGTCGCTTGAAGTGATTTCACGGTCAATGCAGAAGACCGGAATGCCGGCTTCTTTGGCACGTTTGACATTGGCGATGGAGCCGTCAGCATCCGTGGGATTGAAAATGATCGCTTCGTAGTCGGCGGCGATCACGTTGTCGAAATGCGAGGCTTCTTTCGCGGTGTCGTTCTGTGAATCGAAAAGCGTCGCTTCGTTCCCCTTTTCAATCGCACGATCGCGGGCCGTCTCGCCGAGCACAACGAACCAAGGATTATTGAGTGTTGAGACAATCACTGCAATTCGATGTGGCTTCTTAGCGGTTTCAGACAAGCTTTTGTCGCCACCGGCGTTGGTGGATGACGAAGTAGGCGATTTGGAACAACCTGTGAACAGCAACAGCAATACGCATGCTGCACCTACTAGTGGTCGAAATGAGATCTCAAAACGTATCATTGTTTTCCTCGCCATTAAAACACCACGCCGGACTTGAGTATAACATTTGCGTACGGAGTGCACTCGCCGGTGCGGACAATTGCTCTGCTCTCGCGCGTGAGCTGCTTGAACTGCTCGTGAGCGACTTCGGTGACGACCGGCTTCATCGCATGCTTTTCAAACACCTCCATCATCGCCTTGTAAATATCAGGGTTCTTCTGATGGATCTCACTGGCCACCACGATCTCTTCGACCATCATCTCGCTGAGCATCGCATCGAGGGTGCGAATGAACGAGGGGTATCCGTTCTCGATCGCCAGATCGATACGTTTCACCCCAGCCGGTATTGGCAGTCCTGCGTCACACAAAGTGATCGACGCGGTATGACCGATCTGACTGATTTCGTAACTGAGTTCGCTGTTGAGCAGCCGAGTTCGTTTCATGTGGTATCTCGTGGCGTAAGCTTCCAGCTTGCGCGCAATACTATTCGCGATGAAGTTTTAAAGAGGAATGCTTACCCAACTTTATGCGGTACAACTTCGATCTTGCAGCACTTGTTGAAGTCGGTGACTGTACCAAAGCCGGTTACTAATTCGTCCAAGCTGAATCGATGGGTAATCAGCGATGGGAAGTCGTAACGATTCGACTGCTGCTCCAGTACCTTCAGCACTGGACGCC
The DNA here is from genome assembly GCA_041739785.1 of Pirellulaceae bacterium. Taxonomy (GTDB): domain Bacteria; phylum Planctomycetota; class Planctomycetia; order Pirellulales; family Pirellulaceae; genus Aureliella. The sequence goes on from JBGSNE010000020.1 coordinate 5,387, forward strand.
AATTCGTTCCGCAGTGGAATACCGAATGGATGTGTAGATTCTTCGAATTGATATGACGCATGACGTCGAGCGGTACAGTCTTGCCGAGATCGACCCAGTTGCCAACTTCGATCACCGTGCCGCCTTTGCGAACCATTCTCAGCGCTTCAACGAAAGCCTCCGGTTCACCCGCAGACTCGATGACCAAGTCGGGACCGACCCCTTCGGTCATGTCTTTTACTCGCTCAATCCGCTCTTCGACACCAACCTTAGATGCGTTCATGGTCACGTCGGCGTACAAGCCCTTGGCGATACCCAGTCGAAGATCAGACAAGTCCGTTGCGATCGACAAACCAGCACCTTGGATTCGAGCCATCACGCCATGAAGAATGCCTAGCGGGCCATTGCCCAACACGGCAACCGACATGCCTGGGCCAAAGCCCTCATTGACTGGCGCAAAAGGAACACTCGCGCGCGCCAGAGCATGAAAGGCAACCGCCATTTCTTCGACGAAAACCGCCACATCGGTCGGCATACTTTCTGGGATCTTGAACAAGTGGGTGCGCGGGCGGATAAACATATATTCACCGAAGCCGCCACGCACATGCGGAGCGACATCCGCGCTGGGATGTAGGCCGTACGCCTGCAATTGATTTTCACAGGTCTTGTTGTTGTACTGATTTCGACAATACCAGCATTCGCCGCAGTTCACTTCCACAGCGATCGCCACGCGGTCACCGGGTTGTAACAGTTGTCCGTCGTAATCCATGACTCGAGCTGCGTTGTCACCAATCTCTTCAATTGTCGCGATGACTTCGTGCCCTCCGATGTACGGATAAATCGACTTGCCACGCAGCTCCGTCGCTTCACCCAAAAAAATATGTCGATCAGTGCCGCAGATACCTGCCATGTCGACTTTTACAATCGCCGAATCGTGATCCATCTTCGGGTAAGGATAGGTTCGCAACTCAGTTTTGCCTGGTGCCGTCATACAAACGGCGCGTACTTGAGTTGCCTTACTAAAATTGGATTTTGATAATGGTCGAGTTTCAGCTAATTGAGCCATAATTTGCCTCAAGATTCACATTAGTTTCAGCAGTCCGCCAATTTGGATCGGACGTTAGCCATTTGGATACTAAGAACTCATTGTGACAGTCTTTATCCAGTAGGTCTTCCTGAATTTTCAATAGAACTAATGGAATTCTAAGGTCTCGAATGTGTTCAAATCAGTGAATTAGAAGATGGGGACAGTTGCCGTCTGGCAGTGAAGTGTCGATTTTTCATGACTTTTGTGCATTTCCCTTCCGATCGATCCATTCGACGAGTTCCTTTTGAGTTGGAAAAGAAGTCTGCGTACCAATACGAGTCACAGAAAGGGCCGCAACGTTGCTCGCACGGCGGGCGGAATTGACGAGGCTCATTCCCTCTGCAAGCGACACCGCCAGTGCTGCGGTGAAGGCATCACCAGCACCTGTCGTATCAACAGCTTTAACCTTGGTAGCCCGAATGTGTTTCGCCCCGGACTGGTCAAGAACCAAGACTCCGTTGCCTCCCATCGTCAAAGCCACTCGCTTCACGCCCCGATCACGAAGTCGTTCCGCTGCACGCACTGCCTCCGCTTCGGTCTCGATCGTCCGTCCGGTCAGCGCGGAGATTTCCGTTTTGTTAGGAACGCAGACGTCACATACGGCAAGCAACTCGTCAGTAACGTGTTCGGCGGGCGCGGGCGTTAGCATCGTCAGCACGTTTGCGGCGCGAGCCAGGCGAAATGCTTCCACCGCAGCTACAACTGGCGTTTCCAACTGACAAAGAACGACCTGTGATTGCTCGATCATCGCCGCTGCTACCTGGACGTCCTGAGCGCTCAGCAATGCGTTGGCTCCCGCCACGACGATAATGCAGTTCTCGGCTTCGTCGTCAACAAGGATGGCGGCGGTTCCCGTCGGCTGATCTTCTGCCTGCCGAATGAACGATGCTTGAATACCTTCCGCCTGATAAGCCGTGATGGCTGCCTTGCCGAACGCGTCATTCCCAACACAGGCGATGAACGTCACGTCGGCACCCAGCCTGGCGGCCGCCACTGCCTGATTAGCGCCCTTGCCACCCATGCCCTGATGCATCGCGTGCCCGGTCAGCGTTTCGCCCGGATGAGGAAACCGAGGCGTGCGAAATGTCAGATCGACATTGGCGGAGCCAACGACGCAAATACGAGGGTGTCTCATTCATCTGTTTCCATGACAAGGCGTAGGTGTTCAGCTTGAGTCGACTGCCTTATGACAAACGGGCGGCCAGCGCTAAAAAAATCATTGATCAACGCACCAATCAGCCCGTTGTGCAAACTCCCTTTGAAAATCCAACTTCCACTTCGAGATGCTCGATCCACCGGGCCCGTCCACAAAGTGCCGCGTCGATCCCTGACGTACGTACTGTCCGCCCCAACTCGGTTGAGTTGGGTCGTCTGGGTCATTGATACCACGGTTAGCACTCACCAGGTACAGGAATGCGGGCGAATCCCCTTCGATGACGCCGGGCCCACTCATCGCTGCGGGCGGGTATATCGCGCACAGCGGGCCATGGCCTTGAATGATGTTTTCCTTAACCCATTGCTCGTCATCCACTCGGAACATGCCCTGGTACGTTTTCCTCGATTCGACAATAAACAAGTTAGGAAACTCTTTCATCAGCCAAGTATGCGACGCGTCCTGGCAGGCAATCAAAAAGACGCGGAGCTTGCCGATAAAGGCCGCCGTTTCTTCTTCGCTACGAGTTTTCTTCATCCGCCAAATCGCCTGAGCAACCTCACGCGGACCGCCCCAGACACCGATGTAGATTGGCCGTGGATCAGGTTTATCAGCAGCCGTGATGATCGCGATGGATGCTTCACTGTCCATGCCCTCGCCAATGATGTCGGTGACCAGTTGCTTGTCACACCCAAACTGAATTTTGTTCCCGTGGTTATTGCCTTTACCTTCGAACGTAACCGCACGCAATGCGTCCGCAGTAGGATACTTGGAATCATGCTTCCGCAGACGCTCGTCGACTTTGTCGTATTCGTCGAGCACCATCAGAATGTTCTTCTTCTCGGCAACCATATCGAAGGTGCCAGCTGAAGCGATCAGTCCCTCGACATCAAACTCATTGGCGTACAAAAGAAAACGCACTATCGACTGGACGTCATCGGGATCGCTGTTGGTTACTGGAAATGCTGGGAAGTCAGAACTCACCATAACGCGCAATCGCGTGTTTTCCTCGGGATTTTGATCCTGCGCGGACAACGTCCCGGATTCGGAGAGTATCAAGGATGTCAGGCAGCAAATGCCAAGCAACTGAATGTATTTAGGAAGTGGTCGACCCATCGTCGTATCTTGCGCCAGGCTAGTGATTATTATTCGACATTGATGATGACGCGACGATGAGCGTAGAGGCTCGGTTTACCGTCGTCGTGGATTTCCAAAATGATGTGCATAGTTTTGCCGCTGGCATTTCCGGGAATCGTCACTGTGGCCACTGCATCAGTCTGATTTTTGAGCTTTAGGTCGCCCTTATAGGAACTCGCTTCCTTATAGAATGACCAGGAATAACTTAGCGTGTTGCCATCGGGATCACTGGAACCAAGTGCGCTCAATTCAACTGCTGAACCAGGTTCAGCGGAAACCTGCAGAACTCTGCGCGAAGTGTCGCCGTTCACCACCGCAATCGGATGATGGTTAGCATCTTCGTACGTACTGGTAATGCTCCAGTCCATGCGAGCAGCGAAGTCATTGTCATAGGCCGTACTCCAACGCTTGATAGCTTCCGAGCCTTCTGCAGAGTTTCCGAACATTTGATACGGGTCGTACTCGCCCTCGTTGGTGACGGGCTTCATGCTGCGGATACCAGCTTTCTTGGTCAGTTCAAATCGGCCACCCCAGCCGCCCTGATCAATCTTGTCAGGGTCGTTCAGGCCGTTTGGATAGACATGCATGAAGGCCGGGGTGTCACCTTCGGTCGCCCACTGTGTATCCGGATAGGCCGCTCCTAAAGGGCCGTGGCTCTGAATGTCATTGCTCTGATAATCACCATTCTTTGGAGGTTGCCACCCATAAACAGCGGTGGCACGAATGTAGAGCACCTCAGGAAAGTTCTTCGCGATCCAGGCACCGGCGTCGTCCTGACCAAGAATGTCATACACACGCAACTTGGCAAGAAACTTTGATAGATCTTCCTTTGACCTAGTTGCTCGAACTTTCCATATCGCTTGCGCAATATTGTTGGCTCCACCCCACGCACCCACCCACACGGGACGCGGATCGTCTTTGTCAACTGAGGCAATGATTAGGTCCGAGCCTGGACTGTCCTTTCCGTCACCCACGTCGTCCATACCATAGCCCGTTTGCCCCATGACAGAAATCGATCGCAAGTATTCGACCGAGGGATAGCCATCGGCGTGCACCTTCAGATTGTCAAAGCACTCACCATACGCATCGACAAGTTTGTCTAGCATTCTGGTGTCGCTCTGAGTCTTCTTCCAGCAACCGGTCGAGACGATTAAGCCTTCGATGTCGAATTCATTGGCACTGACCAGCAGACGCACCAACGATTGTTCATCATCGGGATCGGCACCGAGATCAGTGGTCGTGATGATTCGTGGCTTGCCGTTGCTGCTATTGGATGTTCGATGGTCTTCCTGGGCGAAAGCCAAGTTGGTCACGATTGTGAAAAACAGAGCGGCATAAAGGGATTGGTTGTGCATAAGTTTTATTTCTCTTTAACGTATCGCTTCACGCAAAGACGGAGATTTGCAGCGCAACATGCGCTTTGCAAAGTCGCCGAGAAACTCTTGGCGCCAGCGGTTTACAGATTTCGCGCCATGGTGCTCGCGCTCGGCAAGTTCAGAAGCTGGGTTGTCGGTCCACCAGTGAGGAAGGTCCGGTGAAGGGGTGTAGGCGATCTCCGGGCCGGGAGCGACCGCCTTGATCCCGCCGGACTGGCCATCGAGTGCCGGAACGTTGCTGGAGATTTCGAATTCGTAGGTTTTGGCAGCTTTCGGGCAAAAGCGAAATCTCATGGTCCCGTCGCCTGGCGCGTAGCCAGCAATCGGGAAGTCGTCTGCCATCAGTTGCGCTGCGGGCGTTGCCGACGCGTTTTCGCCCAGCGGCAGTACCAGTTCGAGAACACCAAACACTTCCATCTGATCATTCGCCGTTGTGATTCGGTCGTATCGCGAATATGGCCGCGGCCATGCCCGGACGAATTGGCCACCCCAACCCGGCGCTGTTGGATCGTCTGGCGTGCCTTTCAGCAGCCAGCCAACCGAAGGCGTATCGCCCATTTTGATCGTGTTCATTTTGGAATTGAAGAAGTCCCCGAGCGTTCCGTGGCCGGCAAGATGCTGACTGACAAACTCTTTGTTGCCCCATTGACCCGACTGATTGCCACCCGTGAACCAGCCGCGATACGTTGCATTGGCTTCGATGATCCAGAGGTTTGAATGGTTATCAGCAATATATTGGTAAGCGTTCGGCCCCCACTTCTTGTTTGGCCCGCCGATGTAATAGACGCGCAGTTTCGGCAGAATGTCCGGAGCGTCGTGCAACGCCTGGGCGAGATCTTCGATGCCTCCCCAGACAAGCACGTGCAGTGGTCGTGAATCGTTTCGCCGCGCACACTCAACGAGCCACTGTGAACCTTCGGTAGATGATCGAACGCCAGTATACGAAGCAATCTCCGTTTCACCCTGTTTGGTAATTGCCCGTAACGCATCCGGCGTAGGATACTTGTCCGAATACGTTTTTAAGTTTGCGTAGTCTTTGTCGTAACAATCGATCACGTCCAAAATATGCTGCTTACGACCGAGTCCATACGGCGACGAAATCAATCCTTCGATGTCCAGAAGGTCGGCATAGACAAGTAAATGAACCATCGATTGAAAATCATCGGGGTCGGTGCCGCCAATGTCGGTTGAAACGACGACTCGGTGGCGTAAGCTTCCAGCTTGCGGTTTTATTTCATCGCAAGCTGGAAGCTTACGCCACGAGCATATTGCAAGCAGGATTAGCACAAGTTTGATAACGATGGAAAATCGATTCAACATTTCAATTCCAATCAGTAAAGCGGCAGCCAGACAGACATCTCGGATACTCCGCGATTCGACCAGCTGTAATACGGGACTAGCGTTGCCGTGATCGGATTCGCGTCATCGCGTTTGAATTCGCGGTAAAGCTGGTTCTGCCAGTCGCCAGTTCGTAAAGATGCCAACTCTCCTTCGAGAACAGTGACACCATCGAGCAAGTCCGCGTCAAAGCGAGGTTGCAAATCCACGTCGACAGGAACTCGCACGTTCGACAGCGATGTTCCTGCCGGCAGATCGACGGACTCCAAACAATAAAGAATCGGACCGCGCTTGATCGCCAGATGGTTGCGAGTTTCCTCAACCAACGGATGTGACTCGATCAGTTGCACAGGCATCGGCAGGTTTAGCTCGATCACGGTTCCGGATCGCCAGATGCGTTGGAGATTGGCATATGTGCCGGAGTGCAGTGCGACACCTGCAGGCTCGCCATCGACTTCGAGCGTCGCTGACCTCGCCCAGCCGGGAATCCGCAGCCGCAGCTCCATCGGCTCGGCGGGACACTCTGCGATAGTGATTCGAATTCTTCCGTCCCAGGGATAGTCGGTGTGCTGTTCCAGTCGAACGTGACTTCCGTTGGCCAGCTTTGTGTCGAGAGTACTGGTTCCGTACAGATTGACCCAGATCGCATTGTCCGACTTGCCATAGGCGTAACCGTTGACTTCCGCGATCGTGCGAGCGACATTCGGCGGACAACAGAATGACGTAACGAATGGCACTCGGCCACCAGACCAACGCAGCTTTACCGGCGCGACTTTTGATTGACGCAATGGGTTCGTGTAGCTGAAGTCCGTCCCGCTGAGGCTGACTCCAGAAAGCACCGAATTGTAAAGTGCGAGTTCCAGCACATCGATGTGTTTGGCCTCGCCACTGGTCAGAAACATCCTCCAGTTCCAGAGCACGTTGCCGATGTTCGCGCACGTTTCGTTGTGAGCTGTCGTGTTCGGAAGCTGGTAGTTGCGTCCGAAAGCCTGGTGAATTCGCGTGATGGAACTTTGATCCTTCGATCCATCTGGCGAAGCGCCATCGTATAGAGCACCACAGCCACCAGTGATGTAGAGCTTCTTTTCGACCAGATTGTTCCATATCGCAGTCAGCGATTTCAGCAATTCTTTGTCGCCGGTTTCTGCATACAGATCAGCAATTCCGGCATAAAGATAAGTGGCGCGAACCGCATGCCCCACCGCTTCATTCTGCTTAGTGAAGGGCAACCGGTCCTGATTGTCATCGCCGCCATCGACGATTTGGTCTCGCATCTGAATCAGCCGTTGCACAAGCTTCAGATAACGGGGCTCGCCGGTCGCTCGATAGAGATCCAGCAGGCCCATGTAATGCGATGGGCAAATCGCGTGTCCAGCCTGTTCGGGCGTTGGATTGCGATAAGCTTCATCCAGAAAGTCGGCAGCTTTGCGAGCGATGGCCAGCAGGTTGTCCTTTGCAGTCACGTCATGATGGATGCAAGCGGCCGTCATTAGATGGCCCATGTTGTACATCTCGAAGTTGAAACGATCGCCGAATGGTTTGACCGTCATGTCGCCGTTGCGGTTGGCGATCAGCACGGGAGTATGAAGATATCCATCGGCTCGTTGTGCCTGGCCGATGATCTCGATGATTTCGTCGAGCCGTTTTTCCCATTCAGGAACTGGCGCTGTCGCCTGCAATGCGCAGACGGCTTCGATCCACTTGTAGAAGTCCCCATCATTGAACGAAGCGCCGCGGTACTTACCTTCCGACAAACCGGCGGCAATACGAAAATGTTCCAGATACGGCTTGTACTTCGTGCCTTGCATGATCTCCCACGTCGCCGGGACTGTTTTGTCGCGGCAAGTGTCCAGACGCTGCTTCCAGAAACCATCCGTCCACTTTGCTTCGGAAAAACGAACAGCTTCCACCGCGCGATGCGGGCTCACGTGAACCGGCTGCGCCGACACTTGTTCTGCGATGCAGCACATGATTACAGCCATCATCAGTTGTGTAGAGTTCATGAGTTTGTTGTCCTTGCAGTGGTTTAAGAATTCAGTTTTCTTTGATATTGCAGAGGACTCGTTGGTAGCCAACGAGGGGCGGCGTGCCGTCGTCGGTGACTTCAAGGATTATATGAACCTGTTTGCCCGGTTCGTCGGGCACAACAAAGCTGGCATCGTTCGCCGAATCACTACTGGTGATTTTGACAGTTGCCTTCGCTGAATCTGCTTCGCTGTATTGCCACCAGCGGAATGACAATTTGTCGCCATCGAGGTCGGTCGCAGTGGCTGCGAGCTTCACCGTTTCGCCCGGCTTCACATCACTTTGATCGTTGCCATTGAGCCTTGCCACGGGCGCATGGTTCGCATTTGAAAAATCCTTCACGCACCAGTCCAATCTTGCCTGGAAATCGTTTTGAGCCGCTGGAACCCAACGCCAGAACATTTTGTGCGAGTCCCCGTCGTCCGTGAGTGTCTTGTCGCTGAAGTGATTGGGAAACTTCGGATCGTCGTGTGCAGCTCGTCCGCCCCAACCGCCTCGTGTGTAGTCGACGTCGGCGGCGAGCCCGTTGTTGATCAGATTCAGGAAGGATGGCGTGTCACCTTCGCTGATATACTTTTGTGGCGTCATGGCACCGAGTGGTCCGTGCCCGTTTTTGACATGCTCGTTCACCCACGCGTCTTTCATGTACGCCTGAATCGCTGGCGGACTTGCACTCACGCGGCCCTGCTTCCGCGCATGGTCGTAACTTTCGTAGTCCCAGACATCGTCCCATCCATACGCTTCGTAAATGTAGGCGCCGGGAATGTTCTGCTGGATCCAGGCACCACCACCGTCCTGGTACCAGATGCAGTAGATCCGAATCCGCGAGACCGCATAGTCGAACTTTTCTTTGGGATACTCAGTCTTCAACTTCCAAAGCGCCGAAGCCGTTGTGTTGGCACCACCCCACGAAAGGACATGTACGGGCCGTGGATCCTGGTCAAGCAACGTGTCGATAATCAACTGCGCACCTGCCGTGTCTTTGGTTTGCATGTCGGGCGGAGCGATCCAAAGATCCGCCTCTGTCTCGTTGCCGACACGCATCACGCTTCGCAGGGTCTTCGTGTCGGGGTAGCCAGTATTGTGTTTCCGCAAGTTCGGTAGGACTTGCTCATAGGCATCAAGTTGTGCTTGAATCCACTTCACATTGCTGTGTCCGCGTTTTTGGAACTTTGAGTTCACTTCGACGATCCCGGCGACGTCAAAGTCGCATGCGTAGAGCAGAAAGCGAATCATCGAACTGCGATCATCCACCTCGCCATCAGTGGTCGCGATCACTCGGGGTTTCGATGCAGCATAAGCTTTGTAAGCGTCCGCGAGTCCGGCTGCCTCGGCATCACTTTCATGGAAAATCATGCGATGTCGCAGTTGGACATTCTCACCATCTTTTAAAGTGAACGTGCCGGATTCAGCGCTGCTGTCGAGGCTGTGCGGTCCGAAAGCATTGGCCGTGAATAAACCGTAGTCACGAACATGCCAACGCGTTGGATGACGGAAGCTTGACGGATGATTCAGAAACGCAACGCCAAGATGTTCGCCGTCAACGGGGCCATGGTAATCGACCCAATTGGCGGCCTTCGACCACGTGTTACCATCGCGATCTCCGACACTATTGACGATGTGTCCTTTGCCATCCGTCAGCGACATGGAGGTTGGGACGCGAACGTTCAAACCGGCATCTTTCATGTCCTGCAATTCAACGTCGCCGTACCTGCCAATCAGCGTGATATCGAAATCGAAAATGAGCTGGCCGTCGGACATACGAAAGACCATCGATCGCTCGTCCGCCATCAATTGCTTCCCAGTTGAATCCAAGTAATCGTTGGTTGAACGAATGACTGCGTGATCTTCGCTGGCCGAGATTTCCGTGAACGTGGTGTGAGCGATTGTGCCCAGGCTCGCGAGAAACTCTGCCTGTTTTTCGCCCGTGTAATTCTTCGAAGCCGCTTCCAGCCACACATCAGTGCCTCCGACGCCTTGATGACCGAACCAAACACCACGGTGATGCGGATGGTCGTGTTGTTCGCCATCGACGGTTTCCATCGGAAAGGCCCGCGTCATCGACTTACTCTTGGGACCGATCACTGGCCAGAAATATGGCTTTCTGGCATCTGCGTCTCGATAGTGATACTGGGTGACAAGTTTGCTTTCGTACTTGATCGTGACCTGAGAGTCCTCGCGTGAGATCGAAAAACCGTCAGCACGAACCAGGTCATGTATGCCAGTCAACATGGCCAGGGCAATCGATGCGAAAACGACGTGCCGTACAACTTCCAATCTCATTTCAATTTCCTTTGATGTTGCAAACAACGCGTTGATATCCAACGAGCGGCGGTGTGCCGTTGTCGGTGACTTCAAGGATAATATGGACCTGTTTGCCCGGTTCGTCGGGCACAACAAAGCTGGCTTCGTTCACCGAATCACTTCCCGTGATTGTGATATTTGTCCTCGCTGAATCTGCTTCGCTGTACTGCCACCAGCGGAATGACAACTTGTCTCCATCAGGATCCGTCGCGATTGCTGCGAGCTTCACCGTTTCACCTGGCTTGACGTCGCGAGTCAGTTGTCCCGTTACAACAGCCACCGGCGCATGGTTCGCGCCTGAAAAATCCTTCACGCACCAGTCGGCTCGGGCAGCAAAGTCGTTTTGCAGCGAGCTTATCCAGCGCCATTGAGGTTTGAGATAGGCGATCAATTCGGCATCGTTGGGGATCTCTTTCTTCAAGCGCAGCCGCCCCCATGCTGAACTCGTATACCAGCGCCCGTCAGGATATTGATAGCCGGGTTCCAGGACTGGATCGAGCCAAGTGTTTTCGCGGACTTTGACGAAACGTCCGCCCCATCCACCCCAGTCCGGTGATTCATCGCTGCGCAGACCGTTGGGAATGTTATAGATGAATGCCGGCGAATCACCTTCGGAACGGAAGTCGCCTGCGACGAATCCTTTTTCGTCCTTCACATGAGCCTTGTACAGCGAACACAGTGCTCCATGGTTTTCCAGAATGTTTGATTTCATCCATGAACCAGCCAGATACGCCTGCTCGTCCGCCGGGATGTATTTCTTCCAGTGATAGAACAGGGCGATAAACTGATCGGAGATAATGGTCGGGATATTGTACTTGCCCCAGTTGGGACGGATGTAAGTCTGATAGGTCTCATCCTGTTCCCAAATGAAATAGAAGCGAATCTTCTTCGCGACCTCGGCCATCTTTGCAGGATGCTGTTGTTCGATGGTGTTCAGTGCTCGCGCGATGGTGTTCGTTCCGCCCCAAGCCTGAATCCACACAGAACGCTTGTCCGAATCATCCAGCAACACATCGACGATCCGCTGCGAGCCCGGAGTGATCTCCTCCATTTCGCCTTCCGACTTCACGTTCCCGAGCAACGTGCGAGACTGCAGAAAATCGGGAGTCGGATAGCGCGGATCGTGCTTAACCAGATTCGGGTAGACCTTGGCATACGCGGCCAGATAAGGCTGAGCCCAATCGTCTCCGGCCCATTTGTGCCCGTGAGCGTGATACTGCGAACTGGAGGTGATGATTCCTTCGATGTCGAACTCGTTCGCATAGAGCAGGAATCGAACCATCGAGCATTCGTCGTCGATTTCGCCATCGCTGGTGACAATCACGCGAGGCTTGTCGGCGGCCATCGAAGAGTCAAAGCCGATTGCGGTCGTGGCTAATAATAACAATAGAATTCGAATCCCCAGACGGTGATGTAAACTATTTTCCATCTGCGGCCTCCAACGAGCTGACGTTGTTTTCAGGCTTGGTGTAGTCAACGAATTCATTCGGATCAGTCCGATTCAGATACTCTTCGACATTGGTATATCCATCGCCGTCTTTGTCAGATGAATTGTCATCGGCCGCATTCGCATCCAAGCCGAATTTCTTTTCCCAGTCGTCGGGTATGCCATCATTGTCCGAATCCAGCGGAGCTTCCGCAGACCGCAACTCAGGCCAACCGCCGACATCCTCCTGTGTGGTGATGATGCCGTTGTTGCCATGAGCCGCTGTGCCGTTACGGACTTCTTTGACGATGCGTGAATCGATTGAATCACGTTTTGGCAGCGAACATCCTGCCTGGTCCAGCACCTTCAGATAAGCATCTGCGGCAGATTGCTGATGAACGGGCATGGCGTCCCACGGCGTCGACATCTTTGTCAACTTATTGCCTTTCACGCCCAACCAGTTGTCAGACGTGACTTCCGGAAAACCATCGACAAAGTTTTCGGCCACATGCCAACTGCCGTAATCGTCATCGGCTCGAGCCGAAGGACTCACAATACAGTCCTTCACTTCACTACGCGTGGCGGGCCCAGCTTTGTAGTAGTTGGCGATCATGTTGATTGTGGAGAACTCAACGGGTGGTTTTCGCCGATCGCCCTTTTGGCGGGCTTCACCGCCATAACTGCTTTGATAACCCCAGTTGTACAACACGTTGTTTCGGTAATCGTTGTAGCCACAGCCCGATGCCCACCGTACATTGCGACTGTCATTGTGAGCGATCAAATTGTGATGATAAGTGGCGTGTTGGTTTCCCCAGATACCGCCGAATCGATGCGATCCTTCTGCCTTCGCGCAGGCTTCGGTGATCATGCACCATTGAATCGTGACGTTTTCTATGTGGTACAGCGAGAACACTTCATCGCTGCTCCAACTGGCTGACACATGATCTACGATGATGTTTTTGCGGTAGCGTCCGCCCAGCGCGTCGCCTTCGTGGTCAGTTCTTACTCTGAGATACCGAATAACGACATCATTGGCATCGATAGCAAGATTGCCTTTAATCATGATTCCATCTCCGGGTGCGGTTTGGCCAGCGATGGTGATGAAGTCATTCTTGATTTTCACGTCGCCATCAATGGTTCCCGACACCTTGAAGACAACGATGCGGGGCCCTTTGACATCACACGCAGCTTGCAGACTACCCGGGCCATTGGCGTGCAGATTCGTCACGGCAATTACCTGCCCGCCCCGGCCTCCGAGCGTGACCGAACCGTATCCCTCTTCGCTTGGAAACGCAGGGATGCTGGCTTCGTCGCCGATAGCGTATGGGCTCAAGCCCAGCGGCTCGCCCAGTGAGAGCAGCATCAGCAGGATTGTTGGAAGTTTCATGTCGTTTCCTTTGTCTTATTTCTTGTCTGACTTCAATAAGTCGTGCTGGTGACGACGGGCACGACCCAGGACAAGTCAATTCATCAGAGTGGAGTTAACTTTCAGTCTGCCGCGTGAACGAAGTGCAAGAGGTGAAAGGGCTGATTATCGCATTGGAAGCCCACGCAACGGATATGTGGATTAGCTGGGGCGATGTGGGTTGTCCCTAAAATTATCCTCAACTGAACCGCAAGTCTCCTTGGCAACGTGACAATAGTCACGATATTCTAAGGTGATGAAGCGATTCGACACACAACGCCCTGATTTCTCGCCCTATGGTTTCTCCTGCGAACTGTGGACGCCGACCCGCATGTCGCGTCCGGACCGGCACAATGAAATCGAACTCAATCTGCTCACCGCTGGATCTCTGACCTATTTGCTGGGCGGTCAGCGAACCACGGCTGAGGCCGGGAGAATTGGCATCTTCTGGGCCGCGATTCCGCATCAAATTGTCGATGTCGAAGGCGATTCTCCCTACTTCGTCGTGACGCTACCGTTGAGCGAGTTTCTACGAGCGGGGCTCGACATGGGTTTCGTGAATCGCATCCTGCAGGGGGAGTTCATCGTCGATCTCATTCAGAACAATTGGGACGAATTGTCTTTTCGGCGATGGGAGCAGGATCTCAAGACCGACAACCGAGTTCTGCAGCGTGCTGCCGGCTTAGAAGTCCAGGCAAGGATGTTGCGATTTTCAAGTGGCACGATCGTCGGAAAGGTTGCAACCTCGATGGCCACGTTGACTCGGGCTGATCAAATCGCCTGTTACATCGCGAAGAATTATCAACAACCGCTAACCTCTAAATCGATCGCGGAGGCGTTAGACATCCACGCTAACTATGCGATGAACCTCTTCAGAAAGACCTTTGGCACGACGTTGACGGCCTTTATCATCCAGCACCGTATCTCCCACGCTCAACGACAGTTGGTTACTACGGACGAAGCGATATTGGATGTCGCACTAGACTCAGGATTTCAAAGCCTTAGTCGATTCAACGAAGCGTTCAAAGCGGGCTGTGGCTGCGCTCCTCGAGAATTTCGCAAAGCGAATCGTCCTACAGTGACAAGCTCTGAACCTTTCTAAAGTCGAGTAGGTAGCGACAACGGAAAAAGAGATTCACGCAAAAAACTGATTAATGATAGGCCGGATGAACCTGATGCTTTTGCCGTGAATATATGCGTTCCAAAGGTTACACCGTCGGCTCGATACTCCCCAATCCGCACTACAATGTAGTGCAATTGTCGCTAGTTAATGAGACTCGCGTCGGACAAATTGCATAGATAGATCTGGGAGGGACGTTCTTTTGGTTTCCTCCAAGGTCTTTCTATGGAGCACAATCATCGACGCTAGCTCTCTCGACTCCCGTCCCTACGTGGACGATCTGCCGTGCGATGCTGCATCAGTTCGTCGCCGGTCCATTGCCGTGATCCTTCTCCGGGGCATCCGTCGCTGCATCGCGGCCGATCGCCAATTGAATGACGATCTGGACCCTGGCTCGGCCCAGGACGAACCTGTTTTGGGCAATCTCGGAGACTCTTCACCCGAGCCGCTTGATTTCGTTTCCGACACACCCCTCACTGTGTCCGACGTCTCCGAAACACCGGGTTTTGGAGGCGATCGAAACATTCAAGAAGGAGGTAAATCGTGAGCAACGAAGCGAGAAACAAAGACATCGCGGCCCTGCTGGCCAGAGGTGTCATTCGGGTGTCAAACGCAATTAAGAATCAGCCAATTTAGCAGGGTGGCTGGGTTGATTGCGATTGGCTGATCGCAGGTTGCGGGGCGGCTGATTAGAGTAGAAGGGTGTTTCAGCTTAGAATAATCGCCTCGCTGTGAAGTATTC
>JBGSNE010000092.1:0-3075 GCA_041739785.1 Pirellulaceae bacterium
AGTTGCTGTCACTCGCAACCGACAATCCGTGTTGCTGCTTGGGAGCGATGGCATATTGCAAGAGTGGCTGCCGCGGACCAATGCGGTGAAACAGATTCTTGCGATACCCAATTGGACGGCTAACACCCTGGGGGGCTTTGCGATCAGTGGCGATGAAACTCGAATCGTTACTTGGGACTCCAACAATAAAACGTTTCTGTGGGACTTGGATGGAGTGCAGTTGGGCTCGCTGGAATCGATGCTTTTGAACCCTTGCTGGTCGCCCGATGACCGCTATCTGGTAGATGCCAATCGCACCATTTATGACGCTAATAACTTAAAACGCGTAACAACATTAGCGTTGGCCAAGGATGATCTACTGCAAAATGTTCTGTTTGATACCTACTGGTTGAAGGACGACGAAGTTACCTTGCTCAGCCAAACAACTGCCCGCATCTCGTCAGCAGGTGCTATTCGGCGGTTTCATCCCTCCGGTCGTGCGCTACCTTCGCCACAATGGCCACAGCCTATGGCACCGGGTTCTGTTACGTTTGACCAATCGGGACTACTAACTTCGATTCACGCCGCGTCCGCAACCAACGCGGCTCTTGCAAAGTGGAAATCCGATGGAACGCTCGCAAAATTGTCCTGGTGCGATGCGCGACCGGCACATCTGAATTCTATGAATCTGGCGTGGAATTCAAAGCAACAGCAGATACTCTTGCTCGATCGCGATCAGACCATCGCGATTTTGGATATGCAAGGAAAAACTGTACGCAAGCTGACGGACGCAAATTCCTGGAGTCCCATTTGGAATCCCATTGGCGAACAGTTTGCGGTCGTGCGGTATTCTGAGAATCGCGGGCAGCTAGTGGTTTTCGGCGATCAGGATGTTCCAATTTGGACGTCACCCGACTTTGAGCCGTATTATGTGACTCCACCGGAATGGAGCCCCGATGGTAGCGGGCTGGCCTGGATTACGACCGCTGAGGATAAAACAAAGCATTGGCTTCATCTCGTGAATTGGACCGATCCCAAACGCACGATTCATGACATCTCACTCATTGAACAAAGCCAAGACCGACCGATTGCGTTTAGCCCCGATAGTCAATGGCTGGTCACGATCTGCATGGATCCACAAAATATCCGCACTCAAGCAGAGGTTGTCGCGTTTCACTTGCCAACCTCACAGACGTTCCGCCACATGATTCAACTCGATGCGGTCAACGCTCGCAGGATATTTTGGGCAGATGACTCGCAGACTTTTCTCGCTGGCGGCATCATGCAAGTCTCTCCAGATGAGGGCCTAAGTCGGCTGGGGACCTACTCACACTTAAGCAATTCCGAAAGCCTGTTTCATTTCCAGGACGACAGGTTCATTACTTGTGAGAATTCGCCGGGAAGTGTTCGGACGATGAATGGAGAAATCGCGTCACTTATTGGCTTGCCTGCTTCCGCCTCCGCAGGGCACGTTTCACAGTACCAATCCAATCCAAAGCAAGGGTCGCGATTGGCACTCAGAACTAATATCTCGATGAGTTACCAGAGTCCAGTTTCGGTGGGAGAAATGGATGTTGGTGCACCAGCCATCCGCTGGGCAGGGATGACTTATGACGATAGGCAAACACTGTCTATCAATGCGGCGGGTGCCATTCTGCACGGACCGACTGATATCGATCGCTATGTCGTTTATACGCTTCAGTATCCAGGAGGCAGAACCGTACCAGCAACCCACGCAGGGTTCCACGCTCGCCTCAAGGCTTCTGCTGCACAACGTGCACTGCTTTGGGCCAACGACGTCTTTGCGAAGATTTATGGATCGACTCGGGATCAAGAGCTGCAATTCGACCCCTCGTCCATCGCGCAACTCCCTCCGGTCGAATCAATTTCGCGAATTGACTTATCCGGTCTACGCGAGTTGGCGGACAGGGACCTCGACCATGTAACGCATCTTACGGGTTTGAAGTTGCTTGAACTGCGAGGCCTGCTCGTTAATGAGCTTCCCAATCTGAGCGCCCTAACTCGGTTGGAAGCCATCGACGCCTTGGAAAGTTCACTAACGGACATCAAAGGACTGCGAGGCATGAGTGCCCTCAAGCAGCTCGATCTTTCGCAAACGCAACTGGCTATCACGCCCAGCGTGGTCGAAGATTTGCTGACTCTGACAGGACTCGTGCGTTTGAGCTTGAATAGTCTCAAGTTTGAACCGTTCACCATCTTAGAACTAAGCAAATTGACGGAGCTGAAAACGCTCAGCCTTATCGGCGTAGAACTAGCGGCCGCGGATCTACAGCAACTACAGCAAGCGCTGCCTGCCTGCGAGATCCTTATTGACGAGAAGGATCGAGAACGAAGTCGCATCATGGCCATCGCTGAATAAGCACACTCGATCGCTGTTCCAACTCGCTGCCTTGCCCCTCGGGAATCCGACAACAAAGCCTCTACCGTGCAAGCGGGCGACTGGCTGAACTGGACGCAGCGAGTTGCATGCGCTTCGTCGCCTATCATCCGTCGGGGCCAAGGGCCTGCGGCCTCAGCGAGCGAGCCCCGACGGATGATAGACGACGAAGCCTCGCAAATGGTTCGCCTGAATTAGAAATGGCAAAAGGACCAGAAATCCTTTCGCAGCTGCGCGGAAAATCTGCATTGGTTTCAACCACTAGGCTATTCTGCGAACCATCACCGCCTCAGCGCACTGAATGTTCGGCTGACGGGCAAAGCTCTCAACTGCCACGCTCACAATTCAGCAGCCAAGCATTGGACATTAACCGCCGATGGTGATAAGGAAAGCAAAAACGCGTTCTAGTCGAACGCTATCTAGCTGAGAGTAGATGAATGGATCCGGGGCATGCGCCAACAAAATTGGCGCATGAGGCCGGTGGTCTCACGGTTTTTGAATTGTGAGTGTCGCGAGCCAGGGTTCCTGCGTTACGCGGGCGGGTTGTGGACTGACTCCCAGTGCGAGGAGCCAGCCCGCTGCCCGTCCAGCGTGGAAGGGTGACCGTTTCTAGTTGCCTCTATTTGCAGGAGTTACTGCTATGGCGACACTTACCAAGGCTCACAACGAGCTGTTTCGTAGATCTCCGGACGAGTGCT
>JBGSNE010000093.1:0-3069 GCA_041739785.1 Pirellulaceae bacterium
AGTTGCTGTCACTCGCAACCGACAATCCGTGTTGCTGCTTGGGAGCGATGGCATATTGCAAGAGTGGCTGCCGCGGACCAATGCGGTGAAACAGATTCTTGCGATACCCAATTGGACGGCTAACACCCTGGGGGGCTTTGCAATCAGTGGCGATGAAACTCGAATCGTTACTTGGGACTCCAACAATAAGACGTTTCTGTGGGACTTGGGAGGAGTGCAGTTGGGCTCGCTGGAATCGATGCTTTTGAACCCTTGCTGGTCGCCCGATGGCCGCTATCTGGTAGATGCCAATCGCAACATTTATGACGCTAATAACTTAAAACGCGTAACAACATTAGCGTTGGCCAAGGATGATCCACTGCAAAATGTCCTGTTTGATACCTACTGGTTGAAGGATGCCGAAGTTACTTTGCTCAGCCAAACAACTGCCCGCATCTCGTCAGCAGGTGCTATTCGGCGGTTTCATCCCTCCGGTCGTGCGCTACCTTCGCCACAATGGCCACAGCCTATGGCACCGGGTTCGGTTACGTTTGACCAATCGGGACTACTAGTTTCGATTCACGCAGCCTCAGCAACCAACGCGTCTCTTGCAAAATGGAATTACGATGGGACGCTCGCAGAGTTTTCCTGGTGCGATGTGCGGCCTGCCCACCTGAATTCTATGTCTATGGCTTGGAATTCGAAACAACAGAAAATAATCGTGCTCGATCGCGATCAGACCATCGCGATTTTGGATATGCAAGGAAAAACTGTACGCAAGCTGACGGACGCAAAGTCCTGGAGTCCCATTTGGAATCCCAGTGGCGATCAATTTGCGGTCGTGCGATATTCGGAGAATCGAGGGCAGCTAGTGGTTTTCGGCGAACAGGATGATCCCACTTGGACGTCACCCGACTTTGAGCCGTATTATGCGACTCCACCTGAATGGAGCCCCGATGGTAGCGGGCTAGCCTGGATTACGACTGATGAAGATAAAACAAAGCACTGGCTGCATCTTGTGAATTGGACCGATCCCAAACGCACGATTCATGACATCCCACTAATTGAACAAAGCCAAGATCGACCGATTGCGTTTAGCCCTGACAGTCAATGGCTGGTCACGATCTGCATGGATCCACAGAATATCCGAACTCAAGCAGAAGTCGTCGCCTTCCATTTGCCAACTTCACAGACGTTCCGCCACATGATTCAAATCGATGCGGTCAACGCTCGCAGGATATTCTGGGCAGATGACTCGCGTACTTTCCTTGCTGGCAGCATCATGCATGTCTCTTCAGACGAGGGCCTAAGGCGGCTAGGGACCTACTCACACCTAAGCAATTCCGACAGCCTATTTCATTTCCAGGACGACAGGTTCATTACTTGTGAGAATTCGCCGGGAAGTGTTCGGACGATGAATGGAGAAATCGCGTCACTGATTGGCTTGCCCGCTTCCGCCTCCGCCGGGCACGTTTCACAGTACCAATCCAATCCAAAGCAAGGGTCGCGATTGGCACTAAGAACTAATATCTCGATGAGTTACCAGAGTCCAGTTTCGGTGGGAGAAATGGATGTTGATGCACCAGCCATCCGCTGGGCAGGGTTGACTTATGACGATGGACAAACACTGTCTATCAATGCGGCTGGTGCTCTTCTGCAGAGCCCGACTGATATCGATCGCTATGTCGTTTATACGCTTCAGTATCCAGGAGGCAGAACCGTACCAACAACCCACGCAGGGTTCCACGCTCGCCTCGGCTCGTCCGCTGGACAACGTACTTTGCTTTGGGCCAACGACGTCTTTGCGAAGATTTATGGATCGACTTCGGAACAAGAGCTGCAATTCGACCCCTCGTCCATTGAGCAACTCCCTCCGGTCGAATCAATTTCGCGAATTGACTTATCCGGTCTACGCGAGTTGGCGGACAGGGACCTCGACCATGTAACGCATCTTACGGGTTTGAAGTTGCTTGAACTGCGAGGCCTGCTTGTCAATGAGCTTCCCAATCTGAGCACCCTAACTCAGTTGAATGCCATCGACGCCTTGAAAAGTTCACTAACGGACATTCACGGATTGCGCGGCATGACTACCCTCAAGCAGCTCGATCTTTCGCAAACGCAACTGGCTGTCACGCCCAGCGTAGTCGACGATTTGCTGACTCTGACCGGACTCGAGCGTCTGAGCCTAAATAACCTCAAGTTTGAACCGTTCACAATCTTAGAACTAGGTAAATTGACACAGCTGAAAACGCTTAGTCTTATCGGCGTGGAACTAGCGGCTGCGGACCTAAAGCAACTGCAGCAAGCGCTGCCCGCCTGTGAAATCCTAGTTGACGAAAAGGATCGAGATCGAGGTCGCATAAAGGCAATCGCGGAGTAAACACGCTCGATCGCTGTTCCAACTCGCTGACTTGCCCCCTCGGGAATCCGACAACAAAGCCTCTACCGTGCATTCGGGCGACTGGCTGAACTAGATGCAGCGAGTTGCACGCGCTTCGTCGCCTATCATCCATCGGGACCAAGGGCCTGCGGCCTCAGCGAGCGAGCCCCGACGGATGATAGACGACGAAGCCTCGCAAATGAATCGAATGAATTGGAAGTGGCAGAAGGACCAGAAGTCCTTTCGCAGTTGCGCACAAAATCTGCAATGGTTTCAACCACTAGGCGAAACTTTACCCGACTATGGCACTGATTGTTCGCGGGCAGGCAACGCTCACAATGTAGCATCGTCGCTCTACCCAACTGGCAGCCGTTGGACATTAACCGCCAATGGTGCTAAGGAAAACAAAAATACGTTCCAGTCGAACGTTGTCTAGCTGAGAGTAGATGAATCGATCCGGGGCATGCGTCAACTGCATTGGCGCATGAGGCCGGTGGTCGCACGGTTTTGAATTGTGAGTGTCGCGAGCCAGAGTTCTTGCGCTACGCGGGCGGGTTGTGGACTGACTTCCAGTGCGAGGAGCCAGCCCGCTGCCCGTCCAGCGTGGAAGGGTGACCGTTTCTAGTTGCCTCTATTTGCAGGAGTTACTGCTATGGCGACACTTACCAAGGCTCACAACGAGCTGTTTCGTAGATCTCCGGACGAGTGCT
>JBGSNE010000117.1:0-8640 GCA_041739785.1 Pirellulaceae bacterium
TCGACCGCATCCGCGGTCGATCGCTGGCGAACCGGATGTCGGTATATTCCATTTCCGCTGGGGTTTGCACCCCAGGCTCACGAATGCCACCGCTACGCGGTTGAAATAGCGCGGGCTTTCAAATTACGCCAGTGATATCGACAGGGTGGCTACTGAACCAATTGCCGTGCGACCGTTCTTAGGTTTAGGAATTGGTCCTGCAATGCTTCTCGATCAGCATCAGAAAGTTCGATCCCAGATTCACTGAACAGTTGGAATTGGTAGGTGACGGCAGTGGTCGATTGTTGGTTCGTGGCTGCATTGTGGTCCTCAGTGTTGGCATCGGGCAACTGTTCATCGCGGAGTTCGGCAGGAATATGGATGTACGGTTCACCGGTGCGTGTAAAGAGCGAATGGAAGATGATGGCCTTGCCTCCCAATTCGTTCTCCAGTTGGCTTTCGGTCCACGGCCAATCGTCTTGCCAGCGGATTACAGACCGTTCGACTTTCCAGCCTTGGAGTTCCAATTGGCTGGCGGGATCGTTCCAGCCCACAAAAGGCAGATCGATGGAGGCGTCGAATAGCCGTTCTGCAAAGCCGTAGCGCCATACAAAACTGAATTCCCCTTGGCGGCTGCGTGGGTTGCGTTGCACGAACTGAAAGCCCCGTTGTTGCCAGCCGCCATCCAATTCGGCTGGTAGCGAGTCTTTATCACCTAGCGCTTCGACTTGGATTCGCGATAAGACTGGGCGGCCAAAATTGAGCTGGCTGAGTCCCTGTTTGGCCAGGCTACTGATCGGCAATGCGGCGCACAGCAGCAGAACTGCGGTCGCAACGCGAATAGTCCAATTTGCAGCCGCATTTTCGGACAACTGGAAATCTGAGTTTTGTCGGCGACTGGCCAATTTTTCTTCCTTGCGTTTACGGAATCGCTGCCGTTCATATTCGTCGTCCGGCTCGAGCTCTTCAAACGGATCGGGCTGGGGCCAGCAAAAAAGTTTGTTGAGACCTGAAAAGACGGGACCAAATTCGGCGTCAGCAACTGGAATCGGATCGAACATGCGCCTGAGGAAGCGGCTGGTCGACCTAATCAGCAGTAATACCAATACGGCAATGCAGATTTCCAGAATGCGGAAATCCCAGCCGCTGGAGAAGTCGCGACCCCAAATTTCTTGCATAGTGAGTATGCCAAACATGCGTAGGAAATGACCAAGCATGGTCCACAGCGGTACTAATACCAGCGTCTTCAGTCCGACGATAAAGCTGGTGTGTTGCAATAGCGAGATAGCGATAGCAAAGGCCCCAAACGCATAGACGCTGGAAATTCCACCGCAAACTTCGTCGGCTACCAATTGCAGGTCGCGAGTTTCAATTAGGCTACCATTTTGCAAACAGGGGATTCCTAGGGCATCAAGCGCTTTGGCCGAGCACCACGCGGCGGAAGTTTGTAGCCAGTTCGAAAAGCCTTGATCCCAGCCCCAGGGAAGTGGAAGTGTGGTCCCTAGCAGGCTTGTCAGACCGAGTATTCCCCCCCATGACCTATTGCCCAAGCGTCCCAACGCCCAGGCCGTGAACACAAGGATCAGTGCCAAGTGAGCCAGCCATGGCGAGAAGATCCACACTCCGTAGGCATAGATCAGCGCGGCCAGGATCAGAAGTGCCACAGCTGTCCACATTCGGCGGGGATGGCCAGAGAGCGTGGCCCCACGCAGCTGCCAAGCAACGATCAAAGCAAGCACGCCTAGAGCCAGCGGAAAGAACTGCATATGATCGCGGCTCGTCAACGCCGCTACTTGGTACAACAACAGTGGCGACAGCGCCACCAACGGCAGCAGTCCGACGAGCAGGTCCCACTGCCAAGTTGGTTGTTTCGATCCGGTCGTTTGTGTTTCCATCGCGCTCGGGCCGCCTTTGATGCGGTATCTCTTATACAGGTGAATTATTTAGGAACTAAGAAAGTCGGTCGGATTGTTGTTTTATTGGTTTAACCGGCAGTCGTAGGTTTTGATGCCCGCGCTTTTTCAACCGCGAAGCGGTGGCATTTGGTAGCCTGGGGTGCCAACCCCAGGGAAAATGGAAACTGCCGACATCCGGTTCTCCAGCAATCGACCGCATTCACGGTCGATCGCTGGAGAACCGGAAAAACGCGGGGCTGCTTCGAGACCTGGGATTTGCATCCCAGGCTATCGAATTCCGTGCCTTCGGCACTAAAAAGCGCGGGCTTCAAAAGCTGTAGGCGAGGTTCACCCCATTGATCCTCGACTTCGGCTGCGAGTTAAAAAAATCGTCAATTCAACAGCCCGCTATCGCCACTCCGCTCAGTCTGTTAATCCTTTGCCTCGCGGCATTCAACTTCTGCCCTATTCTAACTAATCTCACGTCATGCCAATGGCCCAATTGAGGGAATTAGCAGTCTGGCATTGCGCCAAACGAACTGTCTTGGTAAAACGTAGGGGCATTTGCCTTATCACTCCCCGATTTCACCTATTTCGACGAATTTCATGTCTGACGACCAACGGGCTTTGATAACTGGGATTACCGGTCAAGATGGCAGCTATTTGACCGAGTTGCTGCTGTCCAAGGGCTATGAAGTACACGGAATCGTCCGTCGCAGCAGTAGTATGGCCAGATCACGCATTGACGAACTGACTCGTAATGCCGAGATTTACCAGAAACAGCTCCACTTGCATTACGCCGACTTGGACGATGTGACCACAATTCGGCGACTGTTGCTGAAGATTCAGCCTCAAGAAGTCTACCACTTAGCGGGGCAGTCGCACGTGGCAGTCAGTTTTGAAGTGCCTGAGTCGACATGCCAATTCACCGCGATGGGGACGCTCAAATTGCTGGAGATCTTGCGTGACTGCCAACCAGCGCCCCGTTTCCTGCATGTCGGTAGCAGCGAAATTTTCGGGATGCCCCAACAAGGCCCGCAGAACGAGCAGACGCCGTTTCGGCCGGTAACCCCGTACGGCGTGGCGAAGGCCTTTTCGACCGATATGGTGCGAGTCTATCGCGACAGTTTTGGGATGTTTGCTTGCAGTGCGATTTGCTTCAACCACGAATCGCCCCGGCGTGGCGAGTCGTTTGTGACGCGCAAGATTACTCGTGCGGCCGCCAGAATCAAATTGGGCTTGGACAAAAAACTGTCGATGGGAAGCGTCGATGCTCAGCGCGATTGGGGATACGCTCCTGACTTTGTCGATGCCTTTTGGCGGATGCTGCAACTCGACAAACCATTGGATTTGGTATTGTCGACTGGGCAACTGCATCGCGTCCGCGATTGGCTCGACATCGCCTTCGCCTACGTTGACTTAAAGTGGCAAGACTATGTCGAGTTTGATCCGCGGTTTATTCGCAAAGCAGATCCTCAAACCCTAGTTGGCGATTCACGCCTCGCGCACACTGAGATCGATTGGCAACCACGCTTGAGCTTTCAACAGCTAGTCGAACAAATGGTCGACGCCGAACTGGCCAGCCTGAGCGAAGTTCACGGTTAGTCGGGAGATGGGAGATGGGAGATGGGAGATGGGAGATGGGAGATGGGAGATGGGAGATGGGAGTTCGTTTAACGCCGAGCCGGAACAGGCTGCTGAATCGCGAGCTGAAGGTGGCTGGTAGTCAACGTCTGAATCACCTTGAGGCTGGCTGCAAATGGGTAGCAGCCTGCGCAGGCGACGGCAGGCGGGCGGCGGGTAGGACCGCTCCACTGAGCGACATCACCCCCGAGATCGACACTACGTCACGATCGACACCACACAGACATCGACACCACACCACACAGACATCGACACCACTCAGAGACCGACACCACTCCTGCCGTCGCCTGCATAGCTGCGACCACTTAGTAGGCTATCATTCAACACGCTGTCAGCCGCCAGCTACTAAAAACCGAACGCTCCGCACAGCAGCTATTCCGGCTAGGCGTTAAACAATTCATCGTCGCAGTCCACTCCCCACTCCCCACTCCCCACTCCCCACTCCCAACTCTCAACTCTCAACTCTCAACTCTCAACTCTCAACTCTCAACTCTGACCGTACTATGGAATCAAACATCGAAACTACCGATCGTGCGCCGGGATGGATGCGCGACAAATTGGATTGGCTGTTGATACTGGCCGTCGCGTGCTTGCTGCCATTGGTGCTGGTTTTCGGAGCTGATTTTTGGTTTCGCACTGACTATCGGTTCTTCCCAATCCTGATCCTAGCAACGCTGGTTGTGACACTGTGGCTAGGTAGGACGGGGCGTGAGAAGCTCGAGAACTTGAGCCAGCTTCGATGGCAATTTGGCTTGGGGATGTGGATTGTGGGCGGGTTGCTGGGACTGGGAGCCGTGCTGTGGTTTTCGCCGTGGTTGGCTATGGCGTCACTGTCAATGGTGTGGATGGCTTGGTCACTATTGCGTATTCGTCAGGTGCCGTGGGTGCGAGTCATTAGTTGGTCCTTGCCGATGGCCAGTGTATTGTTGTTGCCGGTGAGTGATGCGACCGATCCTATGTTTGGCTTTACAGCCTCGGTGACGGGGGCATCGAGTAATGTGTTGGACCTGTTAGGTATTCCGCAGATGCCGATATTAGGCTCATTGGAGATGCGGTCGGGGCGGTTGGACGTCTCTGCTCTGTGTCGTGGACTTGGCAACCCCTACCTGCTGGGAGCGTTGGTGGTGTTGTTGTGTTTGCTGACGCGACCAAGCTGGTTGGTATGTCTTCTGACGGTCTCCAGCGTTCCAGCCTGGGCGTGGGGTGGAGCGGTGCTGTTGGTTTCGATAGGGAGCATCCTGTCGGAGAATTTTCAAATTCACGTTTTGGTGGGATATCGCTTGTGGATCATGCAAGCCATCGTGTTGGCTGGTGAGCTTTTTGCTATCTGGCTATTCCAGCGTGGGTTGTTGAAGTTGTTTTCACCGTTTGTCGCCTATTCTGAGGGTGTGGCTGTGTTGCACAAGCTCTTCAATGCGGTGGTGCTGTGGCCCGAGCCTGATCCGCTGCGAAAAAGAAAATCGCGCGAAATAGCCACCGAGGATTCGTCATCAAAGGCAGCCCGGCTTTCATTGCGATCAACTCAAATCATTTTGGTTGGCTCGGCGAGTCTATTCGCCGTCGCGGGAGTGATTGGCTATTATCGCATGGGCGCTCAACTAGCCGCTGGAGCAACGGGTTGGAGCGAGGTATTACAGCCCCATATGCAGCCCGCTGTGATAGAGCGGATGGTTTCGCATGAATCGCTGCCTGTTGATTTTGAAGGTATGAAGTTAGTCGGATTTGATATGCTTTCCACACCTGGGACCGCCACGTCCAACTCGCAAACCGCCGTGTGGACCTACGCCTACCAATCCCAAACCGTGCAGCTTTCTTTGGCGGTACCCTTGCGTGGTTGCTATCCTCAACAGCGCCAGTGGTTGGCCGATGGGGCTGAAGTGCTTGAGTCGCCGCAAGCGATCGAATCTAAAAATAGCGGCGATGAGCCGAGCGTGTTGCTGGATGAATTGACCATCAAGGAACCATTAACGGGTCCATCGTATTTGGCGTATGCAACCTGGAGTCCAAACGGCCAGCTCGAACGGGCTGTCGAAATCGGTGACGATTGGACTTGGCGATCCTTGCTCGCGTCACTCGTCTATCAACCCAATACAGCTAGTTTAAGTTTGTTTGTCGCCGGACATGTCCCCAACGCCGCCGAGAGCGAAGATTATCAGCGGATATTGTTAAATGCCGCCCGACGATTGCGCGGCGAGTAGGCCGTGGGAGACAAGGAGACAAGGAGACAAGGAGATGGGGAGATGGGGAGACAAGGAGATGGGGAGATGGGGAGATGGGGAGATGGGGAGATGGGGAGATGGATTGGGTATTTGAATTCACAGTAAAGCAACCCGATTCGGAACTTGAGCTCAGCGATGCTTCAGAATCAAAAATCCAAATTCGTCACTCATCAATCGGATATGGAATGACCCGCGGCTGATTCTCCATTGATGATTGATGATTGATGCAAAATTTTGATAGGATGTTCGATGTATTGGCCCTTGCGTTGTTCGAAATGCTCCGTCACCCCGGCTGTAGGCCGGGGCTAGATAATCGGCCGGACCTTCGGCCCTAAATGCCCATCCCGACATTCCCAATCACCTTGCCTCCCGCCTCCCTGCCTCCCAACTCCCAATCCTTTAGAGAGCAGTTACAATGGATCGCAGAGGCGCTGTTCCGCCAGCTGATTGCCGTTTGCCGACTAGGTCCATTCGATGTTCTATCAAGATTTATTCAATTGTTTGTTGGCTTGGGCGCGAACGCGGCGTTGGCGCAGGTTGATTTGGTTAGCGTTTTTTCCGGGGCTGTTCTTTTGGCTTGTGGTAGGTTTGGTGGTCTATGGTGCGACGATCAGCCGACAGGACTTGGCGACCCGCTACTATGCGATGGTCAGAGCTGATGTCGATGCTGGCATGCTGGAAGCTGAAGGCAAATCCGACGCGGTACTGGAGGATGACTCAAATGCGTCTGAATCTAGCCCCAATGTCAATGAAGGCCAGGGAGCACGTTCCTCGGTAACTTCTCAGCGGGTATTGGTGCCGCTACGGCGGATGTTGCAGCTGGGCAACTCCAATGAACGCGTAGTGTACTTGGTTGGCGCAGCGATGGCGCAGCAAGGTCGTGTAGCGATGGCTGTGCAGTTGCTGAGCGACTTAGCTCCGGCACGGGGAGGTGGGTTTCCACCAGCGCACGCCTTTATGGCGGAACATACCATGGCCAGTTGGCAGGGGACGGAGGCCCAAGCGGAAGTCCTGATGGCCCACCTGCAGACGGCGGAAAGGGGAGGCATGAAGTTGTCTCAATTCCAGCTTGTTAACTATGCGTCGTTGTTGGCTAAGTTTGGTCGACGGACAGAAGCAATCAATATGCTCAATGGTCACACGGCTGAATATCCTCAGTTGAATTTGATGGTGATTCAGCTTGACGAAGCGACTGGAGAGTCTGGGAGCGACTCGCGCACGGCTTTGGCGGCCGGTCGAGCCGTTTTTGAGAACAAGCAAAAGTCTGGCAAAGTGATGTTCGAGGACGTGAGGCTGGCAGTACAGTTGGAGGTAAAAGATGAGCAGCTTGATCGTGCGGTTCAGTTGGCCAAATACGGATATGATCTTGTAGTCGACGAGTCTGATCAAGACAAGCTGATCGCGGGCCGATTGTTTTCTGATGTGTTGCTGCTCAAGCATCGCGCCCTGTCGGAGCAGCGTGAGTTGGACTTGATGCGTGCGGAGCGGCTCGGTACCCCCCCGCCTCCCCTTGATTTGCGGTATTTGGAATTGGCTTGCCAAGTCGATTCGGCCAATCCGGCGGCGGGCGAAGAGCTGGCCAAGGCGATGGTCCTGGGGCAAAATCTGAGTGCCGAACTGCAGCAGGCTTTGGAGCGGAGTTTGCTCGACGGAACGGCCTCGGGAGTCACCCACTTGATTTTGGCCAATCGCAAATTGACGCAGGATCAACCTCACACTGCTTTGCCGGAACTACGGTTGGCCCTGCGGAAGATGCCTAATTCGCCCATTGTTATGAATAATTTGGCCTTTGCCATTTTAAAGTACGAGACTGAGAATCTGAAAGAGGCGAACGAGTTGATCGAGCGCGCCCTGAAGATTCCTGGTGCGAGTCAAGTTGATCGCGCTTCCATGCTCGATACGCTGGCCGAGATCCGTTTGGCTCAAGGTGACGATCTGGGGGCGATCGAAATGTTCGAGGAAGCCATCAAGCACGACCCCACAAAGCTCAATACGCGGAAAAAGTTAGCTGAAGTTTATTCCAAAGCGGGTATGAAAGAATTGGCTCAAGGTCAATTGCGTAAGATAAACGAGTTGTCAGAAAAATAGCATTTTCAAGTCGCTCCCATGCCGCAAGCTGATTGACGTCAGCCCGAATCCTGCATGGAAGCATTGGTATTTGGGTAGGCGGGATCGAGCATGAAGCGAAAGAGTCACACTGAAGAAAGATCCTTTGCCTTCATTAGGCAGAATCCGGAATTAGGCAGCGGGACAAAAAAAGCGTATCCTCTCACCGCTAGCATAATGGTGTGTTCGGGGTTCATCCGACCGAAAGTTGCGCAACCACCACGCTTGGATATTTGGCTCTTCAGACGAATCTGTGGGTAGTCAATCGATTCAAGACTCAATTCTGATAGGTTTTTCAAGGCATGGCAAGGGTCCGTAGCCAGTTTGAACGCGCTACTGGCTAGATGTGATTGGCATACTCGTCAACCTGTTTTCTATATACACGTCATCCCCTTGGTTGGGCGTGCGTCATCATAGATCGCAATCCATTTTGCTCCCAACAACACCAGCGCATGGCTAGCACTTCCAAATAATAAAATCCATTGGACACCCGAGACATGCCTTAGAAAATCCACCAGCACGGCCTGCGCGAGCTTCCGGCGGATGAAGCTCTGGACAATGGTTGTGAAGGCGTCCATCGAGTGGGCGCCGCGTGGGCTGCGGCTGTGCAAGCTCACGTCACGTCACGTCGACGCGCACTGACGCGCGCGCCAAGCTCCGATGCATTGTTATGCAAGGGACAACTGGGATGGTCCAAGACCGTCAGTAAGTCAACTTGTTTGGCAGCCGTGATCGCAATGCGTTTATCTAACTGATCATAACCCGTGCGAGTTGAAAAAAGATCAGTAAACGCCGCT
>JBGSNE010000119.1:0-43483 GCA_041739785.1 Pirellulaceae bacterium
GCCGTATTGAAGTCATTTGTCCAGTTCCGATACTTGATTTAGTTTTAGATTCCATCGCACGCTTCATTCCCACGTGCTCACAGATATAGACGCTAGGCTGAACCATTGGTTCGCAATAAAATCAGCTTTTGCGAAAATAGAGACACAGTATGTAGCGTCCTTATTCCATTAAACGCACAAGAAACCGAAAAGTACCTGTCGCCACGCAAAAAATTTCGAATCGTCCACAGCGAAGTTTCTCGCGGCAAAGGCATTCGCCGTCGCAGGCGCATCGCGAGACCGATCCAAGTACGGGAACAAAGTCTTCCAGGCTCTCATTGCCTCCGGCCGCACCGTATATCCGCTAAATCCCTCAGTACCCGAAGTCGAAGGCCATACCGCTTATGCGTCGATCGCTGATCTACCGGAAGTTCCTGAATCGCTTTCGATCGTCACGCCGCCTCACATCACGCGCGAAGTCATCCAACAAGCCATCGCTGCCGGTGTCCAGAACATCTGGATGCAACCCGGAGCAGAAGACTCGCAAGGCAGCATGCTAGCTCGCGAAGCCGGACTCAACGTCATCGATGACGGAAGCTGCGTCTTAGTTCTGCTGGCGCTTCAACGGCAAAAAAGGTCCTAGGGGCCAATGAATTTGTTCAGAATGGGTTCGACTGATTGCTGAATCAATGCGATCAACTCCGAATCCAAATACTCGTACTCGTCTGGGATGTCGAGAATACGGCAGCAGTCGCGACCGATAGCCTCGCCAAACCTCTTCCGCAGTTGTTGAAAATGTTTAGTCTCCATGACCATCACCAGATCAGCCCATTCAATATCACGGATGGTTACCAATCTTCGCGCCGATTTGGAAACGCCGGCCGATCGCACTCGAACACGCACATCGTTCCGATACAGATGCTCCGCAGTTGGGCTTCTCCATTGATTGCGACTGCACACGAAAAGCACGTTCAGTTGCGGAGACTCTCGAACTGATTCTTTCCTATTCGGGGAATCCATAGCCTCACAGACTTACGGTAATTCTCGTAGTCGTGCCCAAAACGCATCAGCAAATCGGCTTCTTCACTAGGGCGAACCATATAGTGCCATACGGGAATGCCAGCACAAGCGTAGGCGATTACGGCAGGGCTGCCGAACCAGCATCCAACTGCGATTCCCTGAAGGATGCCTGCAAGTGCCATCGGATTGCGAATCCAGCGGTAGGGACCCGCAATCACAAGCTTGGAAGCCGTCGCAGTCGGTAGCGGAGTCCCTTCACCGCGTGTCGCCATTGTCCAGGCACTCCACAAGCCCAACAGGGATGACGCAATGAATGCTGCCATTGAAAACAGGTCTCGGAACGAATGCTTGAACCGCGCCAGCCCTAGATGCCCTTCCATTTCCAGGATCGCCATCGGAAGTACCCATAAGAACACACCCCAGAATATAACGAGTTGCGTGAACGTCCATACGACGGCAGTCGTCTTTGTCATTGCACCGGCGCGAAACGTGGCTGGCGCTTGATTTGGTGTGCCATGAATCGTTGCCATGGAAAGCGTCAATCCAGCCATACAGCTCATGAGGCCTGAGGCCAACCAAGCTTCACCAGTCAATACGCTGACACCGATGCAATATAGCGTTGGATACCAAGTCGTCACCGCCAACATCCAAATGGCAACGCTAGAATGCGGTAGCTTCTTGGAAATCATTACCGCTGTAACAAGTGAACCGCCGACAACCAGCAATCCATCGGCAAACCAAAAACCAAGCAGCGCATCGTCGGGCCAACTCGCGGGCTGAAACCAATCAGTCGACTCAGGCACGATTAACAGCGCGCACCACCACGCCGCCGTACCAACAGCCTGTGCCAAGAGATAAATCGTTACAATCGTGCGAGCGTTCATCGAGGCGCTATTGTACTAAGTCAATTCAGTTTCACACACGAGTTTAACCGCAGTGACTCCGCAGGCTTCACATCGGCTTATCTATTCCGCAGGCACACAGGTTGTTACTGCCAAGGATGTGATGGCCCAGAATGATCGCATCGCCCATCCCGCGGGAGCGGTCGGAGTCATCGTACAGGCACCCATCGATCGCACCCACGCCTATCGCGTCAAATTCGCCGATGGATTCGAAGCCGCCATTCACCACGACCAACTCACGCGTTTGGCTGATTACTGTCACCACTGGTCGTTCACACTACTCCGGAACACGATGAGCTCAAGTCGCTTACATCAGGCTGCATTACGAAACATCATGCTCATCACTATTTGGGTTTCGCCGCAACTCAGTGGAAGCTATTTACCAAGGAGTCTCCGCCTCGCGTCAAGCCATTGCTTTATGTTTATCGAGTTCTGTTGACTGGCATCCACCTGATGCGTTCCGGTACGATCGAAGCCAACTTGCTCAACCTGAATGTGGACGCAAAATTGCCATACATTGATGACCTTGTCGCGGCCAAGCTGGCAGGCCCCGAAAAAGGTGTCCTGGATGTTGCAGACCTCGCGTTTCACGAATCAGAGTATTTGCGATTAACTCGAGAGCTGGAAGGCGAACACAGCGTTTCGTCACTACCCGAAGTACCGTCTGCCAAAGCCGCCTTGAACGATCTGCTCGTGAGACTTAGGCTAGCTGAGATCAATTCAATTTAGGCAGCGAGTTTGGACCCGTGCGTTTTATGCCAATTGAAACATCCATGGAAATCCTCATTGCAGGGAAGTATTGGAATGGCCGACCAAAATGAAAAGAGGCAATCTGAAACACCCTGTCGTCCAGCCTGCCCTGTTTGTGGCGGATCGCTCATTGAGATCCGCGTTAAACTTCAGTGCTCGCGCTGCCACACGATTTGTAAGACTTGCTGCGAAGGGGGCCGTGGGTAAGTCCAGCCGCTACATGGACAATGGCAGCGTTGGGCATAACCTTTCAAAATGCACGCTTGCGTTGAACGCGACGGGAGAGACCATTCCACTGGACATTGAGGTCGCGAGTCAACAAGTGGCTGCGATGGCTGCCGAGGGGCTGCGGGTACTGGCATTTGCCGGCAAACAACTGCCAGCAACCAAGAATGAGATCACACTTGACGACATCGGTGACTTGGTGTTCTTTGGGCTGCAGGGGATGATTGACCCACCCCGCGCCGAAGCCGTGGCCGCAATCAAAGCGTGTCAAACCGCTGGCATCCGCGTGAAAATGATCACCGGCGATCATGCCCTGACAGCCCGTGCCATTGCGCAGCAGTTGGGGCTGGATGGTATGCACGCCACTGAAACTCACGCACCCGTTGTCAAGACGGCTCGAGATCTTGCGGAGACTACCGACGACCAATTGATTGAGATTGCCGATCAGGTGACGGTGTTTGCCCGTGCAACCCCCGAGTTGAAACTGCGGCTCGTGCGCGCATTGCAGGCCAAAGGCCACGTTGTGGCTATGACCGGGGATGGAGTCAATGATGCGCCCGCTTTGAAACAAGCCGACATCGGCGTGGCGATGGGCATAGGCGGGACGGAAGTTGCCAAAGAGGCGGCCGACATGGTGCTGACGGACGACAATTTCGCGTCGATCGAGGCAGCCGTCGAAGAGGGCCGAGAAGTTTTTGATAACTTGACGAAATTCATCGTCTGGACGCTGCCAACGAACATGGGCGAGGGGCTCGTGATCCTGGCCGCGATCTTCGTCGGGGTGACTTTGCCGATCCTGCCGGTCCAGATCCTTTGGATCAACATGACCACGGCCGTTCTACTGGGGTTGATGCTGGCGTTCGAGCCGAAAGAGACGGACATCATGCGTCGGCCACCTCGCGACCCCAAATGCTCGATCCTCACCGGGGAGCTGATCGGTCGCATACTTCTGGTGTCGCTCGCCATGCTTGTCGGCGCTTTCGGATCGTTCGAATGGGCACTTGGCCAAGGCTATAGCGACGCAGTGGCTAGAACGGTTTCCGTCAATGTGTTCGTAGTGGTCGAGCTATTTTACCTATTCAATTGCCGATCGCTCACTAAATCAATGTTCCAGATTGGGCTATTTACAAACCGTTGGATTGGCGTAGGCGCGGCATGCATGGTGACGCTGCAACTTGCGTTCACGTATGCGCCCTTCATGCACCACATCTTCCACAGCGCTCCGATTGGCTGGGATGCTTGGTGGCGCATTCTTCTAACAGGAGTGTTCGTGTACGTGGTCGTGGGCTTTGAGAAATGGGTTCGGCGCTACATGCGAAGGAACAGAGTTGAAAGTGGTAAGCCAGATCCAAGCATGACAGGGTCGGCCGATAGCCATGCTTAGAGAATCAGCACAGAGGGGGTAAGGCCGATTCATCACGCCTGCATCGTTGGCGATACCGTCGGTGACCCGTTCAATAACACTCCGCGAGTCAGGCCACTGGGTCGTGTATGGAGACGGGGAAGACCCTGAGTTTGCGTCGACGCTACCTCTTGCGCACGCGCGTTGGGTAGTCAGTTCGGTCCCACAACTTGCGGTGAATCTTGCGCTGCTGCATGCTCTTTCGCGTTACGGCTATACCGGCTCGGTCGCGGCAACCGCCCATAACGATCGGGACGCCGCCAAGTTGAGGGAAGAAGGCTGCAACATGATCCTGTTGCCCTTTGCGGATGCCGCCAAAGAAGCGATCGACCAGCTCACAGAACGAAAACTCATGCAATCACATGGCGAATCAGAGGTACGAACTTCAAGTGAGCAGTAAAGCGTTCGACAAAGTAAGCGATCCTTATCTGAAAGATTGCTTTGTTGATTAAGCATCGCGATGATAGCGTAGCAATACACTCCTCAACAGCCAACTCTTTCGCTCTTACGACCATGCTAGCGTCCCACGGCTCCATTGAAGGCCCGTATTGATCATGGACTTCGCTGTTTGCATCACTCCTATCTTGCTCTTGATTGCATTGATGACAAAGCCGAACGGCTGGCCATCTTACATCTCGCTTCCGTTGACTGCGTTGATGGTCTACTCCGTCAAGCTCCTCTACTTTGCTGAAGATCCCAATTGGATAAACGCAACCGTCGTGCGCGGATTACTATCGGCTGGGACTCCGATCCTGATTATCTGGGGAGCCATCTTGATGTTCAAAACGATGGAGCGATCGGGGGCGATGGATTTGATTCGTCAGTGGCTAAACGAGATCAGCGATAATCGAGTCGCGCAATTGATGATCGTCGGCTGGGCGGTGAGATTCTCAAGAAGACAGTCGGACCGATGTTGCTGTACGGTCTGATCGCCGCCTTCGTAGGTCAGTTTCTCTAAACCGATCAAGTTGCTGAAATAGGTTTCGAAACGATGTCAACTTGGATTGAAGCCATGACGAGCTTAGCCCCGTTTATCAGAACGTTAACGGTGAAAGATGTTGCGGACACCTGCTGCGGCGACCCTCTGCAACTATTCCAGAGCCGCAAGTTTGTTTAGGATGGGTTCCGCTGCCGAGGCAGGGACCTTTCATCCATCCGTGCAACATGCATCACTGACCAATCGAACTTTCAAATCTCCTGTGATCGGTTAGTTCCGGGCCAACAAATTCCCTATTTGGCGGATTAGATCGATTCTTATGCAGACATTGACACTGATCAAACCCGACGACTGGCACCTGCACGTGCGCGACAGAGAAATGTTGTGTCGTGTCGTGCCTGACAGCGTGATGCGGTTCGCCCGCGCGATCATCATGCCCAACCTAGTGCCACCGGTCTGCACCACCGAACAGGCGCGGCAATATCGTAGGCGGGTTCTAGATGCCGTTCCCGCTGGCCTGGATTTCGAGCCGCTGATGACTTTGTACCTGACGGAACAGACCACGGCCGCCGAAATCGCCACGGCTAAGGAAAGCAGAATCGTACACGGTGTGAAGTGGTATCCGGCAGGTGCGACCATGCATTCGGAGAGCGGTGTTCGCGAGATCGATCGCTGCCACGCCGCCCTGGCTGCGATGGAGCAGCACGGTGTTCCGTTGCTGGTCCATGGCGAAACCACCGATCCCGGCGTCGACGTGTTTGACCGAGAGGCTGTTTTCCTTGACCAACAATTGTCGTCCGTGGTCCGCCGGTTTCCCGGTTTGCGAGTCGTCTTGGAGCACCTCACAACCAAGCAGGCCGTCCAGTTTGTTCGCGACGCGTGGCCGCAGGTAGCCGGCACGATCACTGCCCACCATCTGTTGCTCAATCGCAATGCACTGTTCGCCGGTGGATTGCGGCCCCATTATTACTGCCTGCCGGTCCTGAAGCGCGAGGAGCATCGCCGCGCACTGGTTGAGGCGGCAACAAGTGGCGAGTTGTGCTACTTTCTGGGGACAGACAGCGCGCCGCACCGACGCCAAGACAAGGAGTCGGCCTGTGGTTGTGCCGGAATCTACACGGCGCACGCGGCGATTGAACTGTACGCCGAGGTGTTCGAGCAAGCCGGTGCGCTGGATCGGCTGGAAGCGTTCGCCAGTTTCCATGGTGCCGACTTTTACGGCCTACCACGAAACACACAACACATCACGCTTGAAAAACAGCAATGGAGTGTTCCCGATTCGCTCGGAAGTGGCCCCGACGCCATTGTGCCATTTAGGAGTGGCGAAGTTGTGAACTGGCGTCTAACGGGCAATGCCGTAACACCGAGGAAAAACCACCCAACATGAAAGCAATCCTCTTCCTACTTTTGACCAGTCTCACCTCCACAGCGGGAGAAGTCGTCGTGCGTGACGACGAGTCATTGCGGGTATCCCTACGCAATTTAAAACCCAATACCACACTAAAGATCGCGCCCGGTGATTACACTGGGGGCCACTATGTCAAGGGTACGGAGAGTCTCACCCTGGAGGCGCTTGATCCGAAGAACCCGCCGCTCTTCAAGGGTGGTAGCTATGGCTTCCATTTCTCGCGCTGCCAGTATCTGACCCTGCGAGATCTGCGTTTCAGTGGGCAATCCGGAAATGGTATCAATCTGGATGATGGAGGTCTCTTTGATCAACCCGTCCTCGGCATCACTCTGGAGCAGTTGGAGATCAGCGACATCGGTCCGAAGGGGAATCACGATGGCATCAAATGCTCTGGCCTCGACAAACTAACCATCCACGACTGCACCATTACCGGCTGGGGTGGCCAGGGCATCGACCTCGTTGGCTGTCATCGGTCCTTGATCACCGGTTGCCGCTTCCAGGGGAAACCCGGCTTCAGTGCCACTGCGAGTGTTCAAACCAAGGGAGGAAGTTCCAGTATTACGGTGGAGGAATGCCACTTCATCCATGGTGGCGAACGTCCGCTCAATGTCGGCGGTTCTACCGACCTAAATTTGTTTCGTCCACCCGGCGCGAAGTATGAAGCAAAGGCTATCACTGTGCGGAACAATATCATCGAAGGCAGCTCGTGCGCCGCTGCCTTCGTGGGCGTGGACGGCGCTGAGTTCGTCGGCAACACGATCTTGTTTCCAGAGCGGTGGATCCTCCGTGTCCTTCAGGAAACGACCGCGCCGGGCTACGCTCCATGTAGGAATGTTCTAATAAAGGACAATCGCTTTGTCTTCCGCCGCAGCCAGGTACAAACTGAGGTGAATATAGGCGGTGGCACCGAGCCCGAGAGTTTCCGCTTCGAGGGCAACCGCTGGTTTGCCGAAGACCGCCCGCAATCATCAATACCGCGGCTGCCTAGCGAGGAACATGGCGGCACCTACGGCATCGATCCCCGTTGAGGGTGGCTGCGAAAGACGCTCAGTTCGTCATCACCCGGCCAGGCAACAAACAAAACGTACTCAACGAGGCCAGGCCGGCCGGGTGAGTTTTCTATGCCTGCACGGGCTTGAGTTTACCGGTGGCAGCCACGCAGTGTACGATAACAATACAAGTTTCGGCAGCTCACGGATCGAAGCCGCACCTAGACATAAGACACCTTTTGTGGTCACCAAGCTGCAACTGCCGGTACAGATGCGTCGCTTGAACATCGCAGCTAGCTTTGATGTAAACTTCTTCCGCGAAGGTGCCTTGCACACTCATGACATCCACCCCCATCGAATTTGGTGCGCTCATCACGGGACTAGGTGGTGGACTTGCGCTTTTTCTATTTGGCATACGGCAAATGACCGAGAGCCTGAAAATAGTAGCAGGCAGCAGTATGAAGGGCTTGCTCGCTCGACTGACGGCGAACCGATTTACCGCAGCACTCGCAGGAGCGATCATAACTGCGGTGATACAATCATCCTCGGTCACGACGGTACTTGTCGTGGGATTTGTCTCAGCTGGGTTGCTGACGTTGAGTCAGTCGATCGGTGTCATCATTGGCGCAAATGTGGGAACGACGATCACAGCCCAGATCATTGCCTTCAACGTTTACCAATACGGTTTGCTGATGATTGCAATTGGCTTTCTGACGGACGTGGTTGCCAAGAGCGAAAAGATAAAGCAGTGGGGCATAGTTCTGATGGGACTAGGTCTGATCTTCTTCGGCATGGAGTTGATGAGTAACGCGACGGGGCCGTTGCGTCAGTGGCCGCCATTCATTGATGCGATGCAGAACATGCGGAATCCTCTGCTGAGCATTCTCTTCGGCCTGATCTTTACTGCCATTGTGCAAAGTTCGTCCGCAACGACCGGGATCGTGATCGTATTAGCAAGTCAGGGATTAATTTCGCTGGAGTCGGGAATCGGTCTGGTTTTTGGCGCGAACATTGGTACCTGTGTGACCGCGATCATTTCGGCATTCGGGCGGCCTCGTGAGGCGGTCCAGGCTGCCTGGATTCATGTGGTCTTCAACATTGGCGGAGTCCTGCTTTGGATGTTCTTCATCCCGCAATTTGCTCAGCTCGCACGCGGCATTTCACCCTCTGCCAATTACCTTGAGGGCTCGGCTCGGCTTGCGGCTGATACTCCGCGACAAATTGCGAACGCACATACGCTGTTCAATGTCGGGAACACCTTTCTATTCATCTGGTTTACGGGCCCGCTGGCGAAACTGGTCGATCGAATCGTTCCCTAAAGGGAGGCGCCGGAGGGTATTTGTCCATTGTTTTTGGACGAGTTGTTCTTGGAACATCCCGCATTGGCGCTTGATCAGGTCCGTCGCGAGTTGGTCCGGCTTGCGGAGTTGGATCGGGAAATGCTGGAGCGAGCCTTTGGCGTTGCGACCATTGGCACGCAACGAGACATCGCCCGTCTCCAGCAAATCGACGAGGATGTTGACATCCTGCACGGTGCCATCATCACTTTCCTAGCCCAGCTTTCGCAAAAGAATCTGGTTGCCCTTCAATCGACCCAGTTGTATCAATACATTGGCGTTGCCAACTACTTGGAGAACGTTGGCGATGTCATTGAAAACAATGTGCTGATTGACGCAGCGAAGCGAATTCGGCTTGGAGTTGTCGTCAGCCCTACAACCATTGATGTGTTGCGTACGGTTCACCATAAAGTGTACTGGGCTTTCGACCGCTCGTTGGATGCACTACGCGATGGCGATCTGTTGGCTGCCCGTGATGCGGTGGAAAGTAAGGCGGCTGTGAACGAACTCGCCGAGATTGCAACCTCCCATCTGGCAAGACGGTTCGTTGCCTATGAGCCGAATCGACTCGCAGCATTCAAGGTCGAAACAGACATCATCGAAAACCTGAAACGCATCAACACGCTGACGCGGCGGATCGGCCGCATTGTTCTGACCGACAATGAAGCGGGCGATTGAGTGGAAGCTATACCGGCCGACAACGTCAGTACGCTGGCTTAGCCGGGATGAAAAATAGGTGGCCACTACCCTGAAAGCTCCCAAGGCGGTCGCGATTGGCATTCCAAAGGTGAATTATGAAATTATTCTACCGGACCCACTTGGGAAACATCAAGAGAGAAAGGAATCCTACCTTGAAGATCACGTTCCTAGGCGCCAACCGCAACGTCACCGGGTCGCGGTATTGTTTGGAGGTGGGCGGGAAGAGGGTGATGATCGATTGTGGTCTGGTGCAGGAACGTGATCATTTGTCACGGAACTGGGAGACTTGCCAAACGCCGGCCGACAGTATTGACGCACGTGTGGTGAAGAACACGCTGCGCTTGCGCTAAAGAACAGCATAGAATCGCGGTTTGGGTTCGATGTGTCTGTTCCCGAATACGGGAGCACGCACGAGTTCACGGACGAGGGACCGACGCTCGTAAATACGAACCCGCCAAACACAGTTTTCTTAAAGCGATTGCCGACCAGCGAAACTTCGATCTGATAAGTGTCGGCTCAGCCGAAAATGACCTGGTCACACTTCACTGCGTCCACCAGTTCACAAATCGCACTTGAACGATCTGTGGAAGACAGTTCGACGATGTGCATCGCATCAATAAGTTCTTGAGTATCCATTTCGTGTTCTATGCGTTTCGCTTCACAAACTCTTGGGTGGGCGGTTTCGCACAATCCGGAGCTTATAGATAGGGTGTCAAAACACGAGCAAGCCCGTCACGCAGCTTAATCGCAAGACAGCGTGCGTCGACATCGACTAGCGTACATTGCCGTGACTCCAAGATCGTCTCATCAACTATTTTCAGTAGCGAACCAGCTAATTGCTCATCGTAGCATTCCACGTTGAACTCAAAGTTTAGCCTCAGACTTCTTGGGTCCCAGTTCATGGATCCAAGCAATGTCCATTGCCCATCGACGATCATCAGCTTGCTGTGATCAAAAGGAGCCTTGGACATCCAGACGCGGCAATCGTGTTCGAGTAACTGTGATAGCAGGGCCACCATCGCCCAGCCTACCGGGGCGACATCAGGCCGTTCTGGCACCACGATGCGGACTTGCACGCCACGTAACGAGGCGATATTCAGAGCGGAAATGATGGAGTCGTCCGGCAGGAAATAGGGCGTCATGATCGCGATTGACGAATGTGCTGACATGATAGCCCCTAGCAAAACCATTTTTAGCTTGTCGAGGTCTTCGTCGGGGCCGTCCGAGATACCACGCGACAGTGTACCGCCGGATTCAGGAATTCCGGGAAACCACTTCTCTCCATATAGCTCCTCGCCCGTCGTGCAGTACCAATCGTGGGCAAACGTGTGCTGCAACTGTGCAACGACCGGACCTGCGATACGAAAATGAACATCCCGCACGAGATAACGGTTTGCTCGGTGCAGGCAATGGCCTTCACGAATGTTAATCCCGCCGGTGAAACCGACCCGGCCGTCGATCACCAGGAGTTTGCGGTGGTTTCGCAAGTTCGCGTAATGGAGCAGACGGGGAACCAGTACAGGAAGAAACCTTGCGACTGGAATGCTCTTGCGTTTCGCACTGCGGAGCATCGTTGGCCAGGAATGCCGCACGCCCACGTCGTCCACCAGTAAGCGCACCAGCACACCACGTTTCATGGCTAACTGAAGTGATTCCAAAAACTGAATTCCAATCGGATCCCGATCAAAAATGTAGCTGCTCATCGTAATCGAATGCCGCGCTGATTCGATCGCCCGAAGCATTTCTGGAAACGCTTCGTCCCCGTTCCGTAAAAAATTGACTTGATTTCCCGCCAGCAAGGGACGATTGACCACTCGCCCAACAAGATTCCCCAACGAAACAAGGTGAGATGCCCCCGATCCCAGGTAGCTCTCGGCGATCGGCTGCGGTTGCCACTGGTCCGTATTGGAAACCGGCCCATCGTCGTCGACGCGCATCCGCTTCTGTGCGCGCCTCTGAATTCGGTTAATGCCGAATAGAAAATAGAAGGTAGCACCAAGAATCGGGGCGATCCATATAATCCCGATCCAACCGACAAGAGATCGGCTGTCTCGTTTGTACAACGCGGCGTGAGACGAAGCCAAAAAACTGATCGCGATCCAGAGAACTAAATAGGCAGTGGCATATGAATACAAGCTGACCCCTCCCCGATGTAGGCAAATTGTGATGCAATGGAGCAATCGACATTCGCATGTCGCCCTTCGTCGCCTTGGGGTGGCGCAGTAGAGCTCTGTTTCGGGCGATTTCGCGAATGGCATGAATGTTGCTCACTTGCCAACAGCCAATCTCCCTTTAACCATGGACAACGAATCATACCACCGAGAAAACTGATCGCGAACATCTTTCGAGACGCCACGCAAGAACTCCGCGATGGCTTTCATCGAATTCTAAATTCTCTGTAATTGAGGCAAACGCGTGTCAAA
The DNA here is from genome assembly GCA_041739785.1 of Pirellulaceae bacterium. Classification (GTDB taxonomy): domain Bacteria; phylum Planctomycetota; class Planctomycetia; order Pirellulales; family Pirellulaceae; genus Aureliella. The sequence goes on from JBGSNE010000119.1 coordinate 12,072, forward strand.
TCCTCTTTCACTCGAAGAACTCAATCGCATCGACGCCTATTGGCGAGCTGCAAACTATCTTTCGGTCGGCCAAATCTATCTTCTTGACAATCCGCTACTGAAGGAACCGTTGCTGAAAGAACACGTGAAGCCGCGATTGTTGGGGCACTGGGGCACGACGCCTGGCCTGAACTTCATCTATGCACATCTTAATCGCGTCATCGACAAACAAGACTTAAGCATGATCTTTGTCACTGGCCCTGGTCATGGCGGTCCGGGACTGGTTGCAAATACCTATTTAGAAGGCACGTATACCGAGCACTATCCCAACATCGAGCAAGACGAAGCCGGAATGAAGCGGTTGTTTAAACAATTCAGCTTTCCTGGTGGAATCCCTAGCCACGTCGCACCCGAGACGCCTGGCAGTATCCACGAAGGTGGAGAACTAGGTTACGCGCTCTCGCATGCGTTTGGAGCGGCCTTCGACAACCCCAACTTAGTCGTTGCTTGCGTCATTGGTGATGGGGAAGCGGAAACGGGACCGTTGGCCACGAGTTGGCACTCCAATAAGTTCTTGAATCCAATTCACGATGGTGTGGTTCTCCCGATCCTTCACTTGAATGGTTACAAGATCGCCAATCCCACGGTGCTTGCGCGCATCAGTCACCAAGAGCTGGACCAGCTAATGCGCGGCTACGGCTACACACCCTACTTCGTCGAGTGGGACGATCCCGCGACGATGCACGGGTTGATGGCCGCTACGCTGGATGAAGTAACCGCAGAAATTCAACGCATCCTGCAACACGCCCGCCAGAACAACGATCCTACCCGGCCACGTTGGCCCATGATTGTCTTGAAGACCCCGAAGGGATGGACTTGCCCGCAGCAAGTCGATGGAAAACAAGAAGTGTGTCAGTGGAAACGACTCGTGTGCAAGGCAAGTTCATCCGCGACGTGATGAAGAGAAACTTGCAAACTCGCAACTTTCGCATCTTCAGCCCCGATGAAAACGCCTCAAACCGTTGGGGTGATGTCTTTGATGTCACTAATCGCGTTTTTTTGGGCGAAATATTGTCGAGCGACGATCACCTCTCCCCTAATGGCCGCGTGATGGAGATGCTTTCCGAACACCAGTGCCAAGGCTGGCTGGAAGGCTATCTATTGACCGGCCGACATGGTTTCTTCAACTGCTACGAAGCCTTCATTCACATCATTGATTCAATGTTCAATCAGCACGCCAAGTGGCTGAAAGTCTGCAACGACATTCCCTGGCGACGCCCAATCGCTTCGCTGAATTACTTGCTGTCGTCGCATGTTTGGCGTCAGGACCATAACGGGTTTAGCCATCAAGATCCCGGCTTTATCGACCATGTCGTCAACAAGAAAGCGGAGATCATTCGCGTCTATTTGCCCCCGGATGCGAACTGCTTGCTTTCGGTGACCGATCATTGCCTGCGCAGTCGCAACTACGTAAATGTGATCGTCGCTGGCAAACAAAAGTCGCCACAATGGTTGACGATGGACCAAGCGATCAACCACTGCACTGCGGGAATCAGCATTTGGGAATGGGCCAGCAATGATCGTGGGAGCGAACCCGATGTCGTGATGGCTTGCTGCGGCGATGTGCCGACGCTTGAAACCTTGGCAGCGGTCGATATCATGCGGCGAGAGCTTCCCGAGTTGAAAGTCCGCGTCATCAACATTGTCAACCTTATGAAACTGCAATCACCCAACGAGCACCCGCATGGATTGTCGGACAAGGAGTTCGATATCATGTTCACCACCGACAAACCCATCATCTTTGCGTTCCACGGTTACCCTTGGCTGATCCACCGCTTGACTTATCGGCGCAACAACCACAAAAACCTGCACGTACGCGGGTACAAAGAAGAGGGCACGACCACGACACCCTTTGACATGGTCGTCCTCAATGACCTGGACCGATTCCATTTAGTGGAAGACGTGATTGATCGAGTTCCGAAATTGGGTGCAAAGGCTGCCTATGCAAAGCAAGCGATCCGCAACAAATTGATCGAACACAAGCACTACATCGCGCGGCATGGCCAAGACATGCCGGAGATTCGCGAGTGGTCGTGGCCGGGTGGTCAGACGTGAGCATAGCAACATGAGCATCCTGGTATTGAATGCTGGTTCGAGCACGCTCAAATACGCTGTGTTTGACCAATCCACCTGCGGCGAGCTTGCTAGTGGCATCGCGATCCTTGATGGACTTAGCGAGTCGACCCAACTCCGATTGCAGTATGGCGAAGTCCAACAGACAGACACGGTCGCAGGCATTGCTGGTTATTCGGAGGCTATGGCGTGGATTCTCGGTCGATTGAAACCGCTTGTGGATGACGATCCAATCCATGCTGTGGGCCATCGCGTCGTTCATGGTGGCACCGAATTTTCGCAAGCGACGCTTGTGGATGCACGCGTTTGTGAATCAATCCACCGGCTCTCAATGCTCGCCCCGCTTCACAATCCATTGGCGTTGAGCTTGATCGAAACCGTTCAGACGATGATTCCCAGTGCCAAGCACGTCGCGGTGTTTGACACGTCGTTTTTCACTCAGCTTCCCAAGCGTGCATGGCTGTATCCACTGCCTTACGAGTGGTACGAACAGTACGGCATCCGCCGCTTCGGCTTTCACGGAATTAGTCACGCTTATTGCGCAGAGCGCGCCGCTGATCTTCTCAACCGAAAAGACGACGCGCTACTCCGACTGGTCATCTGTCACTTGGGCAACGGTTGTTCGGCGACGGCTGTGCGCGGTGCACTTCCGGTGTCGACGACGATGGGGTTTACTCCGCTCGAAGGGTTGATGATGGGAACTCGCAGCGGATCGGTCGACCCGGGGATTCCCATGCACCTGATCCAGCACTTGGGACTCACTGCGACGCAAGTCGAAGAAACCTTGAATCGCCAGTCAGGCTTGCTTGGCGTGTCAGGCGTCTCATCGGACTTCCGGGAAGTCGAACTAGCTGCTGCCTCAGGCGATGGACGCGCGACTTTGGCAATCGAAATGTTCGCTGACCGGATAAGGTCAACCATTGGGGCAATGACGGTGACGCTCGGAGGGATCGACGGCCTCGTGTTCACGGCTGGAATTGGCGAGCACTCTGCAACCTTGCGAAGTCGCGTCTGCAGTGGCCTGGATTGCATTGGGCTCCAAATCCACGAAGGCAAAAACGAAGCCAACCAATGCAATCGCGACATTGCTGAGGAAAACTCGACGGGCAGCATCTTTATTGTGCGGACAATGGAAGAAACGGCAATCGCTCGCGAAGTGAAGCGGCTTCTGACGCAACAAAGGACCACTGGCAGTTCCTGAGTTCCTGTTTTCAATTTTCGCGATTCATAATTGCAATTGGCAGGCGATTTGTCTTCGCAATAGTGTCTTGCGGCTTGGTTCAGCGGCAATTGGAATTTGTTGTGAGTTGAGTTGGCAAGTAACGGGGAAGGCAACCTGACTGAAAATTTCCCATCCATGAGTAGGTTTTCCGCTTTACGGCAAAGTTGGAAGGTAAGGGGGAAAAAACAGGTGTTTTAATGTGTATCGGCCCAGTTCCGACTTCGCGATCGTGCGGCGCTCTGGTTGCACCTCTGCAGCTCGGCAGTTCGGATCGAACAAATTAGTGGAAGAAATTTGAGCTTGTTCCTCGGCAGGGCCTTATCTTCTGCTCGACTGGCTTCATCTGTAACTCAATGACCAGCACTATGCATCGACCCTAGCTCCCCAAGCCGCCTGATCTATGCACTCCAAATGTCTTGCTGCCAACTAGGCACACCCAAGCGTTGCTAAGTCTAGCGGATATTCGGCAGCTACTGCAGGCGCGACAACTGGTCCGGAAAAAGAAACAAATCAACTCTTGCCTTTTACGCCCTACGCTGAGCGCCGAAAATCGATGCTTGAACGGTCCCGCACAAAACAGAGGTTCCATTTCGCACAAAGCGACTCTTCTCGCTTCTTGCGCAGCCGAGTTCTACCACCAGCCAGAACATCCCGAACCCCTCAAAAGTTCTGTTAACCACTATTCCGAAATTGAACGGTCAGGTCGGTGCCACCGAACCGGACTCGGAATTTCATAAGTGCTTGAGAATTAAGCGTTTACGCGAGAGCGCTCTCACTTTTTTTTCCGTGTAGAGGCATTGCCCGGGGACCGATACCGGAACGGTCGCAATTCTCACATACTCTGGTTAACAGCGACCGGCGGGTTAACTCAAAACTGCGACGCCACGCCAATTGCATTGGGTGCAGGCACAACCTTGGTGATGATTCGATTTTGCGCCGCCAAAGTCGGCGTCACTTAAAGGTTCAGATTCTTAGCACCCAGATTTGGCTGCGCAGACTCGTTATCAGACTTCTATAGGCATCCTCGATTCCCGTACGACAGACTTGCATCTCTAGCACAGAAACGCATCTCCCTGAATTAAACAGGGATCGGGCGAAGCTGTGTAGCTCGATTGCCTTGGGCTTTTCCGGCATGAGAAGTTTTCACAATGCATGCTGGAGTTGCCGCTCGCCTGTTACTTGCCCTCAAGCTGTTTTCCGTAAGCATTTGTCGGATCGCGGTAAATCGTGTGAATGTGATTGGCTTGCGGATCCTGAGCTGCGTACTCAATCAACAGCGTTGGGCCTTGGATCGAGTAATAGATGGCGTCTCCGTTGGTTGTTCCTCCTCGCCAACCAAACTTCATGACTGAAATCTCTTGCTTTAGAGCGTTCATCCGTAGCTGAGCTTGCTCAGGAGGTAAGATTCCAACCCACTGAACAATTAGCTGTTCTAATAATTTGAGCTGTGAGGCCGTAAAGGTGTCACACGCTACTCCATTGAGCTTCGGAATTTCATCGTTGCCTGGTCCTGCTGCCAAATTGCCTTTTGAATCCGACAAGATGGCTGACTGCTGCTGATCTTGATTGAGGCTGCCGACGAGCTCGAATGCGACATCGTTCTCTGCTGCCAAGGGACGGATTTCCTTTTCGCCAATCTTGAATTTGACAGGCTGAGCTCCTGTGTGACTGGGTGCTAGGGTGATCTTGTCACCGTGCATGGACAAGTTCAATCCGAGATGGTGTCCGTCTAGTTGAAATCCCCAAGGCTCCGAGGCTGATGGTTTGCCAAATAGCACTACAAAGAAGTCCTCTGTGCCGAAGCCAGGGCGAGGGTTTCCATCCTCAAGCAGCTGGTCGTCGGCCAGCATCACGTGGCAAATCTTGTCGTAACCTTCCTTGCTGAGCAGCGTTGCCAGTAAGTCGCAAAATGCCTTCATCTGCTCTTCGTTACATTTGCCAAGGGCTAGTCCTCCATTGCCTGAACGCTGCGGCAGGTTAGTCCACTTTTTGCGCTCGGCACTCGTCAACTCCTCTAGCAATTTGTCGCATTGAGATTCGTCAAGCGATGCCGCGAAAGCCAGAGCTGCATCAGCCATCGAGGCAGCCGCGTGACTGCGAACCTGCGGTGAATAGGTTCCCACGATACGACTGGATTCGGAAACGTAGCCCAAATGCTCATGGCCTTCATGAGCCATTGCATGACACGGAGCGAAAACTATGGCGACAAGTAGGAGGATTTTCTGGTTCACGATATACCCTGTTCCCATTAAAATGCCTGCGATACTGGTCCAGCGCCGGAGTTCCGGCGAGAGTGCATCATACCACAATGCACAGGCGGCTGAAAGCAACTATGGAGTCGCTTCAAACTGCACCCATTCAATATCTTTCGGGTATTTGTCTGATTCCAAACGAGTCGAATGCAACAGTTGGACTTTCCAGCGTTCGTCCTCTATGACCAACACTGCACTTTCAAGCCAGACGACGGTCCGCAGCCCGCTCTCACCACGAATCTCAGCCTTGTTCCAGTAGCTCACCCAGGCCACGTCGCCTTTCTGTCGAGCTCGAATCTGACTGAAGAAGTTCTTCCGCTCATGCGGTTTGCCCTTGGGCTGGACCGCATCGACGAGTTTCTGCATCGTCCAGTCTTCGCCATGCTCGAGTAATTGGAAGTCCTCTGTTGAAGTCTCCTGCATAGCCTTGCCATCGTGTTTGGACATCGCGGCAAACAGTTCTTTAACCGGCCCGAATGCTGGATGGTCCGCAGCTTCAACAATCCCGCTCAAGAATAAAACTCCACAAAGCCAAAATCCGACATGCAAAATTTCGTGCACCAAACCACTGATCTTCATGACTTCCACTCCAGTTATGTAAATGAATCGGAATGATCTGAGCATTCTACATTGAAACACACTGCAGTAAGAGTTGCTCAGCGACGCCACGCATCCATCTCGACCCTGTGACTGCCGACAACGGGCTGTTGCGGGTTATTCCCGAATCTCATGTTTCCAGTGACAGCATCGGCCTAGGAGTCGAATCGGCTGTGGCCATTCACGCCTCCGCAGGCGATGTTCTGGCGATGCGCCCCATGATCAGCCATTGCAGCGGACCTTCTGCCCCCGACACGCGTCGTCATCGGCGGATTCTGCACCTCGCATTCGCCGCCGACTACGAATTACCAGATGGCTACCATTGGCACACGTTCATTCGACCTGAACCCTCGCTTGAATTGAATTGAGCCGATTTTGTCTATAGAATGAAATCATGGACACAAAACTCACGCAGGAAATATCGACGGCACTACAGACGTCGCCGCAATCGCATTTGACCGTCATTGATCCGATGACCAATCGTCGGTACGTGATCGTTGATGCCGAGGAATTTGCGCGCCTTGAAGACGCCGGTGCCATACGTCAGGGAATCTCAGAAATGGAAGCTGGACTAGGTCAACCGCTTGGTGAGGCCATAGTCGAAGTGCGACAAATGTTGCGGCAGAGGAAATGGCATTTCGCGTTATCGTTCTACCTCAATCCAAAGAGGACATTTCGCCGGATGACGTACCGCGAAAAATAGCCTAACTCAAATGGCTCAAGTTAAGGCCCAAAACGAGTTCGAAATTCGCGAATGCAAGCCCGCTGACGCGCAGTCTTGTTGGCAGCTCTTTCACGACACCGTTCGGCGGGTTAATTGCCGCGATTACACACCCGAACAAGTCGATGCTTGGGCCAATGCGGGCATTGATCCCGCACCATGGTTGCAACGATTCCAAGGGAACTTTGCTTACGTGGTTGAGCAGGCTCAAGCGATTGTTGGGTTCGCCGACCTGACTCGCGACGGTTACCTCGATCGCTTGTTCGTATCGGCGGATCACCAGCGACGTGGTATCGCGTCGATGCTTTTGGACGCGATTGAATTAGCCGCAATGGAACACAGCGTTTCTCGCATTCACACGCAGGCTAGTATCACAGCCAAACCATTCTTCAGCTCGCGTGGCTATGTCGTCATCAAAGAGCAGATCGTTGACTGCCGCGGCGTCGGTCTCACCAATTTCGTTATGGAGCGTGAACTATGGCCACGCGACCTACGTTGACTAGTAGTACGATACCTACAATGTTTGCGAGCCATGCTAGAACGTGGTGACGCGAAACAAATGGGCAAACGGCTAACGCGACGATGCCGCTGACAATGTCCCGATTGCTTCCTGTCCAGGTCATCGATTCAGGAATAGTACCCGTCAGAAACCAGTCGTGTAGGACTATTTCTAATGGCAATCGAAACCCTTGGAAGCCGACTAAAAAAGCGAGCGGAACGCCGGCGGCGAGGCGACTTCCGAGGTGAGAGAATCCGAGTGTGATGGCGACGCCGATGGTTACCGCCAAGAACAACGGTCCAAAGGGAACAAATGCCCTCTCAAATATTCCTGTCTGCACGATAGCCGCAATCAATAAAAAATAGACTGCCAAGCCAACAGCAAGTACTGCGGTTACGCGAAATGCTTGCTGACGAGAGGCGGCTGTTGTCCAGGCGGCTGCCAAGAGTGAAGCCAGTATTGCCACGCATATCGCCACAAATGCAACGATTGAAGTTGAAGAGCCAGGTACGAGTGCAAATACTATGGTGCTAGACACGCATAAGTCCGTTATCATCGACTTAGGATGTGAGTTGAGCATCGAAGACTGAAACTACCTCGACTGGACGGTGATTGTAACCCGGATTATTCACTTGGGCCATTAACTAGTGCGGGTTCAAGCGTGCCGCAACTGCGCGGCGTTGGCTAGTAGTCAAAAGTATTAGCGGCGCAGCCTGCGATATGGAGCTTGCAGCGTAAGTTGCGGCGTGGAAAGAACTTGCTTGTTGCTGCCTACCTATGTCGTGAACAATCCGTGTTGTAACATTCAACGGCAGTTTCCAATGAGCGGCGTCTATACCAATGAAACTTAATTACAGTGGGAATGTATGAACCAGCTCACGCGCACGATCGTGGTCTTCGTTACGGCTGCGGTCTATGCAGGCTTCGCAGTATGGCTGGGCTTTTGGCCAGCCGCGCTACTGGAGACCTTTGGCATTGAGAATTCTACACCGGCCATGCTGACTGAGATTCGGGCGTTTTACGGTGGAGTCGAGATTGGTATCGCCGTAGTGATGTTGGTGCTGTGGAAGCAAGGCAACACGTCAGCTTCGCTGTTGATTGGCGGTCTACCACTGGCTGGCTCGGCAAGTGGTCGGCTGCTGGGTATGCTGGCAGATGGCTACTCGTCGATGCACTTGGTATTGGCAGCGGTTGAACTAGTCGGCTTCGCCGCCTGCATGTTAGCCTATTTCACAACGAAGGCCGTGCGTGGGCCAGCACTCTGATTGCAATACGATTCCAAGTCGTGTCGGACTCCTCCAGCGCGGGGAAGAAGGTCGCGAGTAGTCAGGGCGCCAGTGACTACGACCAACGCCGCTCGGCTGTAGTGTTTGAGCAGCCCGCCGAGCCGCTGTTTGCCGCGGAATTCCGCAATGCGAATGGTCGAGACTGCCGCCGAGACAAACTACACGAAGCAGCCGGAGGTAAACTCCTAGTATGAGTCGGTCACTGATGGAAAGCGGTTCGGAATGAAGGTCTATCTAGATGATGAACGTGCGACACCGGATGGATGGACGCGAGTGTACTGGCCCAACGAAGCAATCGAGCTGTTGCAAACAGGACATGTGAGCGAATTGAGCTTGGACCACGATCTTGGTGATGACGAACGTGGCACAGGTTATGACGTAGTACTGTGGATCGAAGAACAAGTCGCTCTGCATGGCTTTGTACCACCGAAGATGTCGGTGCATTCTGCAAATGTCTCCGCCAAGACCAAAATGGAAGCGGGAATTCGGGCAATCATGGCGCGAGCAAATCGCCATGTGTGACAAAGTCTCAGAAATCTTGGCGACAGGTGTGACTTAGCCGCTTGTAACCTGTTAGGGGCTTCTTGTAACTGTCGTGTTCTATCGCGAACCGCATGGTTCGTGGATTGACTGAACACGATTGTTACGAGGCTACTAAAGATGGTTCATTGGTGGGAGATTGATGTGCCGGATGCGAATGCGCCGGCGCTGGTGCGGGCGGTGACATACTACCGGCACTCGGCTCAGGATCGACAAGAGAACTCGATTCCGATTCAACAGGATCAGGTTCGAGCTTGGGCGAAACAACATGGCGTTGAGATCATTCGTGAGTTCTGCGACGCGGGGCGGTCGGGACTCAACTCGGAAGCTCGGCCGGCCTTCACGGAATTGGTGGCGGAGTGGATCACCAAACGCGATGACTTTGAGTACGTGCTGTGCTTGGATGTGTCGCGGTGGGGGCGATTCCAGGATATTGACTTATCGGCCCAATTCTCTGCGATTTGCAAGAAGAACAGAAAGCAGGTTATCTACACAACGATCGGTAAGCCCAAGGAGGACGATCCGCTCTATCCGGTCTACGTCCAATTCGAACGATTCCGGGCGGCGCAGTACAGTCGCGAACTGAGCGACAAGGTTTCCGCTTGTAAACGACATATAAGGAAGACCGGGGATTGTTCTACGCAGCTGTCAAGCGCTTCGGCAACTGGCACCGTCCCAAGAACCTGGATCGCGAGAGCATGATTCAGTGGCTCCGAAATCGCCAATCCACGGGCCAGTCGCTCACCTACAGTGAGGTCTGCCTCGAGAACCGCGACTACGCCCTCGCCATCCGCCGCGAATTCCGCAGCTGGATCAGGGCACTTAACGCCGCGGTAGGTGATTCCGGCGAACCAACTTGATGAAGCAAATCATGATTTGCTGCGAGCTACTTCAACCGAATCAGAACTTCGTTCTATCGTGTACGGGTAGGGCTTTTCAGCCTCCCTTCGAATGATCAATTTTGTTGGCAGGCCGCGATCCGGGATTGGTCCAAACTCCGTGTTATCGAGGATCGGGGCAGCATCGCTTTACCATCCATGCCGATGCAACGCTTACAATGAACGCACCTGCGAATAGTCGAATCGTGTGAGGATGGTCGGCAAGCCAATGGATTCTCATTAGCAAGCGTCGGCTGCGATGAGAAAGGCCTTCAACTACCTTGTCGGGCAAAACCGAGTCCAGCCAAGCAATGCCATCTAGTAGAAAAAACGTGGCAACTGCCGCCATCACCACCAGATCAAACCACGTTAGCGAACTCACCAGCCTGCGAATCGTTGCAGTGAGGCCCATGGCAGGGCCGATATTATCCGCCCAATCGAGATAGATGTAGTCGCGAAAGTAGTTTTGGGTGGTGAAGCAGGCGACGTAGGCAAACACCCACCCGAGCACGAGTGCTAACGCGAAGTAGAGTAATCTCAAAAAAGCCAATTGCCACGAATCTCCGGAGGGCAAGAGTAACACACCAGACCCGATGATGGTAAGGAACAGTCCTAACCAAGCTAGAAACGCGAAGATGAATGCGAAGTTGGCAAGTGACTTTTGCGTGGGCAATAGCCGAGTTGGTGGTCGGCCGTACCATCGCGCGTCGCGACGATCGAAGTAAGCGCTAAGGACGAATAGGCAGCCTCCCACCATGATCGTCCATAAAAGGCTCTCACCAAAGGAACGGGCCTGCGAAAGATAAAAGTATAAGAACGTTGCTACGCCAGCCAAGGCGGAGGAAAGGCCCAGTAGATTCGATAGCAGTCTATACATTATGAATCGCTCACAGGTCAGCTAGTTCCGATTTAAGCCAAGCGCGCGCGTATACCCAGGAACGATCGGCGGTGGCAGGGGAAATTCCGAGCGCTTGCGCAGCTTGTTTGTTGGTTAGACCGGCAAAGAATCGCAATTTGACGAGCTCTGCTTTTTGTGCATCGACTTGTTCCAGTCTTTGCAATGCAACGTCAAGTGCGAGCAGACGTTCCGGCTTCTGGGCCGCAGGATGATCCAGCCCCTCGAACTCGATGCGTTGTATTCCGCCGCCACGCTTTTGCGCAGATTTGGCTCGAGCGCGATCGATTAAGATGCGTCGCATCGCTTCAGCAGCGGCACCAAAGAAGTGCCCAGCGCTATTCAACTTTTCATCGTTGCCATTTGCCACGTCCACCAACCGCTGATAGGCTTCGTGCACGAGGTCCGTCGCTTGCAATGTTTGGCCTGAATTCTCTTGAGAAAGTTTTGCCCGCGCTAACTTGCGCAGCTCTTCATAGACAACCGGCAGCAGTTTTTCCGCCGCTTGTTGATCGCCCGATTCGATGGCGCTTAAGATTTTAGAAACGTTGGACATCTGCGTTAAGGATTTGTTTGAAGGCATAGAATGCACGGGTTCGCGTCGGATACATCTGCTTGACCGAACAGTTCATTCACAGTTGTTTCCAGGTCATTTTCCGTACTGAACCCCAGTTGCATCGATTTATCATCGCGGTCTTGATACGAAAAGCTCGCAACTAGCAATGAATCTCCCCGGTGGAGTGAAAAGTCGACATCCTCAAACTCGATTTTTTCAACAACGCCGAGAGGCAAGCCGAGTTTGTCTGCTCCAAGGAAGTAGTATGCTTGTGGCAATAACTGCGTCGATCGTAGGATTGGGAACTGATGCCCGGCGCTCGAAAAATGAATTTGATTCAATGCTCCATCAATGAGCGCGCAAACAGCGGTCGCAAAACCGCGTGGTTCATCCTGGACCAAATAGTTATTTAGCTCTCGCAGCATTTCGCCTGCCGACCGATCGGAGCATGAGTCATTCAGCACGCGTTTCATGGCATTCGCAAACCAATCGTAGTAATGAGCACTGGCGCCGGGCGTCGCATTCAAATCAAAAACGAAATACGCGAACCTGGTTAATGAAAGTACGGAGCAGATCAAGTCAGCCTTGGCATGCTCGACTGACCTTCCTTCCTGGTTTGAGACCGAGTAGACGCAAGCCTTGAAGCCGAGCGGAGCCGGGAGAGTCTTTTTTAGCAGCATACCATGTCTCAGTGTTTGCTGTTTTCGCGCCTGGTAAGGAACGGATGGTGCGTCATCACATTTTCCATTGCAGGATAAATCCATCAATGGAAGAAACCACTAAGCGTCTTGCTTCACCGCCTCTGTTGTACTGGCGAGAGATTCGTCCTCAATTGCGTCCAACAAACTGTCTTTGAATTCATCAGCTTCCAGCAGTCTCACAATCCGCTGCCGCCTCTCGACATCATCACCACATGCTCTATCGAGAAATGCCCTGCGATCAGCTCTCTGTAGTTTTCGCGCTCGATCGAAGATCTGATCATCTTCACTCATAGGTTTTCCTCGCGGACAAATGCGTCCCAGATTCGAATGTTCCCTTCGGCACTCGCTGTAACCATGCCCGACCCATCAGGCAGGAAAGCGACTCTTCGCACCTGGTCGTTAGCTCGGAACGTGCCGATTTGTTCTTTGCTTTCATAATCCCAGAAAGTGACTTGTTGAGGGCTGGCAGTAACCAATCGACTTCCGTCTGGTGTAAACGCAATTCCGGTAATCCACCATGCTTTAGCCCAGCGTTGGTGGTCTTGCTTCAACAACATCACCCGTGAGGAAACTGTTGAGATCCTCTGCCATTCGACTGGCCGATTCGTAGCGGCGTTTTCGATCTTTGTCGAGGGCCTTCATCGTAATCCAATCGAGATCGCCACGAACGAAGCGATTGAGTTCTTGAATATTGCTGGCCCGATACGTGGCCAAGGATTTGGAGCTAGATGATTGAAAAGTGATGCGCGTGCTCGGTTTGGGTGGCTCTTCTTCTTGAATAATCCGCAGAGTCTCCTGCAAATTGCTCTTTCTAAGTCGCTCTCGATCCAGGGGCGTGACGCCCGTCATGAGCTCGTACAGGATAACGCCTAGCGAATAGACGTCCGTTCGCGTGTCAACGTCCAACTGATTAAGTACAGCCTGCTCAGGACTCATATACTCCCACGTACCGAGAATCGATCCAACCTCTGTGAATAGAGTTTTGTCTGTTAGGGGCTGGTTGGCCGCCTTCGCCAAACCGAAGTCGATCACTTTGGGGACCGGCTTGTCATCAAAGAGAGCGACCAAAACGTTGGATGGCTTCAGGTCGCGATGAATAATGCCTTTTTGATGGGCATGCTGGACCGCATGACACACGGCGAGTAACAATTCGATACGCTCCCGAGCTTTGACCTTGTGGTCGTCACAGAATTGCGTAATTGGCTCACCCTTGACCAACTCCATCACAAAGTACGGCCGACCGGATTCGGTTGTGCCTGCATCGAAGTCTTTCGCGATATTGGGATGGTCCATCATTGCAATCGCTTGGCGTTCAGCTTCGAACCTCGCGATAAATTTCTTCGAATCCATACCACTTTTAATGATCTTCAGCGCAACTCGCTGTTTAATGGGCTTAAGTCGTTCGGCCATATAGACCACTCCCATACCACCTTCACCCAGTTTCTGGAGCAGTTTGTAGGGCCCGACATGCTCGCCGATCGATTCGGAAATAATCGCTGTGGTGGAAAGAACAGCATGCGAACCAAGCAAGCTGTCGGTCTGGAAATGGGCTGCGATGAGTTGTTCTATCTGTGATTCGCGCTTCGCATTTCCTTCACACGCCTCGCTAAGGAATGCACGACGCAGATCAGAATCTAGTTCGATCGCATGGGCGAATATTTCTTCGTCTGTCATGAGTTCTTCCAACACCGAGGGTAGTCGGGCCTTTCTATTTACAGTGCGGATTCGAATGCCACTTTACATCATCGAATTGCAGTTTTCTTCTTAAAAACGCAGAACCACCTGCTGACGGCTAGAAATGCAGATTCAAATTAGTGTTGAAGCGGAATCTCGGCGTCACGAATCGCAATTACAAACGTCGAAGTCGAAGGCCGATGTAGAATTTTGGCGCGTTATCTCTGCAGCGATCGCAGCAATCTTTATCTGCACTTAAGCATAACCTATGCCGCGAGCTGGTATCCGGTTGCGCAAGCACATAAGGAGGCCGTGCCTCGAGCGTTCAATAGACTGAATGAAGCATGCTTTTTCCCGACCGACTGACGGGAATTCGATCAATCACGAACCCGCAGAAGTTGCTTCGGCTTCAGTCTGGAAGGCAGGAAAGCTTTGGAATTTCAGTACGCTTCGGTCGCCGTCACCAAGGATGGCAACTGGCTGAGATGTCGTCAGGCGCTAAGTCTTCCAATAGCCGGCGTCATCATCCGCCGCTTCGAACGCAAGTTCCGAGACGGCGCACCCTAGCCAAACGACGACGACTTTACTTAGGCGGATGCCGTTCAGCACCGACCCTTAATCGACGAACCTCGACAACTTGCTCACGATTAATTCGGAGTGTGTTGATTGTTGCCACCCCTACGTCAGTAAGACCGACAATCAGTGTTCCATTGACTGACCAGTCGAAGTGATCTAGCCAAGCATCTCGATGCGGATGAAACAATTTCGACTCAATGCCAGTATCTGTTTGCCCTACCGTACGATTCGACTTGAAGCGGTTGCAGGACGGACAAGCGAGACAGAGATTCTCGAATTCAGATGGCCCGCCGGAGGACCGCGGGACTATGTGTTCAATTGCAAAGATTGCGACTGTTAGCGCCCCCAACAATAAAGCTCAGCAATTCCCAGTAGTGGACGAGCCTACGAGCCATTCATGCAGTGGGACTCGTGACGTCGTCCACAACCCCAGCGGAACAAAGGGAGCTTTGTCGAGGAAGTGTGACATTGGCAGGTCCGAAACGTCCTTGAATTCCGGGGGATATCGCGTTTCCCTGGCTGGACTCCACGCAAATAGCATCGACGCCGGCACGGCCAATCCGATTCAGCAGCCAAAGCGATTCCCACCTTGAAAGGTTCTCGGGTGGACATATTTGCTACAGATCCGTTTCCTTACACGAACTAGGCGACTAAGAATGTCAGACCGTGGATTGCGATTGACTTGGTTATTGGGGCTGGTTTCCGTTTTTCTTGTCAATTTGCCGACCGCAGGAGCTCAATCGGGAACGATCGAGCATTCCGAGTTACCTCCATTGCCCCCAAGGATCGCGGAACTGCTGAAACAAACGGATGTTCGCCTTTGCTACGGCCCTCAGGAAAAACCCTTGTCAATGTCGATGCCAAACGGACGTCGCCTGGGAGCTTTAACGGTTTACAAAATGAATTATGACTTTCGTACCCAGAGTCGTGTTCAGCGACGAGGCAAGGCACAACGCTCGATTCGATTCTAAATCCATCACCATGAGATTCCGCATTGCGAGATGTGTTGGTCTTTCAGGATGAAACGGGGAAAGGGCGTTTCGTACGCACTCTAAAGCCAAGAATGTCCCTGTTACCAAAATTCTTTGCCGTGAGCGTTGCATTCGGGGGCTGCTTTCGTCCTTATTGAGTATAGGCAAGGGCTGCCCCGCTTTTCTGATTCTCTTTTCGAATACTGCCGAAGGAACGTCTCATGACTGTCAAGCATCGGTACGGATTGGCTGGGTTTCTGATCCTGGCCCTGACCCTAGCCCCTAAAGCAATCGCTCAGGATACAATAGCGGGTCGCGAGTTGTTCGAGCGGGAATGGGGATTTGTGGAGCGGGCACCAACATTCACGGAATTTGATTCAATGCGTCCGGAGCCGCAGCGGAGAGATCGGGGGCACGGTCGAGGAATGGGGCGAGGTCCCCATCCACCACACCGCGACGATGGCCGAGAGTTGACGTCCATGCTCCCAGCCGATGGATTGGGGCCGATGCACAATGCCGTCTCTTGTGCAGCGTGTCACCCCGGAGGTGGGGCATCGGGTGTGAATCACAATGTGACTCAGATCACAGTCGACCCTCGCTCGCCATTTTTTGATCAGCCAATGGATCGTGGTGGTCGCGGAGCGGCCGCAAGTTCAGACATGGATTTCTTTCCTGGGCTGGTGTCCGGCAACATATTGTCCTTCAACACGGTCGTTCATGACCTTTCCACGCGGCCCGGCTACGAATTCATTCGTCAACGTTTGTCCGTCGGCGTGCCCAACGGTTTACAGCCAGAGTGGTTCAGTCCTCAAGAGCGGACCGTTGATGCAATTGCCAAACAACCGGTTGTTGCTGGGCGATATGGTACGCTCGACTACTACCTCAGTCAACGCAACTCACCGGCGCTGCATGGCATGGGAGATATCGAAAAGATCTCCATGAATCGGTTGCAAGCAGTCTCGCAATCCCAGACCCGATCGTCCGGTGGAACCATCTCCGGCCGAGTGGCTGGGAAGTATGGTTGGCGAGGCCAAGTCAACACGTTGTCTGATTTTGTTGCGGGAGCCTGCGCGACAGAATTGGGATTGAATGTGGCCGGCACCTCTCAACAAGCCAATGATCCAGCAGACCCCCATTACCTCAGCTTGGCATCCGATATTTCAACGACGCAAGTCGCGGAACTAACCAGCTACGTCGCCGACTTACCAGCCCCCTCCAAACAATTGCTTTCTCTGGAAGAACGCAAACAGGTTCGCCTCGGTGAACAGGTCTTTAACTCAGTTGGATGTGCAGATTGTCATATCGCTGATCTGCCGCCCGCGCGAGGCATTTTCAGCGATTTGTTGTTGCACGACATGGGCCCCGAGCTACAAGATCCGTTCCCGGCTTCTGCGTACCAGCAGATCAGCACTCATTCCGACGCACCAGCCAGTCTCTACCAGAATCGATATGGCAGTGGTGAGACATCACCGTATCGTACCGGGTCTCCACCCAATCGCGCGGGGCCTCCGCCCAATCGCAGGCGTTCCGCCCCGAGAGTTGTCAGCTCCTTGGTTCCGGCGGGGACGCCTCAGGCGATTGCGATGGATTATCCCGAGCAACCGCAGTTTCCCCGCGGCGATGCCAACGAGGCGGATCTGAATGGTCTACATCGATTCTCATGGGACGCCCTGCAGCGGGAATGGAAGACGCCGCCGCTTTGGGGTGTTGCGGATTCAGCACCTTATCTTCACGATGGTCGCGCCGAAACCCTGACCGATGCGATCCAATGGCACGGCGGAGAAGCGGATGAATCCAAGCGAAAGTTTTTCGAGTTGAAAGAAGATCAAAAAGAATTGCTGCTTGCATTTTTAGAAAACTTGAATGCACCGTCGGATTGATCGTCAACTGCGGAATTCCCATCGTCGAATGGTGACAGGATGATGTTACGTCGTGCGGCATGCTATGAACCCGACCTAGCTGCGAGCGCGAACGCCCCTATTTCGCCTGAGTGGCCGGGCCTCCCTGGTGGAACGATGTAGTCATCTAAATCCATGGGCGGCAACATGTAGCCGTTCATCATTTCTTTGAACTGCCGTCTTATCTTGGAGTAAAGCTGCGATTGATCCATCACTCCGCCGCCGAGAATGATCAATCGCGGTGACAATCACAGCGTAATGTTCACGCACATCACAGCAAGATAATGGGCTTCGAGTTCCCAGGGTTCACCATAGCCATTCGTGCTGAGCGATTGCGCCGAATTGCCAAAACTGCTCTGCTGCGCACAAATTCCGACGTGTCCTGACCGCAGCGAGGTGTGTGGCAAGTGGAAAGACGCCTCTATTGGCTTAGCCCAACGTGTTCACGTCCAACAACTTTGGGCGTTCGTCGGCAGGAAATTTACGTCATTGCTGTTCGTCTGCCGATGTTGCGCATTTACTCAGGTCTGATGACGCTTGCTGACCCTGCGATTCCGCGAAAAGCACCAATGATCTGGTTATCCCCCGCTGCGCTGGCATGATAGTGGTAACCGCGAACGTCGTCGTAGTGCCCGCTACACCCGTCCAAGTCCTGGGGCTCTTTTCCCTCTTTATCTAAGTGAGCAAAAATGCCGAAGCCGTCTAGAGCGTATCCGATCAAGGGTGCGTGACCATCTGCTTGCTCGATCTCTTTGGTTTTGCCGGTCGCCGCATGGTAGTGATAGCCGGCGTGTGGATTAACGTGTCCGCCCGAATGATCAAACGGAGCGATCGTGTGGGCTTTGATGATCATGTGAATGGGTGCCGGCGGATCGTACTTGACGCCATTGAATGCTACCCCGACAGGCCCATGTCCGTCGCCGACTCTATGGGGATCGGTGGCGACCGACCGATAAACCGGATTCACAGGAATCACGTAAACGTTATGGTTGTTTTTCCATTCGATCACATCAGGAGGACACTCGACGGCGTAATTGTTGTAGCGCGGATCAACGTTGGGTCGCGCGGCCAAATCAAAGGCTTCTTTCGTCTGGGTGACTCTGATGCTTCCATCTTCCCGCACGAGGTTCCATTTCGGGTCGTCGTATAGTTTGTCCAAGTGAGCGACGAATTCGCCAGAAACGTTGTAGACTTGTCCGTCCTTTATCCAAATTCCGCCTTTGTCATCGCCGTCAGTCACGTGTTTTGGTGCCCAAGGGCCGATTGCATGGTCAGCAGGAACGCTCTTGGTAGTGATGACGTAACATTCCGCTTGGCTGCCATCGCTAAGTGTTCGTATCTCTTTCTTAATCGGTTCGACCAAGCTTTCGGCGATGAAGTAGTCGGGGTTCACCGGTTGAACAACTTTCTGAGCGATAGTTTCCGCCTTTGGTCCGCAGCCAACACTGAGGACAATCAAGCCGAAGAGCGCGAACCAAACTGGAAAATTCAGTTTGCAGTGTTTGAACATTTCTGTACTCCATATGTTGCAGTTGGAAGTTAATCTGCAGTTTTAGACGATAGTAGCGGTTTAGCTAGCTTGCGACAACAACACGAAAAGGGCAAATTGGCACGTAGTTCCGCCGTTGCCTAATCTGATTTGGCTGCGTCCGCCGGCTCATCTCCCCTACCATTTACCACCCGGATACCACTACCGCGACAACTTGCCTCCTGGTCAACCGCATTTGACCAGCGACGGTATTCGCCATGAATGTCGGGGGGTGAAATTCGCCCAACGTTGCGGCACATTCCTTTGCATATTGCGACCGGTGCGACGTTCAAATTGTTGTGGTTGGCCCTGCTGCCCGTATTCCGATGGACTTCTAGTTACATCACTGCGCCGTGGTTTTCGATGCAATTGTTCCCGATCCATTTGTCTCATTTGATCCGTCGTCGGAGCTTCATCCGAGACAAACTCGGCAATCTGCTCCACTTCCTCCATAGTTGGGGGGACGGGTTGATAACGTGCCACGTGGCGCCCCTGTCGGTCACGGCGAACGCTGACGCCGGCCTGCTGGTCGATGGCTGGTGCATCCGCTTCGGACACCATTTGCCAACGTGGGCCGAAGTGATAGACCGCCTAGTACATAATCTTGGACTGAGCCTCAGCGACACCTCCGCTTCGACACTTCTCGCCGAACGCCACCAATTTGAGCAGCAAAATCGTACTCGTACTCAATGAAATGGTTCTCGTACTCGTACTCGAAACGTCCCGGCAACCGTCGATTACGAGAACGAGTACCGCTGAAAGCTGAGTACGAGTACGAGTTCGAAAATGCAGTCTGTTCGGGCGTTTGGCAGCAAGCGGTGGTGGCGTTCAGCGAGAAGTCTCAAAATTTCGCTTATTACTCCCCCACAATGCTTAAAGACGATTTATTGGCCCAGACGTGACACATCTTGGTTAGGACTGTGACTAACTTTGCTGCAAATTGTCCTCATAAAGCGTGAGGCGAGATTAACTCGCCTTGAATTTCTCAAAAGTTGGAGCCGTCAGATGAAACGCCGCACAACACGCCGCTTACGCGGTTTCGAACAACTGGAAAGCCGCCGAGTTCTCGCGGCAGCAATCTCTCTGTCATCGACGGATCGCTGTTTATTGAAGGTGACGCAGCAGGCGAAATCGCGATCGTCGACCTAGGCGACGGAACATTGCAAGTCACCGAGTCGGGTGCCGCGGCGGACGGCGGTGACTTGGTGCAAGTCGTAGTAGGTGTTGATGACGACATTGTCATTAACTTGGATACCAGCGACGCGTTGGAGCAAGCAGAACTCGCTGCCTTCGTCGGGGAAGGCGTTGTGGCCGCGGATCGAACAGAACCATCATCGCCGAGGGGTCAGCGCGGCCACGGCAGGATTGTTCAAACCTAATTTTGCCTTGCCTGCCTGAGAAGCTCGCGTTTTACGCTTTACTTAGTTTTGTAGTGAAAACTAAGGCCCGACTACCCACGGTATGAGCATGAGATATAGCATGAGCCACATTGCATGATGACAAGGCGGCCGTGAAAGTGATCGACTTTGGAGTTGCCAAAGCAATGGACGACGACTAAATTTTGGAGACCCCGATGCCAATTGATTCTCAACAAGCAGAAGTTTCGCCCAACCGAATCGCCTTGGACAAGGCGATTCTGAATTTGCAGCCTCCAGGTCTTTTGGCGAACTCGAAGTGGCAGTTCAATGAATCGTCGCGCAAGTTGCTTCACCGGCGACTGCTCGTAGCGCTGACGTCAATGCTTTGCGTTCTTTTGACGCTCAAGATTGTTGGCATGGTTTTTGCCGGCACGACATTTAACGAATTTCTCCTGCGGATGTCTACAGCCGTCGTGCTGGTTGGCGTAGTGGCTGTTCTCTATCAAACTCCCCGAGCCTCATTACGACAACTGCGAGTTTTAGAGTCCGTTGGCGCGATTGCCGTTGTCGTCGATGCTGTTTGGGTCTTGGTTACTGAGACCCGAGGAGCAATCGCTACAGGGGGATTAGATTCGTTGCCAGCTACGTTCATAACGATCAGTTTTGCAGTCTCAATTTTCATCGCAATTTATGGCATGTTCATTCCAAGCAACTGGCGTCGAACAGCGACCATCACCTGCACTTTTGCATTGATTCCCGCGATCACGGTGCTTGTTCTACGACTGTCCAATCCGTCCTTACAGCAGCTTGAGAGGTTCCCTGGTTTCACGGCTCCGGCACTAACGATGGTGATGGCGATTGCCGCAACTCAAGCCACTCGCGTCGTGAATCAAATGCGTCGCGAAGTCGAAACGGCCAAGCTGTATGGGCAATACCAATTGCTCGAAATGATCGGCCAAGGAGGGAGGGGTACAGTTTACAAGGCCAAACATCGATTGCTGAAACGACCTGCTGCCATCAAACTGATTCGAAACGAAATCGCTGGTGATTCAACGGCAATTGCTTCGTTTGAACATGAAGTCCAGCTCTCTGCTCAGTTGACTCACTGGAATTCGGTCCAAATCTATGACTATGGGCAAACTGACAATGGTGATTTCTACTACGTGATGGAATATCTCGAAGGCGAAACCTTGCTCGAACGGATCCGTCGTCTTGGGAAACTGACGAACGAAGAAACCGTGAACTTCATTAGCCAGGTTTGTGATGGCTTACAGGAAGCTCACTTGAAAGGGATGGTCCATCGCGATATCAAGCCTGAGAACATATTTCTGGCCAACAACATGGGGCAGCTAAACGTCGTAAATATACTGGATTTCGGCTTGGCGGCGATGAAGAGCGAAACCGATCGACTTCAAATGGTTAGCGGCAGCCCCTCCTATATGTCTCCCGAGCAAATCAAAGCGCAAGCACTCGACGAACGCAGCGACATCTATGCTCTTGGCTGTG
Organism: Pirellulaceae bacterium; assembly: GCA_041739785.1. Classification (GTDB taxonomy): domain Bacteria; phylum Planctomycetota; class Planctomycetia; order Pirellulales; family Pirellulaceae; genus Aureliella. The sequence goes on from JBGSNE010000119.1 coordinate 33,842, forward strand.
TTATCTACGAGTGCCTATCGGGCCAATGTCTTTTCATTGGCGATTCGATCAACGAATTATTTGCTCAGCATCTTCATCAGGAGCCATCGCTCGACGGCCTGCCTGAATCTGCAATAGCCTTTCGCGACATTATTGTCGAGTGCATTGAAAAGGACCCCAGAAGCCGTTTCATGAACGTGGCAACTTTGAAGCAGATGCTAAGAAGTTGCGTGTGACTCGTTTGGGCACGACGACCGTTCGTGCGGCCTTACGATACATCCTTGTCTTCGTTGTTTCGGTGGTTTGTGTGACCAGCGAACGATACCGATAGGGAGAGTGACGCTTACTTCGTCACATCCAGTGTCGATTATAAAAATTCATCGGATGGCATTTCACCTACGACGAGGGGATCGGAATGTCTACGTTTGCGTGTCGCGGCAATTACCGCGGCCGTCAGGATCGCGATCGTAGGATAGGCGAACTTGGGTATCTCAATCCGATGGTTGCCGCCATTTGGCTGCACTTGCGATTCTGCAATCTCACCCAACGATGCCATGATGGCGTCGAGGGCCATGTCCGACAGTAGCTGTGCGTTACCGCCTGAAATCAGTTCTAACGAACGATGCAGCTTCAACGTTGATTCCAGTTGCACATTGAGCCAATCGACTCCGGCAATGACAGAGTTGACTGGTAGTAAACCGATGTGGTGCTCCAGTGGAACGATCTCTTCGGGGAAATCTTGGTTGAAGATACTGAGAATCAAAACCCAGGATACACCTCGCGTTCTCAGGCGATCTTAAACCTGGCGATCTATGATGCAGTGGCCATCGCGACAAGCGGCAGCGATGCAGAAACCTTCTATGACTACGACATCAACCTCAGCCGAATGGATAACATTTCAGCCGAAATAGCCGCTTCCCAGGCGGCGTACACGTTCCTGAGTTCACTGTATCCCGATCAACAGCGCACGCTTGACGCTTTTTTGGAAACCAGTCTTTCGAGTATCCGCACTGATGATAACTTCGGAGACAGCCTGGACGTTGGCACTGAAATCGGCAACGAGATTCTCGCCATCCGAGCGAACGATGGTTCGGATGAGCTGAATGTGGAAACGTGAGTTGGTTGTAGGTGAGTCGCGGAGTAATCCGACTCTCTACCCGTTGGCTTGATTCTGTCGCTTCTGTCAGAAAATCCAATCGTAGTAAATCAAGCTTCTCCCCGTTTGTGCATTTGTTACAAGAAGGAACAAATCTTGCCCCTCAAGATGCACACTTCCAAAGCCTTTTGTAGCGTAGGGTTGTCCACAGTTTCCATGAGTGCCTTCTTGAGCCAACGAACTCCCGCGATAACCGGGCAGGAACGGAAGACGCTGTCAGAAGAGCCACGAAAATAAGTGCCTTGGTCTACCGCTCAACACGGGTGTGAGATTGTGCCAGCCATTCCTTCGGGATTCAGGTCAACGCTAATTCTATCCGACCTAGTGTGGGCGCACAATTCTAGCCCAAAATACTCAAACGCTGGCGGAACCAACATCAGTCAGGATCATTCTTTCCGATCACCGCAGAATCCAATCCATTAAATGTTATGCGTAGTTGTGTACGCCAGAGGGATTGATTCATTGAGTGCCGTGGACCAAAGTGCGAATTCATGACCACCAACAAGCGTCCTGCTGTTAACCTGAACATTGGCAGAACTAAGCCATTTTTCAAGACGTTTCATGTAGCTGTGCATTCCCTTTGGTTCACGTGAACCGGCACGAAAGTAAAAGGCCACATCTGATAGATCTGACTCCGGTTGAGCCTCGAAATTCGTGATCGGTCTACCCGCAATCGAAAAAGCAAAAATGGTTCCGTAAACTTCAGGATGCCGGATTCCCATTGATGCGGCAAACGCTCCTCCGCATGAATATCCAAAAACAGCCGAGCGCTTCCTAGCGTGCCGTAAACCAATCACCTTGGTGGCCCAATCCACGACGGCGTTTACGAAAAAGGATTCGTGCATCCCAAAACTGTTGTCATCTCGGCCGATCACGTATTCCGCATTGCGGTGTTCGGGCGAGCAATCCACTCCGACGAACCAAATGCAATCAGCTCCAAATGCGTTAAAGAACTGATGAGCAAATGCCCCGGCATTTTGGCCGTCTGAGCAATAGATGACAATATCGCTGGGCTCTCCACGCTCCTTCAGCGAGTAAAGTACGACGCGGCGAGTGGAGTCGCCGAGAGGCAATCGCTCTTGCTGGCTAAAAATTCTGATTGCAGGCTCCATTAGGACGCATAGCGGCGGTCATAGTCAATCGCTCTCTAAATCGTTTTCGCAACGATCAACAGGCATAAATCGGATTGGGTGTTTGCGGGCCCCACAGCGGTTCATCAACATGTCGTAGCAGACCTCGTCGAACACGATGTGGTAGTACAAGTACTGGCTGGGGTTGGAGAAGAACGCGCTGCTGTTGTAGTGTCCGCGATTGCTGACTTCCTGCATGAAGAAGTCGAGGTCGATCTGGGCCTGCTCGTCGCCGGCGTAAATGTGCTTCATGCACCACAGCAGGATGGAGTCTGAGCCAAACGAGTTGAGCGCGTTGATCGTGGTCCGCAGGTCGCCGAACAGAGTGATTGTGGTGACGATCAGCAGCACAATGTTAGTGGGTCCGAGGAGTTGATAAGAGTATTTCTTGTTTTCCTCCAGGACGGCCTTGCTGAGTAGTTCATGATTCTCCGGTTTGGATGCACGAATGGTATCGAGATTCGCGAGAAATTTGTCCCGCTCAAAGCGGTCGACGACCTCATAGGACAGCAAATCGTGCCCGACGGTCAAGCGATTGTTCAAGGCAACCTTGATGCTCTCGACGTTATAGTCACCGTCAAGGCCATTGAGCTTGCGCGGCGTGCCCGACGAGCTTTCTTTTATACCGAGTACATGTCGATAGAGCAGCGGCTCGATCTGCACGTGGCGCATCATAAGCTCGGCAGCGTCGTGCGTCGCCAGGTACTTCAGGCCCCAGGTCATCCACCAGTCGATCACATACGCCTCGAAGCCTAGCGGATAACGATGGAAAATGAACTTCAGTGGGAAACTGATCGTCCGCTGAAAGAAGTAGGTGAAGATAATCACCGGGCGAAGCAGTTTGTAGTCCCAGCGTTTCTTTTCGCGTGCGAAGACTTCGTTCACATAGGAGTTGATGTACGGAAATTGATTCATCTCGCCTCCAGTCGAACCTTCACGCCATACTTGGGCGTCATCGTCAGATGGGCCGCCATTTCGTGGCGATGGCTGGCGTCGAGCACGATCTTGTACTTCTGCGCGATGACCGCCAGGACGACCAACAGCTCCATCATTGCAAAGTGTACACCGATGCAGATGCGTGGGCCACTGCCAAATGGAATGTGAGCGTGCATGGACCGCTTGTTCTCTTCCTGTTCAGGACGAAATCGCTCCGGATCAAACCGCTCAGGGTCCTTCCAGAAGTCCTTGTGCCGGTGCAAGGAATACCGGCTGAAGACAACTACCGATCCCTTGGGAATGCGCTCACCCCCGAGTTCGACATCGTCCATAACGTTTCGATTCTCGAACCAGAACGGAGGATGCAGTCGGAGTGTCTCTTCGATGACCATGCGGGCATAAATCAATCGCGGCAGATGCTCCAGCGAGAGGGGATGTGTGCCGACAACTTCCTCCAACTCGGCTTGCAGCCGCTCGCGCACCGCGGGATTTTTGTCCAACTCACACCAGATCCAAGAAAGCGCGCTGGACGACGTCTCGTGACCGCCGATGATCATCCCCAGGGCTTCCTCCGCGATCTCGTGGTCCGACATCGGCTCGCCGGTCTCCTCATCGCGGGCGGCCAGCAGGCGGCCGATCAAGTCAGACTCGTTGTTGTTACTGCGACGGCGCTCTATCATCTCTCGCAGGAAGACATGGAATTCGGCCAGTACTTGCTTGAGCTTACGGTTGATTCGCGAGGGAAACCAGAAGCTGCGGATGATCGGCAGCGGCGGCTTGGCACTGTAAAGATTAATGATATGCGTCCAGTGGGCGATCCGCTCTGCCGTTTGATCGAAGGAGTCGTGAAACAGCGCCCTGCCGGCAATCTGCAGCGTGACAAGGTTCATGTCGGCTGCCAGGTCAAACACGTGGCCGCTCCGGCAGACAGGCTCCCAGCGATCGGCCATATTGTTGGCTGAATCGACCATCAGGTCGAAGTACTGCTTGATTGCGTTGGGGCCAAACATCGGCTGCATCAGCCGGCGTTGCCGCCGCCAGCGTTCCCCTTCCGCCACCACCAGGCCATTGCCAAAGGCCTTGCGAAAACGGTCATAGATCACACTGTTCTTGTCGAACGACTTATTGGTCTCCTGCAACACTTGCTTGACCAAGGCGGGGTGATTGACGAGGTAAAAACTGAACAGTCCGCGATAGTGAACGAAGTCGCCAAAGTCCTGAACGAGCCGATCAAAAAACAGCGCGGGATTTCCGGCGAGCATCCATTGGCGATAAAGGAACCGCGGACGGACGAGTTTGCCCGGAAACGGCGGCGGATGCGCGGGGGATGGTTGCAATTCCATAGGGGTCCTTATCTGCCTCGCAGCCACTGGATCGAGCGATACGTCCAATCGAGCGGCTTCAGCAAGAGCAAGAACAAAATTAACAACGTCGGCATATAGACAGGCGCACGTTCAAAGAAGCTGCGAATCTGTGGATCGCGGTAAAGATAATGCATCGTCGTCGCCGGGCTAAGCTGCATTCGCCACCACGCACGGAGCGATCCCACGCCAAGCAAGGAGGGATACGTGTTCATCTGCCGGGATAATCGATCGCAGTAGGTAAACATCTCCACGGGGTAAACCACTTCCAAATCGAGCTTCGAGAATCGCGCTTTATGCTCTCGCTGATCGGCGGCGTTCAACTCGATGATCCGCTCAGGACGAGTGTACCTGCCGCCGATCAGCCCACACACATAGGCGGCTTGCATCTCGCTGATTGTGGGAATGTTGCCTATGATCGGACGAGCGAAGCCTACTAGGAACAAATTGGAGAGGGTATCGTGGCAGCAGCCTAGGTAGAAGTCAGCCACGCGGATCGAGTCACCGGCGATCGCACGCAGCGTGGATTTGTAGCCGATCGCTGGCAGGATTCTCGTTGGATTAACGTCGACCGTCTCTTCCGACTGGAACTGGTGAAACGTCTCCATACGCGAATTGACGGGAGGTCCGACGATCGTAATCTGTCCCTGAGCGACGTGGTCCAGAAAATCGTCGCTCTTGTTGTGGAACATGTTGAACAGCTCGTCCTTCGCTGCCTTCGTCAGTTTGTAGGCCCACACCTTCCGCACCTCGGGAATCTTCTGCTCTTGCTCTCCAGTCTTCTTTCGCGCTTTGGAAGGAAACCACTTTTCGAATCGCTCCTGATGCAAGATGCGAGCCTCGACAAAGCGCTGGCCGATCCAATTCCGCAGGGCCGGATGAACCGACAGCATCAGGCGATTGCGTAGAAAGTCCGACGGGACGCCGCATATGGGATGGTAGCGAGGACTAACGCGCACTCCTGTTCGCAGGGAGAGGTAAACCTTGTTGCCGAGTTCTTGCTGCGACAAACGTACCGCTAAATCGACCGCCGATTCGCCGCCGCCGAACACTACAATTCGCTCGTTGCGGATGTTCGCAATTCCCTCGGGCACATTCAATTCGGAGAGACGAATCGCGGGAACTTCTGATTCGATCTCCTTAATTTGAGCAGCCAGGCCCGTGCAGATTACCACAGCGTCGAAATGTTCGGTGACGGATGGGGAACCGCTATCTGTGGCGCGATAGGAAACCGACCAGCCCGCATCGTCAGAAGCTCGAGCCAACCGCTCGACCTGATTTCGCAGCTTAATGTACGGATGCAGTTGGAATGCATCGGCAAAGCGGTTCAGGTACTCGCCATATTCCGCCCCACGATAGAATTCGCCGCGACTTTGGCCGACGTCGGGTTCCACCGAGGCGTCACGCTCGGGAAAACAAGCGAACTGCGTGGTGTACTTCGTGGATGTGGAAACAAAGCCTGGGTAGGGATTCCCCCAACAGCCGGTGATCTGGCCGGATTTTTCAAAGCAGACGACCTCCCAGCCCGGCAGCTTGGCGAGGGCCGTCTTTAAGCAGATCAGACCGCTGCTGCCACAACCGATGACTGCCATCCTGTTGGACGTATGAGTCACGATAACACCGCGGTCAAGCTAATTAGAACGAAGTTGAACTGGCCCGACTCAGGGATGAATAGTAGGAAGCGATCACCGTTGGCCACCGACTGTTGCTTGAGAAAATGGTCGAGCATCACATAGATGCTGGCCGCCCCAGTATTGCCAGCCGTTGCCAGGTTGGTCCAGTAAGGAACAGGCTGCTGATGATCGTGCGAGAGCCCCTGCATGATTTTTTCCATCTTGCGGCGGAAGAAAAATGACGACATGTGCGGCAGCACCATGCGGTACGACTCCACCTGCTCACTGTGCTGGTGCAATGCCTCCGTCACGAACTTGCCAGCGAGGCTGTAGAAATAGCGTGTCAGAATTTTGACATCCTGGCTCAGCAAGTGCGTGGCGTTGTCGAGCTTCATGCACAGCGGCGCTTCATGCGCGAATGACATAGAGTGGGTCCAGTCGACTCGCAGCGAAAGCCCCTCGGACCGCGGCTGGCTTTCCAGTAGACAGGCTCCGGCACCGTCGGACAGCATGAAACGCAAGAATACCGACATGAACCACTGGCTATTGCGCACGACCGCATGGTCGGCTCGATCGTCGATTGGACGGATCGCGGACGATTTCAAGACTTCCGAGGCGTGCTCGGTCCCGATGCTGAGAGCTGCCTCGTGTTCGCCGAGCTTTACGCCGCGGACGGCGGCAACCAGTGCGGCGGCAGCAGACGTGCAAATGCCGCCGTGCGAGCTGATTTCAAGCGGATGATCGATCATTCCTGCGGCTTGCAAACGATGGTGCGTGATCGACGCGATCCCTGGTCCTGCCAGCGGTGCGTATGTGGTGCCGACGCCCAGAAACGTGATAGACCTTTTCGGCATTACTTCCGTCAGGCAAGCTTGCGCTGCACGAGAAGCTAGGTCGTAGACGTCCTCGGTCGGCCGCTGTAGCTCGTCCTGGGCATAATGCCGCTGAACGATGCCATTCATTGCCAGGACGCCTTGTGCGACATCCGACTCTCCTTCCAGCGATCCTAGAAATTCGCTGATACGGTCATTCGCGACAGGTTTGCCAGGCAGATAGGATCCCGTTGAAGTGATAAAGCATTCCATGGTTAGCATAAGCAGCTTCCTTTTCAGGTCGAATGCCTCCTAGCGTCCCTGGTCGATCGTCCACGCTCGACAGAAATGAACCCGATCTAAGCGGTATTTTTCGGTGGCAAGTCGATCGACCTAGGGTTCACCCCGGCATCGATCGTCAGCTCTTCCTCGCCCTACAGAATTCTCACTCTTCATTAGTTGACCGGCATTTCCCATTCGAGTTGAGCCTGAAATCAATCCAGGCTCGCAATACCAGACAGGCCAGCTAGTACTGCGGCAGTAATCGTCCATGGGAGCAAGATCAAGGCTGACTTCACGAAGGCGGCTAGCAAACAAATTATCAGAATCACAACAATCACCAGCGGAAGCATATTTGATTCTCCTTGGAAGCCTTAAGCAAATAATCTCATGCCTATTGAATAGATGACAATCGCTGTCAGATTGCGCGCGAGAACCGAAATCTATTTAGTCAACTATTTTAGACGGCGATTCTTAGGCAGACCGACTCGTCTATTATCGCACATTTCTACCGCGACGCATGGCTTCAGCTCAAATCCGAAGTCAACTTGGCTGCCAATAGTTGCTGGCTGGAAACGTAACGCTGGCCCATTGTGAAGGCAGTGGGCTTACTAAATTGGCTCGTGGAAGTAGTAACACAAACCATCTGGGGCAACTACGACGAACACCTGAAGCTTTTGCCCGTCACGCTCATCGACACGCCAGTTGCCGATCTGGACTCCCCTAGATTCTAGCGCTTTTTTCATCCCCCGAATGTTGCTGACAAGAATGGCTGCGCCGTCTTGCGTAGCGTCACAGCCATTAATTGCGAAACCAATTTTCGTGCCGTCGCGCTCAAGAATAACGGTCGAAACCGGAGTATCGTGCCGCTCAACCTCGACCATGCCGAAGTGTTTAGAGTACCATGCCGATGCGGTATCTAAATTCGTGACTGGTAACGCTAGAACGTCCTGCTGGTATGGAAAGGCTGCTTTGAAGTTTGGTGTTTCTGCCATTGCCAAATCACCTGAATCGGCCTCGGAAAGTGAATCTGAACACAGATTGTGCATTGGGGCGAAGAACTTTCCAGGGGTGACGAATTCGACTTCGCCATTTTTGTCCAACCTACTGTGGGCGTGGCAAACTTTAGGTAACCACAATTGTAGGTTCGGCGGCGGCTTATTCGTGGCCGGCCCGGCCTGACAGTGCCACACGTAAAGCGTGTGTAACCTTTGGCGGATTCAACACTTTTTGTCCATCCGGTGAGTTGACGAACAACTGGGCGACGGTCATGTCGTAGATCCAGATAGGTCTCGCACTGCCAGCAACACGGAACAGCTCCTCAAGGTCGTTTCGGTCGAATAGTCCAAAACAATTTCAAATTCTGTTTCCTCTGATCGACCATCGTATGGACAGCAGTCTGCTTGCCCAGCTTCACAGTATGGCCTCAACTCTAAGCTGCGTAACAACTCTAAGCTGCGTAAAAGGGACTCGCATTAATAGGTGAGTGTTCACGATAATAAGCATGAAAAACACTCAACGAGTTATTGGTCAGAGGTTGGCCCGTCCGAGAGTGAGCAAGCGGACGGTGCGGAGGTTGAACTGTCGGTTGAAACTGTTTCGTATTGCAATAATTCGCTAACACGCAAACCAGCTCACGGGTACAATGACAGGTATTGGCAACAATCAGTCAGGAGTGAAGTATGTCAACAATGACCGGAACCGTGCGAGCGGGAAAAATCGAAGTTGAAGCGCCACCTGGGTATGCCGAAGGTACTCAGGTGTCGGTGCTAATTCTTCCCGTCCAAGTACTATTTCAAAGCGATGCCCCGGCTTCAGCCGAAGAGACACAACGAGTTCTCGGTGCTATGGCTCGATTCGAGGCCGAATTTCCAGTGGACGAAAATGGGGAAGATTTGAGTCGTATCGCAAGCGAAACCGCTGCATGGGAGAAAGCGTCGTTCGATTCCAATGCGGAGCAACTGCGGAGACTCCCTTTGGTTGGGCGTGCGTCATCATAGATCGCAATCCATTTTGCTCCCAACAACACCAGCGCATGGCTAGCACTTCCAGATAATCAAATACCATTGGACACCCGAGACATGCCTTAGAAAATCCACCAGCACGGCCTGCGCGAGCTTCCGGCGGATGAAGCTCTGGACAATGGTTGTGAAGACGTCCATCGAGTGGGCGCCGCGCGGGCTGCGGCCGTGCAAGCTCACGTCACGTCGACGCGCACTGACGCGCGCACCAAGTTCCGATGCATTGTTATGCAAGGGACAACTGGGATGGTCCAAGACCGTCAGTAAGTCAACTTGTTTGGCAGCCGTGATCGCAATGCGTTTATCTAACTGATCATAACCCGTGCGAGTTGAAAAAAGATCAGTAAACGCCGCT
>JBGSNE010000135.1:0-4339 GCA_041739785.1 Pirellulaceae bacterium
ATCGACCGCATTCGCGGTCGATCGCTGGCGAACCGGAAAACGCGGGGATGCTTCAATGACCTGGGATTTGCATCCCAGGTCATTGAATTCCGTGCCTTCGGCACTAAGAAGCGCAACTTCAAAACCTTCGGCTGCGGGTTAAACAAACTGGGGTGCCTTGGGGTCAGACCCTGTTATCGCGAGTCAATAGCGTCGCGCCGAATCCGCGATCTAACAGCATTTCTAAACTCCGGCAAACAGGGTCGGACCTCAACAGGCCTCCATAGCGATGAATCCTGTGCTGCTTCCGTCGCATAAGCCATGCTAGTGTTCTACTCTAGCCTCGAGGAGTTTTCGTACTTCATCATTTGATCTAGCGAAAAAATCTACTTCTCGCTCGCTTGCAGAATCCAGAAAATCTTCCAGCGTCATGCCTTCATCCATTCTTGCCTGCAGTTTCAACAAGACCTCTAGTTGTTTTACACTTAGGCCCTGTAGCCAATTTACCCGTTTCACCGCGGCCAAACCCGTCCCCCTCGAAATTACCGTGCGAGCCATGAGCTCTTGCTTGAGCCGTAACATCATTTCCACCTGCTGCTCTTTAGTTAATCCAGCAGAAGCCCAGAATAGTGGAGAATAGAAGACAGACGCGGCGAGTTCTTTGGCGTTCTCTATAAAGTAAGCTGCTTGGGCGTCAGGCCTGAGCGTTTCCTCAAGCAAGCCCGCGAGCAACTCTTCTGATTTCAGTTCCCGTTCCACCACTCTAGACCAAAACTCTGGTGTAAGCTCTGTTAGCTCATTCGCTTCGGTGAGGAAGTTCTCTCTTGCTGTGATACAATTGTCGACCTCGGTTCGCAGTTTCATTCTCGCAGATTGATCGATCTTCCATCCTCGACCAGAAATGCGACTGGTTTGAAGTGCATCGATCAATCCTCTTGACATGCTATAAAACGCCTGGAGTTGAAAAGTCGGGGAAGGCACCCCTGCCCCATCCACTGTCGCATTCGCGATTCTAACCGACTCCCCAATTTCAAATGTCTCGTTTTGCGAGTAAGCGGTGGCTGGATGCAATAGTATCATTACTAATATTAATTTGTTCCAGCAGCGCATCGATTTTACCTCAATTCGAATAAGTGAAACTGTATGGCACATCTGAAATTTTAACGGTCATACCTAACCCTACGTCATTATATGAATAACTTTCAATATAGTAGCCACCATTGTAGTAGTCAGGAGCCCAATTCGGAACAGCAATTCTGTGCCCCACGATGTAAGTTCTTGACGTCTTCATCCTGTAAGGATTGAGAACCGGCGGCGGAATTCCACCTGCGTCCATTGATTGATGGAAACCCAATCCAGCATTTCCCCAACCGTTGTATGGTTCCGCTGTTAAAACCCAAGGCCCTAGAACTGAGTTTGCTCGAAAGACTTCCTGCACCAGGTAGACACCAGGAGGATCTTCATGGAGTGAGTCGTAACTCGCCGACAACCAAGCTTCGTAGTATCGTTCCCCTGACGATAGGTTAGAAAAGTTTATGAAGCTGTTGTATGTAGTACTACGTAGATCAGCTAGTTCCCCAATCTTCGACCAATGCCCATTGGACGCACTTATGGTTGTCGGGGGATTGAGTGGGTCACCATAGGGCCAAGTTTGTCCAATAGCGTTTCCTGCAAAAAATAAGATTAGACAACAAGATAAGAATCGCGTCATTTTCTTTACCCCCAAAAAATAGGTACAGTTTTTTCGCTGCTGCTACTTAGCTTCTTCCGGCAGCTAATGCTGCTACTTAGCTTCTTCCGGCAGCTAATGAATTGGATGGTATCGAATAGCGTTCTTTTGTCAAGTAGTTCAGCTTAGCGAAGCGCGGTCGCTGCATAACGAGTTCCAAAATTCGACTGCGGATTTCGGCTCGTCGCGTCGCATCCTACGTTGTTAACGCACACTACTGTTTCGAAAGCCAAGTCACCGACAGGCCCGACGTTGAGGTCTTGTCAAAAGTCGTGTACTGGAAGTGAGAATGAAAGCGGCGTAAGTACACCGAGATAGAGCAAATCACCTCCTTCGCACTATTGCGTCTAGCCAAACAACTCCTCAAGTGCCGCTTCGGTTTCCTGCTGCGACGGCATCGTGTAGCGGCGAATGTATTTTTCTGACACATGTCCGGCGTATTCGATGGCGTACTCAACGCCTTTTTCTTCACGAACTTTCCTGAGCATCGAGTGCCGCAAAATATGCGGGTGGGCGTCGATGTGTTCTTTGGCGGGCAGAGTGGCGTTGGCCTGCCCGGCGAGTTTCTTAAGCACGTAGTCAACTTGCTGAATCGAAAAGCGTCGTCCCGTTCTGGTTTGAAACAGCGGACCATCGGCTTTGCCGCGTTCGCTGGAAATGTAGGCGTCCAAATACTCCCGCACGGCCTTCACAATAAAAATCTTGGGCGTAACGGTTTTACCCTTTCGCTGCACGTTGGTTAGATAGCGGCCGTCGTATTGATCGAAGTCCAACTGAATCAGTTCCGTCACCCGCATGGCCGTGACGTAGAGCACATGGAACAGTGCAAAATCTCGCTTTGGCCACTGGTTGGCTCCCTTGGAAAGCGTGAGCAGCTGGTCTGCGGCTGCTTGCATGCGAACCATCTGTAAGTCGGTGAGACCCTGCCAGGTTGGCTCGGGCATGGTGAGGTCTGAAATGCGTTCCATCGGATTGCCCGCCGAAAACGGGCAATGCCCATGAATCCATTTAGCGGCCGTTCTTAGCGTGGCGAACACGCGGTTGATGGTCGACGGCGACAGCTTGCGACCAGTCCGCTCGGAGCGAATGGTTTTCAAGTGCTTTTGAAACCCTGAACTGATGCTGCGTGTCCAGAGCTGCATATTGTCGCTGCGTACTACTGCGTTGTAGTAGTCGAGAAACCGTTCCAGGTCCTGCGTTTTGGCGATACGCGTTTGCTCGGCTCCCCGCCTCACCATCGATCTTCATGTAGAGCGAGAGCCAGGCAGTGAGGCTGTTGCGATTGTTTTGGGGAATGAGGACCTGCGGCGAGCTGGCAGCAGGCATAAGTGCGATGTCGCTCATTTTCTTACGCTCCTTCTTTTTGGCGGTTGTTTTGGTCGTACTCCTGGCCGCCATCTTCTTCTTTGCCCCTGACACCTTTGGTCCGCGACTCGTGGCTGCGGACTTTTTTGCAGAGCGTTGGCTGGTCGTTTTCTTAGGCATGGGCGGCTCAAATTGGCTGGATAGTTCTTATTACAAAGAACATATCGACTGCTGGAGGCTGATTTCAGACCAGAAGTGGCGGTTCAGAGCTATGTTCTATGTAATAAGGTAACCCACGAGCTACTACACGGTGCAAATAGACCGAGCTTCGAAGTGCTGGAAACGGAAGCGGAGGCAGTCTCATATCTGGTCTGTGCAAGCCTTGGGATTGATACGCTAGTTGATGCAGTCGAAAGCATAGCTGCCCTTGGAGGTGGTGACAAAGCACTTGCCGACGCTGAAGAAAGAATTGTCTCAACCGCAATGGAGATACTGTCGTCGCTGCTGCCATAGATTTTGCTGCAACCCTAAGCATCTACTTGTTCGGGGAATGTTACTGTTGGAGAGCGGGGCTTCCAGAGCTGCAATAGCCGTATGCCCAGTCGCGGTAATTCAGGCATATTCGCCAATTCCAATGCCTCTCCTAGCTCCATGTTTTAATGTTCGGTCCGACGTTGTGAACAAACATCAAAACACTTCACAAAGGAGATACAACATGACGAACAAACCTGTATACAGCAAACGACTCGGACGAATTGAAGTTGCAGTCTGGCGTAATGAAACCCCCGACTCAATCTGGCACAACGTAACCTTTAGCCGCTCCTACCGTGACGAGCAGGGTGAGTTGCAATCGACATCAAACTTTCGAGCAGACGACATGGCCGCCATCTCGTTCCTGTGCGGGAAAGCATACGACTTTCTTTCGAGCGACGATGCACCACTTGCATAGCTCCAGACTCCCTGGGCAGGTACCAATTCGGTGCCTGCCTTCCATTCTTCCAACGTGACAACAGACGAGCCCGATCAGGTATCAGCTCGCAGCCAACGGCTGGTGCCTGTTGTCACTTAGCACCCCGACCAATGAGCCGTCAAAAAATGAATCGGCGTAAGATCACGGCCCCCCAGCATAGAACGAACGCCATGGCTTGCTCTGGATACAAGCAAGCCAAAGCCCCAAGGAACATGAACATTGGCAACTGAATATAGAGCATGAGCTTACGCTGCCTCCCTACCCTCGCCATCCTGGTTCGCGTCTTCGGCGTAAACCTTGACCGGCACTCTTCGAAGTTTAAGCGCCTGATGCGGAATCAAATCGAACGCTTGGCT
>JBGSNE010000137.1:0-4373 GCA_041739785.1 Pirellulaceae bacterium
GCATTAGCCGTTTGGGCCTGTACTGTGCTGTACGTCTCGACTCGGAGAGTCGAGCGACTATGGTTGCTGTCAAATTTTTTGGTAGTTGCTAGTTCAATTGTCGCGCACGAAAGCAGTGGTCCTGTCACTGCCCTACGACGAGAGCAGCGATTCATAGCGGTCGCGAATGGCTTTTTGAACACCATTGGCGACAGCCGAACGAATGGATTGCATTTTGCCCAAGACGCTACCGTCCAGGACTTGGTCACCAATTCTCAGCACGATGCCACCCAACAGCGAAGCGTCAATCTTCTCAATTAGGATTGCGTCGATATTGTAGGCCTCGCGGAGTCGACTCTTGATTTGATTTCGCTGATCGTCAGTGAGGTCTTGGGCCGAAGTGACCGTAACGCGTTGCTTACCCTGTTGCTCCTCACGCATGACCGTGGCGGTCATCTGAATTGCGCGAAGTGAGCTGATCCGTCCTCGTCGACAAAGGATTTTCAAAAAGTTGAGTAGCCGCGAATCGATTCTTCCATTGAAGATGCGATCGAGCATGGCTTCCTTTTGTTCCTGCGAAATCCGGGGAGAGGCGAGTGCCTGTTCAAGCAGGGGGTGCTGCGTCAGGCATTCGTCGACCACCGCCTCTAATTCCGTCACGATGGAATCGACCGAGTCGCCGGCCGAACCAAGTAGAGCTTTGGCGTACAAGGCACCGACCTGTTGCTGGTCGCTGTCGAGTGCGGTCTCGTGTTGAGGTGTATCGGTCATGTGTAAGGCTGGAGGCTGGAGGCTGAAGGCTGAAGGCCTTGGAACGGTTTAGTTCTGGCTGGGGAGTTTGGAAAGCATCTCTTGGATCAAACCTTGATGGTCTTCGGCGCGTACTTCGCGTCCGACGACGCGTTGGGCCAGCGACATAGCGACGTCGGTCGATTGGCTGGCCAACTCGCTGAGGGCAACGCGCTTAGCCGATTCGATATCCGCCACGGCTCGGTCTCGCGAACGCGCTGCTTCTTCTTGAGCGGAGGCAATCAGCTTCTGCCCGGCGGCCTCGGCATCCTTACGCGCTTCGGCCACAATGCGTTGTGATTCCTCGGCAGCGCCAGCCAACTTGGCTTCATACTCGGCCAGTTTGGAAGTCGCGTCGGTAGCTGCCTTCTGGGCTTGAGCGATGTTGTCGGCAATGCCGCGTTCGCGCTTCTCAAGACCTTGCATGATTGGCTTCCAAGCCGTCCCGCCGAGCACTAGCAATAGCAAACCAAAAACCACGGCGCTGAAAAACGCCATGTCGGTTCGCCAGTCGAGCACTTCGTAAACTGGATCCGACACATTAGCGTGTGTCGGATCACTATCGTGATGAGCGGCATCGGCATGATCGCCAACCGCATGCGCTTCTGCATCATCGGCATGTTCAACCTGGGCGGCTGGCGTAACAGCTTTCTTCGCATCGTCCTGTGCGCTAGTTGCGACCGGAGGGATGACCAGCGCTAAGGCTGCTATCAGCAACGCTGGAATCGTAAAACGCAAACTGCTCATTATGCCGTACAACCTGTGCTAGGTAAGGACAAAATCGTCAGTAGATCAGCTTGATGCCAGCGGTAGTGGCGGACATCGGACGGAACTACTAGCCCATGCAAACGATAACGGCGAAGAACGCCAGACCTTCGATCAGAGCGGCTGCAATGATCATCAGAACTTGGATCGTACCGGCCGACTCTGGTTGACGCGCCACCGACTCGACGGCACCTTTAGCCAGCAGACCGATACCGATACCGGCACCAATTACGGCCAGGCCAGCACCGATTTGGGCAGGCATCGAAAAGGCTGGTGCGGCAGCGGCGGTTTGTGCAGCGGCGGGGGCGGCAAGTGCAAGTAGTAGACCTACAGTCCACATGGCTGTGCGAACGGCTTTAATCACTGAAATGTCTCCTCAAAGGACGAAAGTAAGTGGTATTCGAAAAGGGGTAATTTGTTTCTATCGACGATTTTTTATGCGTGGCGTTCTGTGAGTCTAGTGACCGTGGGTGGCGCTACCAATGAACAGCGCTGCCAACAGAGTAAACACGTAAGCTTGCAGGAAGGCTACGAACAGTTCCATCAAACTGATCACGACGGTTCCTAGGATGGCCACGACGGACAGTGCCGTCCAGGAACCTGAGTGCATATTGGCAGCTTGAGCGCCGAAGGCGAGAGCCATGATTCCTAGGATTACTAAGTGGCCCGCCACCATATTCGCCAACAATCGAATTGCCAAGATGCCGTGTTTAATAAACAGCGAAGCGAACTCAATCGCCCACACCATAGGGACGACCACCACGGCTAAGTACATCGGCAGACCCAGCTCGGGGCACAGGCTTTTTAGGTAACCGACGATGCCAAATTTCTTGATGCCCAATACCGAGCCGACCAAGAAGATGATCAGTGCCAACACGACGGTGAGCGACAGTGCGGCCGTTGGTGATCCAACCCAAGGGAGCATACCCATCAAATTGCAACCGAGAATGAACAGAAAGATCGTCCAAAACAGCGGCATGAACTTGGGGGAGTCGTGTGGGTCGATCCCTTTTTCCACGATGTCCGTTTTAATGAAAGTCAAAAAGCTCTCTAGCAGGTTCCAAATCTTGCCCTTGGGTGCTGCTCCATTTTTCACTTTACTAGCCAACCAAGTGAACAAAGCGGCGATGATCAGCGCCACGGCCACTTCGATAAGCATGTATTTGGAAATCGCGAAACCCGACTGGGCCTCGTAGGCATTCCTTAGCGTGGCAAAGGGCTGAGGAATGAATACTTTGCCAGACAGGTGATGGTTGTATTCGGCTACTTTGGCTTCCGACCATTGGCCACGTGGGCTTTTGATGTAAGTGTCAAGCACATCCCGCTGGTCCATTCCTTGTCGAATCTCGCGCCATTGCTGGGCGTCACTGTGCAGTTTGAGCATCCAATCCAATTGCGGATCAGGGAACTCTGCCAGATAAGCTTGGGCCGGTTCGTTGGGCGCGGGCTGCATGTTGGCTGCCCATTCCTTCGCAGAAACACGCAAGGCGGCCACGGAATCTTCGACATACTGGTCAAAGGGGCGGCCGTGGCGATGCGGGTCGGCATGTTGCCAGTCGAGCCAGGCTTGTTTGGCATGTGACAGTGCATCTTTATCAGCCACGATTTTCGACAGCTTGTCGATGAACTGATCTGCTTCCCAAGATTGGTAGTCGGCATCATTGCGAACGGCCCATGCACCGACTTGATCGGCGATCTGATCGGGCGAGTCGTAACTGACGCGGTACAGCTTGCGCGGAACATCAAAGTAGTAACTGTCTTTGATGTGCAGGATAGGGTCGGAGGCCATGGGGAGTCGCTCTGGGGGATCTGCTGCGTTTTCGGGCAGCTCTGGCAGAGCAGGCCTCAAGAGTCAGTGACCTGCTTTCGCCGAACGTCGCGAATGAGAAGCCAAGATTCTAATGGCAGCGAAACGAAATAACAGGCCAGAAGAGCAATCAAATAACATTTTCTTTCTTCTCCGGCATAACGTGCGGCGATGGCGATGGCCGGTAACATGATGCCGATCCGCCAGGCCACGACGGCTAACTGATTTGCAGCGCCATTGCTTAATAAGCGCCCGAAAAACAGCGGAGGTAAGGTTCCCATGAGTGTTACCAGCGCCGCCACGACCGCAGGTTTGGGGTGTGGGCTGAAGCCGTGGCTAATTGTCGCAAGGTAGCTAATCCACGCAGCTGCGGTTACCAAAACCGAGATGATCAGCGCGTTTCGAATGGGAGGTGACATTTCTTGCGTACCGTTCTTTGTCAAACTCCGTCCCCCAAACCGTGTGCTAGCTGCCCAAAACCGAAAAATACGTGGTAACGACTGGCCAATGGGCGCTGTTCACAGAACGACGCAGTTTTCCCTTGCCGCAATCTTCCTATCACTAATTTTCCTGCCTTGGTTACCCGCGATAGATTTAATTATCGCATAAGCGCAATACCGATGAAAATCCTAGAAGACGTGATAGGTAAGAAGATTATTGGTAGGAAAATTGGTGAGGCGTTGATGAGGTCGCGTTCACATAGAAATAAACAAAAATTGCGCAACATTCAATTGCGTCAGCGAAAGCATTGCTAAAGCTAATTGGACTTGCTGCTTTTACTGGCCGTTTCTCTGACACTCCTCGCTGATCACCACCATAAGTCTCGGGTTTTCGTACTCGTACTCGTACTCGTACTCAATGAAATGGTACTCGATTCGAACGGGGCATCGAGTACGAGTACCGCCTGCGGCTTTTGAAGTTGCGCTATTTGAACCGCGAAGCGGTGGCATATGATAGCCTGGGGTGCAAACCCCAGGGAAAACGTCCGCCGACAACCCCGGCATGCCAGCGATCGACCGCGAATGCGGTCGAT
>JBGSNE010000145.1:0-7405 GCA_041739785.1 Pirellulaceae bacterium
ATCGACCGAAAATGCGGTCTATCGCTGACAAGCTGGAGGTTGTCGGGGGACATTTCCCCTGGGGCTGCACCCCAGGCTACCCAATTCCACCGCTTCGCGGTTGATTTAGCGCAATATCAAATCCTGCGGCTGCGCGTTAAACGTAATACCGTTCAAAAAGAGAATGTACTCGTCACACGGAGTGTGACGAGTACAAATTGAACGGCCTTGGTATTAAACGAGCAACGTGCAATCCAACATAAATCTAACAAGTCAATCTAACAAGTCGCTTGCAACAATGGCTGACATGGAATTCTCGACTTCGCTGCAACATATCCTGCGCCGCAATGAACCCTTGGCATCGTGGACTTGGTTGCAAATCGGCGGCCCAGCCAAATTTTTTGCGGAACCTAGTTCGCTCACTGAACTCTCTCAGCTATTGGCTGAGGCACACCGCGCCGGACTGCCGGTGCGCATTCTGGGTGGCGGCTCCAATATACTGTGCCGCGAGTCCGGTTTTGACGGGCTAGTCCTGAGCCTCGCCACGGCCGAGCTCTCTAAAATCAAAATCGATCAACAGAAGGTAATCGCTCGCGCAGGGGCCAAGTTCAATCATGTTATCTCGGCCGCAGTCGGCGCTGGACTCGCTGGCTTGGAACATTTGGCCGGAATCCCAGGCACGATCGGTGGAGCTGTCGTCTCCAACGCCGGCGTGACCAACGACGATATCGGAAGCCACGTTTCCCGACTCACCTTGATCGATCGCGACGGCCAAGCTCACGACGAAGATCGACGTGCTCTACAATTCGGCTTTCGACGTAGCAATCTCGAAGACATGTTTATCGCCGAAGTCGAACTCTCATTGGAGAAAGCCGATCCGGTAGAATTGACTCGGAGGATGCAGACCAATTGGATCGTTAAACGCACCACTCAGCCCCCCTCCGGGACACGCACCGCGCAAGTCTTCATTGAGCTGGACGGAACGAGCCTGTCCGACGTGCTGGAACAGGCCGGCATGCGCGACATAGCTGATGGAGAGGTATCGCTCAGCCCCCAGCACCCAGGCTATCTAACCGTTGCCGGACAGGCCACCAGCGGGCAAGTGCTAGCATTGATCGAACGCGTTACTCGAGCGGTTGAGATTCGCTGTGGAATCCAGTTGCACTCACCATTGAAAATCTGGTAAGTCTCAATCAAGTTGCAGCGTAGCGGAATTCGCAAACTGCAATCGTAGCGGAATTCGCCAAGAATTTCGTATTTTGTTGACACGCATTCGCGACGGCCAGAATACCAACCAATTCGATAACGGCGGAGCCGCAATAATTGGCAGCTATGGATAAGGCGAACAATCAGGACCTGCGAAGCAAAATCGCCTTTGTCGTCCAGCATATTCCCGGCGGCGCGTTGCTCTTCGCTGTCTTCACGCTGATCGTGCTGGGGTATTTTGGTTGGTATTACTACGGTGCTGAACATCTCGATCAGGCCCTCTACTCACTCCGTCTAGAGAAGCTGAGCGTTACGCCGCAACCAGACTGGATCAAAACGAAGGTTGCCGACGAGGTCTATCGCAATGGTCGGCTCGATCGCATTTCGCTGCTGGACCCGCGGGCTACCGCTTCCATCGCGCAAGCCTTTGAAACCCACCATTGGGTTCGAACGACCTCACGAGTCTCCAAATCAGTCGGTGAAAAAGTAGCGGTCGACCTTATCTATCGACGACCGGTCGCCATGATCTATGTCGAGAAGCAAAGCAACGATCCTCAAACAGGTGATGTCCAGGCTGGATTTTTTCCGATCGACAATGAAGGGACCATGTTGCCGACAGGCGATTTTACCAAGGACGATGTCCGAAAGTACTTTATCATTTATGCCCAAAACGCACATCCGGCTGGTGACATTGGGCTGCCTTACGGTGATGTGCGCATCATGGAAGCGCTCAGTCTCTGCGAGTTTCTGGAAAAATACCGTGAGCCGTATGGGCTGGAAGTCATTGAAATTCATCAAGACAATCTCACATCGGGCCCCAGCCCTTGGAGTCTGTCCGCTTTTACTCGTGACAAACGCCGCGAGATCATTTGGGGACATGCCCCGCGACTGGAAAACAGTGGTGAACTACCCGCCGATGAAAAGCTCAAGCGGCTATTGGCTTGGCTCGCACAACCTCTGCCAACCGATACCAACGAAATCCAAACCATTGACCTCCGCCACTCCGGCTCGATGACTCCCGTCTCCGCGCGAGGCAGATAGAACTTGCGATACGTCGTAGCGGGAGTCGCCAAGTCTTTCGGCTGGGCCTGAAATGTAGCGGAAGTCGCCAAGACTTTCGGTAATTCGGATCGTAGCTCAGGTTTCTGACCTCGCAAAGAGTTGGCTATCTTCCGTTCCGAGTGCGGGCAAGTTAACTTGTGGCGACACGCATTCCGCCAGCAGCCATTTTAATTGTCATCATCGGGAGCCTACCATGCCGCTGTCAACTACCACCGCCAACCGGAGCGGGGTCATTCCATCGGACGGCCTGCCACCCATTTTCGGTCACAAAGCGGGCCTGTTTCTGCTGTTCTTCACCGAGATGTGGGAGCGCTTCAGCTACTATGGCATGCGCGCCTTGTTGGTGCTGTTTTTAGTCAGTGAGTTAGCTGCCGGCGGCTGGGGTTGGTCTCGCGAGGAGGCTCTCAAGCTTTATGCGTTGTACACCGGACTGGTTTATCTGACTCCCATCGTCGGTGGCATCGTAGCGGACAAATTAATCGGTCACCGCTACGCGGTATTGCTGGGCGCACTGCTCATGACCCTCGGGCATGCCTCGATGGCGCTGGAAACCGAAGTCGCTTTTTACACCGGCTTGGCCCTGCTGATTCTTGGAAATGGATTCTTCAAACCGAATATCTCTTCCATTGTCGGTCAACTCTACGCCAAGGACTACGACAAGAAGGACGGTGCCTACACCATCTTCTACATGGGGATTAACGCCGGGGCTTTTCTCGGCATTTTGCTATGCGGTTACGTTGGTGAAAAAGTGGGATGGAGCTACGGTTTCGGCATGGCTGGCATCTTTATGTGCTTGGGGATGATCATGTTCTACCTGGGGCAGTCCATTCTCGGTTCGCACGGCACGCGCGCCACGGCGCTCAAGATGTCAGATTCCTCCAGCGGCGACCAAGAACCAGACGAAGCGCCTCAAGTTGTCGTAGATCGCTTGATTGTGATCGGCATTCTGTCGTTTTTCACAATCTTCTTCTGGATGGCTTTCGAACAAGCTGGCGGCTCAATGACGATCTTTGCCAAGGACTACACCGGCCGGATTATGAGTGGCGGATATGCCACTGCCTTCTTCTGGTCCAATACATTCTTGACGATCGTACCTTTGGCGGTCGTGACCTTCGTGTTAGCCAAACTGGTGAAGGCCACTTTTAGTCACATCCCGATATCCAACATCGTGATCATGATTAGCTTCGCCATCATCTGGGCTATCGCCTTGTGGGTCATTGCCAAAGAGTTTCGCATGCGGGCTTACGAAGTCAGCTTTGCCAAAGCCGATTCAACCGAAACCATGTTGGCAACTTTCCAGCACGATCAACCGCTCGAACCCGGCCAGTCGCTGTTCCTGATCGACATGGAACGCAAGGCTGGTGCAGGTAAGCTAAAGATCATTTCCCAAGAACAAGCTGACGAATTTGAAGGGGAATTCGCAGCTACGGTCATCGGCGAGAAAGCCAATGAAACCGAAATCCCTGCTTCTTGGTTTCAGATACTCAATTCGTTCTTCATCATTACTTTTGCCCCACTGTTCAGTCGTATTTGGGAGAGCAAACTCAATCCATCGGCGCCCATCAAGTTCGGAGTGGGACTGATCCTGCTGGGACTAGGATTTGGCGTATTAGCCATCGGAAGCATGGGGATCAGCCTTGGAGACCAAGCGGCGTCGGTTAGCATTTGGTGGTTGGTTTTTGCCTATTGGTTCCACACCGCCGGCGAACTCTGTGTGTCCCCCGTCGGTCTATCGTATGTCAGCAAACTCGCTCCGCTGAAGTTCGTCGGTCTGATGTTTGGCGTCTGGTTTATGGCCACAGCTGTCGCCAATTACCTCGCCGGCTGGACCGGAAGCTTCATCGATCCTATTTCTGAGAAATATGGCCTGACCGTCTTCTTCTTGATCTATACCCTGATTCCGATTGTGGCAGGATTAGCCATCTGTGGCATGAACGGTTTCATGAAACGCAAAATGCACGGGATCGAATAAACCCATGAAAATATGGATCGATGCGGATGCGGCGCCCTGGGAAGTGAAGGAGATCGTCTTTCGCGCCGCTCGCCGCTTGAAATTCGAGACGATCATGGTCGCCAACCAATCGTTGGCTCTCCCTCCCAACGCACCGACCGTGTCGATGGTCACAGTGCATGAAGGAGCCAATGTCGCTGACAAGTATATTGTTACCCATAGCCAGCCCGGAGACTTCGTTGTTACAGCTGACATACCGCTAGCAGCTGAGCTGATCGCCAAGGGAGTGGCCGCAGTCGATCCACGCGGCGATGAGCACACGGAAGATAACATCAAGTCGCGGCTGTCCATGCGCGATTTCCTAGATGAGATGCGCGGAGCGGGAACGCTCAGCGGCGGTGGACGTCCGTACGACAATCGCGATAAAAAACGCTTCGCCGCCGCGCTCGATCGCTTCCTGGCACAGGCCAATCGCAACCCATCTAGTTAGTGAAAGTCGCAATATTGGGGCGGCGCTGAATGTAGCCAGCGGGCCTGAGTCCGAACCAGCCCTGATTGCCGGCGTTACGTATGGCGATCTTCAAAGTAGAAATTTGATTCAACAGGAGGCAACGGAGAAAACTGTATTATTGGAAGAATTGCTTCCCCTCTGTTCTCTCCGTTGCCTCCTGTTAAATCAATTGACAGTTAAACAAATGACGATATTTACAACGGTCGGCGGTGGACGTGGACCAATTTCCAATCATCGCCTTGTTTGTGCCATACCCGAGTTTCCTCAGCCGATCGAGTGTGTGGCGCACCTTCGGCATCGATAGATTGAGTCAAACGAACGTAGCATACGACAGCCGCATCGCTCCCCATCATCCGTACGTGCGGACTGGCCAAAGTGGTTTGCACGTGGGCCGGCTTGCCCCCCATAGGACGCTCCATCTCAAAGTAGAATTGATGAAAGTCGAGTCCCTCTACTAGGCAACCATTGGCCTCAGACTCGAAACAAGTCAAACTAGGATCGCACAGATTGCTGTACGCTTCCCAGTCCCCTTGCACAATACTTTCCAACATGCACTTGGTTAAATTTAATAGCGTATCGTGATCACTCATGAGGTCGTTTCCGAAGCTTTCTTTGCGAGGCCAATTCAACGCGTTGGCTGGCGCAACCTGCCAGCGACATAATTTCCGCGCCCCATTGTACAATCAGGGCATCGGACTGCGTTAGGTCACCTATGCCCAGCCCATCGTTTTTTTCCGGCGTAAGATTCTTGACGTTGTTTTCAGCAAGCTGGTCCACATTTGTTTCGTTCTCCATTCCGGGTGGATAGATGGGCCTTCCAAACGTGATGCGGACACGGGCAGGCATCAAGAGTGGACTCCACACCGTTTTCCCGAAGGGACTCCCTGCGATCCATAGCGGAATCAGCGGAACTTGCGAACGGATCGATACCAGCGCCGCGCCACCTCGTAGAGGCAGCAGCGGTTGTAGTGTCTGATTGAGCTTCCCTTCGGGGAACATCCCCACCAATCGACCTTCCTGTGTAATGCGCAGGGCGGCTTTCGTGGAAGCAGTATCCATACCGCTGCGATTGGTTGGGATGACTTGTAACGCGCGGAGCAATGGACCAAATGCGAAGTGGCGCAAGTATTCTTGTGCCACCATCCAATGCACTCTCCGCCGCGCAGCAAGTTGCACAAAGAAGGGGTCAACACTGCTCCGATGATTAGCCGCCATCACCCCGCCGCCGCGCAGTTCAGCCGGAGCATCATTGGTGAAATGCACTCGCCACAGCAAACGCCCAAAGAGATAGGTAGGCAGATACAAGCAACTTTCCCACGTATCGTAGTCACTGCGCCAATACAACCTGCCAAAGTAGACCAGGCCCACAACGCCAAGCAACAGCAGCCATGCAATGGCAATCGCATCAGGTGTCATCCGAACTCCATCCGTTTAAGTAAACACGTTAACTTGGGTCCTCGCTCCACAATATCAGCTCGACGCGCCAGCGAGTGGGCCCTGGCTTTTTCGACGATTGGCCGCGAAACACCAAACGGAGACCCACTCGCTGGCGTTTCGAGCTGATACGAATGACTAGCTGACGTCGACAGGTCGATTGGTAAAAATGCTTGCGATCGAATCAACAACTTCAACCAAGCTCGACTCGGGAGTCACCGGTACTGGTTGCAACTCACTCAGCCCGCGAAACCAAATCTCTTGCCGACGGGCGAATTGCCGCGTGTGGGCTTTGATCAGTTCAGTGGTTTCCGCCAGCGTCGGCCCGCCTTGCAGGTGCTCCAGTAACTCGCGATAGCCGACGGCCTGCGACGCGGTTCGCCCGAGTTGGCCGTGTTGTTTGAGCAGCTCCGTAACTTCGTCGGCCAACCCGCGAGACAGCATCGATTCGACGCGTGTATTAATTCGTTCGTGAAGCCAACTGCGCTCCAGTCGCAATACAGCCACTGGAAAATCGGCCTTCGCTGCGGGTGTTTCGAACTGTTCCTGCCAATGACTTAAAGGACGACCTGTAACCCGAGCCACTTCCAATGCGCGAATCATGCGGCGGTGGTCGTGCGGATGTAGCTTGTGCGCCAGCAGCGGATCGACTTGAGTCAATCGCTCCCGCAGCGGCTCAGCACCATGCTGTTGAATGTCATTCTCGATCGCCGAGCGGAATTCCCAATCGGCTGCAGGCCCCAGAAACAGGCCACGAATGAGTCCCTTCAAGTACAAGGGAGTGCCACCACACACCAGCACTCGCTTCCCACGCTGGCGAATATCTTGGGCCACTAAATGCGCTGCCAAGACATAATTCGAAACGCTAAATGATTCGGTAGGCTGGACCACATCGAGCATGTGATGAGGCACCTGAGATTGTTGCTCGAGCGTAGGCTTAGCTGTCCCGATATCCATGCCGCAATAGATGGCCATCGAATCGAGTGAAATGATTTCCGCTCCCAACCGCTCCGCCAGCGCGATGGCCAGCGGCGTTTTTCCGCTAGATGTCGGCCCAGTTAAAAACCAAGCGTTCCGCAGGGGAGGGTGGATCCACTTGGCAAATTCGTCAGCGGGCATAGGCGTTTGGGAAAAAATAATGATTTCGGAAAGAATGCAAGGCGTGTCGTCGAATTCTAAAATTGCGACTATGATGTCTGGCCAACAGTTCGACGCTCATCGTCGCTCGACTCTCCGAGTCGAGTACCCAAACGCCGCAAGTA
>JBGSNE010000150.1:0-53616 GCA_041739785.1 Pirellulaceae bacterium
CTGAACTCCAGCCTACGAACAATTGCCCCACCAGCGCCAACAGCGGTGGTAACATGATGAGCCAAGTCAATGAGCTCAAATTGAGCTGATACCATTCTTTGAGAATACTCGGCATAAAAAATTCGATGCCATAGGTACTGGTAACCGTACAAAAGTACGCCAGCGAGAGCAGCATCACTTTCGGGTCAGAAATGGCTCGAAGAAAACTGACGTGCCCATGGCCTCGTGTCAACTCCTTCTCGAGCTTGAGCTGAGCCTCAAGGGCCTCGCGTTCATCCTCCTTCAACCAGCCAGCATCCCGAGGTCGATCGGGCAGGTAGTACAGCACAAACAGTCCGAGCAAAACGGCGGGGATTCCCCAGAAAATATAGACGACTTGCCAACCCTCCAATCCCCAAAGCTCGGGATGGTGTACGGTCGCGCCGTTGACGACTTCATCTGTACCAATTGTGAGCAGCCATCCTGAAAGTTTCGGGCTTGCAATTTGTGCGAAAGGAGTGGCAATTAGAAAAATCGAGATGGCCCGCGCTCGATCGGCGATTGGAAACCAATGCGTGAGAAAGACAATGATCCCCGGAAAGAAGCCCGCCTCGGCGAGTCCCAACAGAAATCGAACGGCATAGAATTGCCAAGGCGTGGTTACGGCGGCCGTCAACGCAGCCATGATACCCCAACTGATCATAATTCGGCAAATCCACTTCCGCGCACTCCAGCGTTCGACGATGAGCGTGCCGGGGATCTCGAGCAAGAAGTAGCCGAGGAAGAACACGCCGGCACCCAAGCCGATCACCGCGTCGGTAAAAGCTGGCAGGTCCTGCGACATCATTAGTTTAGCGATGGCTACGTTCTGTCGATCGACATACGCAATCACGTAACAAAGAAACAGCAGCGGCATTAATCGGAAATAGGCTTTTAGGCGTGCCCGATCGAGCGCGTTGGATGTGGCTGCCATAGACTACTTTGACAAGATACGGAGAATGCTCCACAACGCAGTTGCCGTCACGACGACCCAGACTGTCAACATAAATACGAGAGTGCCGATCGTCATCAGACTTCCCCTCGTGCTGGTTCATTCTCGATCGGATTCTTGCTCGACCAAAGAAACACCAACAAACCCAACAAGACGACAACACCTGCGATTGTTCCGCGACTGAGCCACAGGTAGGGATGGTCCGCTACTGGAGCCCCTTCAAGTAAAATCTCTTTGCCTACTGACTCCCACGTCCAGCCTACCAGCAAAACCAGCAAATAGGCGGGTGCGATATAGCGAATGATGTAATAGAAAACTCGTGGAATCTTCAGTTCCGCGCCGCGCTGTAGCTCTGTCCACATTTGTTTCCGACCAAAAATCCAGCCAAAACAAATCAGTTCTAAAAATGCGAACAAAGCCAAGCCAAACGTGCCTACCCAGAAATCGTACTGATCCAAGTAGCCGTGTCCCAGAAACAGGACCAAGGGCAATCCCAGAACCAGCATGATCACACCGCAAATGGCCGCAGAGCCCTTCTGGCCAATGCCATAGGCTTCGTGAAGGAATGCTGCCAGCGGCATACATAATCCTACAGAAGAGGTGATGCCAGCGAAAAACAGAAGGCTGAACCAGAGTGTCGCGAACAACCAACCCAATGGCAGGTCTTCAAAGGCTAGCGGCATGGCGACGAAACCCAAGTCAAACGAGCCCTGACTGGCAATGATTTGTGTCGCAGCCAACCCAAAACTTGACACGGCCAATGGAATTGCGATAGTTCCACCCAAAACAACCTCCGCAAATTCGTTGGTAGCAGCGGTCGCGAAGCCGGTCATCGCGCAGTCGTCGTCCCTTTTCAAATAACTGGCGTAGCACTGAATACTGCCGGTTCCGATTGAAAGTGTGAAGAAGATCTGACCGGCTGCAGCCAACCAAACATCAAAGTGCGCGAGCGCCGTAAAATTTGGTTCCCACACAAAGTTCAATCCTGCCCAGGCCGATCGATCTGGGAGACTTGGATCGGGCGTTCCCGTACACAAAACACGAATGGCAAGCACGATAGCAAACAGAAATAGTAGCGGCATCGCGATCTTAGCCAGTTTCTCGATGCCTGCTGACACACCGCGTGAAATGATCCAACAGTTCAGTCCGACGGCGATCAGCCAAAACGTGATCGCAGGCCTCAGCGACTGAAAGTAAACTCGCTCACCCTCAGGTGTTACGCCTTGATAATCATGCAGAAACTGACGCGTGTGCATCATCGGTTCGGACGTTGCCAAGTTCGCGGCCTCCGTGGTGTACGCTCCTGTAATGGAATAGAAAGCGTAAGCCAATGTCCACGACTCGATGTAGGTGTAGAACACCACAAACAAGATTGGCAGTGAGATTCCAAGAGAGCCGATCAGTTTGCCCCACCGGGAACCTGTCATTCTCATGAACATGCCGGGCGTGGAATGATGCCCAAACTGTCCTCCGTGCCGCCCCATCGTCCACTCGACCCACATCAGTGGAATGCCCAGTAACAACAGAGCGATAAAATACGGGATTAGAAACGCGCCTCCACCATGCTCGGCGGCCAGGCGCGGAAATCGCAGAAAGTTCCCCAAGCCGATGGCGTTGCCCGCCATGGCCATGACCAGTCCGAACCGCGAGCCCCACTGTTCGCTAGGCTTCAGCCGAGGCCCATTGGCTGTTGATCGAGAAAGATGAACGTTTGAGTCAGGTGACAAAATACGACCTACCGGATATTGCTGCGGGCCGAAAGACATTGCGATTTGCCCCATGCACTCCTCGTACCATATCGAGAAGGAGTGGCAAAACCCGGACTTTTAGTGAGAAACCGGAACAATAGTCAGAACCCAACGGAGCAATAGTCCTAAAGCGAAATTGTAGTTCGTGGGGAAATTGCGAGGCCGGAGCGTTTGGGTCTAAGTCGTCCACTTTAACTCGGTAGCAATGGCTACCAATCACCCGTTCAGTAAACTCGCGGTGAGTGACGCAGTGGTTGAGACTCGCACTGGCATAGGAAGTGCTTCTAGGGCTTGGCTTATGAATATTCATCATTCTTCGATCGAACCGTCGCTTGTCGACTCAGAGTTCGTAGCAAAGCCTCGCGGAATACTGCGTCGCCTGTATGCATGGGTACTAGGATGGGCCGACACGCCTTACGGCACACCCGCCTTGTTTGCGATCTCGTTTGCGGAAAGTTCGATTTTCCCAATACCGCCAGATGTGCTGCAAATTGCGTTGTCGGTCTCCAAGCCAAGGCGTTCATTTTACTACGCGGGCATTAGTGCGACTGCCTCCGTGTTAGGCGGAGTCGTTGGCTGGTGGATCGGTTATGTTCTGTGGTCGGCGGTTGGCGGATTTTTCCACGACTACGTTCCAGGCGTGACTGCGGAAAACGTCAACTACGTTGGCCAGCTTTATCGCGACCACGCGTTTTGGTCGATATTTGCTGCGGCCTTTACACCAATCCCTTTTAAGGTGTTTACCTTGGCAGCGGGCGTTTTCCATGAGTACGTTCCACTGCAAACACTAATCCTAGCCTCCACCCTGGGTCGTTCCAGTCGCTTCTTCTTGGTCGCCTCAGCCGTCTACTACTTTGGCCCAGAAGTTCGAAAGTTTCTTGATTCGCGGCTAGAACTGGCCACGTTGATCCTGTTTACATTGATAGTACTTGGCTTTGTTGCGATTAAGACTTTGATGCATTGATCACAGCAGCTCTTCCTGGTTAATCAACTAATTGCGTTTAAGGACGATCAAGGTAATTCAATGAGCGAGACTTTATGGGCGTGGATGTCGATCGCTGGCGGACTTGCCGTTCTCGTTGGCGGTGGCGAGCTGCTGGTGCGTGGCGCGTCCAAACTGGCCGCTGCCGTCCGCATCTCACCATTAGTGATCGGGCTAACGGTCGTTGCATTTGGTACCAGTGCGCCGGAACTGGCTGTATCAGTCCAAGCATCCTTGGCGGGAAGTGCCGATTTAGCCATTGGCAACGTGGTCGGCAGCAATATCTTCAATGTACTGTTCATCCTTGGACTCTCCGCTCTGATTATCCCTTTGGTCGTCTCGAGTGAATTCATTCGCCGCGACGTACCAGTCATGATCGGTGTTTCGGTGCTTCTGATGATCCTCAGTCTCGATGGCAGTCTTGGACGGCTGGACGGGGCGTTGTTGTTTGCGGGAATCGTGGCCTACACGACATGGTGCATTCGGGCGAGCCGATGTGAGAGTCAAGCCGTCCAAGCAGAGTTTGCCAAGGAATGGCCGCAGGAGCTACCTCAGCTGGCTCCACAGCAGCGGTCGATGGCGAGCAATATTGCTTTGATAGTCGGTGGCCTAGTTCTACTGGTGGTTGGTTCGAGTTGGTTGCTTGACGGGGCGGTCACGATCGCTCACAGCTTTGGTGTGAGCGAACTGGTGATCGGATTGACGATCGTGGCCGCCGGGACTTCATTGCCCGAAGTCGCGACTTCGATCGTCGCGGCCCTAAAAGGCGAGCGAGACATCGCCGTGGGCAACGTGGTGGGCAGCAACATATTCAACATTATGGCGGTGCTCGGACTTTCGGCTCTCATTTCTCCCGCTGGTGTGGAAGTTAGCAAGGCAGCACTGAATTTCGATATCCCGGTGATGATCGCAGTCGCCGTCGCCTGCTGGCCTATCTTCATTTCGGGCAATCTGATCGCGCGCTGGGAAGGTGCCGTTTTCTTTTTCTACTACGTGGCCTACACGGGGCATTTGGTACTCGAGGCGACGGGCAATGAATTGCGACATACGCTGAGTGGCGTCATGCTGCTGTTCGTGGTTCCATTGACGGTCATTACGTTGGCGATCTCTGCATGGCGAGGTCGAACACCGGCGACTTAAAGCGATCGTTCGCGCGGCCGCTCCGCTTGGCAAGTTGTCGGGTTGCGGGTTCGCAGCGTGTGTTGGCCGGAGGAGCTGGCCCGAGTGGCTACGTAACCCTGCCAACGCAGCCTGGCAGGACATGAGAATTCAGTTTTGGGGCCCAACATCCTTGGCAGGTTGTGCCATAGGAATACTCGCCGGCATCAAAACACCGCCTGACATAATAATCTTGATGGCTTCCTCCGCGCTCCAATCAACTTCTACAACGTCTGACGGCTTAATGACGAAGACAAATCCGGTCGTCGGGTTGGGTGCGGTAGGCACGAAGACCGTAAGCAGTATTTCGCCGGTTGTGGCGCTTTTCGTCTCTTGCGTTACAAACCCCACCGAGGCAGTCTCTTTCGTTGGGAACGGTGCCAAAACAACGCGTTGAAACGGTCGCGAGCTGTCTCCTACCAGTGTCTCGAGCACTTTCTTGGACGCATGGTAGATGACCGTTACGATCGGAACGCGTTCGACAACGGACTCGCCAAGTTGCAAGATGCGCTTACCGGCCACGTTGGTCGCAATTGTTCCGAAGACATACAGCGCGGCTACCGTCAAAAAGATAGCTAGCGCACTAATTCCCCATTGAAGTGACAGTGGCAACGCCGACAAGCCCTCGACGGACAAAGCCTCTGAGCTCACGCCTAGTTGCAGAAGGACAGGTTCTCCGAAAGGTCCTAGCAAAATCGCCTCCACCAACCACAGCGATGCATCGCGCATTAAGCGAAAAACGAAAGTTACGACGACGTACGTTATCCAAATGGGAATAACCAGTACTAGTCCCGCTAGAATCTTCGATCGAAACCGCAACGAAAAACCTGCTGAACTAGGTTTGCCGATTGATTCATTCATGCTTTGTGTTGCCAGTGCTCGTTTTGTAAAATCATCTGACTTGTTCCCACTTATAATGCAGCGTTCGATTGCATCGTTAAAACGCTAACCGATAAAGACGCGCGGCCGCCTGTTTTCGTCAGCCTCACCTTTTACCAGCAATTCGCGGACTAACCAAGGTACGTTTCCTTCGCCGAATAGCACAAACTTTAGATTGGCCGATAACGTGCTTTCGTCCGACCAACCGAAGTGCAATTCAGGTGGCTTCCCGACCTTTGACAATTCCAGAGCAACCGAGGCTAGCACGTGAGCAATCGACACACACCGCGTGAGACGAATGACAAACAGCCCCTCCTGTTCCACAATTTCCATTAGTGGGCTTTGTTCGAATTCGCTGACGTCACCCAATTGCGCTTCAACAAATACGATAGGCACCTCTGGTCCAAGTCGATGCGTTTGTCGTATCTGTTTTTCCTTGGCCAGGACATTCTGATGACCAGGTCGGTGCGGAACCAGCACGGGAAATTCCAGGTGCCGAAGCGTATCCCAAAGTAAACGCGAATTTTCGTTAGGGAATTCAAATCGCTCAAATCGCAGCTCGGTGCTGCGACGCGCACGTGAAATTGCTGAAACAACGACGATAGTCAAGATGAAAACCCCAGCGATTTTGATACCGTCGGGCTTCTCGATCACGATTGCAAGCGTCGTGTAAATAAAAATGATAGTGATCAAGACTGCGAACCACGGAACCCGCTGGAGGTAAGAAACCCAGCGGTGTGAGCTATTCGCAACGCTTTTGCGGCTTTGCCAACGGTCGACGACAACTGCCACGCAAGCGCTCGTCATCAACGCCATCACGCCGGTCGCGTAGGCACCGCCTTGCGCAGAAACATTTGCATCAAAAATCCAAGTGACCCCGAGGCTGACAATTGTGAACAAGACAACCAGCGGCTGAAGCATTTCCGACCACCTAGGCGCCATTCCGTATCGCGGTAGATAACGAGGGATCAGATGCAGCAGCCCGGACATGGCGCTCGCGCCCGCGAACCATAAAATCGCGATCGTGCTGATGTCATACAGCGTTCCGAACCATGTGCCAAATATCGGGTTCAAGGTTTCCGCTGTTTCACCGTGTGCCAGGTAGGCCAGGGCTCGATTTTCCGCGGCTCCACCACTTCTCAGTTCATTAGGATCAATCAGTGTGCTGGTGACAAAGGCGGAGGCCAAAAGCAAAAGCGACATGATGGCGGCCGCCGTGAAAAGTAGTTTTCGCGTATTCCTAATGCGTCCAATCGGATGTTGTGGATCATCCGAAGCATCGCCTCTTACTAACGACATGATGGCTACTCCCGTTTCAAATCCGCTCAGCCCCAGTGCGAGCCGTGGGAAGTAGAACAAGCACACTCCGATGATTGACAGCCAGCCGCCCGAGCGAGGTTGTCGATTTCCGAACTCCCATTGACCATTGACGACGGCGTCAAACCAACTGCGAATTTCTTGCGTGTGAGAGAGCAGATAAGCAACACCGCTGCCTAAAACAATCAAATTCATGACTAGGTAAAGAGCCACGATGACAATAGCGACTGGTATGACTTCCCGAAAACCTCGCAGAAACGCAGCTCCTAGCAGGACGAGCATCAACATTGCGATCATCATCTGACCGTGCATCCACTCCGGTGTTTCCTGCCAGTATGCGTTGTGAATCAAATGCTCGGCTGCGTCGGCTGCGGACAATGTTTTCGTAATGATAAAGTCCGTTGCCGCGAACCCAAGTAAAGCCAGCACCACGAGCTTGCCTGACCAGCCGTGCAGCAACTTTTCAAGCATACCGATCGAGCCTAGTCCATGCGGCGACTTAACCGCAACGTAACAATAGATCGGGAGCGCACAAAAAAGCGTCACGGCGACAAGCACGACGGTCGCGAGCGGGGCTAAAATCCCCACCGCTTCAAATGCTATCGACGGCTGATATCCTAGTGTGCTGAAATAATCGACACCGGTTAGGCACATTACCCATAACCAGTAGCTTTGATGCTCGCCAGATTTTGATCTTGTCATCGCAGCATTGTCTCAAGTTGAGTTCCCTTTGACAGTGGATGCGATCGAAAATATGCACCGCTTCGCTGGCGAATGCAAATGGCACGAAAAATGGCAGCCCCAACGGAACAAGCACCAACGTTTCCCTCGCTAGCTGAGTCATAGTACTCATATCATGGTTCTTGCTCCATGCCATGATGAAGGTAAGAATGCTGACGATTGGAAGTGTCAACAACAGTGCCCCAAAGTTTCAGACACAACCAGAAATCTCGGCGACAGCGACGATTTCCACCGCCGAGATTAGCGCTTTCACAATCATCCAAAACATAGTGTTGGATTCCTAAAGTCCATGGGCCACTTCAGCGAAATCGCCCAAGTAGGGTGTGCCATCGATAACGCCACTAATCGTGCCAGCGTATACTTGCACGACACCAAGTTTCTATGATTCCCAACAAAACGGGATGCGGTTCCTTGGGGGTCGCCTACCTGCGGAGAAGCCTTTAGGGTTGCTTCGGTCCAAATGACCGACGCAGGTTCGAGCGTCCTCAAACTTGCTTCGGTCGGCATCGACCGATGGCTGGGGCGAAGTGCCTTTCGCCGCATCGGTGTAATCCACCGACCGCACCTCGCATTTTCCAGTGTCAGAAGTCAATCTGACTGCATTCAACGGCTTAGGAATGTTTCTGTTGGTGCGTAAGGTCGAACCGACATTTGCATGAAAGTTAGACATGAATGCCACCATTCAATCGGGAGCTAACATAGCCCTTTGTTTCCAATCGCCGCTCCACTGGTCGAGAAATTCCAATTGATGGTCTTTCTGAAGTCATGCAGGATAGATGCCTGGTCTACCGCGTGGGCTGTTCGAAGTAGTAGTTATACCAGTTGCGTTCACGTAACTTTTCGCCTGGTGGAAGACCTGCGGGCGTCAGTTCAGTACACCAGTTCTTTAATTCCTCGTGCAGCTTGTTGGCAAGTTCCGAATATTCGGCGACCAGGTTTTGATGTTCGTGTTGATCGCTTTCGAGATCGAACAGATAACGCTGGCCATCCCCGACGAAAATGTATTTCCATTTGCCCCGTCGAATGGCGGCTTGATCCCAGAAACGAAAATAGAGAGTTCGAGTCGAAAGGTTTTGAATCTCGTTCATTTGTGGAATCAAATCAATACCATCGAACTTATGGGAATTGTCGAACTGGGCTTCTTGCAGATTGCCTCCAGCGAGTTGCAACACGCTGGGCGCAATGTCCAGCGTGCTGACGGGCCAGTCGAAGGTTTCGCCACTGGGCAATTGGCTTGGCAGGCTCCAGATCATCGGTACGCGAATACCCCCTTCACTTAGCATGCCCTTCTCACCAACCCACGGGTCATTGAGCGAACCGTCCCAGCCGCCCATATCGCCATCAATGGGCGTATCAGGTTTAGTCATCTTCAGCGGAGCACCATTGTCGCTGGTCATCACAATGAGCGTGTTGTCGAGCAAACCATGCTCGCTCAGTTTATCGACGACACGTCCCACGCCGTCGTCGATGGCTGAAATCATCGCCAAGGCGTATCGCCGACGTAGCGGCATGTCGGCCGGGAATCGGTCGAGGTATTTTTGAGTGGCTTCCAGTGGTGTGTGGGGACCGTAGTAGTTCAGCTGCAAATAGAAGGGAGCAGTGTGATTGCGTTCAATGAAACGCAGAGCGGCATCCGTTTGCACGTCGAGGCGAAAATCGTTATTCTCGATTTGTTTCATCTCGCGAAAAACCGCCGGCTGGCTATTTTCGAAACCATCAAGTTCGAAGTTGACGCGGTAGTTGCGAAGTTCGCCCCAAAAGTATTCGTCGAATCCCTGCGCAGCCGGCGAGTACGGGCGAATCTTTTCCCACGGAATGCGCACCTGAGTTCGTGGCTTGCCTGCCATCTCGGGCAGTTCACGGCGCAACCATTCAACGCAGGTGACATTGGGTTCAAGATGCCACTTGCCAACAAATCCCGTGCGATAGCCCAGCGGCTGTAACCGTTCGGCGATCGTTATGGCTTCAGCAGGTAAGGGCATGTCAGGGATGGTATCGATACCGAAACGCTGCTGATGTCGCCCTGTCATCAATCCAGCGCGCGAAGGGCTGCACTGCGGCGCGGTCACATATCCCGCGGTGCAACGGACTCCTCGTGCGGCCAGTGCGTCGATGTGTGGTGTCTTGACATCTTGCACTTGGCCCTGGCAACCGAGATCGCTCCAGCCCTGATCGTCGGTGAGTATCACAATCACATTGGGTTGAGTGGCAGGGATGACTGCCTGAGCCGTCCGATCACCAATGACGAAGTGGCCGAGCTGCTGATCCGATGCGAGGTTACCGATCGACCATACAGCGCCCGGGCGAGTTTGCTGAGCCTGCGTTTGGCCCGGCGCGATCGAGCCATAAGACTTCGGTTGACCTTCTTGGTCCATCCAAAACAGCTCAATTGTCTGTCGCTGCTTGTTAATAAAGTGCACCGGAAACGGATTGCCGTCTGGTTTGGATGCGGGCGCGCCGCCCTCCGTCGCCGGATGCCACGTCAGCTTCGCAAGCGACTCGACTGACGGTTCGATTCGCTCGGCGAATTCGTTGGGCGCATTGCTTCTAAAGCTAGCCAGCCGTTCCTGCGATTCAGGTTGCGAGACAAGATTCGTCCACTCGAAGGGATCCGCGCCGATGTCATATAACTCTTCGCTGCCATCGTCATACCGAATGTAGCGATGCGTACGACCACTGACGGCATAGGAGCCGGGCTTGGCAAGGAAAGTGACTGAGTCATGGTTCCAGCCCGTCCAGTTAGGGTCGCTCAATAGCGGCAAAAGGCTTGGTCCATCGTTGTCTGGCTTGGCAGGAAGATTGCAAATATCCAGCAGCGTCGGGAACAGACTAAGCAAATTCACCGGTGCCTCACATACAGTGCCCGCCTTAGTTCCTTCCGGGAGAGATTCACTTGCTTCACTTGGAACGCGAATCATTAATGGGACTCGCGTCACAGCGCGCCAAGGTGTGTACTTCTGCCAGTGTTCCTTTTCACCAAGTTGCCAGCCGTGATCGGACCACAGTACCACGATCGTGTTATTTGCATTGGGGCCAGATTCCAAGGCGTCGAGCACTCGGCCCAGCATCGCATCGGCAAAGTAGATCGATGCCAAGTAGCCCTGCACTCCTTGCTTCCACTGACCCTGTTCCTGAATGTGGGCGAAGTATCGATTGCGTGCCGCTTTTTGGCCCTCTTCGGGAACATCATCTAGATCGTTCTCGCGGTAGCCAGGGGGAAGCTGAATCGTTTCAAGCGGAAACGGCTCAAAATACTTTTTTGGAACAAACCATGGCTCGTGTGGTCGATAGATACCGCATCCGAGGAAGAACGGCTTTTCGTGCTCACG
This sequence comes from Pirellulaceae bacterium, assembly GCA_041739785.1. Taxonomy (GTDB): domain Bacteria; phylum Planctomycetota; class Planctomycetia; order Pirellulales; family Pirellulaceae; genus Aureliella. The sequence continues at coordinate 11,125 of JBGSNE010000150.1, forward strand.
CCCGAGTTGCTCGCCGATCCATTTGCTGACCGACCAGTCGCCGCCAAACTCTTCGTCCGTGACATCCAGCGCCGCCCAATCCGTCTCGACATATTGCCAGGGGCCACCGCGTTTCAAATTGACGGGACGAATCGACGGATAAAACGTTTCAGGAAACGGATTTTCGGATTCGGCCTTTGGAAAGTATTCGTCCCAAGACTTAGCGTCGATAAAATAATGCAACAGTTTCCCGGAACCTGCCGCGTAATAGCCGTGATTGCGAAAGTACTGTGGTAAGATCGTGTCATCGGGCATCACCTCGCGCATCTGCTGCCGATTGTCATACAGTCCCGATTTGTTGGGAGCACGCCCACTGAAAACCGCGGAGCGACACGGATTGCATGCCGGAGCAGGACAGTGAGCGTTGGTAAACAGAACTCCGCTGGCCGCCAATCGATCCAGATTCGGCGTGATCGTTTGCGAGTGTCCGCCCAGGCATCCTATCCAATCGTTCAGGTCATCCATGGCGATGAACAGAACGTTCGGGCGCGATGTGTTTTGCCGGTCATCGGCCATACCATGCGAGCACATAGCGAGGACAGCCAAAAGCGAAACCAGATTCTTCATTCTCTCACTTCCAAAAGATTCTTGGAACAATTCCTTCAGTTTAACTCCACCTGCTACTCTGCTCTAACTTGTCCCACGCAGGCGTGTTTCTGCCAACCAATACCAATACCTCAGGGGATTCAACAGGGGAATTAGTATGATCGATTTTGCAGGGGGCGGAGTGCCGATTGCCTGTTTCTGCATGCTGTCGGTATTTGCACAAGCAGAATTGCCAGCGACTGCCCGGTTGGAAACAAACCGTGCCCGCCTCATTGTCCTTGCGGACATGGGCAACGAACCCGATGAAGCACAGCAGATACCGCATCTGCTGATGCGGTAACGAATTTGACGTCGAAGGGTTGATCGCGGTCACCGGCAAATACTTGCGGCCCGAACACGAAGTTCCCTTTCGGCATCAACTGCACCCGGAACTTTTCACGCGGTGCCGGTCGTACGGCAGCGACACGCCAGTGGCATTCAGCGATAAGTGTCGCTATTTCGGCTAAAATCGAGAATTCCTTTCCGAATGTGTCGTTGACGGGTTGATCCGTATGAGCCACGTGGAAAATAGCAATGCAGATGAACGATTTTACTGAGGAATTTGTTGGTTTTTGGACTCGGCACCAAGCCGAGGTGAGGCGGTATGTCTTCAAGTTAGTCCCTCGTTCGGCCGATGTCGATGACATTTTGCAGCTTACCGCGACTGGGCTTTGGAAGAAATTTGAGCTGTTCGATCGGGATCGCCCGTTTGTGGCCTGGGCTATTCGATTCGCGTACATCGAAGTGCTAGCCTGGCGGCAACGACAGGCACGTGACCGGTTGGTGTTCTCCGAAGAAGTATTGGCACTCGTCGATGCGACGATCGACGAAGAGACCCCCTTGCTGGAACTCCGGAGAAAGGAACTCGATCGGTGCATGAACAAACTCAGTTTGCCAGACCGCGAGTTGATTCAGCAACGTTACGCTCAACGAGGATCGGTCAAGGACCGGGCAGAACAGTCGGGGGTCAGCCATCACAAGCTGTACTACCGAATTGAAAAAATTCGACAACTGTTGATGCGCTGTATTGAAGCGTCGATGGCAAAGGAGGAGTGGCAGAATGGCTGAAACTCAATCCAAATCGAGTCGTGACTTGGACCGCTTACTCTCGCAGCTAGTGGACGGCCGCGCAGACGCCGACGACATCGATGCGTTGGAGCGCTTACTGCGTGATGACCCTCAAGCTCGAAGACATTACGTTCGTTACTTGGATTTGCATTCCGAACTTCTGCACCACGCTGAGATGTATGATTCGGCCGTTGTAGTCGAAGTGCCGCCAGCCGCGAATCCACTTAGGTGGTTTCACATGTCGACGTTAATTGCGATCGCCGCAACATTGCTGATCGCTGTCGGATTTGGAATCGGGTCTCGTCCGTGGAGCTCCACAATTCCCGAGGTCGCAGAAGAAGGAAGTGGACCGACCGATGACGGTGTTGCGATTTTGGTTCATGCCGTCGATGTCGAGTGGGCGATGAACGGTCCACCTTCACCCGGTAGTATTCTGTCGCCGGGACATCTGAACATGGAGCGCGGACTGGTGCAAATCGAATTTTATGGTGGTGCCAGGTTGGTTGCCGAAGGGCCGTTCGATCTCGAAATCGTTTCCGTGAATCAAGCCATTTGTCGAAACGGAAAACTGCGAGCTTTCGTTCCGCTTCACGCGCGAGGGTTCAGTGTGTTGGCGCCTCAATTCGAAGTCGTCGACCTTGGAACCGAGTTCGGAATGGAAGTCGCCAACGATGGTCAATCGCAAGTTCAGGTGTTTAGTGGTGTAGTCGAACTGTATCCGCCTGATGGAAAACGCGTCGCCGAACATCGACGACCGCTTCTCAGTGGCAATGGTTTGGCCTGGTCCTCTTCCGGTACCCAATCCGATATCGAGCCGGATCCGAGAAGTTTCCCATCGTTTGCAGATGTGCGTGCCAGGACGGATTCGGAATCACGGCGGCGATATGACTTATGGCAAGCATATAGCAAATCGCTAAAAGATGATTCACGTATTGTCGTTCACTACGACTTTGAGTCGTATGATTCGAGTCAATTGCTCGACTCGGGAAAACTGCACGTTCACGGCTCCATTGTCGGGAGTGACTGGTCAACTGGTCGCTGGCCGCTGAAACACGCCCTGGAGTTCAAACGCCCGGGCGATCGAGTTCGCATCGATGTTCCCGGTGAATTCGATACGATGACAATCGCAGCCTGGATCAGAGTTGACGCATTGTCACATCGACGTCAATCGTTGTTGCTGACTGATAACTACAAAGTGGGACACCTGCACTGGCAGATCGGAAGGAGCGGGGATCTGAGAATCGGTACAAGGACTCCGGCGCTGGATCACACGTCAGGAGTGGGCTACGGCTCACCCAGACTATTCACACCCAAGCAAGTGGGACTCTGGAACCATGTCTGTTCCGTCTATGACCGCCCATCGAGACGTGTCCGTCATTACTTCAATGGCCACGAAGTGGCCAGCGTACCGATCGAATTCGATCAATCGATTCAAATCGGTGCGGCAGAAATTGGTAACTGGGGTGAACCGCTGCAGGATAGAGACCGAGCCATTCGTAATTTCATCGGCCGCATGGATGAGTTGTCGATCTGGAATACCGCCTTAGATTCGACCGAGATCAACCGGATTTATCACGAGACTCGCCCGTAAGCTGGTGCTGCAAGTTGCGGTAAAATCAAAATCAATATGACAAAGTCGGAACCAAAGCAGTAATGAAATATTTTTCTACACTTATTATGTGCGTCTTGCTTGGGACGCCAGTCGCAACGGCCCAAGATAAAAGTGTCGTAGATCGCAAAGCGTCAACTGAGCCTCTCGATGGGGAAAGAGCCACGCTTGATGCGACACTCCCAACGCTCGAAGAAGTAAGGGCAGCGGGGGCGCTTCATTCCAGCTACAAAAATCGAAAGACTCATTCCGTCGAATCCCAAACGCCGGAAACGGATCTTAGTGCTTTCCAAACTGAGATCGTGCCCATTCTCAAAGAGAATTGCTTCCGGTGTCACGGTCCGGAAGTACAGGAGGGCAGTTTTCGTGTCGATACTTTGGATCCCGATCTGGTGCATGGAGACGATGCGGATTGGTGGTTGGAAGTCGCTGGAGCATTGACCAAGAGCGAGATGCCTCCCGAAGGCGAAGCCAAAATGCCTGACGAGGTTCGTGGCAAGGTGATTGAGTGGCTCACCACTGAAATTCAAATCGCGTCTGAAGTGCGTCGGAGTGAGCAAGGGCATTCCTCGTTTCGTCGGATGACTCGCTACGAATACAACTATACGTTGCAGGACTTACTAGGGCTGACATTTGACTTGGCCAAAGACTTGCCGCCGGAGACTTTCTCGCAAGACGGGTTTCAGAACAGCTCTGAGATGCTGCAAATGTCTGTGTTGCAGTTGGAGTACTACCGCGAACTGGGGCGTAGTGCGTTAGAGAAAGCTACCGTACGAGGAGCGCGTCCGGAAACACTCTATTATGGAATCGCGATGGAAGAGGGTGTGGCTCAGATAAAAGCCTTGGGCGAAAATGGAGACGGAGGAGGTCGCAGACGCGACTCAGGCAGGAACACTCAATTCAAAAACCTGATTACTGGTGACGTGACTCCGGCCTCTTACGCTTACCAGAACGCGAAATATTCCTATCGATCAGGCACGACACGTCCTGATATTCCACAAGATTTGCAATACGCCCTGTTCATCCCAGCCGACGAACAACACATCTTTGATCTGGGCGATACCCTTCCGGATACCGGCATTCTTCGAATTCGAGCTCTTGCCTCTAGGACTTCAACCGAGCAAAAGAGCCTGCCAGCTCTCCGATTGGAATTTGGGTTTCAGCCAAGCAACAATTCCAGAAGCACTGAACGAATCAGCAGTGACGATGTTGCCATCCAGGCTTCGCCGGGCCAGCCGCAATTCTACCAGTGGGATATTCCGTTAGGCGAGTTGCGCCGCAATCCCTATCGCAAATCATCAGAATTGGGGGACTTTCCGAATCCGACAGAGTACTTGGTATTCCAGAATGTTACTCAAAGTTCAAGCGGGGATTCTGTTGCCGACATTCGAATCGACTATCTAGAAATAACGACGCCTGCTTACGACCAATGGCCACCGGAATCGCACGCACGCATCTTTATTGATAGTGAGAATAAGGCGAACGAGGAAGCTTATGCTAGGGACGTGCTGGCAAACTTTATGCCGCGGGCGTGGCGGCGATCTGTGACTGCTTCGGAGATCGATCAACACAGGGCTCTGTTTGCCACAGTAAGAACCGAGTGTGGTGATTTTCAGGAAGCGATGACGGAAGTTTTAGCTACCGTGCTTGCTTCTCCAAAGTTCCTCTATCTCGAGCAAGTGAATGCGGAAAAGCAAGGCGCCAAAGAGCTGTCCAACTACGAACTGGCAACGCGGCTTTCCATGTTCCTGTGGTGCAGCATGCCGGACGAGGAGCTTTTGGATCTCGCGTCACAAGGGAGACTCCGAGATCAGGGGGAACTGATCCGTCAAACCCACCGCATGCTGGCTGACCCGCGAAGCCAGCGTTTTTCGGAACACTTTGTCCGGCAGTGGCTGAACCTACAGTTACTAGACTTTCTCGATGTCGAAGAAGACCTCTACCCTGATTTCGACAACAACTTAAGGGAAGCCATGCAACAGGAGCCAATCGCTTTCTTTCGAGAGGTTCTGCGGAAGAATCTCAGCGTGATGGATTTCCTGCATGCGGATTACGCTCTGGTCAATGAACGCCTAGCCGGACATTACGGTCTGCCCGAAGTCTACGGCAGTGATTTTAGAAAGGTAGCACTGGATTCGGTGGATTGTCGAGGAGGGCTGTTGACTCAGGCTGGCCTGCTGGCCATGAACTCGGACGGCAAGGATTCGCATCCACTCAAGCGCGGCATCTGGCTGCTTGATCGTATATTGAACGATCCGCCGCCGCCACCACCGCCCGCCGTCCCTGAGATCGACCTGGCTGATCCAGAGATCGCCAAGCTTACCTTAAAAGAGCGTATCGAGAATCACCGCAATCATCCAGCTTGTATGTCCTGCCATGCTAAAATAGATCCTTGGGGAATCGCGCTAGAGAATTTTGACGCCATCGGTAGCTGGCGGGATGAAATCAAAGGAACCCCAGTCGATGCATCCAGCCTGCTGTTCAACAAGCAGAAGCTGGATGGCATCGATGGACTGAAGCGGCATCTACTCGAAAACCGCCAAGATCAATTTGCCAGCGCAATAGTGCATAAGCTAACCACCTACGCCTTGGGACGGCCACTGACGTTCAGTGATCGTGCAAGTATTGACGAAATCACAACGCATCTCAGAGACAAGGGGGATGGACTCAAAGACCTCATTGGGCTCATCGTGACCAGCGAATTATTTTTATCCAATTAGGTTCTTCAGGGATTTTACTGACAGCGTTTTTTCACCCTCCCTCCGGGAGGTTGAAAAAGAACGCGTTGGCGTTGCCACTAACATCGCGAACGAACTAACTGATAGACGCCGCACCCGGCGACGCAAAGAAAGAAGTAGCCATGAAAATAAAACTGAACTCAATCGATCGACGAAGATTCCTCCGGGGGACAGGGATTGCCCTGGCCCTCCCGTGGTTTGAGAGTTTCACCAAATTCGCCAGCGCGGCCGAGCTAAAAAATCTGGAATCGCGGAAGCGCTTCGCCAGCTTTTACATGCCGGACGGTGTGCCAATGCCACTCAAAGACGATCCCGCTTACCAGGACTGGAGCTGGTTTCCGCACGGTAGTGGGAAGGATTTTAAATTTTCTAAATGTCTCGAGCCATTGGAGCCGCTACGTAATGAAATCACCGTGTTAGGCGGATTGTCTCATCCAGCGGTGAGAAGCGTTCATGGGCATTCGAACGCCGACCAGTTTCTTACCGGGGCGGATACCGGAGGACGCGGTGATTACGCGAACAGCATCTCTCTGGACCAGGTGTTTGCGGCGCAGGCAGGAGTACAAACGCGAATTTCATCGCTGGTCATGTCCACCGACGGAGGCACCGGGTCTCCGCGGGGTACGCAAACTATGTCCTATGATCAAAACGGCCGCCCGATCCCCGCGGAACATAAACCGAAACGAATCTTCGACATGCTGTTTACGAAAATCAACGAAGACGCTGCGCGAAAGCTATCGATGAGTAAGAGCGCGTTAGATCTACTTTTAGTTGATGCCCGTTCTCTGAAAAGAACCTTGTCTACCCACGATCAGCAAACGCTGGATGATTACCTGCAGTCGGTTCGCGATGCCGAGATCAAAGTGGAAAAGGCAAAACGCTGGATCGACACTCCTTTCTCGCAACCCAATGTGGACCACCTGCAACTGGAAATCACTCCAGATGACCCGCGGGACTACGTGCAGACCATGTATGAGTTGATTTACCTCGCATTTAGAACCGATACTACCAGAGTGGCGACCTATCAGATTGGGCGTGAGAACGGTGTTGGCATAAGCGACCATCTGGCGAGAGCGGTCGGATTCAAGCTTTCCCATCAACTCTCGCACGAGACGAAGAATCCAGGCGGCTGGAAAAACTTCGGCATCTACTGTCGCTTTCTCAGCGAAGAATTCGGACGCTTCGCCACCAAACTTAAATCGACTCCAGAGGCAGGTGGAGCGGGAAGTATGCTGGACAACACGCTGCTGCTATTCGGGTCCGCTTCGAGTGCCTTCCACCTTTCCCGCAACTATCCCTTGATACTGTCTGGCGGCAAGAACATGGGATTCAAACACGGACAATTCCTCGACTACGTCGGAGCTGGCGCCTACCGCGGGGGCTGGGCTCCGGGAGACACCGAGCCGTATAAACTGAAGTCAACCCACGAGGATCTCCCTCTATCGAACCTCTATCTCACCATGCTTCACAAACTCGGCGTGGAGACTGAATCCTTTGCCGACAGCACTGGCACGATTTCTGAAGTCTGATCCATGAGCACGAACACTCACTACTTTATTTAAGTGTTCGAACTTCCCTTATGTTGGTAACACTACGAAATGAAGAGCAAATGCTGGTTCCTGTTGCTTGCTATGGATTTTGTCTGTGGCAGTTGGGCCAACGCCCAAAATTGGCCACAAGCCGCGGGGCCTCGCGGCGACTGGAGTACAGTTACCCAGTCAGAGGTCCCCACGGCATTCAACGTAGCTAGCGGCGAGAATGTACTGTGGACGAAGCCTATGGACGAAAGTGGGCAAAGCGGAATTGTCGTCTGGGAGGACCGCATCTTCCTAACCATATTGAAGCCCTGCGAGTCCGAGTCCGAGGAAAAAGAAGGCAGCAAGACGTCAACTATCCGAGCCCTTTGCCTAGACGCTTCAAGCGGTGAGACAATTTGGGAGGTTGAAATAGAAAGTGCCGGCCAGACAGGATACATGGGTGGATTCAGCGATCTAAGCTCTCCTTCGCCCATTACTGACGGTGAGTTCGTTTGGTTTACCAACGCAGGCGGAAAATTGGTCTGCCTCGACTGGCAGGGGAAGCTCGTCTGGGAGCGGAGTTGGCGTTTGGAGAACGCGATCCTAAAGCCGCTGAAGGCATTCCCGTTCAACAAGCAGTTCGAGCCTTTCATGGTCGGGGATACGCTGGTTCATGCTGAGCCCTACGATCGCCAAGACGGCCGAAGGGAAGCGGGCTGGCACTATTTGTATGGCTTAGACAACAAGACGGGGGAGGAAAAGTGGATATCCGAGGATGCGTTGACGCAATACAACACGCCAGGATATTCACTCGACGCGCTCGGCAGGCCGACGGTCTTGATTGGACGCGGTGGTTACCACGAAGTGCCGGAGGCACCGACTGGTTATTCGATGATCGATTTGGAGAACGGGAAGCGAATTTGGCAGACAGTGTTCGACGGCCAAGGCGATACCGCGCTGAGCAATGCTTGCTTCAACAAAGACTATGCTGTGTGGATTTCGGAGAGCGAAAACCGACTAACAGTTTTGAACGCGCAGAACGGTGAAACCCTAAAAACGATCGACTTGCGGTCCAAGGTCGATCTGCGTGTCTACGACCCGATTCTAGGGCGCTACGTATTGCGGGAAAACTTCGATCTCAACGAACTGCCGCAGTCGAATGTCTATCCCGCCTGGTACACGAATATATTAGTTGGTGAGTATTTCTATTTCATGTGTTTCAACGACGATCTTAAGCAGCCGCTCATGAAACGTTGGCGGGATCTCCTCCCGCTGCATTGCTTCGCACGTGTCAATCTGGTCTCTGGCAAAGTAGAAATTCTGGAAGTGCCGGTACACTGCAATGATCGAGGAGAATACCTGTGGAAAGAGGAATTGAAGACGACCGGTCTCAATGCGAAAGGTCTGGATCTTATTTCCGACGTGCGATCCAAGCGAGATGGTTGGTGGTGGTGCTTTAACGGCAACCCGATCAAAGTGAACGACACACTCTTTTTCACCACGATGATTGGCAATTGCTACACTTTCGCTTGCGAAACCAAGGTCTTCGATGAGAGTGCTTTTATCAATTTGAATCCGCTAGGTCCGCGCGGTGAATCCTGGTCACTGAATACCCCAACCTTCGCCAATGACAAACTGTTTCATCGCACGGCCATAGAGCTGATCTGTGTCGGCTACCCATGAATTTTGCCTACTTTCAGCGCGCCGGTTTCGCGCTTGAGTTACTTCCGCAGATCGCCAGTTGAATCACCAACTTAGAAAGAATCCGCTCATGATGCATCGACTTCGACTTGCCTGGCTCCTCAGCTTGGCGCTGTCTTGCGGAACGGCGTATTCGGAAGCCGCCGATGCACCGGGGAAGCGTCCCCCCAACGTCCTGTTCCTGGTGTCGGACGATCTGAGACCGGAACTGGGCTGCTACGGAAACTCCATCATCAAGAGCCCAAACATTGACCGGCTGGCAGAGCGTGGAATGGTCTTCAATCGCGCCTACTGTCAGCAGGCGGTCTGCTCGCCGTCTCGCAGCAGTGTCATGACCGGTATGCGGCCCGATACGACGAAGGTGTGGGACTTGAATACTCATTTCCGCAAGGCGCTACCTGACGTAGTAACGTTGCCACATTGGTTCCGCGACAACGGCTATACCACCCGCGGTCTGGGGAAAATTTATCATGGTGGTTTCGATGATCCAAACTCGTGGTCGAGTCCATCTAAGGCCACGAAGAGAAGTCCCAGAAAGGCTTCCGCGAAGGGTGTGAGCCCCAGTGCCGTGACCGGCCCGGCTCCGGACGAGTTCGCAAACGCAACCGGAGCGCAGTTGACGAAGACCGATCGTGGGCGCGCGGTTGGAGCTACCGACGATTCGGCCGATAGCGGCAGTGATGGCGAACTGGCTGACGAAGCAATCGCCGCACTGCGAGAATTCAAGGCGGGGGCGGAGCCGTTCTTCCTTGGCGTAGGATTTCACAAGCCGCATCTTCCGTTCGTGGCACCTCGGGCTTACTGGGATCTGTACGACGCGGCGAATATTCCGTTGCCTGGAAATCGTTTCCTGCCAGAAGATGCACCCTCCTATGCGTTGGTGGAAAAGGCGGAGTTGTGGAACTACAGCGGCGTACCGGACCTGGCTCATCTGCCGGACGACTACACGCGGCTACTCAGGCACGGCTACTACGCGGCAGTCAGTTACATGGACGCCCAGCTTGGCCGCGTCGTCGACGAACTCGATCGGCTCGGCCTGGCCGACAACACCATCATCATCCTGTGGGGCGATCATGGCTGGAAGCTGGGCGAGCACGATCGCTGGGCCAAGCACAGCAATGTGGAAAACGATGCCCGTGCGCCGATGATCATCGCGGCTCCGGGCATGAAGTCCGTCGGTAAGACGACCGCTGCGCTCGTCGAATTCGTAGACATCTATCCCACGCTGGCCGAACTGGCGGGATTGCCGCTGCCTGAAACGCTGGAGGGTACCAGCCTTGTGCCGCTGCTCGACGAGCCCAACCGACCCTGGAAGTTGGCCGCGCTGTCTCAGTATCCACGTACGGTCAATGGTCGGAAACTCATGGGCTATTCGATGCGTACGGATCGTTATCGCTTCACGCAATGGCTGTACCGCGATGATCCGTCGAAGGTTGAGGCTGTGGAACTCTATGATCATCAGACCGACCCGCAGGAGAATGTGAACATCGCAGCCCGGTCGGAGAATAAGGCGTTGATCGAACAATTGACTGCTCAGTTTCATAAACTCTACAAACCGGATCCCACCACATATGCGCGCTAACATTCGAATTCATTCATTGTGGCTGAAGCGGTTCAGCATCGTCGTTCTGGCCGTTTGTGGACTCGGCGCGAGCCGTGCGCAGGCCGAGTTTGTCCACCCCGGAGTCGCGCACAGCGCGACAGGCATCGCCTTCGTCAAGGCGAGGATCGAAGCGAATGAACAACCCTGGGCGCAAGCCTGGAAAGAACTGTCCGAGTCGCGTACTGCGCAACTCGACTGGCAACCCAAGCCGAGTGCCCACGTCGAGCGGGGAGCTTCGAACAATCCAGACATCGGTTCGTCAGAGTTCAGTTCGGATGCAGCAGCCGCATACACTCATGCGCTCTGTTGGGCGTTGACAGGGAACGTCGCGCATGCCGATAAATCGGCTGAGATTTTGGACGCGTGGTCGGGGACGCTGCAGTCGATCGGCAACCACGACGCGCGGCTGCTGGTGGGTATGAGCGGTTATAAGTTCACGGTCGCCGCCGAATTGCTCAAACATACCTGGGACGGCTGGCCGGCGGAACGGCAGCAACGTTTCGCGCGGATGGCTCGCGAAATCTGGTATCCGATCATCAAAGATTTTTACCCGTCGGCCAACGGCAACTGGGACGCTTCCATGTTACAGACGATGCTGGCCATGGGTGTGTTCCTGGACGACCAGGCCATGTTCGATCGCGCGAAGGACTATTTCGTTAGCGGTGAAGGGAACGGCGCGATCGGCAACTATTTTAAGGAGACTGGCCAGTGCCAGGAGACCGGTCGCGACCAGGCTCACACTCAGATGGGTCTGGATTATCTTTCGGCCACCTGCGAGACAGCGTGGATTCAGGGCATCGACTTGTATGGCGAGCTCGACAACCGACTGCTCACAGGTTTCGAATACACCGCAAGTTACAATCTCGGCCACGACGTTCCCTACGAGCCCTACCGCAGCTTTGAAGGACGCTATTTCTACAAGACGATTTCCGACAATTCACGCGGCCGTCTTCGCCCAATGTATGAACGGGTCTTCAACCACTACCACAACAGACAGGGCCTGGAAGCACCTTTCACTTGGCAAGCTGTCGAACGCTTGCGCGATGGTCGAACGAACAGCGGACGGCGTCGAGACCGGTCCGAGACCGCGCTCGACACGCTGATGTTCGCTGGTCAGCCCTGAGTCAGGAATGCAGTTTCCTGTCTGGCTAAGTCCTGCCGTGACGGTCGCGATTACGTTGGTTTTCAAGCTGAGAAGGTTCAGCCAATGCCCGGAGAGAGAGGGGACTGGTGGGAATGGCACGAGGTTAAGGCGTAGCGGAATTCGCCAAGAATTTCGGCAGCAGTGGTTTTCCCTCAAAAGAGTCGAAATTCTGACACTTCTCGCTGATCACTACCATGTTCCAAAGCTCGACCCTAAACTCGTGAACGATATTCGTCCGCTCGGAGCTTGCCTCCGACGGACGCCGTTTTGGCGTCCTAATAATAGGCACAACAGATTTTTGGTCTCAGCTGGCCGAAATCGCCGATGGCTTTTTCGGCCAGCTGAGACCAAATGCGGGCGGCGGTCCAGTTGGTCGTAGTACGCCAAAACATGCTTGAGAGGAGGCAAGCTCCCCGCCAAGCAGAACTTGAAAAATATTGGGTTGCCACTCGGAACTTGGTAACCAGTTGGTGGCGATCAGCGAGAAGTGCCGAAATTCTTGGCAAATTCCGCTACTAGGAAACACTTAACCTCGTGCCATTCGGCCCTGGTGGTGATTGCCGAGAAGAGTCCCATTTTTTGGTGTAAATTGTAAAAACAGACTCCGAATTTGGTACTTTCGCGATGAGTACTTTATGCCACGGGGTACTCACGTCCGGTCTTTGCTTTGACAGAATGTTTGAAAATAGGATCACAACCATGCGTCAAGCAGCGATTCTCGGCGAACGCGGCAGCTTGCCTTTCCAACGCAGGGCCCTGGGTCTGAGCGACGCTCTCCGATCTCTGGTTCCTCTTTCAACCATCGTGATCTTGCTCGTTGTTTGTCTGGTGTGTACTCAGATACAAGGTGTCGCAGCAGCCCAGGAAACCACTGCGCTGGACGCGCGAACGCTCGAACAAGTGAAAGCTGAGGGCACGCTTCGGTCGAATTATCGGACCCTCGTTTCGCAAATGCCACCTGAGGAGACGCCGCAGGCCAACTTGAAGGCGTTTCGAAATGAGATTGAGCCGATCCTGAGAGAAGCCTGTTTCAAGTGCCACGGCCCGAAAAAGCAGCAAGCCGATTTCCGGATCGATGAGCTGGATCCCAACCTCCTGAGGGGAGGAGATGTGGATTGGTGGCTGGAGGTCGTCAATGTTTTGGGCAACGGTGAAATGCCTCCCGAAGATGAAGTTGAGATGGCGGGCGAGGATCGGGGTAAAGTCATCGAATGGCTTTCAAACGAAATCCAAGTCGCTTCGCAGCTGCACCGCAGCGAAGGGGGGTATTCCTCATTCCGCCGGATGACGCGCTATGAAACCAATTACGCGCTGCAGGATTTGCTTGGACTTCCGTTGGAGTTTGCGAAAGACCTGCCGCCTGACCCAGTCTCGGACGACGGCTTCATGAACAATTCCGAAGTGCTGCAGATGACAGGCAGTCAGTACAGTACCTACCTCGAATTGAACCGCAATGCATTGAATCGAGCCACGGTCCGTGGCGAGCGCCCCGAAATGTTGTTTTGGGGTGTATCGGCGGAGCGGGCGTCGGCGGCTCAGTTTGCTGAACTCAATACGACGGACGATCAATCCGAGATACAGGAACAAGTAACACCTGCACGGGCCGGCCAAAAAGGCAGGAAGAGAGGGGATCGAGGCGGCAAACCGGCGTATTACAAAAATATCGAAACCGGCCAGACAGTGCCGGCCACCTGGTCTTACGTCGGGGCGGTCAACGCGTGGGCACCCACGATGACTCTACCCGAAGTGCCGAAGCCAACGGAATACGTCGCCGTACTACCGGCTGGCCAGCGAATTGTCGTCGAGCTTGGAAATCGGTTGCCCGACGAGGGGACGTTGCGAGTCCGTGTCCGCGCGTCGCGGGTTTCCACCGAACTCAATCCTATTCCCAGTCTGGCGCTGGAATTCGGCTGGCAGGGGGATTCGGATCAGAAGGCAACCTTCAAAATCAGCAGCCATGACCTCGTGATTGATGCGACTCCCGGCAAGCCGATGTTTTATCAGTGGGATATCCCATTGATAGATATATCCCCCCGCAATCCGGTGCGCAAGGACGAGGAATTGGGTGTCACGGACCGAACGAATCCGTCCGAATTTATTCGACTGGTCAACACGTCGACTACTCAATCCGCAGACATACAGTTTGATTACGTCGAGGTTTCGGCCCCGGTCTACGAGCAATGGCCACCCGCCTCGCATAAGGGGATTTTCATCGACAGTGAGAACCGCGCAGACGAGAACGCCTACGCACGGGAAGTCGTGTCGCGCTTCATGCGAAGGGCCTGGCGGCGCAGCGTCACCGAGGCGGAGGTTGATCTGAAGATGGAGTATTTCACCAGTATTCGCCCGGTTTGCGAAGATTTTTCACAAGCCGTGATCGAGACGTTGGCTGCCGTGCTGTCTTCTCCGCGATTCCTGTATCTCGTTCAATCCGATCGGTCTCGGGCAACAACCGCTGAGACACTCGACCAATTCGAGCTGGCGACGCGCCTGGCCATGTTTCTGTGGTGCAGTACTCCGGATGTCGAACTGCTCGACCTTGCGGAAAGCGGGCGTCTCAGCGAGCCGGAGGAATTGGTCCGTCAAACGAAGCGTCTGCTAGCCGACCAGCGGCATGAGCGTTTTTCGACGCACTTCGTGCAACAATGGTTGGACCTGGACTTGCTCGAACTTCTGAACGTGTGCGAATCAACCTATCCGCAGTTCGACAGCAGATTGCAGGAAGCGATGAAACAGGAGCCGATTGCGTTCTTCGAAGAAGTCCTGCAGAACGATCGCAGCGTAATGGATTTCATTCACGCCGACTACGCGCTAGTGAACGGGCGGCTTGCCGAGCACTACGGGATCAGCGACGTCACCGGAGACCACTTCCAGAAAGTACCGCTGGAAGCAGGGGGTATTCGCGGTGGGTTGCTGACGCAGGCGGGCTTGCTGGCCATGAATTCCGATGGGACAGATTCGAACCCTCTCAAACGCGGCATCTGGTTGCTGGAAAGATTCTTGAACGATCCCCCGCCCCCGCCACCACCGGCTGTGCCCGAAATTGACTTAGCCGACCCCGAGATTCTGAAGATGACCCTCAAGGAGCGGATGGAAGACCATCGCAACAAGCCGGCTTGTTTAGCGTGCCACGTGAAGATCGACCCGTGGGGGATTGCTTTCGAGAACTTTGACGCCATCGGAAGCTGGCGCACGCAGAACCGGGAAAAAGAGATCGACGCGTCGAGCCTCTTGTATAATCAACATCAACTAGACGGCGTGGACGGACTGAAACGCTATCTGCTGGCCAACCGGCAGGACCAGTTCGCTCGGGCGATGGTTCACAAGATGGCAACCTTTGCGCTCGGGAGGCCGCTGACCTTCGCTGATCGCTCAGACATCGACCGTCTGACTGCTAAACTCAGGGAGGAAGGCGACGGGCTAGCCACGCTAGTGAGGTTGCTGGTGACCAGCGAATTGTTTTTATCCAATTAATGTCTACGGGGAACGGGGATTATAGTGGAAACGCGCACTTCTTCACCCTCCCTCCAGGAGGGTCGAGCCTCAGGAGGCTAGGGCTTGAGCACCAGTTGTCATTATACGATTCACCAGAAAAACGCCGGACTCGGCGAAACGAAGAGAGAAGGATGCTGCCATGAAAATAACCCTAAACTCAATTGATCGTCGAAGATTCCTTCGCGGAGTAAGCGGCTTCGCCCTTGCTCTACCGGCCTTCGAGACGTTTTCAGGAATCGCCAACGCCGCCCAGATGCCCGCCAGCCCGCGACGGCTCGCCTGTTTTTACTTGCCCAACGGCGTGCCAATGCCGCTTCAAGAGGATCCGGCGTATCAGGATTGGTCGTGGTTTCCTCACGGCGAGGGAAAGGACTTCACGTTTAGCAAATGCCTGGATCCTCTGGATCCGCTGCGCGACGAGCTAACTGTGCTTTCTGGCTTGTCGCACCCGGCGTCACGCAGCAATCATGGCCATCACAATGCCGACCAGTTCCTCACAGGGGCCGCGATTGGCGGGGGGGGCAACTACCAGAATTCGATTTCACTTGACCAGGTCTATGCATCACATATTGAAGAGCAGACCCGGTTCGCGTCTCTGATCATGTCGACCGACGGAGGGACTGGGCCGCAGCGCAAAGCCCATACGATCTCGTTCAATCCCGAGGGTCGACCGATCCCGGCAGAGAACAAGCCGAAACGGATCTTCGACATGCTGTTTGTGAAAAACGACGGAGATGCCGCGCGGCGCCTGGCGCTCGACGAAAGCGTGCTGGATCATCTGATGGAGGATGCGAGTTCTTTGCGAAGGGAGCTATCGAAACAGGATCAAGAATCGTTCGAAGAATTTCTTAGTTCTGTACGCGCTACCGAGATCAATGTCGCAAAATCAGCCCGGTGGATGAACCTCCCGCTGCCAACAGTTGATGTTGATCACTTGAATCTTGATATCACCGCCGAGGATCCGCGAGAGTACATGCAGACGATGTATGAGTTGATCTATCTCGCTTTCAGAACCGATTCGACGCGAGTAGCGACTTTCCAGTTCGGCAAGGAAGTCAGCAAAGGAATCAGCGACTATCTGGCGCGGGCCGTTGGGTTCGCACTTACGCACAGACTCTCACACCAAACAAAACAGCCCGACGGCTGGAAGGATTTTGGTACCTTCTGTCGATTTATCAGCGAAGAATTCGGTCGCTTTGCAGCCAAATTGAAATCGACTCCAGAGCCGGCGGGTGAAGGGAGTATGCTCGATAATACGCTCCTTCTTTTCGGATCCGCGTCGAGCGCCTTCCATCTTTCCCGCAACTATCCATTGATCTTGGCTGGAGGCAAAGCGATGGGGTTCAAGCACGGGCAATATCTGAATTATGCCGGATCCGGCGCCTACCGTGGAGGATGGGCTCCGGGAGAGCCGGAGCCGTGGAAATTGAAGACCACCCACGAGGATCTTCCGTTGTCGAATCTCTACGTCACCATGCTGCAAAGATTAGGTGTAGAAACGGACGCCTTCGCCGACAACACCGGCCAGATTTCAGACGTTTGAAGTGCCAGCACAACCAATGAATGGGCGGGATTCACGGACGCAAATTCAAATGAGCAATGCCGCAGTATGAAAACGATCTCCTTTGCCCTGTGTATAGCTATTGGTTGCGCCGTCGGCATTGTCGCCGACCTGCTTCCGCTCACGGCTACTTTGCAGGCGGCGGAAGAATCAACGTTGGAGCAGATCAATGCGCTGGCGCAGTCGCCGCGGGAGGAACAGCTACTAGCGTCCTTTTCCGCAGACATAGCGCCGATCATGGATCGACACTGCATTGAATGCCATGGTGAGAGCAAGCAGGAGGCCGGGCTACGTTTTGATGAGCTGAGTCCGGCTATGTCGTTAGACCAGGACGTGGAGGCTTGGGCGACCGTCCGCGATGTTTTGAATGCCCACGAGATGCCTCCAGAAGAAGAGGATCGTCAGCCAACCGAACAAGAACGAATGCGAATCGTGGATTGGATTGACGCGTCTTTCAACTATGTTGCCGAACGGCGCCGGGCGAATCGATTGTCTTCGATGCGGCGTTTGACCGTCCACGAATATGAAAACACCTTGCAAGAGCTATTCGGCGCGGCTGTTGCATTCGGGAAAAAACTTCCAGCTGCACCATTGTCCGAGTATGGGTATTCGCGTGATGCCGCCTTGCTAAGCGTGTCCGCGTTGGAGCTTGAATACTTTCTCGAAATCGCTCGTAAAAGCGTTGACGATTACGTCATTTTTGGCGATCAAATCCCGGATAGCGAACACTACCTCATTGAATTCGAGAATGTTGAATATCGCCCCGGGGTGGCCGGCGGCTACTCTGTCGATGAGGCTTTGACAGAACAGGAACTGCTGGAGAAACGACGGGCAAGGGAGGCCGGACCGGTCGTCTACTCCGACCGAACGTTGTTCCCATTGCCAGATGGACCGCTCGATCTGCACTCCGAGGAATTGAATCGAGCGGATCGGCAAAAATTCCACGAGCAATTTGCTCGGTTCAAGAGCCACCAACTTCACAAAGCCGGCGAACTAATCGCCAGAGTGCACGTTGCTGCAAAATTAGGCGACGATGGCTCGGCACCTCGACTTCGATTCAAGATAGGCGACATGTCGGGCATGGAGTTCGGAGCGCCCATTGAAGGCGAATGTGATGTCACCGCATCCATTGAGAATCCGCAAATAGTCACGTTCCGGATTCCGTTTCGACATGTACCATCAGAGGCCAGTGAGTCCAGAAGAGATGATAGGGGGACAAGCCTGACGTTGCATGTGTCCAATGTGTCACATGATCCTGAGGCGATTTTTGACGTTGTTCCGGAGGGCTACAACCACTCCCCGGATCATTTCGGACTGACGGCGCGCTACCGGAAAACGCTTGCGGATTCGATCGTCAGCAAAGCCGCGATGCGGAAAGCCGGCGTGAATGAACTCTACCTTGACGCGATCGAAATCGATATTGTGCCTTTTGGCCTGGACATGAGCGCCAAGCTTTGGCGAATCGATGCGCAACGCGCCGCTTTGAACGCCGGTGCCGACTCGCGTGCCGTTGCTCAGGAATCGCTCCAGGCATTTATGAAACGTGCTTATCGCCGTTCCATCTCGCCAGCAGAACTGGACTCGATGATGACGCTCTACGACCAATTTTATAGTGACGGCGTAAGCTTTGTGGATGCTGTAAAAGAAACGTTCAGTGCGGTCCTAATCTCGGACCCTTTCTTATATATAGCTGTGCCGATTCAACGCGAAGATCATCAATATATATCCGAGGAAGAGCGTAGCCAGCTTGCGTCTCGGCTTGCCTACCTTCTTTGGGGCGGTCCTCCCGATGATCGCCTGCTCGAGCTGACGTCTCGAAACCAGCTCAGTGATCCAGCCACAATGGCGACTGAGGTTAGTCGCATGCTTTGTGACAGTCGCGCTCGCCGATTCAGCGAAAGATTTGCGCGCGAGTGGCTACGTCTGGACAAGTTCGGTCTGGTAGCCGTTAATCCGGAATTCTATCGCAACTATGATGAAGACCTCGGCAAAGACATGGTCGCGGAGACAATCGCGACCTTTCAAGAAATCTTTCATGGCGACCGAGATGCGCGAGAACTGATTTCATCGAATACCGTGTACGTCAATCAACGCATGGCTCGCCACTATGGATTACCGCCGGTTACGGGGGGCAAATTTCAGGCGGTTACGGTGCCGGATTATAGAACGCGTGGGGGCTTGCTTCACCAGGGCGCTATTCTAACCATGACGGCGGATGGCGCTGAATCGAATCCGATCTATCGCGGTGTCTGGATTTTGGAACGCATTTTAAATGATCCTCCTCCGCCTCCTCCTCCAGCAGTTCCAGCCTTAGAGGAATCCTCAACAGATTTTGGTCCGCTGACACTCAAGCAAAAGATTGAGCTTCATCGCGAACAAAGCGCCTGCGCGGCCTGTCACGCAAAGATCGACCCATGGGGACTAGCGCTGGAAAATTTCGACGCGATCGGAGCATGGCGTGAAAAAGCTCTAGTGATCAATCCCGACACGGCGACTCAATCGTTCTTGCCTGTCGACAGCAGTACTGTCCTGACCACCGGCGAGAAGATCAAAGATTCGAACGACCTCGTTTCGTACCTATCTCGCGAACGGGAAGAGGAGTTCACGCGCTCCTTGACCTGGCACATGATGACCTACGCGCTGGCCCGTGTACCAGATCTTGGCGATGCACCTGAACTGGAATCGATTCATCGCCATTTCCGGACCTCCGGCTACAAATTGTCCGCACTTGTTTTAGCCATCGTGCAAAGTGAAGTCTTTCAGGCTGCGCCGTTCGTTCCTGGTCTTGCGTTGGACAGCCGTTCAGGGCTGGTCCCCGACGGCTGAGGCTTTGGGCTGCTAGACAGAGAGGCTCCCCGAGCCTCGGCTCTCTCGCCTTCCGCCCGCGACGCGGGCGGAAGGCGAGAGAACATTTTGGCAGTGGAGTGACAGTGGAGCAACCGCTTGTAGTAGCACGCCAAAACGGTGTCCGTCGGGGGCAAGCCCCGAGCGGACAAATGCTACCAGACAGCAACGACTAACTAGAAAGAAAATCATGAATCATTCATCTCGTCACCCCCGCCGCAAGATGTTGAAACTCGGATTGGCTGGCGTGGCCCTGCCACCGCTGGCGGCACTGCTGGGAGCCGCAAATGGTGCCCGTACTGCCACGACGAGCAAACCAACTCGACTGGTCACGATCTTTTTCCCGAATGGCGTATCGCTTCCTCCGGAGGGGCACAGTAGTTTTAACGATTGGCACTGGTTCCCTCATCGTCCCGGACGAGATTATGTGATGACGAAGACACTCGAACCGCTCGCCGGGCTTCGCAAAGATCTTTCGATCCTGTCCGGTTTTTCTCATCCCCATCTGCGCACGAATATCACCCATTCCTGCAGCGCGCAGTTCCTGACAGGTGAGGACCAGTCGAAGGGCTACAAGAACTCGATTAGTTATGACCAGGTGTTTGCCGGTGCGATTGATGGCGCGACGCGATTTTCGTCACTTGCATTGTCCGCGTCTGGCGGTACGGGCAGTTTAGGGCGTCCTGCAACCATTTCTGTAAACCGCGACGGCGCCCTGGTTCCGGCCTTGTCGGATCCAAAACAGATCTTCGACCGCCTGTTTGTCGTTGACGCCGGTGGTGCGAAAGAGAGAGCGCGGGCCATCGCCCGTGATCGGAGCATTCTGGACCGGGTCAGTTCAAGATTGTCGGGCTTCAACGGGAAGCTCGGCGCAGAGGACCGCGATCGCGTTGATGCTTATTTAACGGCCACCCGAACGCTGGAAAGGCAGCTCGAACGCGCCAACGATTGGTTAAACGTTCCGAAGCCGGAAGTTGACCCTGGCTTATTTGATTTCAATGCAGAGCCGACACGCGAGTTGGGAACGAACTATGTGCGCACGATGTTCGACTTCATCCACATGGCGCTGCTCACCGATTCCACGCGAGTCGTGACCTATCAAACCGCCGTCGAAGGCGGAAGCGATCGGGGCAATCAACTTCCCTACGCGGCAGGTCTTGCGCTGCACCACCACCAGCTCAGCCATAGCGCCGCGCGAGACGAAGGCGGATGGGAGCGGTGGGCGAAGTTTGACCAGTACATGATCGAACGAATCGCGGAATTCCTGACGAAAATGGCCGCAACTCCGGACCCATTGGCCGAAGGCAGTCTGCTGGACAATACGCTTGTCCTTTACGGAAGCGGGACCAGCAAAACGCATGTCGGCAGAGATTACCCGCTGGTTCTCGCCGGAGGCAAAAATCTCGGATTGAAACATGGAGCATTCCATCGATTTGCAGACGAGCGCCCGTTCAATGACCTGCTGTTGACGCTCTTGCAACGTGTGGGTGTAGAAACAGAACGCTTCGGCGACAGCGAAAGGACCGTTGACCAGATCCTGGTCTAGGATCGCCGTCAAAGTCCCCATAACCACATAGCATGCCAGGGTCGCAATCACGGCCGATCGCAGGTAGAGTCGCAGCAGGCGAGCGTCTTTTCTAATGAGTGCTCGAATCACCGGTCGCCTCCTCGCTTTGAGGTCTTTTGCCTCGGACTACATCTTTAAAAATCTCCTCCAGATTCAAATCGATGACCTGCGCACTAACCGCATGATTCTCGGATTCCAACTCCTTTAACAAGCAATCTGAGAACGGGTCGACGGTTACCGTCCATTCGCGTCGGGCGAGCCTCTGAAAGACGGCTTGGTCGGGCACTTTTACCGGTAGCTTCCCGTCCGGCAGCACGATCCGGATGCGCTTGATTCTCAGTGGGGCATTCGGAAATGGAATTCATTTCTGCGCTCCGGCTAAGAACTGTCGCATGGCGGCTTCGAATACAGAGCGGACGGCGTCGGGCGTCAAACCCGCTTTGATGGCTTGTCGGATCGCCGATTGCAAGTGCTGATTCAAGCGTTCTTCGACAGCGTTCAGCTTGTCGCGATTGGTACTCGCAACGAAGATTCCCACACCACGTCGCGTCTCGACAATCCCTTCGCGTTCGAGTGCATCGTAGGCCCTTTGAACCGTATTCGGATTTACTTTGATATCTACCGCCATCACCCTGAGGGAGGGAAGCATTTCCCCTGGGTTGTAAACGCCGGCATCGATTGCTTCTCGAAGCTGGTCAGCGATTTGGCGAAAGATGGGAATGGAACTCTTGGGGTCAATCAACATTTTTCTGCCTCGGGTTAGTGCACTAAGGCAGTGTAGGCTATGCACTTTCTTGTGTCAAGCAAGTGCGGCAGCGACCCGCTGGCAAGCAGTGTCCCCGTTTCTTCGTCTTAGCGGGCAGAGTGTGGTAGGACGTGGATAGGTGCCGCTGGAGTGGTCCTCTGCGCGAGAATACCTGCGCGCTTCGCGGTTAAACAGTCGCTCGCTGCGGTCGCGTTTGATCGCTGCCGGAGAGCTGGTCTGTTTAACCGCGAAGCGCGGAATCCTCGAGCGACTATCCACTGTATCCGTTCACGGTTTTCAGACTCTCTCGTTGTCCTGTTGTCCTGTACTCAGGTCTGGATTTAGTGCCGAAGGCACGACATGGGAAAGCCTGGGACGCGAGTCCCAGGAATCTCTGTTTAGACTACAATCGCAATTGGCAGGACGGTGACCTTCGACGACCAAGCTCCAGCTATACGAGATAGCTTTCGCAAAAGTAGTTTCCAACCCTAGGCAATACTATGAACCTCGATTCTCTTTACCGTCGACACAATCTGTCGAGCATTGTGTTGTTGATCTCCGTTTGCGCATTCACCTCAAGGCTCCTGTTTGGATTCGATAACCAAGCTTTAGTCGCCGCAGCTAGTAAGGCGAGTGAGGCCAAGGTTTTTAATGTTCGTAGCTTTGGCGCTGTCGGTGATGGTGTTGCCATGGATACCAAAGCTGTGCAAAAGACCATCGATGCCTGTCATGATGCGGGGGGAGGTGTTGTGTGGGTGCCTGCTGGTGATTTTCAAATTGGTACGATCATGTTGAAGAGCAATGTCACCCTCTCGCTCGATTACGGGGCCAGCTTGCTTGGAAGCACCAATGTGGCTGACTACCCAATTGAGAACCTCAGCAGACCGCGTGAGGGCGCCGCCCATTGCCTGATCTACGCTGAAAACGCAAAAAACATCACCATCGAAGGGCTTGGCGTGATCGATGGCAGGGGAACTCACGTGGATTTTCCCCGGAACAGGAGAGGTGGTGGAAACTCAGGCATCCGTCCACGTCTGAT
The DNA here is from genome assembly GCA_041739785.1 of Pirellulaceae bacterium. Lineage (GTDB taxonomy): Bacteria > Planctomycetota > Planctomycetia > Pirellulales > Pirellulaceae > Aureliella. The sequence continues at coordinate 34,380 of JBGSNE010000150.1, forward strand.
GCGTCTGGAGAGTTGTGAGGATCTCACCTTTTCGGGCGTCACCTATAAACGCCCAGCCTTCTGGGGATTGCACTTGATCGACTGCAAGAACATTCACTTCAATGCGGTTACCGTGCGCTTTCGCAATAATAACTTCAACAATGATGGACTCGATATCGACGGTTGTGAGAATGTGCTCATCGAGAACTGCGATATCAGCACTGGGGACGATGCGATCTGCTTGAAGAGTTCCTTGAACCCTTGTAGGAACATCGTGGTGCGCGGCTGTCGGTTGGACAGTAACACAGCTGCACTCAAGTTCGGCTCGTCCTCCCGCGGCGGATTCATCGATGTCAGCGTCACTAACTGTTATTTTCATGACTGCCCGATGGGCGCTATCAAGCTGCAATCGGTGGACGGCGGACGCCTGGAGAATGTCGATATTTCCAGAGTGGTAATGAAAGATGTGGGGTGTCCTCTATTCATGCGTTTGGGCAATAGAGGCAGCACCTTCGGCGAAGGACGAGGAAGTGCCCCGGTCGGCACATTGAAAAACATCCGAGTTAGCGATGTGGTTGCCGAGGTAATCGTAGAGGATCGGGCGAAAGCTGCTGAAGCGGTGTATAAGAATCTCAAAGTGGATACTACCCCGGGCGTGACTGATAACGAGAAGTCGAAGGCCGGGCCGATCATGATCACGGGCATCCCCGGTCACTATATCGAAAACGTTGTGCTGGAGAATATCAAGATTTCCTACCCGGGTCATGGTACGGAAGTAGATGCCAAACGAGTTGTGCCGGAGGATGAAGATCGCTATCCCGAGCAGTTCTTCTTTGGGGTATTGCCAGCTTGGGGTGCCTACATCCGCCATGCCAAGAATATTGAGTTCAAGAATGTCCAGATGACGGTTCGCGATGCGGACGAGCGTCAGACGATGGTCCTGGATGATGTTGAAGGTTTCGTGAATCAATAAACGGATATTGCCGCGTATACTCTTGCCGAAGGTACGACAACCATGAAATTCAACCCAGTCTTCCAGCGTTGCGCGTGGGGCGTCTTTTTCGGTTTCTCGATTTCTTTGTGCGCACCGCGCGCAAGTGAGGCGGCAGAAATCTATGTATCGGTCGCGGGAGACGCACAAGCCGACGGCAGCCTGGCGAAACCCTATAAATCCCTTCCGGATGCGGTTGCGGCAGTAAGAGCCTTGCGCAAAGCGGGCATTGCCGAGCCTGCGGTGATTTTCCTTCGCGAGGGACGGCACCAGTTGAACGAAGCACTGGTCCTTGGCCTGGAAGATGGTGCTCCCTCGCATTCGAATGCCGCGTCGCTCGAAAAATACGGGGCAAGTGATTCATCAGGTCCGGCCTATTTGACCTTCGCTGCCTTTCCTGGAGAAAATCCAGTAGTCAGCGCCGGGGTACCAGTTACGGGTTGGAAGCAATTGGAATCAGCGACTACTGGATTGGCTGCCAAATCGGTTGGAAAGGTGTGGGTAGCAGACATCCCCACAGGTTTGAAAAAATTCGCCACCCTCTATGATTCGCAGGGACGGTTGAATCGCGCCAGAGGTGACGGATTTTTACCGATCCAAAACGGGGACAGTAGGACTTTGTATTTCCCTGAGGGAGCATTGAAAAACTGGGACAATTTGGAAGACGTGGAGATTCAAGTTAGGCCAGGCGTCGCCTACGAGATCAATATGCTTCCGCTTGAATCGGTCGATGAAGCGACAGGCGTAGCAAAAACTAGAGTGTCGGCTGCTGGTCGTATGGGTAGCTTGCCACCCTACCTTTTAGGCTTGATGGGAGACTCCGCAGCTTCAGTGTGGGTTGAGAATGTCCTTGAACAGCTCGATGCTCCTGGGGAATGGGTGGTCAACAGCAGAACACGCAAGATCTATTTGTGGCCCTCCGATCCAGCACCCGATGGATCTCCTCGCGGGATTCTCGCACCGAGCACCAGCGAACTGATTCGTGTCGAAGGACACATTGACTACGATGGACCCACCGACACTCCGGTCCGAGGCATTGCTTTCTCCGGACTGACTTTTTCGCATGCAGACCGTTGGGCCTGGACCAGCGAAGAAGCTCTTGCGGGCTGGGGATTGCAGCACTCTTGGGATGTTTTCGATCGGCCCACCGCGCTGCTTCGTTTCCGCGGGGCAGAAGATTGCCGGGTGACACACTGCCGCTTTATCAATTCAGGCGGCACAGGGGTGCGTCTGGACCTGCATGCCCAGCGCAATCGAATCGCCGATTCTGAATTCGCTCATCTGGGCGAGGCAGGGATTCTGCTGGTAGGTTATGGACTCGGTACCAAAGACGCCAATCACCATAATGATGTTATCAATAATCACCTTCATCATTTTAGTGAAATCACCTGGCAGTCACCGGGCTTATGGGCTTGGCAAAGTGGGCATAACCGTATCGTGCACAACGAATTTCACCATAGTGGCTATTGCTCGGTGGTTATCAGCACTCGCTCAGGCGGCAACAAGACGGTGCGTCGCCAAGAGATGGCTCAAGAAGCGGGAGAAAGAGGACGGGGTGGCTATGAGAATTGGAAGCTTCGCGAAAAGTATCTCCACTCTCGGCACAATCTCTTTGAATACAACGAGATCTCGCATGCCGTTCAATTGCTCTCCGATGGAAACGGCATATATGTATCCGGAACGGGGACGGGCAATATCATTCGCTACAACTACCTGCACGACAATCAGTCGCATTCCTTGCCGGCGGCCATCCGTTGCGATGATGACCAACATGACGTGCTCATCTATGGAAATGTCCTCTATAGAAACGGCGGCCATGCTGCGGCAATCGCGTCCAAGGGGGTAAACGACATCATCAACAATTCCATTGTGGATCAAATGGTGGTGCCCAGAAACGGTTACATCAGCTTTGAGTGGGTCCCGGTGACCGGGTCCAAAGTACAGAAAAATATCGTTATCTCTCATCCTGACGGTGGCCTTGCCCAATCCGAAAGGATGAGAAGTGGACAGACGACTGGCGGTCCTAAGCTAGAGTCAACGGACATGGATTCCAACCTGTATTATCATCCAACAAACTCAAACTGGATGGATGAACATTTTGCCAAAATGCGTGAGGTAAAAAGAGAGCAGGCCAGCCTGGTTGGTGATCCATTGTTCAAAGATCCTGCAGCGGGAGATTTCAGTTTCCTTCCCGGCAGTCCCGCCTTGGCCTTGGGGATCGAGCCGCTGGACGTATCAAAAATGGGACGCCTGGATGATTCTTCTTTGGTCAACAGTGATGGAAGTCCCTTTGTTCCCAAGGACTTTTACCCTAAGTTCAGTTGGGACACCACGCCACGCTATTTCATGTTCGGAGACAAGAACCGGGTGCTAAATCCGGAACAAGTTCGTCTTATTGCCGAGCAGACAGATTTTATCTGTATTGAAAAGTCACATGGCATGGGAGAACTCGGGAATGCTGAGCTGGGCGCCAAGCATGAAGCAGCAGCATTTAAGAAGATCAAGCCCGACATGAAGGTGCTGTTCTACTTCAACGCCGCCTTCGCCTGGCCCTATACTTCGTACAATCAGAACTTCACCAGTCAACGTATCGATGCACATCCTGAGCTTAAGAAGTTCCTGATCGCAAACCCCAAAACGGGTGAACTCATCAAGCGATTTGGTGTGGCTTTTTGCTTCGATGTATTGAATCCCGACTTCCGCGACTGGTGGGTGAAAACAGTTTCTAAAGGGGTGAAAGACGCGGGTTGCGATGGTGCGTTTATTGATCAAATGCACGGTAATGTGATGGTTCGCGAAAAAGACAAGGGACCCGAGGTTGAAATGGCTATGGGCCAGATGATGACGGAGCTCAAGCAAGCGTTGGGCCCTGACAAAATTTTACTGGCAAACAATGCATACAGTGACGACGCAAAATATGTCTATCCTGTCAGTGACGCGATCATGTTTGAAAACTATGCGGCCGTGAAATCCAGCAAGGAAAGTTTGCTCTCAGAGTGGGAGCATATGCTGAGAATTGCCAAGGACGGAAAGATCTCCGTATTGCGTCTGGGCGTCGAGGGGACCAGCCGAGGAAACATGAAGCCGAATATGCCGGAACTCTCTAAGGAGAAGTTGGAGTTCGCCCACGCTTGCTATCTGATTGGGGCGCAGCCCTACTCTTATTTCCTCTACAGTTGGGGGTGGACAGTGGGAACCGGCGCGTTGGTTGACTATCCCGAGTTGAAAAAACCACTCGGTCCCCCCAAGGGCGCCTACCAGCGAATCTCGCCCAATGGCTGGGAGTTCACCCGTGAATTTGAGCATGCCAGCGTGTGGGTGAATACCGAAACCAGACAAGCCAAGATCACCTGGAGATAACAGTGCCAAATGGAAAGCCCAGGCGTTTTCTCGTGGGCTGATTGACCACGATACGAAGAATCCACGAGTCGATAACTTGCCGATCCCGGAGAACTGGTATGCAGTCGACTTTGATGACAGTCAGTGGGGTAATGCAAAGGAATATGCCTTGGACGGCTATCCCATCTTCGGCTACCAAGATAAACAGGCAACGGATTTCGCTCCACTGGACAATCTCGGTGGTCACAAAGACGCTGCGGGCAACTACCATTATCACGCGCAGAAAACCTATCCCTATTTGAATGGCGGATTCTATGGCGAAGTGACCCAGCGTGGCGGCCAAGTCGATCCGCAACCGCGTGCTGAACCGATCCGAGCTGATTTGCGGCCACTTCGTGACGCAAAGATTACCGGCTTTAGCAGAACCGACAATCGTTTTCAGCTCCAGTACGACGTTTCGGGACGCACGGGGACCATCACCTATGTGGTCAAGAACGATGGTGGAGTCGACTTTACGTTTCAGGAACCTTCTGGAACAACGCGAACGGAATCTTATCGCAGTCGTTTGGGTAAGCCGTACTTGCCGTGATCGTCGGGAGATTGAAAAGGTTAAAATGAGAAGTGAAAAATGCAAAATGATGGAAAAGTGACGCGACGCATGATGAAACAAAGATTACTTTTATTGCTGGTTCTATTGACGGGCCAAATGTGCCGCGCTGCCGAGACGGAGGCTGATTTCTACGTTTCGACTGCTGGCACAGACAGCTGGTCGGGCACGCTGGATGCACCCAATGCAGATGGTAGCGATGGTCCTTTCGCCACGCTGGCAAAAGCGCGCGATGCGGTGCGAGAATTGAAGCAGAACAAATCGACGGACATCGTTGTACTGGTTCGCCAAGGAACCTACCAACTGAAGGAGACTATTGTCTTTGGTGTGGATGATTCGGGAGTGGGCGAGTCGACGGTTACTTATGCCGCCTATCCCAGCGAGACGCCCGTGTTCAGTTCGGGGCAGGAGATCACAGGATGGCAGCAAGTAACTGGAGAACTTCCAGGCGTGCCCAGGGAGGCCCAGGGGAACGTGATGGTCGCAAACGTCTCTGATCGGTTTCTCACCCTCTATGATGATGAAGGAATGCTGCCTCGCGCGCAGTCGGAGCGTTTCGCTTCGAGTGGGAACGCGACCGAACTTAAATTCCCGGAAGGGGCTTTGAAAAACTGGTCGAACGTGACCGATGTGGAAATTCTGGTTCGTCCCACGCGGCTGTGGACCATGAATGTGCTGCCACTGGCATCGGTTGATGAAAAGGCCAGGATTGCGCGCACCGCCATCCCCGCGACGTATGGGATGAGCAAGTACGGTTTTTGGGTTGAGAATGTGTTGGAGCAACTCGACAAACCGGGCGAATGGGTACTCAACACGGAAGAGGGTAAGGTCTATCTCTGGCCACGAGTGGATCAAAAAGCGGGCAATTCGCCTGTTTGGGCTCCTCAGTTGATAGAGTTGATCCGAGTCGAAGGGACAATCGATCAGCAGGGGCCCCAGGATACTCCGGCTCGCAACCTATGTTTCCGCGGACTCACGTTCAAGCATGGTGAACGCTATACCTTGACAAAAGATGATGCCGGGACGCAACACGACTGGGACATGTTTGACAAGGCCAACACGCTCGTTCGCCTACGTGGTGCCGAGAACTGCGCGATTCAGCAGTGTCACTTTCTTGACAGCGGTAGCGGTGCGATCCGCGTGGATCTGCATGGACAGCAAAACAAAATATCCGGCAACCATATCGAACGCCTGGGAGGGGGTGGCATTCTGCTTTGCGGTTATGGTCCCGGCACAAAGGATGTGAACAAGAACAATCTCGTTTACAACAACCATATTCATCATATCGGGGAAATCTATTGGCAGTCCCCCGGGATTTTCCTGTGCCAGAGCGGAGAAAACCGTGTGGCGAACAATTTGATTCATCATACGAATTATTCAGGGATGATCGTTTCCGGTATCGTTTCCCGCTTTTTAGTGCAGCAAAACAAACGCGAATCGAGCCGTGCGATCCGCTGGCACGAAGTTGGAAAGTTGCCGAACAATCCGGAGCTGGAAGACGTTCGTCCGTACCTGCATACGCGTAACAATCTCATTGAAGACAATGAGATTCATAACGTCATGCAAATCCTGGGGGACGGCAATGGGATCTACATTCGTGGTGCCGGCGCGGGCAACGTGTTTCGCGGCAACTATATCCATCATCTCGTCTCCCCCATCCAAGGCCAGAGTGGGATGCGGACCGACGGCGGACAAATGGATACCCTCTTCAGCGGCAACCTGCTCTACAAATGCAACTCGCAGGGGATGACGTTGAAGTTGAACAACCGTTTTGAGAACAACATTGTCGCCGATGTCATCGCGCCGCGCGGCATCTATCTGAAGATTGTCGAAGGTCCCATGGCCGGCGCGAGCAACAAGCGGAACATCTACTACTCAACATTGGCAGACTGCGAATTTATTTCTGAGCCAGGTTCTGGAAAAGGATTGGTGGGCGAGGACAGCCGCGGTCGGGAGGATGCGCGTATGAAGGACATCGATTCCGACCATAACATCTATTTTTGCAAAGAGGATCCTAGCCTTGGTGACAAGACACTTGTAAAACTGCAGCGTGATGGCGTTGATGCCAACAGCCAGGTGGTAGATCCAATGTTTGTCGATGCGGAGAACGGCGACTTCAGATTCAAGCCGGGTTCTCCCGCGCTGGAAATGGGTATTGCTCCGTTCGATGTGTCGAAAGTCGGTTTGCGTACGGAGTGAAACTATGAACATCATGCTCAAGTCAATCGGTTTGTTTTACGGCGTTGCGTGCTGTCTTGCATTCGCCATCATGCTGACCAACACCGTGGAAGTCGCCGCCGAAGATCCGATTCGACCGGGGGCCGAAGACGCCAACAACTTCGCTGGCCTTCAGACTGGATTGAGTAATCTGCCACTGCTGGGGCAAGGACGCACGCGATCGATATCTCCCGAGAATCCCACCGGCGAAAAGGGAAAAGGAGCGATGGGCGTTCCCGACCCCACGCAAACCAACTCTTTTCAAAACGCTCGCGCGGCAGACAAACTGGGCCAGGGCTGGAAAGTCAATCCTTTCATTCGCATCAACGCGGGTGAAACCAAAACCATCATGGATGTGGAGGGACCAGGAATCATTCAGCATATCTGGATGGTGGAGGGATTGAATCGGGGGTTGGTAATCCGCTTCTACTGGGACGACGAAGAGTCGCCCTCCATCGAGTCCCCGGTGCCGGATTTTTTTGCCGTCGGCCATGGCAAGTTTGCACCAGTTCACTCTGCCTCTGTGGTTGTCGTGGCGAAGAATGCACTCAGTTGTTATTGGCCGATGCCGTTCCGCAAACACGCCAAGATCACGTTGTCCAACGAGACCACCGAGGACATAAAACTTGTGACGTTTCAGATCACCTATGCAGAGACACAGGTGCCAACGGCGGCAGGTTATTTTCACGCTCAGTATCGGCGAGCCTCCACCGCAACGAAAAATCCCTATGTGATTCTCGATGGTGTGCAAGGACAGGGCCGCTATGTTGGTACATTCCTTGCCTATACTCAACTGGAAAAGGGTTGGTTCGGCGAGGGTGAAATCAAGTTCTTTATGGACGGTGATGAACAGTTCCCGACGATCTGCGGGACGGGAATGGAGGATTATTTCCTGGGAAGCTATGGTTTGACACAGGTTTACACAGCCCCTTACTCCGGCAATTTACTGCCGGCCAACGCCAAAACGGCCGAGCCACCGCAGTTCTGGAGCATCTATCGCTGGCATATCCTCGACCCCATCAATTTCGACCAAGAGCTGCGAGTGACGCTCCAGGCGCTGGGCTGGCAGGGAAATCGATACAAAAAAATGTCCGATGACATTTCTTCTGTTGCCTATTGGTATCAGTCCGAGCCGCACGCCCCGTTTCCGAAACTCCCCTCTGTCGCAGAACGGCTGCGCGAAGCCCAGCCCTCCCAAGCTCAGTCAGCCGAGCCAGCCAATCTGAATCAGGGTGAAATCAAAGATCCTTAAACTTGATGTATCAAGCCGAGTTGGACGTGAATCACAGGCCGCTTGCTGGAAGGCATTGCATTGACGCGGGCTGAGACCGTACTGAACAGCAGTAAGGGTTCACTAGTTAGTTCGCTATTCCCAATACAGTTTGCTGTCGTCAGGAGACTGGTTTGATGAACAGTACCTCCGCGTTGTGCATCCACTTCTGTCGCAGACACATGCGAAACCAACCGTCACTGTTACGTGGGTTGACACGTACTCCAGAACGTTCACCAAATTCTTTGAGGTCATACTGCGCCCACGTACTGCCGAGATCGGGCGAATAAATGATACCAGTGTTCTCCGCGTCCTCAAATGCGGCTCGGTACGCCCAGGTATTGCCGTTATCTTCCGAAAGCAGAACTCGAGTATGGTCGAACGCAAACGCTTTGTGGCCACGTTGCGAATCGATGTATGGCCACTGGGGCGCGAGCCGATACAAGAAATGTTCCGTGCGACCGACTTCGGCGGCATGAATTACGGAGTCATTTGTGGAGAGAAAACCGCCAGCCGTGAGAGCGACAGCTGTTGATAGGAAGTCACGACGTTGTCCCGAAAGTGTTTTATTCATGTGCCTGCTACTTCGTGATTGGTTTGTCTAGAGTGCCCCGGTGCGATACAAAGGAAGAAACCTACGTGGCATTGAGCCTCAAACAGAGTCGCGGGTGTCAAAAACAGTCAGTTGTTTTCTCGCCCAGGATCGGCGAGCTGGGCGAAATGCTCCGTGTTTTCCCTCCCCGATGACTCGCCAGGGCTCGCATCGACCCTCCCACGAAGTAGACTGCTAGCTGTCGAAGCCCAACTGCGTGGGAGGGTGAAGTACGAAGCCACTTCACCTTAAAATTAAATGTGGTTGAAGCATTAGGAGTTAAAGTCAGCGTATTCTAGACACTTGCACCAGCGAACCGATTCCTCCAATCACAGCGATAACGCAAATGAAACATCATAAATCACTCGTCAGGCTGCTTGCCGGATCCGTGGCAATGATCGGTTTGTTACCCGGCCTGCTGCAAGCGGAAGATGAGATCGTTGAACAATTCAAGTTCAGCGGGGGCATTGTCGTTGCGATTGACTTTGACGACGGAAAATTTATCGCAGACCTCGCGACCGATGGACCGTTTGTCATTCACGCACTTTTGAGTGATGAGGATCGTGTCGCAGCGGCGAGAGAGGCGATTCGAGAATCCGGTGTTTATGGGCGGGTTTCATGCGATCTCTACAATGGACGCGATCTGCCCTATGTGGATGGTCTGGTGAACCTGTTGCTGCGCAAAGAATCCTGCCAAGTGCCTGAGGCGGAACTAATGCGTGTGTTGGTTCCCGGTGGTCGGCTGGCCACCGAAGGGCCCAGCGGCTGGAGGAAGAAAGCGAAGCCGGTTCCGAAAGGACTGGACGAATGGAACCAGTTCCTGCATGGCTCTGACAACAACGGCGTCTCGCTGGACGATGTCGGCCCTCCCCAGCGACTGCGTTGGCACGACACACCAGAATACGGACGCTCGAAGTCACTGTCTCCGTCGTTCACCAACATGGTGTCTGCCGATGGAGTACTGCTGACCATCGAAGACCGGGCGACCACTGAGGACGTCAATGCACCCGTCGATTACTACCTGGTGGCGCGCGATGGCTTTAACGGCATCGAGTTGTGGAAGCGGCCGATGAAACAGTGGAGCGAGTGGCAGACCGGCAGCATCAAGTCGATTCCTACTCAGCAACAGCGCTGCCTGGCGGCGGTGGGCAAGACGGTTTACGTCTGCTCAGGATTTGGCGGTCCGGTGATGGCTTTCGCGATCCGCACCGGTGCGCCAAGGCTAGTGGTTGAAGCCTCGAAAGGGACGACAGAGTTTGCCATCGATGGCAATGTTCTGTATGTGATCAAGGGCACACCGTACAGGCTGCCGAGAGCGGAGGCCGCAGAGAGTGCGGCTGAACTTTGCGCCATCGATCTTGAACGCGGAAATGTCGTGTGGACCCACTCGATTGCTGACGAATACACCGGGGGCACATTTGCGGTTAAAGGCAACCGAGTGGTCTACCACAGCGCAAGCGGATTGACTTGCCTGGACAGCGCGACTGGCAATGCGCATTGGACGGAAAACGTGGCGATCGAGATCGAGCCGACGAAAGCTTCCAAACAATCTTCCGCGAAACGGAGAAAACCAGTTGTTTCGCCGCTGACGTTCTCGGCCAATATCCACCCGACGCTGGTGCTGACCGACGAGATGGTCTTCTGCGCTATTCATAAAACCATGACGGCCAAGAGCCTTGTGGATGGCCAGACATTGTGGACAGCTCCTGCGGGTGAGAACTACATGAAGAGCACCGAGATTTTCGTCGCCGATGGATTGGTGTGGGGGCGCGATTTGAAAGGACACGATCCGAAGACCGGAGAGATTGTCCGTACGCTGGTGCAGGAAATGAACGGCCCCATGTCGCATGATCGCTGCTACCGCAATCGCATCACGCATCGCTATTACCTGAACAGCGCCTCGGGCGGCAGCGACTTTGTAAAACTGGACGGCCAAGCAGAGACGCCGAATCCCTGGGCGCGTTCAACTTGTGGTCTGGCGGTGATGCCAGCCAATGGCCTGATGTACAATGGCCCGTATGTGTGTCAGTGTGCCATTGGTACGATGATCACCGGCGTGAATGGATTTTACAACGGCATGGGTAATGCCGAAGAACGTTTCACTATCGAGATTGAACCGCGCCTGGTAGAAGGGCCTGCTTTCGGAAAAGTGGGTGGCACTGCCGCGACCGTAGATGATTGGCCGACGTATCGGTATTCCAGTGAACGCAGCGGAGTCACTCCGACCAGGACGCCGGAAACACTTTCCACGAAATGGAAGGTCGATATCGGATCGCATCCGACCGCGCCCGTTGTGGCACGAGACAGTGTTTATGTTGCGGATCGAGACAGCTACACCCTTTATTCGCTGGATCGCGAGACAGGTCAAAGGCGATGGTCGTTTATCGTGGATGGCCGCATCGACAGTCCGCCCACTTATCACAAGGGGATGATTCTGATCGGCTCTCGCGGCGGTTGGGTCTATTGCCTGCGGGCTTCCGACGGTCAGTTGGCGTGGAAGTTCAATGGCCTGCCCCAGCGGCGGTTGATCTGTGACACGGGGCGCCTCGAATCCGCCTGGCCCGTCCACGGCAGCATCATGGTTTTTAACGACACAGCGTATTTCGCAGCGGGACGCAGCTCGTTTCTTGACGGCGGCATCGCCGTATTCGGATTGGAGCCGAGTACCGGCGCGATTAAGTACAGCAAAATCATGCAGGGTCCGTACCAAGACGACACTCGAAGTTTCCCAGTGCAGGCCAGTGGACAGTTCCAGTTGGAAGGCTGCAAAGCAGACATCTTTTCTTTTGCCGGAGACGAATTGTTCATGCGGAATCAGGCCTTCACACCTGATCTCGAACCAATTGTTTCCGAGAGTGTAAAGACGCTGCACCTGCTGGCTTCCCCCGGGCTGTTGAACAGTTCGCCCCAGCATCGCACCTACTGGACCGTGGATCGCGACCTGCGATATGGTGGTGCTATGGGAACGTTTGGTGCCGGTCCAGCGGGCGACACGATCGCGTTCGATGGCAAACTATTCTACGAAATACGTGGTTACGCACCCGGTCGTAATCTGCCCGGTCGAGGACGCGATCTGGATCAACTGGAACTTTACTCCGTTCATGCCGGAAGCTATGGCGGCATGGGTGAGAAAGAGGACAAGTCCGCCATTCCGGCGATGGGCATCTGGAAACAAAGGTGGAATACGCCTACCCCCTTCGCCGGGCATGCGATTGCAGCCGCTGCCAACACGGTGTTGGCGGCTGGTGTTCCAATGCTCAAGGGCTACTCCGTGATGGACACCAATGCCTCTTACGCTGGTGAGAAAGGTGGCATCGCTTGGCTGCTCGATGCCAGCGACGGCCATCAACTACAGGAATTGCGTTTCGATGCCGCACCTGTTTGGGACGGTATCGCGATTGCGCACAACAGCTATTTCGTTTGTTTGAAAGACGGATCAGTCATCTCGTTTTCCGGCCAATAGGGAAGCGTGGCATTGACGAAGACAGAACACTCCATTCGAGAAAAATAATGAACAAGAAAATCGCGTCAATCGTTCCCATCCTAGTACTGACGGGCTTTGCTCAATTATTCCTGGCCGAGGAAAGCTCCGGTGCTAGCCCGAACATCATCCTCGTCATGCCCGACGATGTGGGCTACGGCGACTACGCGTGCTTGGGCAACCCCATCATGCAGACGCCATCGGTCGACGCGTTCAAAAAGGAAAGCCTGCTCTTCACGCAATTTCATGTCAGTCCGACCTGCTCGCCATGTCGCGCGGCACTAATGAGCGGCCGGCATGAATTCAAGAACGGCGTTACGCACACGATTCTCGAACGCGAGCGGATGGCACTGTCCACCTCCACGTTGCCGCAAATGTTGAAAACGGTCGGTTATACCTCGGGGATTTTCGGCAAGTGGCATCTCGGCGACGAAGAAGCGTATCGCCCCGAGAGCCGCGGCTTCGATGAAGTCTATATCCACGGTGGTGGTGGCATCGGCCAGACGTTCCCCGGTTCGTGCGGTGACGCGCCCGGCAACACCAATATCGACCCCGCATTGTGGCACAACGGCAAATGGGAAAAGAGCACCGGCTATTGCACTGATCTGTTTTTCACGCAGGCAATCAAGTGGATGGATGCGAAACGTGAAGCAAAGCAACCCTTCTTCGCGTACATCCCGCTAAATGCCGCGCACGGTCCGCACGTGCTGCCGAAGGAATACTATGAGCATTACTTGGGAAAACCGGGCGTAAGCGAGGATACCGCGAAATTCCTCGGCATGATCGAAAACATTGACACCAATTTCGGCAACCTGCTGAAGAAACTGAACGAGTGGAAGATTGTAGACAATACGCTGGTGATTTATCTCGCAACTGACAACGGCGGGACAGCGGGAAGGAAGATTTTCAATGCAGGCATGAATGGAGGCAAAGGGACCGTGTATCAGGGTGGCACGCGGGCACCCTGCTTCTTCCGTTGGCCAGCCGGAAAGATTCCCGCTGGAATTGAATGCCCAGCGCTCAGCGCCCATGTCGATCTCTTCCCAACGCTCGCGGAAATCACCGGTGCAACGCTGCCATCGGCAGTGCAGCAACAGGTCGAAGGCCGCAGCCTGCTCCGGTTGCTGAAAGACCCAACATCAGATTGGGCCGATCGCACACTCGTCCATCATGTCGGACGCTGGGCTCACGGAAAGGCGGCGGAATCGAAGTATTCCAAGTGCGCGATCCAGAGCTCGCGGTTTACTCTTGTCAACAACGTTGAACTGTACGATCTCCAGAACGATCCCGGCGAATCGAAGAACGTCATTGCCGAACATCCCGAAGTCGTCGCGGAGCTTCGAGCCGCCTACGATCAGTGGTGGCAGGACGTACAGCCGCTACTGGTGAATGAAAACGTCACCGACATTCCGAACATCAATCCATTGAAGGAACTCTACTGGAAGCAGTTCGGAGGCGGCCCAGACGAAGCCATGTTGCGAAAGATGGATCCCACACAGCGCGCACAGCCGCGAAACAAGAAACAGAAAGCCAACCAGTGATTCGCCAACTACAGAACAACCCTTCTATAAAGCACCGTATGCGAAGAACCATCGCCGTTATCGCAGCCTTGCTGCTCGCGCCACTCAGCGAACTAGCCGCTGTAGAGCCACTCAGCCCAAACATCATGCTTGCTGTTGCAGCAACCAGTGTAATAACAGCTCAAGAAACACGGCCTCCGAGCAACGCTTCGGGTGCGCCGAAGGGAGCCAAATATCTGGAGACAGGCGGAGAGCGCAAGCTGGAAGTTGTCTACAAAAAGATTTCGGGGAAAGACCTAACGCTGGACCTGTATTATCCGACGGCCAAGCGGACCCAGAAATGCCCGGTGGTTGTCTTTACTCATGGTGGAGGCTGGGCCGCGGGCAATCGGTACAAGGCCGCCAGTGGATCTTTTGCGATCGTTTTCGAACAGTTGATCAAGGAAGGTTTCGCGGTAGCGCCCGTGACATATCGACTGGCGAAAAAGGACAGCAATGTGACGATGCGTGATTGCGTTATCGATTGCAAAGACGCCATGCGCTATTTGGCAAAGAACAGTGAAGCGTTGGGGATTGATCCCATGCGCATTTTTGTGATGGGAGATTCTGCGGGCGGCCATATCGCACAGATGCTCTTACTGACATCGCCTGAACAATTGCGGGGAGATCCTGCACTTGCCGAAGTCCCTTACCGAATGGTCGCTGGCGTCTCTTGGTATGGCCCGTGTGATTTTGAAAAGATGGAATTGTTCAACCACGATGACCGAGCTGATTTCAAGGATCGGTTTTCCGACCGCATTCTCGGCTCAGATTCAGGGTCGGCAGATAAATTGGCTCGTTATCGGGAGGTCAGTCCGATCAACTACCTGAGTAAAGACAGTCCGCCACTGCTGATGATTCAGGGTGACAAGGACACCACGATTCCGGTCAAGCATGCGCACTACATGAAGCAGAAAGCAAACGAAGTTGACGCGCCAGTTGAAATCATGATCATCAAAAACTCTGGTCACAATTGGCGTAGCGTTGACGCGGAAATCGATCCATCCAAAGAAACGATCATCGAACGCACCATACAGTTCTTTGTCGACCGTTCTTAGAACCGCACTGAGCATTTGTTAACCACCTCACTGGATCACTTTTCAAACGGCAGAAAGAACATGAACTTTGTCTCTAGATTTGGCAGGAAGATAGAGGCAGGAAAATCTCTGTCTCTAATTTTCCTGCCGCCATTTTCCTGGCCGCTTGTGCTGTTGCTTTTAGCGTGCTCCTTTGCGAGCGCGGCGGAGCAGCCGCCCAACGTCGTGCTGATTTTTGTTGATGACCTAGGCTACGGCGACCTGAGTTGCTACGGCGCGACGAAGGTGCAAACTCCGAACATTGATGGGCTGGCCAGAGAAGGTCGGCGATTTACGGACGCCCATTCGGCATCGGCAGTTTGCACGCCGTCACGGTACGCTCTGCTGACGGGCGAGTATCCTGTGAGGGCCAACAACGGCAAGGGAACTTGGGGGCCGCTCTCGACCACTACCGGACTGATCATCGACACGGAGACGCTGACGATTGGAAAGGTGTTTAAGAACAAAGGCTATCAGACCGCCTGCCTCGGGAAATGGCACCTGGGCTTCAAACAGAGTGATAATGATTGGCAGGTACCACTTCGGCCCGGTCCGCAAGATGTGGGCTTTGACTACTACTTTGGCGTGCCCCTGGTGAATAGTGGCAGTCCCTATGTCTATGTAGAGGACGACACCATCGTCGGTTACGACCCGGCTGATCCACTGGTCTACGGCGGCGAACCTGTTTCTCCTACACCCATGTTTCCGGAAGAGGCATCGAAGAAGAGTCCCAATAAGTTCGGCGGCGCGCTTAAAGCACACGAGATCTATGATGATGAAAAAACGGGAAGCTTGCTGACCGAGAAAGCCGTCAAGTGGATTGGTGAAAATAAGAGTAAGCCGTTTTTCCTGTACTTCGCAACACCCAATATTCACCACCCAATTACCCCGGCTCCCCGTTTCCAGGGGACCAGCCAGTGCGGTCTTTATGGCGATTTTATCCATGAGCTGGATTGGATGGTCGGTGAGATTCTGGGGTGCCTTGATGACAACGGCCTGAGCGACAATACGCTCGTCATCTTCACCAGCGACAACGGCGGCATGTTGAATCGCGCCGGACGCGATGCCATGCAGGCCGGGCACAAAATCAATGGCGACTTGCTTGGTTTCAAATTCGGTGTGTGGGAAGGTGGACACCGTGTTCCGCTCATTGCCAGATGGCCGGGGAAGATCAAAGCTGCAGCGCAGTCCAAACAACTGATCTGCCAGGTCGATCTGCTGGCCACGTTTATGGCGCTGACCGGCCAGGATGTCGCGACTCTGGTAGGCAAGGACAGCATCAACATGCTTCCCGCTTTGCTGGACGATCCCGATCAGCCGCTGCGAACGGAGCTGTTGTTAGCGCCTCATAAGCCGCAAAACCTGGCGATTCGCAAAGGTAAGTGGATGTATATCGGAGCCCAGGGCAGCGGTGGGTTCACTGGGTCCAAACCGACGGATCACGCCTGGGGTGGCCCGCCGGCCGCAGCGTTTGCCGGTAGCGTGAATAGCGATATCGAGGGCGGCAAGATCAAGTCGGATGCTCCGCCCGCGCAACTGTACGATCTGGAAGCGGATGTGAATCAAACTCGCAACTTGTACAACGATTATCCCAACGTGGTCAAGGAGATGAGCGAGCTGCTTGCCAGCTACGCGCCGTCGGAGCAGCAGCCTGGACTCAGGAAAGGCAATTTGCAGACGCCGAACAACGCTGCACCTAAGACACCCGCAATGCCGAGTACCCGCAGCGTCTCCTTCGACTTCGAATCGGGTGAGCTGGAACCCTGGAAAGTCGTTGAGGGAGAATTTGGCCAGCCCATAGGAAGTAGAGAGCGATTCTTCAACAACAAGGGAGAATTTAATAAGCAGGGTGACCATTACCTGACGACGCTCGAAGCCTCGGCAGAAGCTGTTAAAGGACTTGATCGACAAACCGGGGTGATTGTGTCGCCGCTTTTCGTTCCAGAAGGTGGATCCATGACGTTCCGGATCGGCGGGGGGCGTGGTCAGTCTACTTACACTGCGCTGTGTACTGCTGATGGCAAAGAAGTGGAATTCGCCCGCGGCATCAACGATCAACTCATGCAGAAAGCGACCTGGGACCTTACTCCGTATCTCGGTCAGAAGATGTTCATCAAAGTCGTCGACAATTCGCAGGACGGTTGGGGCCATCTTACCGTCGACGACTTTCAGTTCGATGCGGTCGTTCTGACACAATACCCGGAACAATCGAGATAATAGAAGAAGGGAAGGTCGAAGGAACACATGAATTCAGTTCGTGGATTTGGCAGGAAGATAGGGGCAGGAGAATTCCTGTTTATAATCTTGCTGCCTCCATTTTCCTGCCTAATTTTCCTCTCATGCTCATTTGCGTCCGCGGCTGAGCGGTCGCCAAACTTCGTGATTATTTTTACGGACGACCAGGGCTACGGCGACCTGAGTTGCTTCGGCGGCAGGCATGTCAGCACGCCCCGCATCGATCAAATGGCGGCGGAAGGGATGAAGCTGACGAGCTTTTATGTGGCCGCGCCGGTATGCACTCCATCGCGCGCCGCTCTGATGACCTGTTGTTATCCCAAGCGGATCGATATGGCGATGGGGTCCAACTTCGGAGTGCTTCTCGCCGGAGATACCAAGGGATTGCATCCGGATGAAATTACGATCGCCGAAGTCCTCAAGACCGCGGGGTACAAAACGGGCATCTTCGGCAAGTGGCATCTCGGAGATCAGCCGGAGTTTCTGCCGACGCGTCAGGGGTTCGACGAATTTTTCGGCCTGCCCTACAGCCACGACATTCACCCGTTCCATACCCAACAGGCAAAATACCAGTTTCCTGCTTTGCCTTTGTTGGACGGTGAGACTGTTGTCGAGATGGATCCTGATGCGGACTTTCTGACGAAGCGGATCACCGAGCGCGCAGTCGAATTTATCCAAGCCCACAAGGACCATCCGTTTTTCCTCTACGTCCCGCACCCGATTCCACATCGGCCTCTGCATGCCTCCCCGCCTTTTATGGAAGATGCTTCCGATGAGATAAAGGAAAAGCTGAGACAGGAGAAGGGAGTCGATTACAGGACGCGCGATAAAATCTACAAGCAGGCTGTTAGCGAAATCGACTGGTCGGTAGGCCAGATTCTCGATACGTTGAAGGATCAGGGGCTTGATGACCATACGCTGGTCATCTTCACCTCAGACAACGGGCCCTCCATTCCCGGTAAGGCCAAACCGTTGTCAGGCAAGAAAGGGAGTACCCTTGAGGGCGGCATGCGCGAGCCTACGGTCGTCCGCTGGCCCGGAAAGATTCCGGCGGGCAAGCCCAACGACGAGCTCATGACCACCATGGATTTGCTGCCTACTTTTGCGAAGCTGGCTGGCGCAGATGTTCCAACAGATCGGATCATCGATGGCAAAGACATCTGGCCAACGCTCATTAGCGAGGCCCCAACACCGCACGAAGCGTTCTTCTACCACCGTGCCAACGAGTTGCAGGCGGTACGGTCTGGGCAGTGGAAACTCCATGCCAGCAAGGGCAAACCCACGCAGCTGTACGACCTGGAGAATGACATCGGTGAGAAAGTGAATCTCATCGAATCGAATCCAGAAGTCGCGCAGAGACTCGAGTGGCACATGCAAGCGTTCGCAAAAGATATTGCCGATAACAGCCGACCAGCCGCTTTCGTTGACAATCCGAGGCCACTTTCAAAGTAAGTAAAAACACATGAAGTCCGTTCGTCGATTTGGCAGTAAGTTGGGGGCAGGGAAAGCACGGTCGATAGTCTTCCTTCCCGTATTTTCCTGCCTAATTTTCCTCTCATGCTCATTTGCGACGGCCGCAGACCAGCCGCCCAACTTCGTTGTCATCTTCGCCGACGATCTCGGATATGGTGACAACAGTTGTTACGGCCCGACGGGCGTTGAAACTCCGCATCTGGATGCCTTGGCAGCGGAGGGATTTCGTAGCACGGACTTCTGTGTTCCGGCTAACGTGTGCAGTACTGCACGATGGAAGTGAGCGTACGGTGAAGTGCATCTTGCAGGGTAGCTTAAGTTGGAGGATTTGTTTCCTCGAACTTGGAGCGTAGCAATGGACAGATCGAAGCGATCGGAAAAGGAAGAGTTTTGGCGGTTGATTTTTGAGGATCAGCAA
>JBGSNE010000158.1:0-6466 GCA_041739785.1 Pirellulaceae bacterium
TCCAGCGTGGAAGGGTGACCGTTTCTAGTTGCCTCTATTTGCAGGAGTTACTGCTATGGCGACACTTACCAAGGCTCACAACGAGCTGTTTCGTAGATCTCCGGACGAGTGCTTCCCGACTTTTGAAGCCCTCTACGGAAAATGTGCCGACGATCACATCGCTTCGGACGACCTATGGAGCCGTCCTCAAGAGCTGGTGCTGACTCATGACATGACGCTCAGTCTCCAGGACTCGGCCGAATTTCAGTTGACCGACTGGTCGTTTTCTCAGCTCTGCCGCATGGCCGGCGTCAGCCGTGATACGATCAATCGACTATCGCCGAAAACGGCCAGCAAGGCGTTTGAAGAGACGTTGCCTCAGTCGGACAAGCCGATGCAGCTGCTCACGACAGGTGAACAAATCCGTTCGATTCACGGAGTATCCTATACTCGCTTGTGGAATGTCGAATTGCTGGACATGGTCAAGGAGTTCACGTCCGACTTCACTCCACCGCAAGTTGCGATGGATGAGAAAAGTACGGGACTCTACTGTGGTGAGCAAGATATGTTTGCCTTCTTGATCGACCCCACTGGTTGGACGGAAATCGAAGGTGAAGCATTTGCACCAGGCTTCTTCCTCTGGAATTCCGAAGTTGGTCGACGTACGTTGGGCATCCAGACATTCTGGTTCCAGCGAGTCTGTCAGAACCACATTGTGTGGGACGCGGTGGAAGTGGTTGAGTTTACGCGCAAGCATACTGCCAACGTCCGCGACGGATTGAACGACATTCGCAGAATCATTGAAAACCTGGTTGCCAAGCGAGATTCTCGCCGCGATGGCTTCGTTGATTGTGTACGCAAAGCGATGTCGGAACGACTCGGTCACGATGCGGACGAAGTCGTCAAGCGTCTGGCTACGCACGGACTGCCGCGCGGACTGGTCAAAGAAGCGTTGGAGATCGCTCGGGAACAAGGCGGCTTTACGATCTTTGCAGTCGTCGATGCGCTGACGCGGCTGTCGCAGTCGGTGACATTGGCCGGCGATCGGGCAGAACTCGATGCGAAAATAGGCATGCTCTTGTCTTTGGCGGTCTAAAGCATGGATCCTCAAGCAACCTGGGACATGCTCCTGAGTGCCTGGAGTCGTCGCGAGTGGTCCGAAGTCTTCGATCTGTGCGAGGCGTTACTGGGATGGCTGGGAAAACAGGGCTATCCGCCGGAGACGAACTACCCCAGTGAACTGGGCGCCGAATGGAACCGAGTGATCGCTAAAGCCGCTTGCGAATTCGCCTTACGGCGCAGCCGACAAGTGCTCGATGATCCGAACGGCATTCCGGCTGATGTTCCATTCGTTTTGATCTGCGCCAAGTGCTTGCACGAAGGTCCTGCTTCGTTTGCTACGGCAACGAAACAGGGCTGGGGCAACATTCAGTATGTTCCCACGGGAGCGTCTGAAAACTTTCTCGGGCTCTGCAGTCGCTGTCGCGATCGCGGCTAATTGGCAGTTGAGCTCATCATTCCGGCTGACTTATGTGAGCCAGCCAAAGTTTCTTTCCTGTTTTTGAAAAGGAGATTGCCAGCATGGCAACCAAACAAGCTGTTCGTCCCGTGCACGAAGTCCGTCTCGGTCGCATCAAAGCCGCCATTTGGGAGAACGAAACCCAGAACGGTGCGCGACACAATGTGACTATTACTCGACTGTATCGCGACGGTGAGCAATGGAAGGACTCGAGTTCATTTGGACGCGACGACTTACCGCTGGTGGCGAAAGTTGTCGATCAAGCCCACTCGTGGATCTTTAACAATGCGGGCGGTTCGGCTAGCTTCGATCCAGAGAAAATGAGCGACTAGGCGCTCCCAATTCCTAGCACACAACGTCTAAGGATTCAGTTTTGAATCTGTCACGAGTAGGTTTTTGGAAGGTTCATTATGACCACCGATCGCCTCTCAAACTTTCCGGCCAGTGCCGAACGAATTTGCTCTTTGAATAAATAATAGATTATGCGGCACGTTGCGACCTTGCTCGATTTGATTGAATCGAGGAAGCGATGGCGTTCATCCAGTTTTGGAGATCGGTTTTCCGTACCTCCCCAATCACTAGAGCCCGAGCGTCTTACAATTGCAGACGTTTGCGGCCCGCGCGATCGGCGGGGAATAGTGGGCTTTTGGCATTCCTGGCAGTGTGAGCCGTTCCCCCCACTGTAATAATAATGAACGTGGTTGAAACTGCTTGGCCAGTTGCGTGCAGTTTTCATTCACCTTCCCAGGTTGTTTGTACACGCATCGCTTCCGGTCAAATCAGCTACCCATGATCCCAGATATTCCCGACATGGTGAGTCCCTCGCTTGGATCAAGCGTGGCCTTCGTTGCTGTCATCGCTTTCGTATCAATCGCGATCGTAGCTGGGATTTGGCGCGGCGGCCCGACCGGCGAACTAGTTGATGCAAAGAGGCGCTGGGGAATTGGTGCCACGATTTGCATGTCGATCTGGCTGGTGAGCGGTGCCGTTGTCCCGTTGTCTGGCATCCTAGAAACAAAGATGCTTCCTCCACCTCCAATGTTTCTTGTCGGAACGAGCTTTCTCCTGGCCGTCTTTATCGCATTTTCCACAACTGGATTGCGGCTAGCCAGGCTGCCGCTAGCCGCCTTGATCGGTTTTCATGCTTTTCGGCTGCCATTGGAGTTGATTCTGCACAATTGGTACAAAGTCGGGACGCTGCCAGTACAGATGACTTACGAAGGCCACAATTTTGACATCGCGACGGGCATCTTGGCCATCGTCGTGGGAACTTGGGCCATGCTCGGTCAGATTCCACGACCGGCCGTCTGGCTTTTCAACTTGGTAGGGACGAGTCTGCTAACTGTCGTCATATTTATTGCGCTAACGTCTAGCCCGTTCCCGTTCCGGCAGTACATGAACGAGCCGCAAGTTCTACTGGTCTATCATTTCCCGTTCAGCTGGATTGTCTCGATAGCCGTAGCCGGTGCCTTGCTTGGTCACTTGGTCTTGTTTCGCAAGCTACTGGCTCGGGTTGAGTGCTAGTTGGCGACGTTCGCCCGCCGCTGTTCCGGTTCACAGCACAGGGATTCGCGGCTTTGCCATTCGTGTTCGATCCCACGCATCAGTAGTGCATTGTCGAATTCAACGGTGCATGGTGGAAACACATCTCGGTCATCAAAGAAAGAAGACTCCACGCTCGTAACTTGCAGTGGTTCTACCCGCCAATCGAAAGTCCTCAACTCCAACCCATCGAACTCACGCTGTTTGCCGGCTGGAGAGTAGCCCAGCGATCCCGCTGCGAAAAACTGCGAGGCCTCAGCCACGGATGCAAAGACAGAGTTGGGTGGAAGGATGGTTGCGATTTGTCCGTCAACTAGCACATGTGCCGATTGATCAAGACTGTTCATATCAATTCGGAAGGCGGACTCCGTCTCGTGGACATCAAACTTAGCGCGATGGTGTACTCCCGGAAAGATGCGGCCACCGGCGAAAGCGTTGAGTATCGATGAGGTGTCGCGACGCGGGATATAGACACCCGAACGCAGTTCACCGTCTGCGTCCCACTCGACGGCGATTCGATGTGCTGCGTTTTCTGAGGAAATACCAAGCCAGGCTGGAAAACCCTTCGGACGAATGTGCTTTAGTCGAATCAGGCAGATGCCAGCGATTCCAAATCCCGCGACCGTCTGTGGACGAAAGGGCGCTGGTAAGATCTTCGCCAGAACCTGCGGATCAACTCGAAAATTCGCCAAGATGCGGCGATCTATAGTTCCCCGGATAGTCGGAATTCGCACCGTCGATGCCTTTGCTAAGACTTTAGGTAAGATTGTAACCGCACTACCTGAGCCCAGCTTAACAGTGGCCTTCAGTTGTTTCATGCCCGGAACCAGAGACGTTATTCAACATGTTGCACAATAACTACCAGGATGCTCCGACGCGAAGCAAAGGATTGGGAATGACAGTTTGGCTGTGGCCCGCCGTATTGCCCATATTGCTGCTCATTTACTGGTTGACATCCAGTGTCGTCGTGGCAACGCTGATTCCGTCGGTCATCGCAGCGCTCCCCGCGTTGAGAACGGGCTGGTGGCTTCGCGTCTATGAACTGAGTCTAGGCTGCCGGACACGTGCCAATACGCTGTGGTATTTTTACCTGGCCGATGCACTTTGGCTGGCAGCGGCCTCAGCATTCGCGACAGTTGTGATCTTGAGCATCATCAGCACGCGAATTGGTATCCAACCCGACATGACCAAGTTTGCGACTGCCATGTTGACGATCGCTGGCGGCGTAGGCCTGACGACCCTCATCGGACTCTACGCAGCGTTCCATGCTTCCCCCTCGTGATGCTCAACTATGAGGTAGATCCGAACGTACTACAGCCGCTGGTTCCGCCCGGACCCGTGCTCGACAGCTTTCAAGGCAAGTATTTTGCGAGCATCGTAGGCTTCCAGTTTCGCAGTGCCCGACTTTTCGGCATTCCTGTGCCTTTCCACCAATGTTTTGAAGAGGTCAACCTGCGGTTTTATGTGCGACGCGAGATGGCCGATGGTCCACGTCGTGGCGTCGTTTTCGTCAAGGAGATTGTGCCGAAGCCTGCCATTACCTGGATGGCACGACGACTATACAACGAGAATTACGTGGCGTGCAATCAGCAGCGAACGAGACTGCGATGTAGCGGGTTTCTATGGCCAGGCATTTGCCTCATACCTACAGGGTTCTCCAACTTCCGCCTTCCTTGCAGATGGCTCCACCGTTCAAATTCGACCGGGAAGTCGCATCGATTCAAAGTAGCCAGCACGCTCCGTCGTGATGAATGGCAGACAAAACAGTGGATTTGTTTCTCTGCAGTTCCCAAGTACGCCGTTACTAGAATCTGCTACACAGCTATTTCGCTCGGATTCACCATGGAAACAAATTAGTGTCGGCGATGGGGCGCGAAACTTTGGCGCAAGCTAGCCATGTAATTCGTGGACTCAATCCAAACATCTTATGAGCAGCGACTCCGCCGCTGGCTGTGGTGTTGGGATCAGGAGCACCTCGTTCCCATTCAATTGCCGAATCAACAAGATCCTCGACGTGCATCGTATCCCAGTTTTCGCTAGGTAGGAAACAAAACAGGCCCGTGCTTTCGAGTTTTACCAGCCCCGTCCAACGCATAAACATCAAACCGTCCCGCGACAGATGTCTTGCCAAGAACTCTAGCAAATTGGCGTTCGAGTATTCGAACCGCAAGGCCTTGGAGCGTTCATCCGCGCCCGATTCCAGGCACTCGGCTACTCGCTCAGCCGCTTCTGTCGCCTGCGTCGGCTTCTTGTAGGTGAAGCACACATCCTGCCGCAACCCTGGAAAAGCCGTAGCGTCGAATCCCAGGAATGGCACGACGAGGGTGTCACTCCGGACAAAACAAAAATCTGGACTAGTTCCGAGTGCAATCGTATTTTTTTTGCGACTAGACATCTCTGCCTCCTATTAAATGATCGTTTTTTTCCCGCCTGAGTTACGCCTCAATTGTAGCGACGTTGACTGTTTGAGATGCCCATTTTTCCAACTGGAACACTACTTGGAACATCCGTGTATTGGCGCGGAACATATTGCCTGGCTCGAATGTGAAAAGCGTTGTCGGGCAGTCGCGTCCGACTAATTGGAACACTCAAGTCAGAGTGGCCACCGACGATCACACTCTTTCTGCGAGCTGCACCATGCATCCGTTTCAGTGTCAACGATGTGACCAGCCGATTCCCAACGGACGCGAAATGGAGGCATTGAGTATCGGATTCGAGTACTTTCGCGACGACGGGGAAATCGCGTCGCTCGAATCGCAGTCCACCCACTACTGTGTGACGTGTATGCCTAGCAGAGTCGATGTGAATTTGTCGGATTGGAGCAAAAAAGCACCAGACTTACAACAAAGGTCAGTCGGCGACTCAAGCGTTTCGTTTCACTGTTTCGAATGTGGCGCCCCGTTCTGTAGTAGACAGCCCATCCTCAGTGTATGCCTGATCCGTGAATTCTTTGATTCGGACACGCAACAACTTGTGCCGCTCTCCGCTGATTGGCTTTACGCCTGTTGCCTCGAGTGTATTCCCAATTCAAAACGACTTCGTTTGCCATGTGTTGAAGGCTAGCCGACGCGGCCTGACCAATTCTTAAACTCGGTCCCATGCTGTGTTTTGTCAAGCGAATTCTTGCTCGGTCTATCCATCGCAACCACCATGGCACATCAATCGCCTCGGCAACCAAGTCGCTTGCTTGGCGTCACCAGCAGTTGCTGCGTCGCGCTAGCGAAAAGCCAACTCCATCGGAGTGCGCTTGCCAAGACTCACGTTCTTTACAGAATCGCTTTTAGAGCTGGACAAAGGACGTTGAACTAATCCGCTGCGCGGAGGGTTGGTGATTCTAGCTTGATCTCATATTTGAATCTTCTCTATTTCGTCCAAGCTGATTTCGTCGGCGGTGCGGTCGTAGAGTTTCGTGGTGCGAACAGAATC
>JBGSNE010000106.1:0-95754 GCA_041739785.1 Pirellulaceae bacterium
CAACGGTGCCTAGTTCGTCAAACCAAAAATGTTTGCAAGCAATCACTTAAACACCCACCTGCACGCGACTTAAACCATTTAAAATACTCTTAAAACCCGATGGAATTGTGGGTAATGACGAGGCTAGCGCCTGAGGTTCACTACGGGACGGGCTCACGCCTTTCGGATCACAAGTCATGAATAACCCGGGTTATAAGGTAGCGGCGATGCAGATCATAGCTGAGAAAACCATCACCGGCAGCGACATTAATCTTCCTTTAGTAAGTCGAGTTGCATCCTTCCGATCCCAGGCAGCCTCGCGAATCACTTGGCATAGCCACGACTGTTTTGAGATCCTGCTGTTGCTCGAAGGGGCGACTGCGTATGAATTTGCGGAAAGGCGGACCGTAGAATTGCCAGGGGGGCACTTTATGGTGATTCCCCCAGGCGCACTTCATCGCGGCCTGCACGATGTGCGTCGGCCTGTGCATTTAACGGGTTTGATGTTCGATCCGTCCGTAGCTAAAGCCACCACGAACACTCCATTTACTAGGAAGGACCTAACCTGGTTGAAGTCGAAGTTTGTCGCAAACGACTCGCAGGCTACACGGATGAATCCTGGATTGCGCGGCCTCCTGCACTCGATACCCGCCGACATCTCAGGTTATGACTTAAACAGCGTACCGCTGTTGGTAACGCTGCGGATTACCATCTGTGCAATTCTGCTCGAGGCCGCCAAACAGTTAGGAGCAGCCGAGCGAGCGTTTGAGCCGAAGCAAACAGTTCAGGCGACCATTTCGTACATGAAGGCCCATTGGGGTGAGGGACATTCGATTCATGAAATCGCCCGTGCGGTAGGCTGCAGTCGCGCTAAGCTGTTTGAGATATTTAAAGAGGAGACAGGCATGACTCCCAACGATTATTGGCAACGTTTGCGGATCGATCTGTCGCAAGAAATGCTCTCCCATTCGAATAAATCGATCACGCAGATCGCCATGGATTGTGGCTTCTCCACTAGCCAGTACTTTAGCAGCGTGTTTCGCAAGTATTCCGGTGTCAGTCCTAGCGACTATCGTCACAGTCTACCCCGCCCTGCAACACGAGCCACCTCGAAGTAGCCTGGATACATCGGGATGCGCACTGGAAAAACCATCGTCCCACGATGGTGAATTTTCTTCGCCGAACTATATTGGGCCGGTTGTCAAGTTCTCTGGCTCTTCTGCAGTGAGTATCACGCGATGTCCGCGCAACGCAAGCAGGTTGGTTCCGACTCTTCCCCCGAAAAACCTCAACGGCTCGCGTCGCTGGACCAGTTTCGTGGTTACACGGTTGTGGGAATGTTGCTGGTCAACTACTTCGGCGGCTACGCGGTCTGCCCACAAGTGCTGCGGCACACGCACGATTATTGCAGCTACGCAGACACGATCATGCCGCACTTCCTATTTGCTGTTGGTTTTGCCTTGCGGCTAACATTCGGGCGGCGGGTCCAGACCCACGGAGCAACTGCGGCCTATACCCGGATGGTCCGCAGACTACTGGGTTTAGTACTTGTATCGTTGGTGGTGTATACGGTAGCTCCCCGCGCGGCCAACTGGCAGGAGCTATCGCAATTGGGTTTCTGGGGAGCCATTCAGGAGCCTCTGAAACGCAGCTGGTTTCAGACCTTAATGCATATCGCGGTGACCTCCCTGTGGATTCTCCCGGTCGTCCGCAGTTCTGCCAGTATTCGAATCCTATGGATGATCGGATCGGGGCTGGCGCACGTTGGACTGTCCTACTGGTTCAATTTCCTGTGGGTGAATACATCGCCCAATGGAGTCGACGGTGGTCCGCTGGGCTTTTTAACTTGGACAATTCCAGCCATTGTCGGTACGTTGGCCTGCGACGTGTTCATCCAACCCCGGGAACGTCTGCAGTTGACATCCCCCAGCCTTGCCAAAGTACTTGTGGTCTCGCTGCTGGTGATGCTGCTGGGTTATCTTCCTTCCTGCGGAACGCGGTTGTACGACGTACCGCCGGAGTCGGTCGAACAGGTGAAAGAGATCAAGCTGGCCGAAGATGCGGTCTGGCCTAACCGCGAGCGGATTGATTCCAAACTGGAGTCGTCGGACTGGGGGGCTTGGTTAGCCGAGCCACCGTTCGTAAAGCCACCTGACGCCACGCAGCGCAAGTGGAACTACTGGATGATGAGCCAGCGGGCTGGCACGCTGACTTACCTGATTTTCTCCGCCGGTTTTTCGCTGTTCGTGTTCCTGCTGTTTTATATCGCCGTGGATTTGTTTGGATTGCAACTGGCCTTCTTTCGTACGTTTGGCACTAATGCGTTGGTCGCCTACGTGTTGCATAGTATGGTAAGTAGCGCTGTCCAACCCTTCTTCCCTAAGGACTCACCAGCTTGGTTTGCCGTAGGCGGCTTGCTGCTGTTCTTTTGGGTAACTTGGTTGTTCGTCCGATGTCTCGAGAAGCAAGCGATATTCTTGCGAGTCTAGTGCATTTTCAACGTTTAATGTCTGGGAAAAGGTGTCGGACACTAAAAGTCGGAACGGCCCATCGGGTGCTTCGCACTTTTGGTGTCCGACACCTTTTCCCAGACACTCGTCGTAAGCCGTTAGTTTACTTCGAACGCCCGACCCCTCCCACTCCGAGACAAAGCGACAACACGATGAGTACAGCGACGCAGGCCGCTCGCATAACTTCCCTGGATCAATTTCGAGGTTACAGTGTGGCGGGGATGTTTGTCGTCAATTTTCTGGGCGGCTTAGCGATCACGCACCAGCTCCTCAAGCACAACAATACGCATTTCAGCTTGGCGGATTCGATCATGCCCAGCTTTATCTTTGCGTGTGGCTTTTCGTTTCGCATGACCTTTCTCAAGCGGCTCGATTCACAGGCTGCTGCCAGTGTGCGAGCCAAGTACATTACACGCAGCTGTGGCTTGATTCTGTTGTCGCTGATGCTGTTCGGCTTGAATTCCACGTTCGCGGATTGGTCTGCCGTGACGACTGAGAGCCTCTTCAAGTTTATGACTGAATTGCTCAAAGCCAACATGTGGGAAGTGTTGGCAATTATCGGGGCGACGCAGATTCTGCTGCTGCCAGCGATTGCCACCGGGTTTTGGACACGAGTCGGGCTACTATTGGTCTGCGGAACTGTTCACCTTCTGATTTCGTGGTCGTTTAACTACGATTTTGTCTACGGCCGCCCGAATTGGTTCGAAGGCTATTTTGGGGCAGTTGGAAAGCGTGTCTGGGACGGTGGGTTATTTGGGTTGCTGGCTTGGTCCGAGATTATGTTGGCTGGCACGCTGGCCTACGATATCGTGCAACGGAATACTTTACGCGGAGCAGTGTTCAAGCTGATCGCAGGGGGGGCGGTGTTGATGCTGATCGGCTATGCGCTGTCGTGTCTGACGACGCTTTACGATGTCGATCCGAACTCGCCCGAAAAGACCGCCCGGTTGGCTGCTTCGCCGGTCTGGCCAGACTTTGCGGAAGCCAAAGATCGAACTTGGAAGTCGCTGTTGGCCGAACCTCCGTTGGTTGTGCCCCCTCCGCCTGAACAGCGAGTTGTAAATTATTGGATGATGGACAAACGGGTCGTTACCCAGTCGTTCACCCTCTTTAGCAGCGGATTTGCGATGGCCCTGTATGGGGTTTTCGTCCTGTTGTGCGATATTCGGCATTGGGGACTGGGAGTATTTCGCACGTTTGGTCAAAACCCACTGGCGGCCTATATCATTCATCATATGGTGGATGATTCAATACTAGCCCTAGTTCCCAAGGATTCCCCCGTGTGGTGGTGTTTGCTCGGGCTGGTGGTTTCGTTTGGGATCACCTACCTGTTCGTCGGCTTTCTTGAAAAACGCGAACTCTATTTGCGACTTTAGTTAAGACCAGACGTTTCACCCTGAACGGCACGAGGTTAAGCCGTAGCGGAATTCGCCAAGAATTTCGGACTAAGCATTCAGTCCACCGCCAGCTTGCATTTTCGTACTCATACTCGTACTCAGCCGCAGGCGGTACTCGTACTCGATGCCCCGTTCGAATCGAGCCCGTTCGAATCGAGCCCGTTCGAATCGAGTAGGAGTACGAGTACCATTTCATTGAGTACGAGGACGAGTAAGAGTACGAATTGTCCGGCTTATATGGGTTATCCCCGTTAAGAGGGCTGCGCATAGGGACTCTTGAGACAATTCTGTTTGGCGATGGGATAAACCTGTCGATGGCCACTATCCCGGGCCTACCATTGCGGACGCATCGCAGTCTTGTATGCCATTCCGCAGAATGAGTGGACTGCGTTCGCATGATTACAGCGGGACCTTGGGGAATGACTAAAAACACAGTTGCCGCGACAAGTGTATTGTTGATCGAGGATCAGAAAAGCGAGGCTTTGCTGTTAGCCCGCTTTTTGAAGAACTCGCGCGGTGCTGGATTCTCGGTTGATCATGCAACCTCTCTTGCCGAGGCAGTGCGCACGCTAGCGACATCCGAGTATGACATCTGTCTTCTAGATCTGGGTCTTCCAGATGGGCAAGGACTCGATTCGTTGCATCGCATCCGCGCGGTTGATGCTAGGTTGCCGATTGTAGTTTTGACTGGAAACGACGACGAAGAACTGGGCCTGCTGGCTATTGAAACCGGAGCGCAGGACTTCATGGCCAAGTCGAACGTGAGCGGCCAACTCGTTGCCAGGTCGCTACGGTTCTCCATGGCGCGACACAAGAAAATGCTAGGCATTGCCGCAGATGCCAATACGGATGTGTTGACTGGTCTACCCAATCGACGGCAACTCGATCACCGATTCAGTGAAATGCAGTCGACCTGCGACGCGCTGACGGTGGCGCTGATAGATGTTGATTACTTTAAGAAAATCAATGACGGGCATGGGCACCTGGTAGGAGATCGGGTGCTACAAAAGCTATCGAACGTCATTCAGGATTCACTCGGCCAGCGCGCTCAGGCTGCTCGCTTTGGTGGCGAAGAGTTTGCGTTGCTGATTCCTGAAACCTCGGCAGAGCAAGCCCTAGACTTGGTGGTGGACTTGCTATCGAAAATCGAATCAGCACCATTTCAGATCGAAAACACTCGGCTAAACGTAACGGCCAGCGCAGGAATATCAGCAGTCGGCAAAAACGAAAAGCTAGAGGACATTCTAAAACGTACAGATGAAGCACTGTACGATGCAAAACGCAGCGGGCGAAATCGCTGTTGTGTCAAGAATGCTATCTGACTCTGTTAAGCGAATACAATTGTGATGCCCTCTGCTCCACGACTGTCGAACAGCGATCTACGAGCCGTATTTGCTACGGCTGGTAAATTGCGATGGTTCTACGGAGTCATTGTCGTACTTACCGTATCGCTGACGCTATTCGTGTGGGCGTATTCTCACAGTCAACTCCAGGTAAAGCTCCGGTCGCAATTCGACCGCGAAACCGATCGCGTTGTTGGGCTGATCGTCGAGCGAATGAGCAAGTACGAAGAAGTGCTTCTAGCCGGAGTAGCACACCTGAGCATAACGGAAGGAGGCTTCGACAATCGCCAATGGGAACGCTACGCTGGCTCGATACAAATTGAGAAACGTTACCCGGGCATCAATGGAATAGGTGTGATCTTGCATGTGCAACACGCACACAAGCCTTTATTCATCGAGCAACAAAGGGATTGGCAGCCGCTTTATGATATTCACCCACTGCTGACTGTAGATGAATATTGGCCGATTGCCGCCATCGTCCCTCTAGGCGGAAACGAACAGGCGTTGGGCTTGGATATGGGACACGAGCTAAATCGACTGACAGCCGCCAAGCAGGCTCGAGACACAGGTATGGCGAGGGTCACAGGCCCGATCGTGCTGGTTCAAGATTCCAAACAAACACCTGGATTTCTTTTCTATTCGCCGTTCTATCGAAATGGAATTCAGCAGAGTGTCTGGGAACGTCAGCAGAACTTTGTTGGTTTTGTCTATGCGCCTTTCGTGTTTAGCAAACTGATTGGCGGCACGCTGCATCGCGACCAGCGTTTCGTTGGTTTTAATGTCACAGACTCAGGTACATTACTTTACGACGAGCTGAATGATTCAAATAGCGAATTCGACGCAGATCCACTGTTCAAGCGAGTGGCTTCAATTTCGATGTTCGGTAGAAACTGGGACTTTGAATTCTGGAGTTCACAGACATTTCGCGCAGGAGTGGACCGAGCTCTACCCACCACCATTCTCATTGCCGGATTCTTGATCAACGGACTGTTAATTGGCCTATTTGTGCTGTTATCTAGGAGATCGCGGCAGGCTAGTCGCGTCGCTGATCAGGTGGGTAATTATCTCGAAAAGCTTAAGTTAGCGGCTGAAGTCAATCAGATTGGCATCTGGGACTACAATCCGACAACGGGTGGGCTTGAATGGGACGACACGATGTTTGCGCTTTATGGTCGTGAGCGCAGTCAGTTTGCCGGAGCGTATGAGGCTTGGACCGATAGTCTGCACCCCGATGATAGGGCTGCCAGCGAGCGAGCGTTGAGCGCTGCACTGTCGAGTGCAACCACGTTTGATAGCGAATTTCGCATCATTCAGGCGAGCGGAGAAGTTCGGTACCTCTGCGCGAAGGCGGTCATCTTTCGAGATAGCGAAGCCAAGCCCGTGCGGATGCTTGGGGCGAACATGGACATCACCGATCGCAAGCTCGCCGTCTGTGAACTGGAAGCCAATCGTCGGTTGCAACAGGCGATTCAAGAAGCGGCTGGGGTATCGATCATTGCCACGGACCTGGAGGGACGGATCGTGATCTTTAACAACGCCGCCCAGCGCATGCTGGGCTACCAAGCCGAAGAATTGCTACATAAAAAGACTCCTGCAACGTTTCACGACCTCGAGGAAGTCTGCTTGCGAGCCGAGGAGCTAAGCCTTGAATTTGGACGCGAAATTAAAGCCGGCTTTGAGGTATTCGTTGCCAAGGTATTGGATGGACAGTCGGAGCAACGCGAGTGGACTTATGTGCGAAAAGATGGCAGCAAGTTGCCGGTGCTGCTGACGGTAACCGCGCTTCGTAGCGAAGACAATACGATAACAGGATTCCTTGGGATTGCGGCAGACATTTCAGAGCGCAAACTGGCCGTCGAGAGTATTAAAGAAGCCAATACAAAACTTGCCCGCAGCAACGAAGACCTCGCTCAGTTTGCCTACGTCGCGTCCCACGATCTACAAGAGCCTTTACGAAAAGTCGTTTCGTTTTGCGAGTTGCTAGAAGAGGACTGCGGTGAACAATTAAGTAGTGACGCCAAAATCTACATGGAATACATCATGGACGGTGGGCGGCGGATGAGAGCCTTGATCCAAGACCTGCTCGCGTATTCGCGAATCGATTCGGACGGGCGAAGCGGGCGGCAAGTCGATGCACATGAGACTGTCCTGCTTGCCATTGAAAATCTTTCCGAAGCCATCCATGAATCTCAAGCAGCAGTAACGTTTGATGAATTACCAATCGTTTCCGCCGATCCAAGTCAACTCACACAGCTTTTCCAGAATCTGATTGGCAATGCGATCAAATATCACGGGGATGAATCGCCTCGCGTCCATATATCTTGCAAGGTTGCTGGTTTGCGATGCATTTTCGCGGTAAAAGACAATGGCATTGGGATCGCGCCGGAATACCGTGAGCAGGTCTTCGGCGTTTTCAAACGCTTGCACGATCAAAGAAAATATAAAGGCACAGGGATCGGTTTGGCAGTCTGCAAGCGTATTGTTGAACGCGCGGGCGGGCGAATCTGGATTGACGGACCACCCGCTGGCGGTTCTGTTTTTCATTTCGATCTGCCTTTAGGCATCTACCCTGCCCTACCCAAGCATCAGAACTTGCTACTTGGGGGGCAGTTTGACTACGGTCAACCAAAAGTCGGCAATAGCGCCTACGACCGTAGTGAATTGCTCTAAGCTTACCGGCTTCGTTACGTAGCAATTGGCATGCAACTCATAGGTCTCCAGCGCGTCTTGCTCGGCGTCCGATGTCGTCAAGACGACGACAGGTATCCGTCTAAAGTCGGGATCGTTTTTTAGGTTGCGTAGCAACTCTCGTCCGTCCATGCGCGGCATGTTTAGATCGAGCAGGATTAAGTCCGGGCGCGGCGAGTTTGCAAACGGGTCTTCGCGGCGCAAAAATGCCAATGCTTCGACTCCGTCATGGACAACACTCAACGAGTTGTAGAGTTTGGCGCGATCGAGCGCCTTTTTCGTCAGCAACACGTCGCTCGGATCGTCTTCGACTAACAAGATATCAATGGGTGCAGAGCGGTCGCTCATATTACTTACAAGATGGTTTGTGTGACAGGCCTCAGAGCCTGGCGAACTTGGGTGGGATGATCGACGGACTCGGAGGGCCGTAGTAAAGGCGACAGTGCAAAACGGGAACGGTGCAATGTACCGTTGAGCCTGTCCAACTGCGGATTCGATCTGAACCTTTCCTTTTAACCGATCAAGATACGTTTGGAAATAGCCAAAGTAATTTCCCTACCGGAAACCTGGTCTCGCCCATGCAAGCGATTGATCGCGAGTTTCTTTTCGATCCGCTATCGTCGCGAGGTAACTTGACAATCAACCGATAAGTGCGGGTCGGTTAAAAAGTTATGGCCACTGTGAAGTGTGCTTGTGGCTAGGCCAGCGCAACAAAATGGAACAAGACAAGCGTATAATGCCTGCACGCTAGGACGTTGCAACCGAAATTCTTGGCGAATTCCGCCACCAGGCAATCCTGGAACATGCGGCTTTTGCGTCGGCTTCCTTTCTCTTTAGGTGACCGTTCACGAGATAGTTCATTTGTTAACCACGAAACACACGAAGGACACGAAAAAATCCCTCGTAGTGTTCTTGGTGGTCCAACAACGGGGTATTGGAATGCACTAGCAATTAAAGAAGAACAGAGTGACTTTTCGTGTCCTTCGTGTGTTTCGTGGTTAATAGAATTCCCAATCCTCCAAGTTCGTGAATGGTTACCTCTTTAGCTCATGCATGCGGGGCCTTTTTAAAAAGAGCATTGAAACTCCTATGGCAACCACACCTCCGCTTTCCATCGCCTTATTTTTGTTGG
Organism: Pirellulaceae bacterium; assembly: GCA_041739785.1. Taxonomy (GTDB): domain Bacteria; phylum Planctomycetota; class Planctomycetia; order Pirellulales; family Pirellulaceae; genus Aureliella. The sequence goes on from JBGSNE010000106.1 coordinate 9,050, forward strand.
CCGCAGTCATCGGTGCGGCTGGGCAATTCCTGTACAAGTCTGGGGCAGATATGGCGACGGGAGGTCTGCTTGGCTTCCTATTGAATATTCGAATTGCGTTGGGTGTGGCCTGCTACGTCGCAGTAATGATACTGTTCGTCGCCGCCTTCAAAAAAGGTGGTTCGCTAACGGTACTGTATCCAGTTTACGCGACTACTTTTATTTGGGCCGCCGTGATTGCACGGGTCGCTTATGGCGTTCCCATTCTCCCGATCCATGTGCTTGGTTGGCTATTGTTAATTGGCGGTATGTGGTTGATGGGTTGGCCCGCGACATCGAACGCCGTTAGTACGGACACCAATGGCAGGCTGAAGCCCGTGCAATCCGCAGGAGACAGTCAACATGGCTCGTGAGGATATGGCTCGTGAGATTGAAGCAGACTCTGCGACGGTCAAAGACCGGCGACCACTAAAAACACGGTCTTGGCGCATGTTTCAAGTGATGGCGGCCAAGCTGGCGATGGCCGGAGTTTCGCCCAATGGTATTTCCATTGCGAGCGTAGTGTTTGCACTGCTGGGAGCCGTCGGTTTCTTGATGACGGGATGGTCAACCGACGGCCTCGTCATGCGCAGTGGTTGGTTGCTGGCGATTGCCGGAATTCAACTCCGATTGATTGCCAATTTACTGGATGGAATGGTCGCCGTTGAAGGGGGACGAGCTTCCGCGACAGGGCCGTTGTTCAACGAAGTTCCTGATCGATTGAGCGACCCGATTCTGTTGATTGCAGCTGGATATGCTTATTCCAGTGAGCCAGTGGCCGGCTGGGCGGCAGCGGTTTTGGCATTGTTGGTTGCTTACACCCGCGCGATTGCAGCCAGCGTGGGTGCAGGACAACTGTTTCTCGGGCCCATGGCCAAACAACAACGTATGGCGCTCTTAACGCTGGTCGCCATGTTGGGGTTGGTGCTGCCCAGCAGTTGGCTGCAGGTGATTCAATTCGTTAACAGACCGATTGGACTACTAGAAATATCATTGTGGATCATGGTGATAGGCAGCGCGATTACCGTGTATAGGCGTTTGCATACGGCGGCGACTCATTTAACTTCGCAAGCAACTCATCAAGGCGAGAGAAATTCGTGAACCAGTGGCTGCAATTTAGTCATTTGACACCAGCGGTGCGCGCGGTATTGCTGGGCGTATTCGCAATCTTGCTGATTGCCAGTGGTATTTCGCTGGCACTCATCAAACTAAAGCCGCACAGGAACTGGAGTGAATTGCGTGCTCGGATACGAACCTGGTGGGTGATCGCCGGGCTCGTGGCAGGCTGTTTATTGCTCTCGCCACAAGCGGCAATTTGGTTTTTTGCCTTCGTGAGTTTCCTGGCACTCAAAGAATTCTTCTCGTTGATTCCGTCTCGGCGGGCTGATCGACGAGTTATGTTCTGGGCCTACGTCGCCATACCGATTCAGTACGGTTGGATCGCGGCGGGCCAATACGGAATGTTTATTATCTTCGTTCCAGTCTATTTGTTCCTGTTTCTTCCAACGCGCATGATCTTGATTGGGGAAACAAAGGGATTCTTACAAGCCATCGCTACCGTGCAATGGGGCTTGATGGGGATCGTCTTTTTCTTGTCGCACGCGACCTATTTGTTGGTGTTGGAGATTGCCGAGAGTCCCCTAGTTCCTCCCGTTTGGCCCTCTGACCAGGCAAATTTATATCCTGGTCCCGGCTTGCTACTATTGCTGCTGGTTTTAACACAGAGTAACGATGTGGCGCAATTTATCTGGGGCAAATCATTTGGACGACACAAAATCACGCCACGCGTTAGCCCCAATAAAACTTGGGAAGGATTCTTGGGCGGTTTGGGGACAACGATCCTCTTGGCAATAGTACTTGGACCAGTCATGACGATGTTGGATTACCCGCGGGCAGCCATGGCAGGACTGATCGTAGGAGTTACCGGTTTGCTGGGAGATTTAAATATCTCTGCCTTAAAACGCGACCTGGGAGTGAAAGACGCCGGGGCGACTTTACCTGGGCATGGCGGAGTGCTCGACCGGATCGACAGCCTAATTTTCACGGCCCCGGTATTTTTTCACTTCATGCGGTTTTGTTATGGCTGAGCCGACGATTGAAACCCCAACCAGCGATCTTCCCCCACAGCCCCACCGATTTCTTCGCTACCTCTTTTTTCTGGTTGTCGTGCGCCCTATTATGCTAGTTGTCATGGGGATGAATGTCCGGAATCGCGCTCGACTACCTCAGCAAGGTCCAGCCGTCATTGTGGCCAATCACAATAGCCATCTCGACACCATGGCTGTGATCACCTTGTTCGGCATGAACCGGTTACATCAAGTACGTCCGGTGGCAGCTGCCGACTATTTCATGAAGACCAAATGGTGGGCCTGGTTTTCGCTCCGCATCCTTGGGATTATTCCAATCCATCGAGAAGTCCGAGGGCACACAACGCATCCGCTGGCACCGATCAGCCAGGCGCTCGAACAGGGGCAAATTGTCTTGCTGTTTCCAGAAGGGACGCGTGGACAGCCCGAAAAGCGACAGCCCATTCAAGCTGGCATTGCCCATTTGGCAAAGCGACACCCCGACATAGCCATTATCCCCATTTTTATGCATGGATTAGGTAAGGCGCTCCCTCGCGGTGAAGGACTGCTTGTGCCCTTCATTTGCGACATGTTTATCGGCGAGCCCCTACACTGGACCGGCGACAAGTCCGGCTTTCTGCAGCAGCTCAGTCAGTCGTTTGATCAGTTGGAGGCCGAGGCCAATAAACCAGCCTACTTGGATGAGCAGAAGTAAATCTAATTTGGGGACGTAGTTGATGACCGTTGGATTTCGACGTCGAGCGATGACCTTGGTAGAGCTACTCGTGGTTGTCGCCATGGTTGGGATGCTTGCTGGACTTCTATTGCCAGCCGTGCAGGCGGCGAGAGAAGCGGCTAGGCGAATCCAGTGCGGCAATAACTTGAAACAAATTGGCTTAGCGATTCACAACTATGCCTCGGCACATCAGGCCTTTCCTCCAGGACGATTAGTTGCCGTCTCGCCTGCGGATGACTTGTCTATTTCGGCAAATGCAAACGCTTCTTCTGGAAATGGTCGTTGCTTTTCAGCCTTTGCATTCCTATTGCCCCAATTGGAGCAGGCTGCCATCTATGAAAGAATCAATTTTAGTCGCGGTCCTGACACGGCAGCCAACAACGACATGAGCATTATTCAACCTCAAGTCTTCGTGTGCCCTTCGGACACGGGCGTGCGATCATTAACTCAGGGTTCGGGCTTTGCAGGCGTAACCAATTACGTCTTAAACACTGGCACAACTTTTCCCGTGTCACCCAAGAATCCGTCTGGAGTTCAAGTGACAGGCATCTTCTACGAGAACTCGCGTGTCCGTTTCGCGGATATAACCGACGGATCTAGCCAGACTATTTGCATCAGTGAGCAGCAACTCTCCGATCCGAACGATTTCGCCAGCAACGGTGGCTATTGGAAAGGGGGTTCCACGACCGGTTTCGCGCTCACAACGGGCAACAACAACACAAACGTTGGCCCGGAACTGCTGGTTTATCCGCAGGATTGTGTGGCCGGGAATCGGCTACAGCTAACACGTGGTAATCGATTGTTGTATGGAGCTCCGGGGCACACAATGTACAACCATATGCGAGGTCCCAATGACAACCAAATTGATTGTCGAGGAGGCCTCCCACACAGCCAGCGGAATTCTTATTGGTGGAGCCGATTGTCACACAATATTGCATCGCATAGCAAGCACACAGGCGGAGTGCACGCACTTTACTGCGATGGTCACGTTCGATTCGTCGTGAACTCAATCGATTTGCCGACCTGGAGAGGCTTGGGCAGTCGCTCCGTCGGCGAAACACTCAGTGAATTCTAGCGCGGGAGTCCAAGGGTCAGACCCTGTTTTCAGGAGTTGCTAACGTTGTTCCAGCTCCTCCTGACCTGCTCCCGATTTTCGCATGGCCCGGGCTGCTCGGCGTACTAGATTCCTGAATACCGCTCTGGTGTATGATGTTCGATACAATGTCGATACTCATCCCGCCAATTCCAAGGATTCTTAAATGAATAGTTTTCGCAAACGCTCCCGACGCGATTTTCTCCGCAGTGGCCTACAGTCGGTATCGGCAGTGGCGGCCGCAACGTGGATCGGGCGAGCCGATGCTCAGTCGGTGTCCAACGATAGGTTTGAATTGAGTATTCACCAGTATTCATTGAAAAAGTTGTTCGACGAAGGAAAGCTCAGCACATTCGACTATCCGAAATTCGTGAAGGAGCAATTCGGTTTTACCAATGTCGAGTTTGCCGTTGAGTTCTGCGATGCTCTGCGTGGGGATTATAAGAAATGTGACGCGCTGCGCGAAAGTTCTCTGCAACTGGGATTGAAACACCGCGCGATGTTGTGCGGGGCTGAGCCAGCGCTCGACGTCGCCAGTGGACAGGAACGCCAATCCGCACTGGCAGACCATCTGCGGTGGTGTGAAGTTGCCGAGCGTTTGGGATGCGAATTCATTCGAGTTCGTGCTTCAACCAATGGAGACCGAATGCAACAACTCGATTATGCAACCCAGGGAATAAGCGCCCTGTGCGATGCACTGAGCGACTCGTCGCTGTCGGTCTTGATCGAAAACGTGGCTGGCTTTTCTCGCGATCCCGATTGGCTAGTTGAGCTCGTCAGCCGTGTAGGCGCAGAGCGGGTGGGGTTGATCGCTGACTTCGGAAATTTCGAAGGGGACATGTACGAAGGGATGAAAAAGTTATTGCCCCATTCCAAATCTGTCTGTACCAAGTCATGGGAATTTGACGAACAGGGCAATGAGACCAAGATCGATTTTGTGCGCATGATGCGCATCATCGAAGAATCGACCTTTCGGGGTTGTATCGCTATTGAATATTTGGGGGACGACCCAATCGCAGGCGTACGAAAAACAGCCAGGCTAGTTAGACGCTAAACGAGTCATGGGGTCAGCTTGCATTTTCGGACTCGTACTCAATGAAATGGTGCTCGTACTCCTACTCGATTCGAACGGGGCAGCGAGTACGGGTACCGCCTGCGGCTGAGTACGAGTACGAGTACGAAAATGCAGTCATTCCGAGCGTTTGGCATCTAAAGGTGGTGGCGTTCAGCGAGAAGTGTCGAGAATTTTGTCAGTTCGAACGCCCCAGTGTGCTGGCTGCCCGTTGGAATTCACGGCGCACATCGGATGCATCGGAGTTTGCGAAATTGGATCGCTGTGTCATTAGGACATAAACGCGCTCCTGGGTTGGGTCAATCCAGGCTTGAGTGCCATAGGCGCCGCCATGTCCAAAGCTGCCCGGGGATAGCGTCTCTGAGACACCCTGCGGTTGCCGCACCACGCAACAGGCAATTCCCCAACCGTTGCCGGGTGTGAAACCTGTGACCAAATCACCCGTCACGATAGATCGCATCGTTTCCACTGATTCTGAGGACAACACGCGATTGCCGTCCAGTTCGCCTTCGCTAAGCAGCATGCGGCAGAATCTGGAGTAGTCGGAAGCTGTCGAGAACAATCCACCGTTGGCAGCTGGCATGCGATTTTTGTCGGTAGGCGACCGTCCCGCCAATAGTTTGATAGTGGTCTCTTCCAGCGTGCCAGCTTCGGTCCGTAAATAGGATTTAGCCAATCGCGGTAGCTGATCTTGGCTAAGATAGAAAGTTGTATCCACCATCCCCAGCGGATCGCAGATTCGCTGCTGCACAAATTGATCGAACGACTGACCTGCGACAACTTCGACAATGCGCGCGGCGGTGTTGATGCCCGTTTGACTGTATTTCCATTGGCTGCCTGGTGCAAACAGCATTTTGACCTTGGCGTAGCGTTCCGCGGCCTCAGTTAGATTGTGCGCCGTGTAGGCTTCCTCGGCCGCCAGCTCCGCCATGCCGGCAGTGTGACTGAGCAATTGACGAATGGTAATTTCTGCCGGTGAGCCATCGTCGAGTTTTAGATGCTTCATTTCGGGCAAGTGCTTGGCAATTGGGTCGTCGAGCGACAGTTTGCCCTCTTCTTGCAGCAGCATGATGCAAGCGCCCGTAATGGGCTTGGTCATGGAAGCGATCCAAAATATCGAATCGTTCGTCATCGGTTTGGAATGGGCAATGTCTGACATTCCATAGGCATGCGACGCGATGGTGCCCTGTTTGTCGGCTACGAGTACGACAACTCCAGCGACTTGGTTTGATTCCACAAAAGCATGCATGGCCGAATCGAGCGAATCCGCCCCTTTGCTCACTTGACTTTCATTCAGCGCAAAACTTTCTTTGACCCGTTGTGAAAAGGCAATGTTCGAACATCCAATCACGACAAAGATTCCTAATAGGCAGCTGGTTTTACTCAATGTATTTTCCTGCGGTGAGAATGTAGTGTGGGGCGGGGAGGGCGAGCCTCATACAGATGTTAATCTAGAAAGTGAAGAATCCATGTCCAATGATAACAAAGAACTCAGGCAGTTTGTCTCTGCCGTTTTATTGCGCTGCTAGGCATAGTCTTATCACTTGGAAGTCGCTCAGGTTAGTAATTGCGAAGTGAACCTCAGGCGCGAGCCGTGGGCTGCGCACGCTACGCTGCCAGTCGGGGACATTCTCGGGTCTCGTTCAGATGCTGGACTTGCGGGCCGCAAACGCCTTTTATGAGGCGCACTAGTGTCTGCGTTTCCGGGGGGCGTCGAGGTGCCCACGGCTAGTGCCGATGATTGACGTGATTGGTTGGACAGGCAGGCCCACGGCTAGCGCCTGAGGTTCACAGCTGTGGAGTTCTCAAAAAACGAATGGTCGAGCTGGGTTAAGAAAAAGTAACCAATGCTCGCGGAACATTTACACGATAGTCGGTTAATGTATTAGTACTAAACTGCCAGGGTGGGTTTGAATTGGCAGTAATAGTGTCCGGCTTGCTTTAAAAATTCTTTATTTGAGGTAGTGATGTTGAAAACTAAGAGTGGGTTTACGCTAGTGGAATTGCTAGTGGTGATAGCGATTATTGGCATCTTGGTGGGCTTGCTCCTACCAGCGGTTCAAGCCGCTCGCGAAGCAGCGCGTCGTATGCAATGTTCCAATAACTTGCATCAACTCGGAATCGCACTGCACAATTATGAGGGCTTTGCCAAGCGATTGCCGACTGGGGCGATTGGTCGTATTCCGTCGAATGGAAACTATGTCAACGATGGTCGACAACCCTTTACGAAACGCACGCCATTCATTCGCCATATGCTGGCTGTGCTTGAGCAGGGCAATCGTGGGGCAGTGTACGACGACCAAATCAATTGGCACGTACAGCCTGCAGCCAACTATGAAATCGTGTTCGGTTTTCAATCGGTTTGGCAGTGCCCCAGCGACTCCACGCAACGCATGGAGACTAACCCTCAAAGGGATTACAAAGGAAATTATGGTGTGAATTGGGGAGCGGAAACGCAGATGGTTACGAATTCCATTTCGAAGGGGCCGTTCTATTGGCTGTATGGTGCAAAGTTTGGTGACATCAGCGATGGAACATCGAACACCTTTGCGATGATGGAAATGTTACAAGCTCCGTCACCCACGGTGATCGATCGCCGTGGCCGTCCTTGGAACGAGGATACTTCGTGTTACCAGCTGAGCACCAACCTTCCTCCCAATAGTCGCGCGCCTGACCAAGGAACGTGCTACGACCAACCCGAGATCGGACTGCCTTGTATCAATGGTGGCTCTAACGCACAGCGTCAACTGGCTGCCCGCAGTCGCCATACGGGTGGCATCAATGTCGTGTTGTGCGATGCTTCGGTACATTTCATTAGCCAAAACATCGACATCCTAACTTATCGAGCACTGAGCACCCTTGCGGGCGGTGAAGTTGCTCAAATAACCGAGTAGCCCCCAAGTGGGTGTTCCGGTCGGTTGTACTGCATCGGCTCTCTCCGTGGAGTTCCTTGAGGAGAGTCTTTGTGGCACCCTATTCCGCTTTTACGATCACAGGAATTTTGATGCGCTCCACATCTGTTTTGGCCTTAGCGACAATTTCTCTGGCTCTGCTTCCTTTTTCGGCTTGCAATCAAGGCGAGCAATTTCAAGCGGTATCAGGTACCGTCACCGTTGATGGTTCGCCGCTTAAAAAGGGTATCATCACTTTTTACCCCATCGGCGCTGGTTCCACTTCCGGAGGCCAAGTGATCGATGGTAGTTTTTCATTGACTGCTGATCGAGGACCTTCGCCCGGCAAATACCGAGTCGAAATCACCGGCTCGCGGCCAACGGGTAAAACCGAGTTCGACATCGACCTAAAGAAACAAGTGGATATCGAAGAGCAGTTTCTCCCCCCCAAATACCACTCCAAATCGGAATTGACTTGCGAGGTGGTCGCTTCTGGAGAAAATAAATTCGACTTTCCGCTCAAAGCCAAGTAAAAAGCAATTTCCCTGAGTTGCAATGCGTTTGGCCAGAAAATCTGGGCACTTCTCGCTGATCGCGACCAAGATTAGCAGCAAAATCGTACTCTTACTCGGACGCCCTCGACATTCGAGTAGGAGTACGAGTACCGCCGAAAGCTGAGTACGAGTACGAAAATGCAGTCGTTTCGAGCGTTTGGCAGCTAACGGTGGTGGCGTTTAATGAGGAGTGTTGAAAAACTTGGCAATAGCAAGAGTGGACGCTGGGGCAGGCGGCCCTTAAGATGACTATGAGCGTTTTGCATACCCCCGATCCTGTCGGTGACCGGGTTTCCGTGTTCTATTGCCAAACAGCCTGTCTGGCAAAGTCCCGACTAGGACAGGTTAGTTAATTTCCTGGGAGGATAATCAAGTGTTACGCACAACGTTGTGGAGTACCTTGTGGAGTACCGTTGCCGCATCGCTTTTAGTTGTCCCGGCCAGCGCTGCCGGTTCTCTCAGCGGCAAGTATGTCGAAGCGCGGACGTGTCAAGTTTACACCGGCCCCTGCTTTGCCAATGGCGAAGTCGGCTCGACAGGCAAAGACGCCATCATGACTTGGCAAATAAACAGCGGTGCACTGAAAGGTGTCGATCTATCGGGGTTGGGCGTGGCGGTGGTGGTCAAGGCGTCGCATACGCTTGGATTTAAGGGGCTCAAAGATGCGCAGACAACTGAGGCATTGTTGATCATTGACGAAGCGGCCAGCCACGAGCAGGCCGCAGCGCTAAAGTCATTTGCTATGCTGCAAACCAGTCTCCGCGAAGATCAAATTGTGAGCACGCAACGAACCAGTTTTGACATGCAGTTCGATCTAGTCGAACTTACCGCTACGGTGGACGTGGGCGAGTTTGCGCACGTGCAAGCCCGCAAAGCTCGACCGGGTGACTGTATCTGCTCGAATGAGTCCGCCTACTATCCGCCGCTCACTGGGCTGCAAGGATTTGTTCCCGGGGTCACGATGGAAGGTGACGTCAAGGCGCGCTGCCTAGGCAGACGCTGGTCGATCCCCGACAGTCGCACGGCCTATTTGGGAACTTTCCACTACGTGGCTGATCAGCCGGCGAGCCAACAAGCCTCCGTTGTCAAACGCTAGGTTACAATTACTGTAGCGAAAGTCGCCAAGACCTTCGGTGGCCCGCACGTAGTGTACGCTCCACACGGCCGAAAGTCTTGGCGACTTCCGCTACGAGGACCAATAGACGCACGTTAAACTCAGAGGTTGATTGATGAAGTCCTATTGCAATTGTTTCGCGTTGTTGCTCATTTCACTGGCAACGACCATTGCCGTCGGTCAAGATTATTCGGTCGAGCTGATCGAGCAGCCGCCTCAAGCAGAGGACCTGACTCCAGAGCTTGCCAAACAATTCGCTGCCAATGGCTATCGTGTTAAGCGCGATTCGAGTCGCACGGTTTGTGAGATCTGGTTGCGCAAAGATTTGGAAGTTACAGCCAACTTCGTTCCGGCCAACGGTCGCCTATATCCATTTCAGCCAGGGCAACTGATCGGTCTAGCGCACTATGCGCGAAAGAGCTCTGATTTTCGCGAACAGACCATTGCCAGCGGATGGTACACGCTGCGATTTGAGTTGCAGCCGATCGACGGCAATCATGTGGGAACATCGCCGACCAGGGATTTTCTGTTGTTAGTCGCAGCGGAGCACGACGAAGCGGACAAGGACTGGGATCTCGAAGAGTTGCAGTCATTGAGCTCGGAAGCGGCAGGCTCGTCACACCCAGCTATGATTTGTCTGCAGGAACCGGTTCAGGACGCAAAGCCGCTGGTGCGGCATAACGCAGAGACTGACTGGTGGCTTCTTCACATCGTGGCCAAGGGGCAAGCAGATGGCAAAACAGTTGCGCTGCCAATTGATCTGGTTGTCGAAGGTCATGCAGCCGAGTGAAGTTGTGCGTTTGCGCACGCTCGGCGTCCCTTGCAACCGGAGGCACTGTGTTGTCATTGGCAGCTGACAAGTCGGTTTATTGCTCGCCGCGGCACAGCCGCTGCATCGTTCGACGCACCTCGTGGTTTCTACTCAGCATCGGTACGTGTGGTCTGCTGCAAATGCCAAACGCTGCAGCCACCGATCCGCCCACAATCGCGTCGCAAACAATTGCGTCACCAGAGGTCGAATCTCAAGACGCGGGGCCACAGGAATTGGATGGGACGGAGCAGCCGCAACCGGCCGAAGCAGATGCCTCGCAAGTTGCGATTGAATCTGAGTATCGAAACGAGGTACTGCGTGGTCGCGTTGTTTGGTTAGCAGAGGCTTTAAAGACGCGCTTTCGAATAACTACGGTCCCCGAAGTTGCCGAATACGTTCTTGCGTTGCAGACAGAGGATGGAAGCCTTATGCCTGTGGTGGAGAATCTGCGCGGCCGCGCGTTTCGCAAAGATCCTCGACTGCGCGAGATGGACCTGGAGGTACTGGTCCGTCGCTTCGAAAAGCAACCCTTTGTTCAGATCGTGAAGATTATTGAAGTCGATGGCCCGCAGCGCTATGAGATTGACTACTGGTGCGACGTGTGCGCGATCATCATGTACGAATACGGACCATGTTCGTGCTGCCAAGATCAAAACAGGCTCCGCAAGCAACTAGTCACTCCCACAAAATGACTTGGTAGGGGAACTGAGCCGAGTCTGACGAGTTGTTCGCGTTGATTGGCGCTTTTGGCGGGCCAAAATGCTTTGCCCGCGAAACGCGCTAATGAAGCCAATCGCAGGTGGCTGTTGCATGTCTAAACTCATTGGGCACGTTCTGGGTATCGAATCGCACAAATCAAGTGTGCCGAAAAGTACTGTCCTTCAATCGAATAATCCGCTGATCGAATCATTCCAGACAAATTAATATTTGGCCAAGAAATAGTCGCATGTTAAAGCACAATCGGCCATCCTCGGAACCGAAAAATTGGGATTGGTTGGAGAAAATTCTTTGACACCCGCGCAGAATTGGTATACTTGGCAGCTCAGAGAGCTTCCTGGGAACTACCCACATCCTACTTATCAGCTGCAAACCACACGGATCTATTATGTCACGATCACTTGTGAAAGGCGTCAATCGAAGGGATTTTTTACGGGGCTCCGGCGCCGTTGCGGCCGCTTCGACTGCTGTTGCTTCGGCGACCGCCCAAGAAAATCAAACCGCGCAATCACTGGTCGTCAGCGGTTCCACTTCCATCACTTTGAAGGTGAATGGAAAATCTTTGCCAGCCACCGTTGAACCGCGCACGACACTCTTGGATGTACTGAGGTACCAGTTTGACCTGACGGGTGCTAAGCCCGTGAGCTCAGACGGAAGTAGCGGCGCCAGTACAATCTTGATCGACGGCAAACCCGCGATGGCATCGACTACGCTAGCATTGGCAGTGGTCGGCAAGGAGATCACGACGGTTGAAAGCTTTGCCGATGATGCGATCCCGAAAGCGTTTGTCGAACATGATGCTCAACAGTGCGGGTTTTGCACTCCCGGTTTCGTCATTGCCGTGCGCGCCTTTTTGAATAGATTTCCGAACGCTACTGAAGAACAAATTCGTGCTGGCCTCAACGGCAATATCTGTCGCTGTGGAACTTATGCAAATATCGTACAAGCCGCGATCTCCATTGTGAAAGGAAATCAAAATGGCTGAAGTCAAATACAACTGGCCTGAGAATCACAAATCGCGTTTGATCGGCAAACGTATTAGTCGTGTGGATGGCTTGGAAAAGTCAACTGGGGCGGCCAAATATACTTACGATATCAATTTGCCGAATCAACTGGTCGTGCGTGCCCTGGGTTGCCCTCACTCGCATTGCCGCGTGATTTCCGTTGACGCATCTGAAACTAAGAAAGTACCGGGTGTGGTGCATGTGCACCTGATGAACGCGCCCGAGCCCGGAAAAGATCCGATTGAAATTGAGACAGACGGGCAGTTGTTGGTAGCTGTGGCTGCGGAAACGGAAGCGGCCGCTGCTGAGGGGGTGGCCAAGCTGAAGGTCAAGTACGAAATGCTTGATGTCTTCGTCGATGATTCGAATTTGGAAGCTGCCGAAGCCAAAGGGCGCACCAAGAAAGCCGGTGGCAATATTGAGCTGGATACGGAACTTGGTGAGCCAGCCAACAACGAAGACGAAGAAGCTTGGGAAAAGAAGACGCTGCAACGTCTGTTTGATCAATCTAAATATGTTGTCGAAGGTGAGTACGGGATTGATGCTATTACGCATTGTTGCCTCGAGCCTCACGGTACCACACTGCATTGGGAAGGAAACCGGCTCAAAGCCCATTTATCGACGCAGAACGTTTCGCAGTCCGACGATGGTTTTGCCGGTGGACTGGAACTCACTGCCGATGATGTGGACGTACACTGCGACTATATGGGTGGCGGTTTTGGAAGCAAATTCAAACCGGACTATTGGGGTATCGCTGCGGCTCAAATCTCGAAAGCCACGGGACGCCCAGTCAAATTTTTGTTGAGTCGCGAGCAAGAGCTAAAAATTGGTGGCAACCGCCCCTCGGGATTCATCAAAGTCAAATTGGGCGCTGACGAAAACGGTATCGTTCAGGTTTGGGATTCTCAGCATTGGGGGACCTCGGGCTACGATGGGAAAACAGTTTCCGTGGGCAATTTCCCCTATGTATTCCATCCCAAGAATCTTCAACGCTTGGCCACGGGGATCGTCACCAACAATGAACCGTCCGTGGCTTGGCGAGCTCCCAATCATCCTCAGGCCTGTGCACTCACGCAAACGGCCTATGATGATCTAGCTGCCAAAATGCAAGCCGATAGTCTCGATATCTTTTTGCGGAATCTGGAGTATATCGATACGCCGGAAAAAGCCCACGTTTACGCTGAGCAGTTGCGGATCGGTGCCGATTTAATCGGTTGGCGAAAACACTGGCACCCGCATGGTAAAGGGCTCCGCCGTGGAAGTGTCGTCGAGGGGTTGGGAATCGGAATCCATAAATGGGCCGGCACAGCCAATGACTCAAATTGCCTGCTCAAAATACACCCTGATGGCGGTGTTGAATCGTATTGCGGAACGCAAGACTTGGGGACGGGAACGCGTACCGTGTGCGCTATGGTGCTGGCCGAAACACTCGGTTTGCCACTTGAGTCGGTCAAAGTCAATATTGGCAGTTCGACCTATCCGTTTAGCGGGGCGTCGGGTGGCAGTACCACGGTGGGTGCCGTCAGTGAGTCCCATCGCCGTGCCGCGCAAGACGCGTTGGCTCAACTGTTTGAATTGGTCGCCAAGAAACTGAACGTTGCCGCCGACAAGCTCGAAGCGTATGACGGCCGGATTTCTGTCGTCGGTTACAGCGACCAAAGTATCTCATGGAAAGAGGCCTGCAGCCTAATAGGTATTCGACCACTGGAAGTGACCTCGAATTACAAACGTGGCACAGAAAGCCCACTCTCCAGCGCCAATGTGGCTGGTATTCAAATGGCCCATGTGGCCGTGGATACCGATACGGGGATCGTCAAGATCAAAAAAATGGTGGCCGTTCAAGACATTGGTTTGATTATCAACCGCACGACAGCGGAAAGCCAGGTTTACGGCGCGATGATCATGAGCATCGCGGCCAGCTTATTTGAACAGCGTATCAATGATCCCAAGTCAGGCAATTTCATCAACAGCGAGCTTGATAACTATCGTTTGCCGCGGTTGGGTGACGTGGGCGAATTAGTGGTTCAGTTCTACGAGCCGGAAAGCGAACGCGCTCGGGGCGTCATTGGCCTGGGTGAGCCGCCAGCCATCTCCGGTGCGGCTGCCATTTCAAATGCAGTTTGCAATGCAACTGGTACTCGCGTTCCAACTCTGCCCATGACTCCCAAACGCGTCCTCGATGCACTCCGCACAGCGAAAGGATAATGCCATGAAAAATTTCGAGTACGCTCAACCTCGTTCGGAAGCTGAGGCAGTTGCTCTGCTTGGCGATAAAGCGAAACGCACTGCCGTCTTGGCTGGAGGAACCGATCTGGTCGGGCTCATGAAGCGAATGGTCATAACCCCAGATCGCGTCGTGAACATTTGCGAAATTAAATCGTTGCAGCGCATGCGGCTCGACGACCAGAACAATCTTTGGATCGGTGCCGCTGTGCACTTGGATCAGTTCTTCGACGACGCACGTTCCGATCCATTTCCGTCTGTCAAACAAGTCATTCAGGGCATCAGTAGCGTTCAGCTTCAAGCCCAGGGGACATTGGTTGGCGAATTGCTGAGGCGACCGCGGTGCTGGTACTTCCGCGAGGGGCACGGATTATTGGCAGAGCAGGGCAGAATGATTGTCGAAGGGGATAATCGCTACCATGCCATTCTCGGCAACCGTGGACCAGCCAAATTCGTCAGCGCTTCGCGACTGGCTCCCGCTTTGATCTGTTTGGAAGCCATGGTGCGCGTCATTGGGCCAGGCGAATCTGAGCAATTCATTCCGCTGGAAGAGCTGTATCAGATTCCACAGTCCAGCGACGAAGCGGAAAACGTGTTGCAACCCGGGCAATTGGTGACCCACATCATCTTGCCACCCACACTTGGCAAGCTGTCGGCGGCCTACGAGGTTCGGCATGGCGAAGGGCCCGACCAGCCATTGGCCGCTGCCGCCGTGTCACTGCAAGTTAAACTGGGAATTGTGCAACAGGCGATGATCGTTTTGGGACAGGTTGCTCCGGTACCATGGAGTTCTGTCGACGCCTCTCGCGCCTTGCAGGGACAAAGGATCTCCGAAGAAACCGCGTCGATGGCTGGTATTGAGGCGGTGGCAGGCGCAATGTCTTTGTCGCACAACGAATACAAAATCCAGCTGGCCCAAGTCGCGGTAAAACGGGCCATTCTTCGGGCCGCCGGACTAGAGACTGGTGGACTCGACCGCCCACTGTCGGGCGATTCGTCCAGTGAAACGACCAATGAATTGAACACTTCGTCACCCGCGAGTCAACTCGTTTAGGAGGGGAGAAATCCATGTCTTACCAACGTTCGTTTAGTGAGCCCAAAGTCCCCTTGCCCCCACCCTGTATGAATTTGCGCAGCAAGGCGATCTACGTTACCGGCGATCCCGACCCGCAGTCAGCAGCTGAGGAAGGTAGCACGCGCTTCAATTGTTGGTGCAATAAGACGCAGCATGTGATGGGCCCCGACAACGTACTCGTGGATCGTACCGCCTGCGTCGACGGGCGAGCGTGTTATCGTTCGCGAGCCTAGTGCTCTGTCAATGATAAAAAGTGGGGTAAGCTTCCAGCTTGCCTTCTCGGTATCAATCGTAAAACGCAAGCTGGAAGCCGCCTCACCTTTTCGCAGTCAACCCAAAAAACTAAACGATGACAAAACACTGGAACGAAATAGTTCCGACTCTGGTATAGCAGCTCAACCTAGCGGAGAATCAGTGATGAGCAAGTTGAATGGTGCATCGTGGGCCTCATTGATTCTGGTCGTTAGCTTGGCTGAGGCAGTACTGGGGGCTGATCCCGCCAACACCGCTGCGACGAGAAATGATTCAGCCAGCATAGAACGAGCTTCTGAGTTGGTTGGCCAAGCATTACAAGCTGAAATCGCGGGCGATCTGCTAGCCCGCAGTCGATTGCTGCTCGAAGCCACGCACTTCAGTGCTCAATACCCGCCTGCGCAGTGGCGTCGCGGCCATATTTCGCACAGCGACGGTAGTTGGCTCACAGTCGATGAAGCTATCGAATCCGCTAGATCGGACAAGCAGCTGGCCCAGTACGAAACGATGCGAGCGCAGCTGCCGGCCAGCGTGCAAGGGAATTGGCAAGCAGCTAATTGGTGCGCGCAAAAAAACATGCCTCAACAATGTCGCGCTCATCTAGAGAATATTCTGATGCTCGACCACGATAACGCGACCGCGCGCAAGGCACTCGGGCATCAGTTGTTCGGCAACGACTGGTTGACACATGAAGATCAATTCGAAATGGCAGCCAAAGCCGCTTTCGCCAGCAAAGGCTTTGCCAAATACCAGCAGGTCATCAGCGATTTGGTGCGGAAAATCCGAAGTTTCAAAGGCAACGCACTGGAGTCGGCCTGGGAAGAGCTTCAGTTGATCGATGACCCCTTGGCTATTCCCGTAATGGAATCCCTGGTTGGACAATACGAACAAGAGATTTCCGTTTTTGTAGTGAACTGGTTAGGGAAAATTGATCATCCACAAGCCGCGTTATCGCTTGCGCGAATTGCGATGTATTTAGATGAACAAGCCATTCGGATCGTGGCCGTTGAAAATCTGAAGCAGAAATCGTTGTTCGACTTCGTTCCCGATTTGCTTGCTGCGATGTCGTCTCCGATCGTCTTCCAGTCTATGCCAGTCTATTTACCGAACGGCGCGTTAGCTGGATTCCGCCAAGCCTACGCCAAAGAAGGCATGCAGAATTATCAGATTCTCAAGGCAGAAATTGTTCTTCGAGACATTCCTGTTCAAATGGACCAGTTTTCCACCATGAATCTTAGCGAAACGACGGAAGTAAACAAACTCATTGATTATGATCCCACGCAGCCGTACGGGCAGCGCAGGACTTGGCAGCGAGAAACGACCACGGGGGCCAGTTACTCTGAGCAGCGTTTACGAGAGATTTCAGAGCAGAACTATTTAAATGCCTACTATGCCAGCGTTCTCAAAGCGATAGCCGAACAATCTGTGTTGGCAGAGATACGTGGACGAAACGCAAAAGCGGAAGTCGAGAATCACACGATTGGTGAACGCAACAAGAGCATTGCTGCGATTATCACCGAGGTCTCACAACAAGAGTTCGCACGTGTTCCGCAAGATGTCTGGCAATGGTGGGATAGGTACAACGAGACAAACTACCAACGCTCCAAGTTTCAACGCTACAAATACGAAAGCCAGCAGGCTTGGGTTCCGCGGTCATACGTACGTACCAACTATGTTGGTCCCGACCAAGCGTATGCAAGTCGCGACGTCCAGATCTACAAGGCATCCTGTTTTGTTGCTGGCACCAAAGTCAACACTCTGCGCGGGCTGGTTGAGATCGAACAGATCATGCCGGGTGATATGGTGCTGAGCCTAAACGTAGTCAGCGGCGAACTGAGCTTCAAGCCCGTGATTTGCCGCACTACTCGCGATCCAGCCAAGACCGTGATTCTCAAGGTCGACAACGATACGATCCATGCCACAACCAGCCATCTGCTGTGGGTCAGTGGCAAAGGCTGGACGAAAGCCGGCGAAATCAAGCCGGGTGACCTGCTTCATGCAGCCTCCGAACCCGCAGTCGTTATGAGCTCGACGTCCGGTGGAGTGCTGCCAACGCATAATTTAATTGTGGCTGACAATCACACTTACTTCGTAGAATCGAGCCAAGTGCTATCGCACGATGTTCTGCCTCGCGGTTCCGTCCACGAAGTTGTACCCGGCCAGTTTGTGCACAGTGAGTGATTGCATACTGCTTGATCACATCATCCCGCTGAAGCGGATTGGTTAGGGCCAGCATTTCACCGAAAGTGCAACCATCGGTTCGAAGTCGATGATGAACGCCGTTGTATTGATGCTTCAGAACAAAGCGAAGAGAAGTGGAACGCGACTTAAAGTGTATGGATTCTGCGCCAAAACGACAAGCAAATCCCAACGCAGGAATGGATTCGGGGAGGAACGACTAGATCTCCCGACGGGATACTTCCTGGCTCCAATCGTCGCACGACTCTCCGAGTCGTGACACGCTGAATGGCTAGATCTCCTGGCTGGAAACCTCTAGGCTCCCACGCTGCCGTCGCCTGCGCACGCTGTGACTAAACCTTCGGTAAACTCTTTGCATAAGTGTGTGCTCTTGCGACTGGTGGATCGACCTTGATTCGACAGCCTGCTATGGCTCGGCGTTAAACGAATTCCGGGTCTGGAAAATTGAACGGTATTGGCGTCCAGCGAATTGGCGCTTATTCGCGCTATTGGCGGGCAATTCCTACCGGACAAGCTGTACTCATTGCCTCGCTAAACCGACGTCATGCTAAGATCGAATGGACAATTTCGCCGTGCACATCGGTCAGACGAAAATCACGGCCTTGGGAACGAAAGGTCAATCGCGTGTGATCGAGACCAAGTAAATGCAGCAGTGTGGCATTCAAATCGTGCACGTGCACGCCGTCATTAACAATATTGAAACCAAATTCATCGGTCTCACCGTGCACATGCCCTGACTTAATGCCACCGCCGGCCAACCACAGGCTGAAGCAGCGGTTGTGATGATCGCGTCCATCGTTCCCCCCCTGCACCATCGGCGTACGCCCAAACTCTCCTCCCCAAACCACTAACGTATCGCTCAGCAGTCCGCGCTGTTTGAGATCTTTAACCAAGGCTGCACTGGCCTGATCGGTATCCACAGCGTTGCGAGTCACTCCAGCTTTCAGATCACCATGCTGATCCCAAACTTCGTGGAACAACTGCACAAAGCGCACTCCGCGTTCGGCCAAACGTCGCGCTAGCAGACAGTTTCGCGCGTAACTTGGCGCCTGTGCATCCTTAATGCCGTACATCTCCAACACTTCGGCAGGCTCGTCGGATAGGTCCATCAGCTCCGGTGCGCTGGTCTGCAATCGATAGGCCATCTCATAGGCTTCGATGCGCGCGTCAATCGCCGGATCGCCCATTCGATCGGAAGCCAACCTATTGAGTTGCTCCAAGGTGTCGAGCGAACCACGCTGTGCTTGGGCATCAATGCCTGCTGGATTGGACAAGTACAACACGGGGTCGCCGGCAGAGCGAAATGGAATGCCGCCAAAGGGTGTTGGCAGAAACCCAGAACCATAATTGCTTGCTCCACCACTGGTCCCCTTCGCGCTGGTGAGCACCACAAATCCAGGCAGATTTTCCGACACGCTCCCCAGCCCATACAGCGTCCAAGCACCAAAGCTCGGACGACCGAATTGTTGTGATCCGGTATTCATCATGATTTGGGCCGGCGCGTGATTTACCGCATCGGTATGCATGCTGCGTATCAAACAGATATCGTCGGCAATCGAGCCAAGGTGAGGCAAGCGATCGCTGAGTTGCATACCGCATTCGCCTTGCGGTGCAAACGGAAACTTTCCACCTAGCAGCGCAGAGTTGGGGTTGATGAAAGCCGCACGATAGCCATCCAGCAATCCAGCGGGCGGCAATTGACCACTTCGGTTCACCAATTCCGGTTTGGGATCGAACAGTTCCAATTGGCTCGGCGCACCAGCTTGAAACATGTAGATCACTCGCTTGGCTTTTGGTGAAAAGTGCGGTTGGCGTGGTGCGATCGGCCGATTCGCCTCCACGGCAGTGGCCTCACCTAATAACATCGCAGCGGTGGCCATGCTAGCCAGCCCTACACCGCAATCGCGCAAAAACCAGCGTCGACACAGCTGCTTGGCGGATTGCTCTCGCTGACCAGCAATCATTCTGTAGGCTTCGGCTACGGCATGTGGATAAATAATGTTCATACTTCCAAACCTTGTTCTAATTCTTGCTGATGGTCTCGTCCAAATTGAGCATCACACGCGCCGCCAAGGTCCAGACTGCAGCGTCCTGTGGTGTGCATCCCTCTGGCAATACAGGCAGCTTAGCGGGATCACCGGTTGCAATCGCGCGTGGATTCAACCAACCATCCGCCACGCGCTGCCTTTGTTCGGACAGTAACTTCAAAACTGCGTCGGTCTCAGCCACCGTCGGTGGTCGAGCTGTACACAGCTGAAAACCCAGCCGAACTCGAGACGCCTCATCGGCAGCCGCTTCACGCAAGATCCGCAAGGCCAAAGCCTGAGCCGCTTCCACGAACACAGCTTCATTCAACCCCGTCAGCGCGGCTAGTGGTGTGTTCGAACGAACACGGCGGGCACAGGAGAGATCGCCGTTGGGACCATCCAAACTAGACATCACCGGGTCGGGCATCGAACGCTTGCGAAAGCCGTACACGGTTCGTCGATATCGTTCTGCACCCGTGGCCGCCTTCCAATAATCGGGGTAGACGTAGTTGTAATCCAGCACATTTTGTGGAACGGGTGGAATCACCCCTGGGCCACCCAAGCGATGCGTGATCAGCCCAGAGACCGCTAAA
Organism: Pirellulaceae bacterium; assembly: GCA_041739785.1. Lineage (GTDB taxonomy): Bacteria > Planctomycetota > Planctomycetia > Pirellulales > Pirellulaceae > Aureliella. Next base: position 29,495 of record JBGSNE010000106.1, read on the forward strand.
GCGATATCGCGAACAACTTCAGCATCTGCTCGAAACCGCGGGCCTCTAGCTAACCATCGATTCTTCGGATCGCGCTCAAGGCCCTCTGGCGAAGTTTGGCTTTGTTGTTGGTAGGTGCGGCTGAGTACGATCTGTTCGATCAAAACCTTCTGACTCCAACCATGTTCCATGAAGTCGACTGCCAACCAATCAAGCAGCTCACGATGCTCGGGGACGGGAGCTCGCGTACCAAAATCGTCGCTCGTCTCGACCAACCCCTCACCAAACATGGCTTGCCACACGCGATTCACCGCGACGCGCGCAGCCAGTGGCGAGCGGCGATCCACCAGCCAACGCGCAAACGCCAATCGATCAGCGGCTGGTTCGAGATCAAACGCATGCAGAGCAGCTGGGACATGCGGCTGCACTGCTGCTTCTAGCGGTTGATCCCACTCCCCACGTAACAAAACGTGCGTTGTACGTTTCTGTGGTTGGGACCGTTTGGATAAATGCAGGACGGACGTCAGCGCTGCCGGATATCGCTGCCACACTCCCTCGCCTTCTTCGTTAAGAGCTTGCAGCTCAGGTACCGACTTCCTCCAGGCAGCGAACAGGTCCGCCCGCTGTTCGTCACTCCGCTCGTCGACCGGTGTGAGTGCCGCAAGAATAGCGGCGTAATCGACCACAGGAGCGGTCGGGTTCGGTGCCCGAGTTGTACTCACTCGGCAACAACCCAACATATCCTTCATCCGCAGCACGACTTTGATCTCGGTTTCCGGCGGGCACTCCAGTGGTTTTTCAAATTGAACCACGGCCACCGATGCTTGATTGCGCTGACCAATCCCTCGATCTGCCTTCCATGCATTCTCGTCCTTGCCATCGATCAAGTAGGCGACCGGTCCGGAAGATTTTTTGCCGTCGTCGCTCTTTTCATCGGGCTGTGAAAAGTCGGCTGAAGCATTCATAAGCGATTGTTTCTCCCACTCGGATTGCCCTGGGCGTTTGAGCAACACTTCCAACTCCATGATATCCCAGCCACCGACACTATTCCGCCCCGGACCCGTGAAAGGCAGATCGCGATGGGGGAGCGCCTCCAATCGCAAGCCTGTTACACCTTGCCAATCACCGTCGGCAACAAAGAACACATCCGAGCTACGATGGCCTAACATCAAGATCGACTGATCGGACAAATGCACTGGATGATTGAGACCACTGATTGTTTCCAGTTGTCGAAAAGTCAAAGGCTGCCAAGCGATTTGTTGATCGACCAACTTTTGAGTAAAACTCTCTAGTTCGCTCTGCCATACGGGGCGAGCCTGGCGGGCGCGGTGATCGATGGCAGCTAAGTCAGCGTGAATCTCAGCGATTTGTGTTTGTTGCGCTGCATCATAGACCCAAGACTGAGCTTCGTAGGTATCGTTCAAGCAAGCGAACATGCCATAATATTCTTGTTGACTCACTGGATCGAATTTGTGGCTGTGACACTGTGCACACTGCGTGGTTAATCCCATGACTGCTTTGCCAATGCAATCCATGCGATCGAACATCTCGAACATACGAAACTGCTCTGGGACGATGGCACCTTCTTCGTTGAGCATGCTGTTGCGAAGAAAACCGGTGGCGATGATCTGCTCTTGGGTAGCATCGGGCAGCAGGTCGCCCGCAATCTGCTCGATGATGAATTGGTCGTAAGGGAGATCGCGATTGAGTGCTGCTATGACCCAATCTCGCCAAATCCACTGGTCGCGTCGCAGATCTTTTTCGTAGCCGTTGGTATCGGAATAGCGCGCCAGATCGAGCCAATGTCGAGCCCACTTTTCGCCGTAACGCTCGCTGTTCAAAAGTTGCTTGACCGTCGTTTCAACTCCATCCTGTGCAAACGCTTCCAGCTCTTCGAGCGTCGGTGGCAGCCCGATCAGGTCCAGATAGATGCGCCGGCACAGCACGTGCGTTTCAGCTGGCGGAGCGGGCGCTAGTCCTACCTCGTTCAGTTTGGCCGCCACCAGCGCGTCGATCGGCTGCAACTCCGTCGACTCGATGACCGAATTTGTTGGTGGAACAATGGCCGACTTTGTCGGTGGAACAAAGGCCCAGTGCGAAGCGTACTGGGCACCTTGAGCGATCCACTGCCGCAGAGTTTCTTTCTGTGCCGTCGACAGCGGATCGTGCTCATCGGCTGGCGGCATGATCTCGTCGGTATCGGTCGTAAGAATCCGCGCCAGTAGAGTCCCCTGGCTAGCGTCGCCAGGCACGATTGCCGCCTCGCCCGAATCACCACCGCGCTGTGCGTAGTCCAAGGCGTCCAATCGCAGCCCACTTTGTCGCGCATCGGGATCGGCACCGTGACATTGCCAGCAGTGTTCTGCCAGAATGGGTTGCACATCGCGGATGAAATCGATGGCTGCTGCCGCTCGCAGAGCAACCGGCCACGCCATCGCGCAGCTCAGGCTAGCAAAGCACATGCAGAGACCAGCGAAAATTCGAGACATATGGTGAGCTTTTAGGTAAGTCAAAAGTGGTGGCGAACCGGACCAGAGCCACATCCAGTGTACCTTATGCTTTGGCAGTTCCGGGGGCAGACTTGGGGGCAGACAAGTTTTTGCGGGTGGCTATTAATCCACCCGACCTTGTGCTGTGTCCCCTTTTCCACCTCCTGTTCTCATGCATCTCATCCCCTCGAAATACGGTTTGCCCGGCACCTCTGGACTCAAAGAAGAAGTCAAGCAGGGCACAAACACCTTTACGTTCGATCTCAAGGACTAACTAACGCAGGTTCGGGGTCAGACCCTGTTTTCAGGTGCTTGCGGGTGGCTAGTGCTTTGTCCAGCTTAAGAATTACGGTTCGACGCGCGTCGGGAAAAGGTGTCCGACACCAAAAGTGCGAAGCACCCGAAGGGCCGTTCCGGCTTTTGGCGTCGGACACCTTTTCCCGAACAACCCCCAAAATTATTTGTGGTTGAAGCACTAGCAATCCAGCTGACAGACATCGCTTTGCAATACGATTACAATCGTAACAATGGGAATGAACTTGCTAGTGAAGTTGGCGATTTTTGTCGCGGTCATCGTGGTGTTCACCGCGACGATCGCGAACTGGATGGGGTATCGTTTTGCCCGCGACAGCCTGACCACTCAGATTTACGAGCGCTTGCAGACGGTGGCGTACGATCGCGAGCAGCGATTGGATGCCTATGTTAGTCGGCAGCAAGAACGCGCTTTGTTGGTCGCCAGTCGAACGCGACTAAGACAGTATCTGGCCGACCATCTCGACGGAAAGGAATCGGATGAATCCTTTCGCGCCGGAGCCGAACGAATCCTTAGTGACGCAAAAGCCAGCATGGAGGCGTTCTTGGCGATTTCAATTGCCGATCCTAGCGGACGCGTGGTGGCGACGACCAGCCAGAGTTACTTAGGTAAGAATTTTTCTGGGCACCCAGATTTCGAGCAGGGAAGGACAGAGACTCATCTCGGTACGCCGCGTAGCAGTGAGACTGAAGGCAAATTCGAAGCATTCTTGACAACGCCAGCGAAAACCAACGATGGCCAATTTTTGGGCGTTGTGATCGTCTTGCTGGACGTTCATCAATTGGTGGAACTGCTCCGCGATGAAAGGGGCTTGGGGACAACCGGCGAATTATTGGTTGCCTCCCGGGACGGAGATCGCATCCGGTATCTCATTCCCTCAGCCAAATCAATGGCCGAGCAGGCCAGTCCCCGCGATGTGCCTGCGATGTTGCGCGCCATCGATGGCGAGAACGGACAGGGTATTGGCGAGTATTCCGGACGGCGGGTGCTCGTCGCCTGGCAGCCGATCGAGTTTCAAGATTCGCAGTTTGCACGCTGGGGGTTGGTCGTCAAAATGGATGTTGATGAAGCCTTCGCGCCTATCGCGCAGTTGGGCAAGAACCAGTGGATCCTAGAGTCAGTGTTGGTGCTGCTAGGCTTGGTAGCCGCGTTTGTGTTGGCCAAGCGGTTTACACTACCAATCTATCGGTTAGTCAGCACAGCCGATCGAATTGCCGGCGGAGACCGCTACGCTCGTGTGGAAATCAACTCAACCGACGAACTTGGGCGACTGGGAATGGCGTTCAATCGCATGACGAACGAGTTAGTTCGCTCGCAGGAAACGTTGGAGGAACGCGTCGAAGAGCGAACCAAGGAATTGGCGAACTCCAATACGTACCTTGAGAACGCGAGGAGCGAAGCAGAAAAACTGAAAGTGGAAGCAGAGCAGGCGAATCGCGCTAAGGGCGAGTTCTTGGCCAACATGAGTCATGAGATCCGCACGCCGATGAATGGGATCATCGGGATGTCCGGGCTTTTGGAAGGGACGCAGCTCACGCCAGACCAACGTGAATACTTGGGGATGGTGCGAGGTTCGGCCGATTCGCTGCTGCGTCTATTGAACGACATTTTGGATTTTTCCAAAATCGAGGCGGGCAAGCTGGAGCTTGAGTACATTCCGTTCGACTTGCGCGACTGCATCGAAAGGACAGCCCAGTCACTTGGACTTCGCGCGGCCGACAAAGGGATCGAGTTGGCTTGCCACATCGAACCTACAGCTCCGCAATGCGTGGTGGGCGACCCGGGGCGCCTGCGGCAAATCATTGTCAATCTGGTCGGCAATGCGCTGAAGTTTACCGAACAAGGTGAAATCGTCGTCAACGTGACGCAAGAGGAACATACCGATCGATGGACTCAGCTACATTTCTCAGTTCGGGATACCGGCATCGGTATTCCACTGGACAAGCAAGCCGCGGTTTTTGAATCCTTTTCGCAGGTCGACGCATCCACCACACGAAAGTACGGCGGCACAGGACTGGGCCTGACAATCTCTGCTCAATTGGTCTCCTTGATGGATGGACGCATTTGGGTCGAAAGTAAGCTAGGCGAAGGAACCAAGTTTCACTTTACAGTACAGCTGGCAATCGGCAATCAGCAATCGGCCCCACGCCCGGCGGCCCTGGCCGATCTCGTTGGCTTGCCCGTGCTAGTTGTCGACGACAACCTCACCAATCGTCAAATCTTAGGCGAAATATTGCGAATCTGGGATCTGCAGCCAACCTGTGTCGAAGATGGACCAAGTGCCTTGGCTCAATTGCGGTCTGCTGCAGACTCGGGCAAGCCATATCAGCTTGTGTTGCTCGACTGCATGATGCCTGAAATGGATGGCTTTGGTGTCGCCGAACAGATGTTGCGTAGCGACATGCTGCGAGAAGCCAAGACAATCATGATTTCGTCGGCGGCCGATAGTGGTGATAGCGAGAAATGTCGAAAACTGGGAATTGCCCGTTACATGACGAAACCAGTCGTGCAATCTGAGCTGCTCGACACAATTTTGGACGTGATGGTTTCGCCCGAACAAATTGAGCAGTCCAAACCCACTGAGACAATCGCTCAGGCCAAAGTCGCGCTGCGTGTCTTGTTGGTTGAAGACGGATATGTCAATCAGCGGGTCGCAGTGGGACTGCTCGAGCTCATGGGACACAAAGTCGAAGTCGCCGAGAATGGACAGGTAGCGATCGACGCTTGGCGAGAGAAAGACTTTGACGTGATTCTGATGGATTGGCAGATGCCTGTCATGGATGGCAAGGAGGCGACAATCGCGATTCGTAAGGAAGAGCAAGCCACCGGAGAACATGTTCCAATTTTTGCGATGACTGCCGCTGCGATGAAAGGGGATCGTGAACGTTGCCTGGAAGCCGGCATGGACGACTATTTCAGCAAGCCAATCGATCCTAGGCTACTGGCTAGGGCACTCGCCAAACTTCAACCTGGAACTCGACCACATACCGAACCGATTTCTGCAGATCAGGTCGAGCCTCAGAATGAGTCGCGCAAGCCAAAGGGTATCCTGAACGATGGTCCTGCTCTCGACTATCAATTGATTGACATCGAACACGCGAAAGAGTGCATGGGTGGCTGTGACGAATCTCGGCTAGTCGAACTTGCGGAGACATTGCTCACTGAAGTAAAGCAACGACTCAAAGAAGTTGACGAATCACTTGCGATCGGAGACGCCGTGCGTGTTACACGGGGGGCGCACACTCTCAAGGGCGCAGCGAGTGTGTTCAAGGCGACTGGTTTGGTCAATATTGCCGAACAAATTGAAGATTTAGGCAACAACAAAGAACTAGACCAAGTCCCCGAGGCTTTGATAAAACTGAAAAGCGAAGCGTCTATCTTGGAGAACGAACTTCGTCATTACATTAGATCCAATTCCGAGCAATAATCGATTAACCCGATCGCCTAAGTAAGGTTCACGGCAGCGCTGTTGAATGAGCGCAAGGACCGTTGGATACAACTTGTCGACCGCGAACCTGAAAGCGTTGCCGGACATCATGACAGGGAATCCAATGCAGATGCCCAAACAGAGCAAACACACGCGGCAAGCCTGAGTGCGCCCTTCCAGAAGCTATAATTGGCAGAAAGCAATATCAAATCCTTGGCGGACTCCGCCTTACTCTCAACGCTTCGGCAACTAATAAGGGCACGAACCATGACTAAACACCGAATGCAGTTCGTGACACCTAACTCGTCGCCCGTGTGTATACTTTCGTTGTTGATCGTGAGCCTGATTTCGATCAGTACGGCTGCCAATGGCCAGGACATCGTGGCAGCCTGCGTGAAGCTAGGCCGTGGCGTTAACATTGGCAATTTTTTTGAAGTTCCTCGTGACCAAGATTGGGGAGTGAAACTTACGCCCGACCACTTGGCCCTGATTAAGCAAGCTGGCTTCGACAGTATTCGATTGCCTGTCAAATGGTCCGATTACGCCGACACCGATCCGCCGTATGCGATTGAACACGAGTTTTTTGAGCGCGTTGATGCTTGGCTGGATCGGGCGGAGTTGGAGCATCTCAATGTGGTGCTCAACACCCATCACTACAACAGTTTGGATAGCGATCCTGTAACGCACACGAACCGCTTCGCCGCGATGTGGAGAGAGATCGGTCATCGCTATCAGTCGCGCGGCTCGTGGCTCTATTTCGAACTGGCCAACGAACCACACGACCAACTCACAGACCATTGGAATGCAATTCTTTTACAGGGCCTAGAGGCAGTCCGCGCCAGCAATCCCAATCGCCCGGTAATCATTGGACCGGTGCACTGGAATGGCATTCGTGGCTTGCCGCAGCTCAAGCTTCCTGACGATCCCAATTTGATCGTCACCGTCCACATGTACAATCCGCATGATTTCACTCATCAAGTTGCATCCTGGGCGGACGATAAAGTACGTGGGCTGAAAAACCAGCCATGGGGGACGGCAGAAGAGTTGACGGCCCTCAAACGGGAATTGCAACAAGCCGCAGATTGGAGCAAGCAGCACAATCGTCCAATCTACTTAGGCGAATTTGGCGCCTTCGAAAAAGCGCCGCATGCAAGTCGTATTCGCTGGACCTCCGCCGTTGCCCGTACTGCCGAGGAACTACAAATGAGTTGGGCCTACTGGGAATTTGGTGCTGGCTTTGGTATCTACGATTTAGACCAAAAACAATGGCGTAGCGAGCTACTTCGTGCGCTAATCCCGGACCAGCGATAGGGGGCTGACCCGAATGGCTCCCCTTAGTAGTATCCTTTCAATCCGGTCGCACAGAAGTAGCCACTGGGATGCATGGCATGCCAAGCCGCTAGATTGGTGACTTCGAAATCAATCTCATCCATGGGTATAGATTCTGCCAAACAGTGGCACCGGCCATTGATTGAGAAAATCAGCTCGCGTTCATTCGTCATACCTGCCAAACCGAACTGTACCGGTTCATTGGCAGAATTTCTGAAAACTCGCGTGCGTTGTTTGGCGGGCCAATGGACGACGGTTAGTCGATGATTGGCGTGGCAAAAGCTATAGATTGTGTGCTCAAGGTTGACCATTCCCGCCATTGAGAATGCAAAATGGTCGCCTTCGGTGTTGAAGCAAATCACGTTGATTTCTTGTGGATCAGGTACTTGGCTGATCGGCGTCCACCGCATCTCTGCACGACAAATCTCCCAGTAACCGACTACCATAGATTCCTTTTGTTGATCACTGATTTGCCAGTAGTCCTCGTCGACGTTGGTTGCGCTCTGCACTAATTGGCGGAGCGGAGATTTTACTTTTGCCTCGGTAGGGGCTTCATCGAATGAGTCAGGTTGGTGATTGAAGCTGGCTTTTAGTTCCGACGCAGCAGCTGGCTGCCAACTTGCATCGGAGTTTCGTAGTGTATTTCGCAGATAGCAACTAAAACCGACGATCTCCAATGCAAGCGTGAAAGATATAGCTGCATAGAATCCAAGTGACATCCGTGCAGGATTGAGATCCTTCGATTTCGGAGAATCAGGCGGAGCATGCATCAGGCGTCGTCCCAAGTTAGTGGCTTTTTCTAGCTATTCGCCGAGGTCTGCAGGATCTTGATGGTTGCCAAGCGGTTTCCGGACAATCAGAATTCCTAGTTGGCCTCAGGGAACGGTCTGTTTCCATTGGAGGCCAAGTCAGAGGTTTTCGGTCGTCCTTTCTCGGTGAATTGCGTTTTGTTGATTCAACAAGCTAATGCGTTTTTTAAGCTCTGCGCGCCTCAACTAATTCCTGTTGTCGGGTTGGAAGACAATGAAAATATCAACAGATGCACGGAACCGTTTCCGCTATACCAAAACTGCTCAACTCAAACCTAGCCTCCTATCAAAGCGTCGTCCCATTTATTTTCTTTGGAGATCGCTGTTGGGGGGTGCCAGGGGTTTTCGAGTGCCAATCACTGAAACTTGGAGATACCCTTGCTGCTGCGTACCGAGCGGTTCCCACCTGCTCAGCCCGCAATGCTAAACTGAGCCGTCAGAACTGCCTCTGCATTTTGACGCTTCGTGAATTGCCTCAGACGCGTTTCGAGTATGAGATTTTCAGGAGTGATGTCGCCTTGGAAGCCTTAGCAAGATGAATGATTTGACAATGATCTTGGCCGCGGTAGAGCGAGGCGAGGCTCTGGCTGCGGAGCAATTGCTGCCACTTGTCTACGAGGAGTTGCGTATGTTGGCAGCGAATAAGCTCAAGCATGAAACTCCTGGTCAAACGCTTCAACCGACAGCGCTCGTGCACGAGGCATACCTGAGGCTAGTTGATCAAACTAGCGAACCGGCGTGGGACTCTCGAGCCCATTTCTTCGGAGCTGCAGCTGAAGCGATGAGGCGAATTTTGGTTGATCGAGCTCGACGCAAGATTCGTCCCAAACATGGAGGCCAGCGAAAGCGGGTCGATTTTGATGGCACCATGGCGGGGGATCATCTAGTTGCCAATGAAGAGTTGTTGGCTGTGCATGAGGCTTTGGAGCTCTATGAACGTGAGGACGCGACGAAGGCCCGCCTGGTAAAGCTGCGGTATTTCGCTGGAATGTCACTCGAGGAAGCTGCCGCGGCTATGAAGATCTCGCGGGCCACTGCCTCCCGCTACTGGACCGTTGCGAAAGCCCGACTGTATTGCAAGTTGCAAGATTTGGGCGATTAGCCCGCAACCTTGGCTGGTGAAATTCTAGCGCATTCTGCAGCGGGGCATTCCTTGCTTGAAGCCAAGCAAAAAAGGTTTTGGACCACTTACGGACCCAGCACAATCATCGGATATGGTGATAATTTAGACAGTGACCAACACCTCTGTTTGTTGGGCTTTAATTCGGCTCCAGTAGCAGCTTGGTGTTCGGATTGGCGCACCGAGCTGGAAATATCTGAGGCGTGCCTTGTCGCAAACTCGCATTAAGTTGGTGGAATCAACATAACTTGGAGCGATCTATGGAAACCGTGGACTCTATTTTCCTATCGGCTTTAGAGAAGTCATCTGAGGTTGAAGTGAAGGCCTATTTAAGTTCTGCCTGCGGTCAGGATTCGGATTTGCGACAACTCGTCGAACGACTCATAGCCGCTCATCAGAAGGTTTCCCGAAGTTTTTTGGAAGAAGCGGCCCCTGGGCTACCAGCGCGCGTGGACGATGAGCGGGGGCGAGCGGTTGAGCAGCAAGCGATGCATGCAGGTCTAGCTGCTACGTTTGGCCCTGACGAAGCAGTGGTCATTGGCGGTGCCGGGCATAGTGTGCTCAGGTCGCTAAGCAAGCAGCTGACTGAAGTGCCAAACATTACGTTGCATGATGCACACGAGGAACGGGATGGAGTATTAAAGCCAGGATCTCCCGAGCTGCGCGGAAAACCAGACGAACGCCGCTATCACTTGATGGGCGAAATCGCTCGTGGCGGCATGGGGGCCATTATTAAAGGCCGCGATACGGATCTCGGTCGCGAAATCGCGATCAAGGTGTTACTCGATTCGCACAAAGACAGGCCGGAGCTAATCCAACGGTTTGTAGAAGAAGCCCAAATTGGCGGGCAGCTCCAGCACCCTGGGATCGTCCCGGTCTATGAACTCGGACAATTTGGCGATCAACGGCCGTTCTTCAGCATGAAACTCATTAAGGGAAAAACTCTGGCAGAATTGCTAGTCCAGCGCAAGGAACCGAGTGAAGATTGGCCCAAACTGCTGGGCATCTTCGAGCAAGTTTGCCAGACTATGTCTTACGCGCACAGTAAGGGAGTCATCCACCGCGATCTGAAGCCTGCCAACATCATGGTGGGTGCCTTCGGCGAAGTTCAGGTGATGGACTGGGGACTCTCCAAAGTGCTTAGCCGCGGGGGAGTGGCAGACGAGCAACAGTCGCTAGACAAACACCGCAATGTCAGCGTCATTCAGACTCGCCGCAGCGTGGGAAGCGACGTGGCTGGCGAGGTCGGCTCCGACACCCGGGCGGGCAGCGCCATGGGCACTCCAGCCTACATGCCTCCTGAGCAGGCGCTCGGAGAGATCGATCGACTTGACGCGCGCGCGGACGTGTTTGGACTGGGCGCCATTCTGGCCGAGATTCTGACCGGCCAGCCGCCTTATGTGGGACAGACCGGCACGGATACTTTTCGGATGGCCAGCCGTGGCAAAATAGACAACTGCCACAAACGGTTGGACAACAGCAGCGCCGACCCACAGCTCATCGTGTTGGCCAAAACCGCTTTGTCGCCCGAGCCCGAGGATCGCATGCGGCATGCCGGTGAGCTAGCGGACGGCATGACGAGTTACTTGGAAGGCGTCCAAGCCAAACTCAAAGCCACCGAGATTGCCAAAGAGCGTCAAAGCAAGAAATACTACGCGGTCACGGCGGCGTTGATGTTTTTGATCGCTTCTGCGGCGGTTTTTGGCACTGTCTGGTTCCAACGCATAGCGGCGGAAAAATCAGTGCTTGCTCAACAGAAAACCACACTGGCCGAGCAAATTAAGGGGCAGGCTGACTCCTATGCAGCGCTCGCTCAAAAAAACGAAGATCTCTTTACAAGCGAACAGTCGGCTCGGCAAGCGGTAGAATCCTCGGCGCAGATTATCGAAAGAATCGCGCAGACCTTCGTTGTTCCGGATAATCAACCCATTCAAAGGACGCGTTTTGCAATTGAAGCAGCGGAACTCGCCAGAAATAATCTAAGCGCTCGGCCACGAGCCCATGAGTCGCTTCTGAAAGCATCCTTGGCTGTCGGGGGACTCGCGCTCTCTCATCCTGAATCGAGCACACACATTGCGTTAAGCCCTGACCAGCATTGGTTGGCCTGCAGCTGCTATGACAAAACCATTCGATTGTGGAAGTGCAACGGCAATGCCACCCCCAAGTTGCATCATGTAATCGCACACGGCAGTTCAGTGGTCACCTTTAGCAACGACAGTCGCTGGTTGGTAACTGGCCGTGACAGTACTGCTTCCGCGATGCTCTATGACCTCACGGCAGATAACATTTCCGCGTCTCCGCTTGAACTGATCGGACATGTCGAGGGCCGCGGAGCGTATTACACGGCGCTCACGCGTGCGTATTTCAGCCCCGACAGCCAATGGTTGGTAACCAGCACTTGGGACGGGGCACCGCGACTTTGGAATCTCACCGGAGACAAACCGGTAACGACTTCTGTTGTTCTGCCTACTTTTGAATTCCGCGCATGCGCCTTCAGCCCGGATAGTCGGCGAATGGCTTTAGCGGGAAGTTTGAAACTTTCCGGTACCTGCTTTTTGCTAGACCTTTCCTTGGAGGACCCCGTTTCCGCGCCAGTCACTATTGGCAACGGACTCGAAGTCGGCACCGCCGTTGCTTTCACACCCAATGGACAATCGCTGATTACCAATGATAGAAATGGTGTTGTGCGCAAATGGGATCTGACAGTACGCGATCTAGAGAATTCAGAACCTCGAGTGCTGGGAGGCGAGCATAGACATGGTAATGGCACTTCGTCGCTGGCAGTCAGCGGTGACGGTCGTTGGGCTGCGATTGGCAGCACAGATCATTCAGTCCATCTTTGGGATCTGACCGCGGAACCCGAGACACCTCCCACGGTTTTAGTCGGGCATGAAAATGCTGCCGGCCACTTAGTTTTCAGTCCAGATAGCCGTTGGCTATTCACCGGAAGTAACGACCATTCCATTCGCCGCTGGGATCTCACGGCAGCATACCCAGCCACAACATCGATCAAACTAACAGGTCATGATAGCGGCATCACAACGCTATGCATCAGCGGCGACGGTGAATCGCTATTCTCATCCGCCACCGACAAGTGGGTGCGGCTGTGGGATATTAAGGTTGAAAACCCGGGCACTTCGCCACTGGTCCTTCAAGGTCACACAGGAGCGATTACGGTTGCTGCGATCAGTCCCGACGGCCTCTGGGCGGCTACGGCCAGCACGGATCACACCGCTCGGCTCTGGGATTTGAAATCGGAAATTCCTAGCCATTCTTCCGTTGCACTAAGAGGGCACACGGGCGCAGTTACGAAATTGCTTTTTGTGAGCGACGGCCAGCGCCTCGTGACAGCCGGTGAAGATGGAACTGCCAGAGTTTGGAGCTGTGATTCACCGTCAGCTACTTCCATCGTGTTGCGCGGACATGAACAGCAAATCACTTCGCTGGCAATAAGGTCGCAGGACAGTTTGCTGGCTACTTCCGGTCGGGATGGCAGGGTTTGCCTGTGGGACCTCGAGGCCAACGATCCAACTATACCACTTCACTCCCTAAAGGACGTCCATGTACCTGTCGTCCAGTCCGTAGATTTCAACTTCGCCGGCAATCTATTGGTAACTGGCGGCAGTCAGGAAGTTCGGATTCTAGACTTGGACAAGAAGCACCCACTCGAAAATTGCGAAGTACTCAACTTCGAGAGCTACATATACTCTGCGAGCTTTCTTGCTTCGAATCGGCTGGTTGTAGATTTGAATAGTTCACTTGAGCTTTGCACACCGAGCAGGATGGAAGTCAAAGAACCGCCAATAGTCCTGGATAACACGGGCAGCACAAGACAGCCAATGGCACTTGACCCGTCCCGTCACTGGCTGTTCGGCTCAAAGGGAACTCCGTATTACTCAGTCTTGCGGCGATGGGATCTGGACGCGAGCGATCCGGCCGTGCCGGAGGTAATGTGGAAGCATACTCATGAAATTTTGAGCGTCGCCATGAGTCTTGATGGGCGCTTTGTCGTCACTGGAAGTAGGGACCAGACAGCCAAGGTTGGTGAGTTTGCGCTAGGCTCGAAAGCCATTCCTATGATTCTTCAAGGCCACACTGGCGATGTCACTACGGTCGCCATGAGCCCCGACGCGCGATGGGTCTTGACCGGCAGCACCGACAACACGGCCCGCCTATGGGATCTGGATTTTGAGAGGCTCATCCAGCGGGCTAAGGCATTGGTTGACGGGGAGCCAGACCACTAAGCGACGCGAATGTTGCTCGTTCAGGCCCAGTCTTGAATGCCGACCAAGACTAATCTAAATAACCCATTGCCTACTGTGAACTTAGCGAATGCTCTCAAATTCGCCATATGCATAGCTACCCCATCAAATCATGGGAAAGCGATTATGCATTGCTTGGTCAAGCAATGCGATCGGATTATACGGAGCAATTGCGTCGGCAATCGAGCGGCGGAAGTCGAGATAGTTATCGCGTTTCTGCAACGCAGTTGCCGTATTTAACTGACTCAAAACGCTATTTGCTGCGTCAACAAGTTCTGCTTCATCACATGCCAGGAAACCGGCATGGGACACATCGCATTCGGCTGTAATGCGTCGCTCATGCAGAACAACCGCCGCAAAATATGCGGCCGTCGCATCCATGAAGAGTTGCGTATTGGGAAGGCCAGCATAACACAGCGATACCAGCGTATCGATCCACCGCACTTCTCGTTGAAGCCAATGATTATAAGTCGCCAATCGCTGGTTGACCTCCCCTCCTTGCGAAAACGCCAGTGCAATGCGTAAAACCCCTGTCAATGAATGTGCTATGCCAGTACTGTGCAGCGGATCGATAAAGCCAAATGCGTTGGGCATCGAGACCCAGCCATCGCCCACGGCGGTCGAATTGCAACGCGCTAGCCGCTTTGATTGATGCATTTGGCTGATTGGCACCGACGCAGCCGCATGCGTTGAATCAATCAGAGTAGCATTGGCCAGCAACTCGGCGATGGTTGGATAGGAACCAATAGCCTGCTGCCACAATGCATTCAAATCGCCAGCCAGCGTGGTGACTAAACCAACACTGGTCGTACCGCATTGGAATCTTAGAAACCACAGCCAGCCTTCTTCGATAATGTGATGTTGAGCTGCATGATCGGGATTGAAAATGCGTGACGGATCTGAACTCAGAAATTGATCGTTATTTGAGAAGTGCAAGACGCCTTCGAAGTGCCCAAAAGTGGATCGAGCATGCATTTGAATGGAACCATCGTCGTCACCCGAATGTAAGCGGTCCCGAGAGAAATCGGCGCTTCCCGTCGCGTCAATAATCCAGTCACAGGACAGTGTTGTTGTTTCAGACAATTCGTTTCTTAGTTCAACCATCCATCGATTGCTGTGCCGCTCTAGTGCCCCAACAACCGCTTGCTCACGAAGCTCTACTCCGTAGTTGACTGCCGTTTTGGCCAAATATTGATCGACGTCGCTACGCAGCCAATGGGTATCGGAATTGAAGTCATTGGTCGAGGCAGCCACCATCAGCGAGTACAAGCATCGGGGACATAAGCATCGGGGACATAGCACTTGTAAGCATCGGGGACATAGCACTTGCGTTACAAGCATCGGGGACATAGCACTTGCGTTACGGAAAAAGTTTACTGAAAAGGAGGATTTGAGTGTAAGGAATCTCGGTTTTTTCCGTCGTCTATATATCTGACTTCTCTCGCCGATTATTTCCGCCGGCTAAGCATGCTAGCAATGGCTGGCTCACGTGATACCGAGATCCTTTAAAGGGGGTAACATCATGGCTCGTTTAGCTCGTGCGGAGCACTTTGCGCCTGATGAAATTGCGATTGTTCATGTCTTCAACCGCGTCGTCCGACGTTGTTATCTAATGGGCGACGATCCAGTAACTGGAAAAAACCATGACCATCGCAAGGTATGGATCGAAGAGTTGATAAAACGCCAAGCCCAGTTCTTCGCTGTGGATATCCTCGCGTTCTCTATTCTTTCCAATCATTTCCACCAGGTATTGCGCTCGCGGCCCGACGTGGTGTCGACTTGGGACGATACCGAAGTGGCTCGGCGGTGGTTGATGATTTGCCCCGCTCGCAAGGGGACTGATGGCTTTGCACTGGAACCCAACGAGGCGGAGCTGAATTCGATCCGTACTGACCCGGACAAATTGAAAATGATCCGCTTGCGCCTGAGCGACATCTCGTGGTGGATGAGACTGCTGTGCCAGAAGATCGCGCAGAGGGCAAATGCCGAGGAAGAAATTTCCGGAAAATTTTGGGAGACTCGCTATCGCGCTGTCAGAATTCTCGATGAAGCGGGATTGTTGGCCTGTGCAGCCTATGTCGACCTCAATCTGATTCGGGCTGCGCTAGCGGAGTTATTGGAAGATAGTAACCATAGTTCTATCCAGCGCCGGATCGCTGCTATGAAAGAGGAAGCGACTGACACAGGGCGCCAACGGTCAGATAGTTTTCTGGCTCCGCTGACGATCGACGAATTGCGCGATGCCTTGGGACCTTGTGCGAACCAACGCGGGGAGCGTGCCAGCGATAAAGGGTTTCTAACGATGTCGATCGAATCGTATGTCGAGCTACTCGACTGGACTGCGCGGCAGATTGTTCTTGGTAAACGCGGCAGCACCCCGGTTGCGGCCCCTGTGATCCTCAAACGCTTGCAGCTTGACGCACAAGTATGGTGCGAGTTAGTCAGCGACTTTGGTCGCTTGTTCAGTTTAGTAGCTGGCCGGCCTCAAGTCATCGATGCTACCCGCAGTCGACGCCGCCAAAGTCGATACCGTTCGCCACGCCGTCTGCGAGAATTGCTGGTTTGCTAACCACCGCTTCGACGCTTCGGCATTTTTCGTAAGCTTCGCGAGTATTTGCTTGCTCGTCTAGTCGAAGCTGTATTTGGCCTTCTTGGTATCTCGCCCTTTTTCCGACAGGGAACCGTCTCTGCTGCGTGATATCGTCGATCGGCCCTTCTATTGCAGTCGTTTTTGGCTAAATGCAATTCCCGCTAGACATTCACTCCAAGGGCTGCTTCTCAACCTGCCACCACAGTGCTATGTCCCCGTTGGTTTTGCCCCTGCGATCCTCGAACGCCTGCAGCTTGACGCACAAGCCTGGTGCAAGTTAGTCAGCGATTTTGGGCAGTTGTTCAGTTTGGTAGCTGGTCGTCCTCAAGTCATCAATGCCACCCGCAGTCGACGCCGTCAAAGTCGATACCGCACGCCACCCCGCCTGCGAGAATTGCTAGTTAGTTAACCACCCCCGCGAAGCTTCGACATGTTACGCAATCTTCACTAGCATTGGTTTGTTAGTCCGGTCGAAATTCAATCTGGAGCTCTGTATCTCACGCCTTTTCGGTCAGGGGATCATGTCTGCTGCGTGATTTGGTGGATAGATTCTTCTACTGCAGTCGTTTGGGGCTGGCTTCGATTCTCGCTAGTTCTTCACACCAAGGGGCTGCTTCCCAACCTACCATCACAGTGCTATGTCCCGGTTGGAAGGTTCATGTGCCCAGCTTGCCAAATCGTATTTGCGGCTCCCGACGAGTGCCACTCGCAGACAATACAATTAAACCAGTCTGAATCAGTATGGGTACTTCGTTTGGATCTAGACCGAAAGAGATGGCTTTTTATCCGCTGGGTTCGGACTGCAAAGGAGGAAACAAATGGCCAACCGGTTTAGACGGTTAGCGACATAAAGCGGGAGACTGTCAAGTCAACTGATTTTAGGTAAAGCGGCGTTTCTGCCTGGTCATATCGAATTGGAGCTTGGCTGAAACTCGTAAGCGCCGGTGTCTGGAGCTGAGTTGACGGCCCGCGAATAGGGGCTGCCACACAGAGATTCACTCGAATAGATAGCTCCGCCTTCGTGATAGGTACGTATTAGTCTTTGCTTGTGCGCGTTCCCGAAGGCGGAGCTATCAATTCTCGTAGCGGCTGAATTCGCCGGCTCGTGGTTTGCGTCCTCAGCGGCTGCTATGCAAACCCGTTAAATCCATTTGGATCATCGATCTCTGTGGCGTCTCACATGCGGATCGGGTTAGCAGCTGGCTACACGAATAGAAGCGCGGTGCTAGTAATCGCGACCGGTGGTCAGAGCTGAGATGGTGCGTCCTTGCATGGAAGCGGCGGCGGCGGCGAACCAGGAGCCAACCAGTCCGGCCGTCACCAAAATCGACACAAAGACTCGCAAATGACCGATCCCCGACTGTTCGAACTGCTCTGCTGGTCCAAACATGAGGAGCGAAGTGGCTAGCACCGGGGGCAGGGCCGCTAAAAACTGTAACTTGCGGTTCCTGCCTGGAATATGAGAAAGTTCTTTTGCCGCAGTTGCTCGAAAATCCGCAACGTCACCCCATAATCTGGGATACAGAGATCGGATGACGACAAAAGAGACAACGAAATAGTTGGCCGTCATGGCAATCATTCCGGTGAAGATGAATGCCACCGCGACATGCAGCCAACATCCGAATGGAATGCGACCGCTCAACAATTCCATGCCTGACGGAACGACGACTGCAAATGGAAACCACCCTACGCATCCCAGGACAATGCACCAGATCGGCAGCATCAGGACTTGCTGTCGCAGGAAGGTCTCCACAGCTCGCTCGCGATGAAATTCACGGGCGGCGCGGAGCAGTGTCCGATCGAGTAGCAACAGCATGGCCAGCGCGACCACAGCGTTATACCAGGTGATCACGATCCAAAAAGAATTTCGTTGTGCTAGGGGCAATTCGACGATTACGAATTGAGACAGATACCACACATTGGCGGCGCTGGCAAACACATTGGGGACTACCGTGCAGACCAAGATGAACATTACCGGATGCAGTTCGGCAAATCGGGTAAACCAACTTGGCTGAGGCATTGCGCGCTTGGCCACCAACCATTGGCGACAGCCGACCAGCGCGGCGGCCAGTTCATCAGCCGTCGGAAATCGCTCCGTCGGCTCGGCTCTGAGGCATCGACCCACGATCCGCCCCAGCGGGCGCGACAGCTCTAGGTCGGCGGTCGGAGAACGGGTGTGCAACAGGCAGTTGAGCACTTTGCCCAATGAGAAAATGTCGCTGCGTTGATCGACATCCGTCCCTGGCGAGGCATGGGGCTGTTCCACCGCCCGGCAATGTTCGGGTGACATAAAGCCCATCGTCCCCCCCAGCACAGTAGCTCCGTCGCTGGTTGACGAATTCGCCTGAAACGCGACGCTGAAGTCGGTCAGCATGGGGTGTCCGTATTGATTGAGCAAGATGTTGGCCGGTTTCACATCACGATGCAAGACCCCTTGCTGATGCGCGAACGCCAGAGCTTCTGCGATCTGCTCGCCGATCCAACACACAGCTTCAGTAAGCGTGCTGTTGATCAACAATTCACGATCGCGTAATCCCGAGGGATCGAATGCCGTCTCATGGTCGTTGACAAACCGATCCAAAATCTCAACCAGCGCCCGCCCACTACGGCGGGAGGCCTCGATCCTCGCTAGCTCATCGACAATCTTCTGCAAAGTGACACCGGCCACGAATTGCATGCAGAGCATGCGGATACCGTGCTCGGTCGACACGGTTTCGGAAAACACTTGCACGATTCGTCGATGTTCGAGCTGTGCCATCATTCGACCTTCATAGCCGCGATCGGCTGTGACTTTAATAGCCACCAAACGATTGAGTGAAAGCTGGCGAGCCAAAAAGACTTTTCCGAATGCACCTTGTCCCAGTAGGCGGATGATCTGAAAATCTCCAGAGACCAACTCCAGTTTCTTCAATGATGTCGCCGCTGCCTGCTCTGCGCAGAATTCAGCCGGTAGACTCGGTGCGAAACCATTGGTGCTGAGCGTGCCGATTTCGGCCTCGATACTAGTCAATTGCGACGGATCTCGGTTCGAACCAAACAGGTAGTGGACTGACTGATTGTTGTTGTTCCAAGTTGAATGCGAAATCATGTCGTGCCGAGCCTTTCCACATGCTAAAAACGGCTAAAGTGGGGTCGATTGAGAACGCCCGGCGGTGGTTAGGCAATAACGATATAGGCGTAATCGCTTCAATTCATTCCGCAGTTCTTGTTCGCTAGGGTGTCCCAATGAATGCGAAATTTCGCTGCATAGAAGTTTGGCGAACAGCCCCCGCGCACGATGCAACAACACTCGGAAATGGTTGTCGGAAATTGATCGCCCCAGTTGTTGCGACAAGAGCTGTGTCTTGTGGGCAGCTGTCGCATCGGAGTACTCTACTTGGATCCTGAGTAGGGCGTATAAATTCGGTTTCTGGCTTTTCATTGCCGCCCAGCTACGATCGAGTAATTCGCTGCGCCAGCATTCGACAAATAAACCGTCATCCGCTTCAGGTTCCCGATCCAGAACGTGATCTCCTTGGCGGTGTGTTTTAACTGGGAAGCGTTGCTGGCTGTCGCCAGAGCTTGTTGTCGCCTGCCAATCGGCCAGTGGCAGGGGAGAGCTACATTGGCAGCGTTGTAAATCGCGCACGAGATTGATCAACAGCGATTTTAGGTAATCACGGAAACGCCCCTTGCGTTGTTCGGCACGAAAGCAGTCGCCGCGTATCAAACGCAGCGCGAACTCCTGGAAGAGGTCCTCGGCTGCGTCTTGACTGCCGGTGATCGCCAACATGTAACGAAAGGCGGCTCCGCTATAGCGGTCGAGCAATTCATGGCGTGCGGCGGCGGTTGCTCCCTCCGCATGGGCACGAGCGACCAACGTCCAGCGCGTGTCAATTTGATTGAGGCGTGATTGCGAGTTTCGTTCCATGGTGAAGCTACCTTTGCGAACGGACAGTAGTTGATGCGTTTCACGGCGGAGCAGCAGCAAGGTTTTTCTACGTGGTACCAGTGTCGGTCCACCAACTTTTAAATTATCGAAGGTTGTTCCGGTAAGTTGCGGGGAATCTTCGCAATTCCCCTAAGCACCCCCTGCATAAGTTTCCAGTCATTGTTGGGAACATGAATCTTGATTCCCAGGTAAGTTGACGTTGGGCATAAGTGAGAAGTTCCCGAAAGAATCCTTTTTCCGGAACTTGGCCGAAGCAATCCACGTCAAGGATAAATGTCGAATTTGAACGTTAACCACACTTCCCTCGAAATTGGAGAATCCACAGTGAACCAACTCAGATTTGCGGGCCTCATCACAATTGCGACTTTCATGCCCACGGTGGCTTTGGCTGACATTTTGCTAAAGGGCCAAAAATCCGTGAGGCATGATTATCAGTTCGCGGCATCTAAGACGCTGGAGGAACATCGACTGGTTCTGGCACCTTCAGCGGGTTTTAAAGGAGTTAGAAAGATTGAGCCTGGGACTCGTTTCCGCTTGAATGCAAAATACGGTGGGCGATTTTACGTTGTGCCCAATAATGAAGAATTTCCAGTCGAATTCGACAAAGAAAAATTTGGCAACTGGCCGTCGACCAGGTCGCCTCAAAGCGAGAACAGCATCCTTCCAGTTTCGAGTCCCATCGACAGCATTTCGACCACACTTAAGTTTGTGTCAGTTACCGATAGTAATCCGATTATCGATGTCGTAGACCATGTGGAACATTGGTGCGAAGTTGAGCAACCTTTCGAGTCAAGTTTCCCATCGGTTTCGACCATCGCTCTGGCTTTGGGGTTGGCGATGTTCAGTTGCCTACTAGTTTTTCATCGTCTCAAAAATCGCCAGCTTAACTCTCTCCCAAACACTCCGACAACTAAATGAACACTCAACTCACTCTCCTGCTCGTCACAATCGCGACGGAGCTTGTCGTCGCCGCCCTATGGTTTTTAATGTGCAAGCCAACGGTGTCGTGGAGCTTTGCGCTGGCCGGACTAGTAAGTGTTAATCTTATCAGTCACTCCATCGGATGGTTATTGATTTTCCAGTTGGCAATCGATTTTTGGTTGGTCGAATGCGCGGTCGTGATCTTGGAAGCCAACTGTCTTAGTATCCTCTGGAAATGCAAACTGAGCTACTCCGCAGTCTTGAGCCTAGCGACCAACTTGACGACCATTTCCATAGCGCTGGTAATTCACTGAATCGTCATTCCTCTGGTACTCGTGTTCAACAACCGGCGAGTGCTTCGCGCGGACAAAGATTGGGTTTTCTGTAATGGCAGTAGTACTTGAAGCGAATGGTTGAGAGGTCTCTTCCAGATCTTCTTGACACATAGCGATAAAGAAAACAATCATGTCCCGTCAGCGCCAACAACATTCATCTCGTTGATTCGGTCAGGTAGAAAGTTTGGAGGCCCCTTTCTCGCTAATTCCCTCCCATGTTGCCGCCAAAATTTGCGGGCATACCGAGGAAGTCGCAAAAGCGCACTACCGGCAAGTGAGCATTAGCGACTTGGATTCCGCAATCGTCAAATTTGAATGCCCCGAGTTAGCCCACTACGATGGCTTGAATGGATCGGCAACGTCTATTTGTATTGCCAAAGCTAAAGCCGCGACACACAGCGTGAAAGGGACAATGGGGACAAGAAGGGACAATGGGGACAATGCACTGGGTTCGTGGAAAACAATTTTGCAAAAAGTGTGGATTGTGTTGTAAGGTTCTGCGATTTTCTCCGTCTTATTAATTGACGTTAGTTCTTTAGGAGCGACTTCAGCTGACATTTTTCAGCCTCTATAGGAGCACAAATAAATCTGGCGCAGATTGGTCTACAACGCAAGGTGGCAAATCGCAAAATCGACAGCAGCTCTGTATTCCCGATGTTGCTGCCACTAACGTCCAACATCAATAGTCCCTGACTGCTTCCGTTTTTAGGGAACTCGCAGGGTTAGCGTGACAGCCACCGTTGTCTGTCGCTGGTTTTCGAGCCACAATATTTGACGCGATATGCGGGCTCAATTAGAAGGGGAGGATGCGTCGATGCTGGCTAAACTCAATACGCTGTCACTTCTGGGCATCGAAGCACTGCCCGTCGAAGTGGAAGTTGACGTCTCCGCGACGTCGATGCCCAAGACCATGTTGGTGGGACTGCCAGAGCAGGCGGTAAAGGAGAGCGTGCATCGTGTCGAACGAGCGATTGTCAACAGTGGCTTTCAGCGTCCCAATGACCGCATTGTCATCAACCTAGCCCCGGCGGAATTGCCCAAACAAGCCGCTTCGTTTGACTTGCCAATTTCCCTGGGACTCTTAGCAGCTAGCGGGCAGTTCCATTCGGACTGTTTCAAAGAGTACGCAGTCGTGGGTGAACTGGCTCTGGAAGGGCATACACGGAATATCAAAGGGGCCTTATCGATGGCGATCGCAGCCCGCGATGCCGGATACAAAGGCATTCTCGTCCCCAGCGAAAACGCGGGCGAAGCAGCAGTGGTCGACGAAATCCAAGTCATTCCGATTTCGACTTTGACCGAAGCCGTGGGGTTTTTCGCTGGCACGCTCGAGATCGATCCGCACCCGTCGCAACTTAAAGAACTGTTCGCAGAGTATAGCAACTATGATTTGGACTATTCGGATGTACGCGGACAGGATGTCGCCAAGCGAGCGCTAACAATAAGTGCTGCCGGCGCGCACAACCTGTTGATGCTTGGACCACCCGGTTCGGGCAAAACGATGCTTGCCAAGCGCCTTCCGTCGATTCTACCGACCTTGACAGCTGAAGAGTCGATAGAAACAACTCGCATCTACAGTTCTCTCGGTAGACTGAAACCAGGACAACCGCTGTTGGCAGTGCGCCCTTTTCGCTCACCACATCATACGATCAGCAACGCAGGCCTAGTTGGTGGCGGAAGCCCGCCTGCGCCTGGCGAAATCAGTTTGGCACACCATGGCGTTCTTTTTCTCGACGAGCTCCCGGAATTCGATCGACGAACATTGGAGGTCATGCGCCAACCGTTGGAGGATCGAACGGTCACCATTTCGCGAGCCATGAGAAGTACCACGTTCCCAGCTAACTTTATGCTAGTAGCGGCGCTCAACCCGTGCCCATGCGGATTTCGAACTGATCCACGTCGCAGTTGTTCGTGTAGCCAAACACAGATTGAACGCTACATGGCTCGTATCTCCGGACCATTGCTCGATCGAATTGACATTCACATTGAAGTGCCGTCGGTTCCTTTCCAAGAACTCTCTTCGTCTCAACTGGGAACCAGCAGCGAAAACATGCGTGAGAGCGTCGAACTGGCACGCGAGCGGCAAGCAGCCCGTTTCAGCCATGCTCCAAGTCTCTACAACGCACTGATGTCCAGTCGGCAATTGCGCGAGTACTGCCCGCTGGATAAGACCTGTATGCATCTACTGCGCGACAGTTGCAATGAGCTCGGGCTTTCGGCTAGAGCCCATGATAAGATCTTGCGCGTGGCGCGCACGATCGCGGATCTCGAAGATGCGAACGACATCTGTCCCATGCATTTGCAGGAAGCCATCAACTACCGCATGCTGGACCGCAACTTGTTCTAGTGCCCAATAAAAAGGTGTCTGACAGTTTGAGGACCAAGCTAAAACACTGGATTTCTCATAACTCTCGAGAGTGTCAAACACCGTTTTTGTTTGGCTCCTAGGTCAACTTAGTAGATGGGCAACTTGGGGGCCCGCAGCCAGTCACCCCCAAACACCTTTGGCACTGGCATGCTGATTCTTTGTTGCACCGTCCCAGTTTCCGGCGCTCAGGACTGTTGGAATCGAGTGATCGATTTCCGCTAACTTGACAGCATTCTCCCGCACGATCGCCATTTTTGTCACAAACGGACTTGCCGCATTCTCAAAGGGTTACCACAGCAACAGTAAATTGCTTTTCTGGTGCCTGTCATCCAGCATACTGTTCAATCTACGACGTAAGCTGTTGGGGCGATTAATAAAAATTATTAACTACGGAGACAATGCACATGGTGACCGCAGATCAAAAATACAGGCTCTTGACACGTAGCGATTTCGACGGACTTGTGTGCGCAATTTTGCTAAAAGAATTGGGCTTGCTGGGTGAAATCAAATTCGTGCATCCAAAAGACATGCAAGATGGGCTAATTGAGGTAAACGATAAAGATATTCTGACCAATCTGCCCTATGTCGAGTCTTGCTACCTGTGTTTCGACCATCACAGTAGTGAAGAAATTCGTCATGGCGGCAAACAGCTTGACAACTACGTTTTGATGCCCAATGTGGATTCCGCGGCCCGAGTCGTTTACGAATACTTCGGCGGCAGCGAACGATTTCCCCAAGTCAGCGTCGAGATGATGCAAGCCGTAGATAAAGCTGACGCTGCCAGGTTCACTCGCGAAGAGATTCTCGATTCCCAGGGGTGGCCGCTGATGTCGTTCTTAATGGATGCACGAACTGGACTGGGCCGCTTTCATAATTTCCGCATTTCCAATTACCAGTTGATGATGGATCTGATTGACTATTGCAAAGCTCATACGATCGAGGAGATCCTACAATTGCCCGATATTCAAGAGCGTGTCGAATTATTCAAATCGCATCAAGAGCCATTCAAAGAGCAATTGCTGCGCTGCGGGACGCGACATCACAATTTGGTGGTACTTGACTTGCGAGAAGAGGAAACGATTTTCACGGGGAATCGATTCATGATCTACGCCTTGTATCCGGAGACGAATATTTCCATTCACGTGCTTTGGGGGAGACTAAAACAGAATACTGTGTTCACCATTGGTAAGTCGATTCTGGATCGTTCGTGCACGACGGACGTCGGCGAGCTGTGTCTGAAATATGGTGGAGGCGGCCATGAAGCGGCGGGCACCTGCCAGGTTAATCATGAAGATGCTGAAAGCGTCCTAGATGAATTAATTCAGCAAATCCATGCCGATGCTGGATTCGAAGTATCGATGGCCAAGTCGTAGAACAACGGGTACGGGGAACGATCCTGTCGATCAACTTTGTTGACAAATGTCAGTACCGGAGTATTTCGCAACGCACAAACTCGAAATAGTTTCTCGGTCTGTGACTCGATTCCCTTAGCCAAATCGATGACCATCACGGCGGCTTCGGCCGCCATCAGTGTGCGATAGGTAAAAGGGGCGGGGGGCAGACCCGAATGGCACTGTCGTGACGGTATCGGCGCGCAAATTGAGCTAGGACTGAGTCGAGAAATTTTGTTTGGAGTGGCAGGGGGCAGAACTTGTTTTAAGGATTTGCTGTAATTGTTCCAACTTCGCTTAAACCGTTTTGGACTCTCGCATGGCTCGTGCTGCTCGCCGTACTAGATTGCTGACACTATCCGGATGAGATAAACCAAATAGCCCAGCCAGTTCGCGAAACCTCGCCGTCGTGTGGCGATGAGCCAAATAGGCTGCCATGTCTCGGCCACGGTTTTTTCGAACGTCCAGGGGAGTATCTCAAAACTTCCTCATCATAAAAGCTTGCAACGACGTGCAATACTTCTTGCGGCGTTAATGCAATTCGACGCAGTTGAGGAACCTGATCTGGTTGATGTCCTGGCCGATCATGCCGTTTAGCGTACCAATTCGCATAGCCGCTGAGCAAGTACTGCATACCACGCGAAAGATTGGGTTGCGGAGTTCGGAAGAACAAGTGGATATGATTCGGCATCCACACAAACGCGAACACTTCCCAACCTGTTCGAGCGACCGTCATCTCGAGCCCGTCGAGCATACCCTGGTAGTCTTCGTCAGTATGAAACAGCAACTGGCGACCATTTCCACGCGCCATGACATGATAGATCGCCCCGTTAACTTGAATTTGCAACGGTCTTGCCATAACAACCAAAAATTCTTACCTGTATCTCGAAATACGGACGAACTCCTGAAAACAGGGTCTGACCCAGGTGGCGGTTTCAGGGCAGTTCTTGGAAGGTTAGGGCGTGTTGCTTGAGTCGTCGCAGGACACGACTCTTAGCTGTGATAACCGAAGCTTTTGGCATGTGTAACAAGTCGGCGACTTCTTGCGCTGATCGCCCTTCGAAAACCTGCTGCTCAAACGCTGCTAGCGTGTGCGGTGCGAACTCCGGTGCAATTTGCCTGAGCAGACGGCCAATGAGAAAGTGGTTGTGTTCGCGGTCCCAATTCTCCGCCAACTCACTGTCATCTCGCTCCAACTGCTTTACTGCCGACTCGAGTTGTTGCAACTTGGCACCGCGCAGGCGAGATTGCACACGCAGAAATGCCGTGAGTCGATTGGCGGTAATTTTTCGGAGCCAAGACCGAAAGGCACCAGTATTACCGTTGTGTTCGAACCGCTGCAACTCACGCACTAACACGCACATGACTTCCTGACGAACATCAGCGGCTTGATGGGAATCGAGTCCCTGGCGAGCGAGCCAGCTTTCGATAAACGGTTCATAGGTTGCCAGAAAGTCGTCCCAGGCGCTGCGGTCCGAGAGCGTTCTGACTTTACGCAGCAGCTCCAAAGAAGTGGTCATTGCCATGGCATCGCCAATCGTAGTGGGCTGGGATGAATGCCACGTAGTTTAGCGGATTCCCGTAACAGAATTTGCCAACAGTTTCGGTTTTCAGAGTGTGATGAGCCTTACCGAAATTCTTGGCGAATTCCGCTACGCGATAAGCTCGCGCCATTCGGATGTGGGATATCAACCATTGAACCATGTTTGTGGCTGCAATTCAAATCGACGCCTAGCGGGGGGCTCGTTACCTTGCGGAATATTTCGCCCAAAAGTGGGCTTCGCAATTCATAGTCAGGGAAGTTCGCCGATTAGTTTTTCCGCTTCGTCGAATACACTGACGAATTCCATATTCTTGCTAGCCCACTTCTCCATCCAGCCTTGTGCCTTTTTTTGGTTGCTCTTGGCTCGCTCGTCATCTCCGAGCTGTTTGTGCGCCATGGCCAAGAAGATCCAATTCCAGCCGCCATGTACGGTTGAAATTTCCAACGACTTATTGAGCGACTCGATCGCGGCGGCGAAATCACCATTGCGGTAGTGGGCAACGCCCAGCGTATTCCAGTACATGAAGTTGCCGGGTTCTATTTCGATGGCCCGATTGGCAAGTCGAATCGCTTGACTGGGCAAGCGGATTTCTGGCTCGTAAGTCGTTAGGTGCCAAGCCAAGTCGTTCGAGGCTGTTGCATCCTCAGGGGTCATCTCGCCGATACGCTCCATGGCTAGATGCGCTTCCTCCGCGCGTCCTAAATGCAACAGCGCGCGCGCCTGACGAATGTAGGCCCAAGCGAAGCTGGGATCGACGGCGATCACGTGAGTCGTTGCCGATAGTGCATCTTCAAATTGTTCTGCAGCGATCATTTGATCTAAGTAGAACGAGACACCCCAGCGAGTCTTAGCGTAGGTGGGATGCAGAAGATATCCTGTGAAACAATTGTCGAAGGCAGCAACAAGGTCTTTTTCCTGGTTGAAGTGCCAATGGGCATAGTGGAAAATGTGCTCAGCACTATTGAGCAGGAATCGATTTTGTGGATCACGTCGGCGTATCTCCTGTGCGTGATGGTGGAGAGTATGCTGCTGTGGACTCGACACCGTTAGCTCGTTCAATCCCAGCGAGCGAATGCGGACGATATGGGAGGCTAGCTTGTCGGGCTGAAGGGCAACGGCCGAAGTGGCGAGTTGCTTGGCGGCCACGTAATTTGGAGGTGATTCACGCAGCAGCGATTGCGCCAATTCAAGGGCGACCCAATAGTTAGAGGGATCGCGGCGATTCATCCACGTTAAAAACCGGAGTGCGGGGCTGATGTTCGTTCGCGGCATGGGAGAACCGGATATCGAGAACCGAAAACGACCGAGGTTTTCGCAGTGGCGCGTTACGAGACTGATTCTCAACCTTGCCTTCTCAGGTAATTCGGTTGAGACGACAGCAAAAACGATTTGTCTTGTTTGGCTGCCATCGCGCAAGCGGCTTAGGGTATGGGCTGTATCGTCCGCCGATTGAGATAAGTTCAATTGACGATCCCAGGGATGATCGGTGCTCAGCGAGTCGAACTCTAACCGTTGTAGGACAGTGCCGTTGGTGTCCATCAATTCGGCTTTAACATCTGCAAGGTCCACTTGCGAGTTGCGTCCTAGTTGGGGACTGCCCTCTTGGCCAAAGTCGAATTGGGTGGGAATTAATTCCAAGCGAAGCGCCGACAAGGTTCGCATGATTGGTTGGGATAAAAGTGTTACCGTTTCTATGTCTCCGAAACCGACTTCCAACTCCTGGACCGTCAGATCAGGCAGAACGCGAGGATTCAACAGCACGATCGAGCCATCGTCTGAAAGCTCGGCAGGTTGGGCGTGGGCCGTGTTTGAGTGATGCCAAGTCTGCTTTATCTGTTCAAAATGCACAACCTGCCAATCATCGACCTCGGGCAGAAAAGTTTCGGTATGCGCGGACAGGTCGCGTAGCGATTCAGCCAATTGAATTAGCGATACGTGAGGTTGTCGCTCGAGACCTTCCCAATCCGATGCGCGTCGCACAATAGAATCTAGGTCTTGAGCGCGGATTTCCTTTCGCAATTCCCTACGCCAGGGATCGCCGTCGATGGCGTCAACTAATCCATCGAGCCAGTCGGCCGTTGCACGCGCATCGGGCCGAGCGGCGGATGACCAGCGAAAACGTCCCATGTTTTGATCTTCGAAGCGGCCCGGTCGACGATCGTCGTGGCGTATGGAAACGCGAAAGCCCGCGGAACAATAAATGGTCGCTTCCAGTTCGAAGACTGCCGTGTGCGGTCCACGAGCCATGGTGGGGATCTGCCAACTGTTGGTTGAAAGGGGGAAATTGTTGAAGCCGTAATCAGACGTTGCGGAGCGGAATATGACCGGTTTTTTCGCGCTATCGGCATCCTTCGGCGTCACCCAACACCTGAGTCCCTCAACGGTGACAGTGCCCCCTGAAGATGTCGATCGTCCAGGTCCGCTTTTGGGCAGCGACTCGTCTGTCATCAACTCCAAACGTAAGGCGGAGAGCTCAGTGGTCGAAGTCTCAAACTCCAAATCGTAGCCGAAACGCGGATGATCTCCGCTGGCGAGAATGGATTGATCGTCGAGGACCGCAAGTTGATCGCCCCCCCGAGAAACGAGTTGAACCGGCTGCAAAACAGTCCAGTTGGTAGCCTGCCATTGCTCAAAGGTCCACGGCCCATGCAACAATTGCAACCAGCGCTCCATAGCTGCTATCACGATCGACTGGTCTCGTGGAGTCAATCGCCCAATACGAGCGGCAGCCTGCTGGACAGTAACTTGCGCCGGATGCAGACCCCAGGCGTCGAAAACGCGTTGATAGCCGGCTACCAGTTGTTCGTCCGACCACTTCCGCGGGCCATGACTGATAAACATATTTGGGAGCGAATCGACTTGCTCCGCCAGGCTCTCCATCTCCTGCCTCCATGCATTGTCTAGGCCAGTGATGAATTGGTAGTCTTGCGATTTTTCTGAGAGTGCAGCCTGCATCGCGATCGTTTGTTTGACCAGTGCTTCTTCGATGGGGTTGTCCGCCACTTGCGAATTGGCTCTGTCGACTGCTTCGCGAGCCGTGGCCAGTGCGGGAGCATCGATGTCTAGCACCGAATCCACTTCATGGAGCTTGGCAGTTAATGCTCGAGCCGTCGATAGCTCATCGCTGATGAGTCGTTCCACTTGCGCGATTTTGAGCAGCTTGTCCGTTTCAATTTCACTTTCCTTCTTAAGGACCAGCAGCCAACCACCACCAGCCATCGCCACTGTTAGCAATAGTGCGGCTGCCGAAACGATCACGAGTCTCCTTCTTTTTTGTTCTTCCGATGCACGAGTCTCCGCGGCCAATCGGCTAAGTTCTGCTTGATGGGCGCGGTGCTCGACCGATTCCAAATAGCCGGTTATCCGCGCAGCCACTTCCTGCGCATTGTTCGGGCGATCTTTCGGATCGGCGGCCAAACATTCTCGAACCAACTGAATTAAAGAGGGATCTGCGTCGCAATTGGCCAGTCGAGCGTAGCAGGCCTCTAATCGCGCCGCGCTGGCCAAGTGAGATATTTCTTCATGCTGCCAGGTCGCCGTTAGCGAGTTTAAGTTGGTTGCGCTTGATCTGTTTTCGATATGCAGGGGCTCGTTGGATGAGGTTGTGTAGGGTGGGTAACCAGTGAGTATTTCACACAGGATAGCCCCCAACCCGAAAACGTCGGTGCGTTCATCCAGGCGATCGATCTGCCCCAAGGCTTGTTCCGGGGGCATGTAGGCGGGTGTGCCGATCACACTGCCCAATTGCGTTTTGAAATTAGAATCGAGCGGTGCGTTGCGTGAAGAATTTCGCTTGGTGCGCACGACACTCGTATCGCTATCGCATGCATAGGTTGAATCGCTTGTCCCAACTTGCGGTATAACGGTTGAGCCTTGTGTGGAGTCGCATGTGCTGGCTATAGAGTGTGGATGGAGTAGCTTGGCCAATCCCCAATCCATGACTTGGACTTCACCGAAGGTCCCGATCATCACGTTGGATGGTTTTAGATCTCGGTGGATGACACGTCGGCTGTGGGCATAGGCTATTGCCTGGCAGACTTGTTCGAAGACTCCCAGCAGTTTTGTGCGATCTTGTGGGAGTTCGGTGCGTGCGGCCAATTGCATGGCAAGTGTTTCTCCCTTGACCAGCTTCATGCTGAAGTAAGGCCGCTGCTGTCCAAACTGTCCTAGTTCATAGACTGGGACGATACCGGGATGCTGGAGTTGGCCGCCAATTTGCGCTTCTTCAATAAATCGCTCGATGAATTCGGAGTGGTTGCAGTGTTTGTCGAGTAGAACTTTGATAGCGATGTCGCGACCAAGATCGGTATCGTGGCCTTTGAGAATTGCTCCCATACCTCCCCGGGCGATCTCGCCATCCAGTCGGTAGCGAGACTGTTGAGCAACCTGCGTCGCCATCTCAGGCGACACGGAGGAAAGCTGTGCGGGAACACCTTTAAGGGGCAGGTCAATAGCGTCCAGAGCAGCTCCGGCAATTCGCGAAGACAAGGAGTTTGTGTCAAAAGATTCAAGCCGCGACTGACACATCTCGCACTCGAGCACATGTGACTCGACCTTCTCGAAGAACTGCTCGTCACCTTCTCCTAAGGCAAACAACTTCAAGTCATCTAAGCTGGGATGCCAACTCATTTCACGTCCTCCCTAGGGCATTGACTTGCTACTCCACTCTCATCGTAGCGACCCCTTCCACGCTGGACAGATGCGCGTGCAGTACTTGAAACCCGTGTCTCTTATGTCAAATGACTCATGTCATTAAGGGCTTTTCCTAGTCGGACGTGAGGTCCATTAAAACATTTTTTGAGCAGCTATTCAAATCAATTGCGAATATTCTCCGCAAACGAAGCTCGGGTGCTCAGGTCGTGCCAAACTTTAGTATCGATGGAATCAAACACTATATGGACGCTGCCATCGCACAGGGACACGTTTACCAGTGCACCGTGTAAGCTACGGGCAGTTAATAGCCCGGATTGCTGAGTGATGTTCATGCAATCGCGTTGCGACGCATTGGGTGGGAAATAGTGGTTGTACAGCGTGTTGCCGTAGTTGCCCATGATCCATTTCTCACCGCGCTGCCCATAGACATTTCCTGCTCCAGAGTCGTTGCACAACGCCTCAGTTGGAATTGCGCGACCGTAAAGCTCCCACATCCCGCCCAGTAAATCGGCTGACGTGACTGATAGGCTGCCCGACCCGATGGGTCGCTCTGAAAAGGCGACTGTGTTTGACGCGCCGTCCAGAATGTCGCGGAAGCGAAGGCCGGTTTCGGATTTGAAGACACCGTCTGCGGATTGCAGCAAACCACCTTCGACCAAGCCACTGCCTGTACAGGCTGCATAGTTGGTTGCCGCAAATTCCGAGCCTGGCACCCGACCACTCGTCCTATCGCTGGGGCAGCGCAGAATGCTCAGTGGTGAAGTGGCGGCCAGATAATTGGCCCCACCGTCAAGCACCGTGCCACTGGTCAGCGTAAAGGTGATTGGAGGAGCCTTCCAGTCGATCGAATTGACTATGGTCCCCTCACAGTGTGGCAATAGATAGGCAAACACGGAAAATACTTGCGGAAACGGTCCTCCGCGGCCAGGTGGGAAACGATTCAGCGCGGCATGGTGACTTTGAATTGCGAGGCCCAACTGTTTCAGATTGTTCTGGCACTCGGTGCGCCGCGCCGCCTCGCGAGCTTGTTGGACCGCCGGCAATAGTAGCCCGACTAGCAGCCCGACGATGGCAATCACCACCAGCAATTCGACCAAGGTAAATCCCTGGTTACGAGGACGCAAACGCGTGCTTTGATATCTAGCTTTCATGCGTTGAACCGATTCCCAGGGCAATGGCCCGCTCAAGACGGATAGTTCCTACCCCACAGCGCAAGGAGCTATGGCTTCGGTCGTTTAACCTCAAGGACGTTCAATTTGACGTCGTCACACACCCTGTGCCGTTGGACTGCGATCGAAGAACCTTGCTTTTCGCGTGGGACGTCACACGGAGTGTGACGAGTACTTTCGCTTGCTTTGGCAAAGTCTGCTGCGACGCCGCCAGCCTAATCGTTTAACCCTAGCGTAAACAAACTGTGCCCGGCTGCTATCGTAACATACTGTTTGCCGTCCACCGCATAGGTGACGGGTGCTGCGTGAACCCAGCCCCCCAGATCCAACCGCCACAGCTCCTCACCAGTTTCTGCGTGCAAGGCAAAAAAGTTACCGAAGCGCGTGCCGCCAAAGACAACGTTACCCGCAGTGGACAACAATCCAGATGTTGACTTGGGTTGCACTTCGTACTCCCAGACGAGTTCCCCAGTTAACGGATTCAGCGCGCGAACAGCACTCTTGTATTTGCTGTCCATGATCAGATTCCACTCGTTGGCAATGCCCGTCCCGCCCATGTAGAAGCCACCGTTGGGTGGTGGCAATTCTTCTTCCATGGAGTAGACGCAAGCTCCGTCAAAGGCCAATTGATAAAGCAATTGCGTCTTGGGGCTGAAGCTGGGGGACCACCAATTCGCGGCTCCGCTGATGTCAGGATAGACGAGCACTCCTTCGGGAGTCGGTTCCTTGCCAGGGATGAGCACTGGCCTGCCCTGTTCGTCGATGCGCTCGGCCCAAGTCTGCTTGGCAAAGGGGCTGGCATGCAGAAAGGTTCCATCCGCGCGATCGAGCACATAGTAAAACGCATTGCGGTTGGGCCAAAGCATTAGCTTGCGTGGTTCGCCCTGGAATTCCAAATCGGCCAGCACCGGTATCTGACAGGCGTCCCAGTCGTGAACATCATGTGGCGTAAATTGGAAATGCCATTTGATTTCACCCGTTTGGGGATCGATGGCCAAGACGCAATCGGAGTACAGATTGGCTCCTTCGCGAATTTTACCGTTGTAGTCCGGGCCAGGATTGCCGACACCCCAGTACAGTAAGTCTAACTCCGGGTCGTACGAGCCTGTCATCCAAGTTGGTGAACCACCGTGTTTCCACGAGTCGCCTTGCCAACTATCGTGTCCAGGTTCACCTGGGCCGGGAATGGAGTGCCTCTTCCAAAGTTCTTTTCCTGTTTGTGCGTCGTAAGCGGCCAAGAAACCGCGGATTCCCATTTCCCCACCCGCGATTCCGGTAATGACCATGTTTTTCACCACAAGTGGCGCGGCAGTAATGCTCTCTCCCTTGGCCGGATCACCCACTGGAACTTTCCAGCGCTCGTTTCCACTTTTGGCGTCGAGCGCTACCAGCTTCGCATCCAGCGTCCCCATGTACAGCGTTTCGCCCAGAATGGCCACGCCTCGGTTGACTTTGCCACAACAAATTGCCAGACGATCTTCAAGCTGAATTTGCTTGTCCCAATACGGCAACCCGGACTTGGCATCAAGCGCTACCAACCCATTGCCAGGCAACGTTATGAACATCAAGCCATCGACGACCAGCGGAGAAGTTTCGAAAGCGGAAGTCAGTGGAAATTGCCGGACCCATTTTACTTCGAGCCTGCTCACGTTTTGAGAATTGATCTGATCGAGTTGGCTATAGCGCTGCCCATTGTACTGGCCCGAATACATCAGCCAATTGTGTGATTGCTGGTCGGCATGTAGTAGGTCATCGGATGTCACACCCGAGAAAGGTAAATCGCGGGGTATTGTCTGCGTTGTCGAATTGTGATCTGCTGACTGCGTTGTTTGTGCACTCACCAATTGCGATAAGAGCAACCAGCCAAGAGTGAAATTGGAAACATTTAATAGCATCATTTCGGCGGTTCCAGCTGCAGCGAGTAGATATAGGTGGTAATGTCTTCGACGTCTTCGCTGGAGAGTTTCTCTTTGAAGCTCGGCATCAGGGATTGATGTGGGCGTTTTATCTCCTGAACGCGTCGCTTGTCGATCGTATGCAAGTTTTCCTGAGCGTCCATCACCAACAGAAAATAGGAATTCTCGTGTAGTCGGCGACCAGATAGAATCTGTTCGTCCTCCAACTGTAGTTTGACTTGTTGATATTCCAAATCGATTTGTGCGTCGGGTGCCAGCATCGAATTTCGAACGTAGTTTGGCGGCGCGGTCAGGCGCGACAGATCTGGCCCCTGGCGTCCGCCATGGCTGCCTGTCCAATGGCAACTGCCGCATTGATTCTGCTTGAATAGTTCGTAGCCGCGGGCCACATCGCCGGTCGGCGGCTTGTGTTCGCTGGGCTTCAAGGCAGCTGCGCGAAGATAAGCGATCATTGGCAACTGAATATCATCGTACTTGCCGCGTCCCTCCATGTCCGTACCAGGAATTCCCTCCTGGATGACTTGCAGAAGTTCTTCGTCGGTTTTCCCATGGCGAAAGTTTCCCGTGGTCAGATCTGGCCCTCGGGCACCTTTGCCGTCGCGTCCATGGCAACGACTGCAGTAAGCATTCACATACTGTTTACCCATGCGAATATCGAAGGCCACATTTTCTGCCCAAGCCACATCGCTTTGTCCTCCGCCTACTATTTCCTGCGCGGACGTCGGAATAGCAACTAGACAATACATGAGTGCTGTGTGCCAACATGGATGTCCTAGGTAGAGCGATATCAAGCGGGAAGCTTTAATCATGGCACTCGCCGTTTCCATTGTGAATTGACTTCTATCGGCTGACCTTTTTCATCCTTGCCGTCGGTGTGTAGCTTGACCGTGTCCTCGTCTACTCTTTGGATCGTCATGATGCCTTCGACGCTGCTCCCATCGGGATAGACGACTTTGCTGGGACCACGGCATTGCTTGGCACCCACTTCGGTGAATTCCACGTGCCAGTAATTGCCAGAAGCTCCATAGCCGTCGACGACTAGGCATTTTTTGTCTGCGTTCCAGCCGACGGTCTCGATCGCAGACTTGCCTTCGTCCGTCATCCAGTATCCGACGCCTGCCATGCCGCCGGCGACCGTTTCAAATGTTACGCTGGCCGTGAGGCCCTTGTTGTTCGTGAACTCCCAATCGCCGGTCAGGTATTCCCAAGGGTGCGGTTTTTTAGCTCCGCTGGCAACTTTTCCAGTGGCAGCCCGCACCCACTGATCATTGACGACCGTCGTCTCTTGGCCATCGTCGACGTCCCTGACCATGCCCAGTAGTTTTGCATCTCCGATCTTGCGAATCATGACGTGTCGAGTTGTCTTACCGCCCACGCCCTTGTTTTCGCCTACGAATTTCCATTCGGTCTCGCTAGCTTCCATTAAATACAGGGGTCCAGCATCTCCCGTCGAAAAGAAGCCCCACCAAGCCAGCTTGCCGGACTTGGGTTCGATACCCACGAAGCCGTCCCAAGCCCGTTCAGCATCTTGGGTGCCGTTGGTGCGCATGAATTTTCTATCGAGAGTCCAGGAATAAACATGCCGAATCGGCCCGGTGGCATCGTTTTGTTCCGCAGGTGTCCAGCTGCCTTCCATGAACTCCGCAAATTGCTTAAAAGCCTTCTCATGGTCCAACGCCGAAACGGGTGGGACGCAGATCGCTGACAGAACAATTGCCAAAATAGAAGCTAGTGACTTCATTTTGATTCTCCGTTAGGACGAGTGATTCTTGAATTTGTAGGGGGGCTTTAACACCCTCACCGCTCGCATTACTCGCAACCCTCTCGCAAGCGAGAGGGTACGCAACAGACCCTTACTCTGATTAACGTGTGCGTTTCCAAAGGTCCGATACCGATTGTTCTTGACCATCAAAGATGGCGGTGCCGGTCAGGTGGATTTCGTCGGGTGAAGTACGAGTCAGTGTGAGATACAAGTCTTGCTCTTCGTTCGGGGCGGCAAAGCGGCCGGCAAAAAGCCAAGTATTCTCATCCGTCTGTACCCACACCGAACTGCCGGTTGTGCCGTCGTCGTCTACGTCCATGCTGCGCAGGCATTGCGACACGTGGTCCACGGACAGCAGGCTCACACCAGGAAAGCGTCCGCCTTGCCGATCCCAAGCGAGCGTCTTGTTACCCGAACGCCAAGTGTAAGTGTGTCTGGCAGTCGGTGTCTGAGTTTCGCAAACCCATGTTCCGCCGACCACGAATTTGCCATAGTTGGCTAGTGCGGCCTCGGAGGCCCCGATCGG
Source organism: Pirellulaceae bacterium (assembly GCA_041739785.1). GTDB lineage: Bacteria > Planctomycetota > Planctomycetia > Pirellulales > Pirellulaceae > Aureliella. The sequence continues at coordinate 66,329 of JBGSNE010000106.1, forward strand.
TACACGGGTGTAATCCGCCTCGAAGGAGCGCCCATCGGCTACTTTACCAATGAATTTGAACTTGTCCGATGAAAAATGCTCGCTTCGACTCGTACCCTGCGCGACCTCACCACTCGGTAAGTGCAGCGTTACGCGCCCGTAACCATTGGCTAGATCGGCGCTGGGCTTGACGCGCAATACAACGGACAAGTTGTCGACGATCCAGGTCTCCACTAACTCCCCTGTGGTTGCATCCCAAAAGCCGACACCATGCGTGAGCTTGTTTCCTTCGCGGCTAGAAAGAATCAGACCCGTGTGGGCGTCATTCCAACGAACTTGATACAGACCGGTGAAGGGTTCGCCATTGCGCTGCCCGTGCATTGTCCAAGTCCCCACCAAACGTGACATGAACGGCTTTGCATCAGCAGATAGGTCCGCATTGTCGCGACGAGTCATCCGCGAGGTGTAACTATCGGTCGGATCGTGGATGTTGTTGACAACTACCTCGTAGGTTTTTGCGTCGATGACTCTTAAAACGAGTTTGAGCTGTAGCGGCTGGCCACCTTGGAATCCAAATTCGACTCCATGCAATTCGCTACCAGGTTCGATCTTGCGTCCCAGCAGTGGTTCCCAGCTCTCGACCGATGCATGGCCAGCATTATCGACCCAGTGGCCAGTCCACCGACCGGTCGTGCGATCGTAGGCCCATAGACTGGTGGTCTTCAAACCCTCCTGTGCGGCGAACGAGACGATATGAGTACCATCCATCGACGCGCGGGCGATCATGAACTCACCATCGATAACAGAATCATCGCTGTTGGTTCGTTTGACGTCCCATTGGCCGGTGAAGTAACTGTCGAAGGCTTGGTACTCTTGGCTAGCGCGACGCTCTAACTCGTCTTCGCTCACACGGCGATAGGTTGCCTTGAGCAGCTTAACCGGATCATCGCCGATTTGGCTGGTGCCGCGAACCTCAAATGTGTTTTCGTCTGGAAACGAAATACTACGCTCATCCTTTCGAGCACTTACTTTTCCGGCCTGGTCAACGACGCTGCCGCGGATTGGACTGGTGAAACCACCCTCCGCATTGAGCGTGAATGTTGAAGTGAACATCGCTCCATTGTTTGCATACTGTCGCTCGGTCGCCAACTGTTTTGCCGCGTCCCATCCAATTAGGCCCGTAGCGAATATCGGCTGACCGTTCAGCACCGAGCGTGCGTTGTGGTAGTGGTATTGAATGCCTTCTCCGTTCGGCAATGCGCTGGCCGAAACGGAGCCCGTGCCCGATTCTTCGCCAATGGAAAAAGATTCATCCCACACGCCGACAAGTTTACCCAAACGTTCGCGCACCTCGTCGGGCATGCCTTGCGAGTGCGCGGTCGCAGTCAAGGTAAGTGTCAGAATAGATCCAAGCACAACAGTATGTGTTTTGAAAAGAGTGGACACTGGGGACTCCGATTGCAATGATGGCTGAATGGGTTGGAAGTGAACTGCCGAGGAGAAGAGCATTTACTTTCTGGGGCTAGTGTTTGAACACGCGTTTCCAGACCGTCTGGCCATCGTCCATCGCTTTACCGTCGACCGTCGTTGAGCGCTTCCAAGTATGGGTTTCACCATCGTCAGTGGTCGTGAGTACCTGAACTTCAGTGGTCGGTCTTCCATCGGCCTTAGCACCTTTGGTTCGTTCCGTCCATTTGCCACCTACTTTGGCAATTGTCCCTTCGGCGAAGTCGCCTCCCGAGTTGGACCATTGGACTTTGATTTGCTTGACACCTGGGTGAAAACTGAGAATCCATGTGCCGGTTCCTTCGCTAGCCTGGTAGGTACCGATCAGGACATTGCCGTCGGCTGCCATGGTCGATGAGAAGTGTGTGGTGACTTTGTCCCCTTTTTTTCCGAAAGGCGAATCGTCCACCAACGTAGTTGATCCGATCCAGCGGCCTTCGATGGCTGTGCAGAATTCGCGAAAGTCTTCGCGCGAAGACTCTTGGGCCAGGCATGCGAAGTTGGGTAGTGCCAAGGTGGTCAGTAATAGAATGCTAAGAAATTTCATGATTTCGCCTGTGACAGAGAGGTGCTCGGAAAAGTGTCGACCGCGAAACCGGCGGTCTCTATAGAGCAGAAGGCACTTCCGCCGGCAAAAATGACTCGAGGCGAAAGAATATTTGTTGAATTCCAATCAACCTTCACCTGCAGAGTGATGCTTGTCCCCCCCAGAAAACACGCGGATGGCAAGCTGAACGCGCCGGGGTGCTGCACATTGACAAGCTACTCGGCTGCACAATGGCTGCTTTTTAGATCCCTTTAGCACGACGAAGGAACAGGCCGATCACCACACTGCTGGGAGCCGATACTCCCACCGGTTTTAACGAATGTGACGCCGATCTGGGGTCGTTTCAGAAAAATTGTGACTTCGACTCTTATAACTTTCTCGCACCATGCTGGGGAGGCTAATTATGCTGATTCCAACTTCATTAAGTGTCACTCCAATGTTTGGAGAGTGAAAACGTGTCGTGGTGGAATTGCAATTCTAACGACCTTATTTGAAGTGACGATGAAGGCTTACTATTTTTGATGGGAGAGAAGCAATGGGGCCAATTGGACCCGGTTCACCAGGTTGGAACGAAGCAGTGGCCAAGATGAGGGAGCTGCTAGCCCGCGGGCAAATCAGCAAAGAGGAAATGATCAAGGCCATCCAAGAAGCATCACAACAATTCAACTCATACAGCACCGTTGGCGGCCCTCGCCCCAATCAGACGGCCAAATACCATGAGATTGCAGAGGTGCAACGCTTGTTAAAGGATGGTCTCATCCAACTGGGAATAGACGTTACCAAAATGCCCGACGCCTCGTATTTTGCGAATGCGGTACAGGGTGGGTTGCCACTCGCAGCGGCATTCGGTTCGTCAATCCAAGCAGTTGCTCCAGTGGCCATCAATTCAGCATTCCTCGGACGGTCGTTTGCCGCGAGCCGCGGTATGTCCTCTTCCGCTGGCTTGGCAGGCACTGGCACTGTGGCAACTGTCGGGGGAGCATTGCTCGCTTTGGCAGCCCTATGCTATGCGCTCAACGAAGTGCATGAAAAGATCAAACGCGATAGTGCGGCTTATAGTGAGATGCGCGATCGGGCTGCCATCGCTTGGATGCAAGCTAACTTGGAAATGTTCAGCGGTGGACCTCAACCAAGTTATTTCCGGCCTAGAGTGGCTCGTTGATAATTGGCTACAGGCCGAGTACTTGATCCATCCAGGCGGCGATGCCGGCCAGACGCTGGCGGTCGCCACCGGCCACTTCCGCCGTGGCCCAACCTGTAAACTTGATTCGAGCCAATTGCTCGCGTACCTGCTCCCACTGAACTTCACCGCCATCTGTTCCGCTGGCGGTCTTCGATCGAAGTTTGGCATCACCGAATTGAGCATGTCCACGGTCTTTGATATCCAGCTTGCCGATTCGCCGGCCCAATACGTTGGCCCAGTGTTGAGCACTCTGCTCTGTCCACGTAATCGCGTTGCCTGTGTCAAAATAGGCCGCCACGAGTGGCGAATCGAAACTGTCGATAAAGCGTGCCATTTCCTCCGCGGTCTTTAGAAACGTGGCCCGCACGTTTTCGATCAACAGACGCACTTCGTTCTGCTCTGCATAGGGAACCAGCGGCCGAATCAGTTGTTGCCAACGTAGGAAATTTTGTTCGTAGCTGTGCTGGGAGTCCTCCTGGGCGACGACCAGGACTGAGTCACCTCCAAAGTTCTTCGCTAGGTCTACCGCGGCGCGAAGATTGGGATCGGCACTGTTGACGACGCCGTGGACCACGAGTCCGGTCCGCTCGATCGCAGTCACAATCTCGCGTTGATCGAATTTTGAGCCAGTTGGTATTTCGGTTCCGTCGAAACCAAGGTCCTTGAGCAGTTCGAATTTCTCAAGCACGCTCAGCTTGTCAGTCACCATGTGAAATTTGACGGCCTTGCGGATTTTTGGCTTAGCAGTTTCTTCCTGCGCACTTGACGATCTGCATACCACCACAGCGCTGGCAGCAGTACATGTTGTGGCGATGAATCCGCGTCGGTCGGTTTGGTGATTTTGCATATATTTTCTCCTGTAAGAGTCGTCGCGCAACACCTCCGGTCACTCGCAACTAGCATACTGTCGATCCGAGTTGGATTGTTCAATCGCAAGAATCACAACGAAGGAAACAGTTTTACGAAGTATAAGTCACAGCCTGCGCAGACGACGGCAGCCTTGGAGGCTGGAATTAATAAGCTGTTAAATCTAGCAAATCAGCCTCAAACCCATCCTTTTCGCACAATCACAAGCCCTCGATCCAGCAGTAGCAAGGGCAGCGTCTGCCGGCGCCTTCGCAGCCTCAATCAATTGGTGCTCCCAATCGATCGTTACCCAAGCTCAACATTTAACGCAATCCATAATCGCTGGGAATCGGCTGCTACGGCTTGGCGTTAAGCGATTGCGCTAATTCGTTAAACGATCCCATGAATCCCGGGCATGGCGATCTTCCATTGGGGCAATTCGGTTTCCCAAGACAAACCGTGCATGTCGACCAGGCGCTCGTTCGAATCCAGTTTGTCCTGCCATAGAATCTGCTGACCAGAATAGGCGGAGTCACGGGCCATGATGGCCATCAACGTCGATTTGGCTGCGTACTCGCCGTTGCTGATGGAATCACCTTTCCTGAGTGCAGTGTACATCGCATCGTGTTCGAGTTGATGCCCAACGCGGCTGGCTGCCGTTGGTGGCGCCTTCAGTTGAGCCGCATTGGGACCGGTGAAGTTGTACAGAGTGCGTTGCGTTCCAGTACATCGGCCAAGGGTACCGGCCACGTCCATTTCCCAGACGGCCTGGCAACCCCGTTGTTGCCGCGTCGCGGCATGGAATTCGACGCCCCCCGCGTACTTGAAGATGGCCGAAAAGTGGTCGTATATGTGCCCGGTATCGGGACCTGTGCGGGTCTGCCGACCACCCGTGGCAAGGCAACTCACTGGATCGGCACCAATAATCCAGGCGATGCGGTCAATTTCATGTACAAATTGTTCAACGACGAAATCCCCCGAGAGCCAAGTGAATTGTTGCCAATTGTCGACTTGGTGAGCCACATCAGTCATGCCCGGTTTTCTTGGTCGGGTCCAAGTTTGTTGTCCAAAGCGCGTGGTGCGCATAGTAACTATGTCGCCAATCGCCCCGTTTTGAATTCGTGCAACCATTTCTTGTGTTGTGGGTTCGTATCGCGTCTGCAAGCCTACAACAAACAACAGCCCTTTCTGTTGTGCCTGTTGCGTGGCAGCCAGCACAGCTTTTACGCCCGCTGAATCCACGGCAACCGGTTTCTCAGCGAAGATGTGCTTTCCCGCTTCGACCGCAGCTTGGATGTGCAACGGTCGAAAGCCCGGCGGAGTCGCGAGAAGTACCACATCAACGTCGGTTTCTAGCAACTTTTTGTATGCATCGAGCCCGATGAACTGATATTCTTTGTCAACCAAAACCCTCTCGCCCGCGGCGGAGCGTTTCAGGGCTTGGAGACCGGGAGTCAGACGATGCTCAAATGTATCAGCCACGGCCACCAGCTGAGTCTTCGGGTCAGCATTCAACGCCTGCAGAGCTGCGCCACTCCCCCGACCACCACAGCCAACCAGCCCAATGCGAATCACGTCACTGCCAGACGCCGAGTGGACCGATCGCTGAAGTCCGCCAACGAGGGCACTAGCACTGGCGACCTTGGCCGCTGACTGCCCAATAAAATTTCGACGTGTAGATGATGTGAGGTTGTCATCAGGTTGGTTCATCGAATCTCTCCCAATTGTGATAGATTGCCTGAAGAGGATTCTACACCAAGTTGCAACAGAAAAATGACTCGAAGAATAGCACGAATGGCAAGGCCGATGCACGGATGAATTGTCCGGGTTGCACACCAACTACTAACAAACTGGTACAAAAGACATTTGCGCAGCGGTAGATTTCTGCCGCTTGGAGCATTCTAGTGCGCAGGCACATACACAATCGAGTGTCTTGGTCACTTGCTGCAGGGAGAGTCCGTGAGTAGTAAAACAGTTCGAGTGGGTATCATCGGTACGGGCAGCCGAGGCATCACGTGCATTGGGCGGCAAATCGCCGAACAAAGTCGTGAACTGGATATAACGCTAACCGCGTTTTGCAATCGCACGCAGAATCGAATGCACGTCGCACTGGACGACGTCAACACAGTGGCGGAGGCAGCCGGCAATGCTCCGTTTTCGCCAACGTTTTATCAGGACGCCAAGTCTTTGGTCAACGACGACAACGTTGACTTGATCGTGATCACCACCGCGACCTCCGCACATCTCGAAGCGGCTCTGCCGGCGCTGCAATCCGGCAAAAAAGTTTATCTGGACAAACCGATTGCTCACACTATCGACGACGCCGTCGCGATCCGCAAAGAAGAACATCGATCGAATAACCCCATGATCATGGGTTTCACTCGGCGGTACGAAAAACCGTGGGTCGAGCTGCATCAAATGCTGGAAAGTGGCGTTATTGGCGAACTGAAAATGATGCTCATGCGGGCGGTGTTGCCGTATTCGTTTTTCTTTCAAACGTGGCACCGGACGCGTGCCATAAGTGGTGGTGCGCTTAACGACAAGGCATCGCACTACACAGATGTCTTTAATTGGTTCGCGCAGGGGCGGTGCCTGCAAGTCAATGCCTTCGGAGGCAGAAACGTTTTCAAAGTGCGCGAAGACGCACCTGAGTTCTGTGCGGTCTGCGACTGGGACTGCGCGTACCGGGCGAGTCAAATTCGTACGGACACTCCGGACCAGACTCGCGGTGCCGTAGATGCGACCTATGACAACGAACTGGATCCGCTTAAACGGAAGGACAATTGCGTCTATAAAGCGGGAGCAGATATATTTGACCACGCATCCATCCACTACCAATATGACAACGGAATCGTGGCGACCATTTTTTACAACGTATACGGCCCGCGCGCGGAAGATGAGGAGACGTTTGAAATTGTCGGAACAAAAGGTAGGATGATTCTCACTCGGATGAAAGGCGAAATCGACCTAGTCACCGATTATGGCGAGCGTCGTCACGAAGTCATTGCCTGTCGAGCTGAGGCCTTCGATTCTTCGCATTTCGGTGCCGATCGCAAACTAGTCCAGGAGATAGCAGCCTTCGCACGCGGTGGAGTTTCTCCGGTCAATGGCTGGTACGGTATGGAAGCCACGCGCATGACCCGTGCGGCTATGCAGTCAATCGACGAGGGAGGAAAGACATTGCGGATGGCTGATCTACCCGATGGCCCTGGATTGCGATAGCGAGTTGCGTTTGGGTGAGCCGCGACGCGTGACGGCTTGTTGGTTTGTTGGTTTAACCCGCAGCCGAAGGCGAGGTTCGCCTCGTTGATCCTCGCCTACGGCTGCGGGTTAAACAAAGAGCCATCGAATCAACACTAAATCAACAAGCCCTGACGGCCCACGGCTCACATTTTTTGATTGGTATTAATCCCATGATTCAATCGCATGCGGAAGAAGAAAGCAACCCAAGTCGATGGCGGTATCCACTGCTGTGCGGCATGATGTTCTTGCAGTTTGCCGTCTATGGATTGTGGCTGCCGATTGCCGGTCGCTTTCTCAAGGCCGATCCGACAACGGAGGGGGGACTGGGATTCAGTGATTCGCAAGTCGGCTGGATCATAGGACTCGCCGCGTCCATTGGTGCCATTTGTTCGCCATTCATTACGCAGTTCGCCGACCGCTATTTTTCTGCTCAACGCTTTCTGGGCGTGTTGATGATCTGTGCTGGCTCAGTAAAGCTTGTTACGGTGACGCAGACTAGTTTTACGGCTTGGCTATTGCTGTCCGTGTTGTTCGCAATGTTGTTCATGCCTGCCGCAGCAATTTGTAGCGCGCTGGCGATGCGGCATCTGTCCCATCCTACGCAGCAATTCCCACGCGTTCGTCTGTGGTCGACCGTTGGCTGGATCTCGGTAGCTTGGTTTTTTCCGCTGTTGGCCTTAAAGACCAATGTCCATTTTCAGTGGTTGCCACCCTTCTTTGCAGGGGACGACGTTGAGTTCATCGCGGCAAAAATGCTGACCTCGGTTCGTTGGTCTGGTTTGCTGGCGATTGGCTACGGTGTGTTGGCTTTTTTCCTGCTCCCGGATACACCGCCAATCAAACGATCCGGTACGCGTTTTGCCGCCTTGGAAGCCTTTGGCATGCTTCGACAACCGTCGTTTTGCGTGCTCCTACTGGTGACACTGCTGCTGAGTATCACGCATGTGAATTATTTTATTCAAATGTCATCTTTTCTGAAAGTCGTGGGGCTTGATGATGCGTACACCATGCCAGCCATGTCATTGGGGCAAGTGGCGGAGCTGGTTATGTATGTATTGCTGGGTGGTCTACTGACGAAGTTTGGCTTTCGCTGGATGTTGTTGATGGGCATATTAAGTTTTATCGCCCGCTTCTGTCTTCACGCGTCCACGGAATTGCCCATCTGGTGTCAGGTCGCTGGACAGGCCTTTCATGGTGTGTGTTACGCGTTTTTCTTCACGACCTGCATTATCTATGTCGACCGTACTGCGCCACCGGACGTGAGAAACTCGGCGCAGTCGGTGTTCAACTTTGTGTTCTATGGCGTTGGTCCCTTGCTGGCCGTTCAACTGAATTCACTGCTCGCCAGCTCATTTGGAAGAGCGGACGGCCTGGACACTGCCGGCTATCGCAATTATTGGTACGCTATGGCCAGTATTGGCGGATTGGCCTTTGTTATCATGTGGATCTTCTTTAAAGACCAAGCCGCGAAAACAGTGGTTATTGCGAAAGACGCCACGGCATGAATTGTTACGATCCCTACCAAAGTTTCTTCGGTGACATCCACAACCACTGTGGTATCTCCTACGCGCACGGTTCGCTCGAGGATGCGCTGAACAACGCGCGGCAACGACTCGATTTCGTAAGTGTTACTGGGCATGCTCACTGGCCGGACATGCCGGAACCAAATGAGGAAATTCAATACATCATCGATTTCCATGAAGCGGGTTTTGCGAAATTGAAGACTGGCTGGGGGCGGATGATGGAGACGCTGCGGTCTTTCAATCGAGAGGGAGAGTTTGTTGTTTTTCCGGGATTTGAAGTGCACTTCACATCCACCGGCGATCGAAACATCCTCTACAAAGATCTGGCTGGCGAGATCTTGTATCCCACAGATCTAGCCGATCTTCACGACCAATTGCGTCGGTTGCGAGCTGCGGGGATCGAATCGATAGCCCAGCCGCATCATGTCGGTTACCGCACGGGAACGCGTGGCGTGGATTGGAACTCGTTCAGCGATGAATTTGCTCCGTTTGTAGAGATGCTGTCGATGCATGGCTGTTCGGAGGCGAGTGAAAACACTCGGCCGTTTTTGCACTCGATGGGGCCCAGTGATTACGAGAGCACAATTCAAAGTGGTTTAGAACGTGGTCTCGTGTTTGGGTTTTCCGGCGGGACTGACCATCATAGTGCTCATCCCGGCAGCTACGGCCATGGTTTGACTGGCATCTGGGCCGAACAGCTGACGCGCGATTCAATTTGGGACGCGTTGATGAACCGACGTATGGTTGCGCTGACCGGCGACCGTATGGACCTGCAATTCTCCGTCAACGATGCTCCGATGGGGGCAGTTATAGCGCGGGATCGCAAGCGGAAACTTGTATTTGATGTCCAAGCCGGGGCAGCCATCGACTGCGTGGATGTGCTGCGCGACGGTCAACTGGTACAGCGTTTCTCGCAATACGATATCAATGTCTCGCAAACTGACGAATTGATCCGCACCAAATTGCATCTTGAAGTCGGCTGGGGAGCGCGACACAAGTCGGTAGATTGGTTGATTGAATTGGGAATTAGCGAAGGAACGGTGATTGCAGTCGAGCCGCGGTTCCGGGGCATGGAGGTGGTGGCGCCAACAGAAGCTACGGAAGTTGACGGCTACTTCCACAGCCGCGTGCTAGAAAAGCGAGAACGCTCGGTCGTGTTCCAAACCCGCACAATGGGCAACCCCAATAATTCGACCCCCGCCATGCAAGGGATGTGCCTGCACGTGGAAGTTCCGCGGACTGCCTTGGTTCAAGCGGTCCTCAATGGAAAACGTGTGCAGTGGTCCATTGAGGAACTCATCCAAGGAGCGCGAACGGGACAGCTCGGTGATATCGATTCACCTGCCTGGCGCTTTCACCGCGCCCCACTCGAACACCAATGGCACTGGTCGGGAGAATGGATTGACGAAGACGAATTCAATTCGAGCTACTATCTGCGAGTGCGTCAGCGCAATGATCAATGGGCCTGGTCATCACCGGTCTTTCTAGTTTCATAATCTAACGGCACTAACTTACACCACAATTAAACTTAGTTTTCGAGCCGAGGCCAATTCCATGTCACATGCCTTATTTTTTACGTGCTTGTACTCCTTCCTAATGGGCTCCATTGGGCTATTGTCATTATCATCCATGGTCGTCGCTGCTGAGCCAAAACTAACTGGGTTGCGAGAAGTGAATGAAATAGCGAAACCACAAGTTTCGCAGCAGACAGTCATCGTCAACGCACGGTTGGTCGATGGCAATGGAGGGATGCCGCTGGACAATGCCTGTATTATCATCGAGGGCGACAAAATAGCATTCGCGGGTTCACAATCGGTGGCGGACATACCACCGACAGCGGTACGTATCGACGCGACAGGTAAATGTGTTTTGCCCGGTCTTTTGGATGCGCACTTTCACGCGCGCGACAGTGCAAAAACGCTGGTCGAATATGAACTTAGCAACGGCATTACCGCCTTTCGCGATCCCGGGCATCCATTCAATTTCTACGACTGGCTCTCCAATTCCGATACGGTGATTCCGCGAGTTTTTCTGTGTGGAGGTCATCTAGATGCGGAGCCGCCGGCGTGGCCAGATCAAGCTGTGGTTGTCGGCTCGAACCAACAAGCGATTGCTGCGGTCAACCAACATGTCGACCGAGGCGCGTCCGCGATCAAAGTTTATATGCACCTTCCACTGGGATTTATCGAATCAGCTTGCTCGGCTGCTAGCGCGCGCGGAGTACCAGTGACCGCCCATTTAGAGTTGATTGACGCGGACCAAGCAATTCGTGCGGGCGTCGTGGGGATTGAGCACATCACCTCTTTCGGAACTTGTCTAGCAGAACCCGAGCATGCCCAGGAATTCAAACAAGCGCTCATCGAAGACTCGGCAGCGCGGCATGTTTGGCGTCCACGTTTGTGGCAGCGGGTCAGCCTAGACAATAATCCACGGCTGGAGCCACTGTTAGAACTGATTGTCCAGCGACAGACGTTTATCTCACCTACACTTGCCATATTCGAAGCGCGTGCCGATGAGAAAGATGCCACGCCTGAACAGGTCGTCGCGTTCGCCAACATGATGGAGTTTTTTGCACTGTGCCACCAACGTGGTGCGCGGATCGTCGTAGGGTCCCATACCGCTGCGCCGTATGCCAGTCGTGGAAAAGCTTATGTCCGCGAAGTGGAACTTATGGCCCAGGCTGGCATGAGCCCGCTCAGCATCATCACCGCCGCCACCAAGAACAACGCCATCTTCTTTGGAGCACACGATCGACTCGGAACCATCGAAGCCGGCAAGCAAGCTGACTTGATAATCATCGATGGTGATCCGACCGAACGTATCAGTGATTTGGACAAAGTGGATCGAGTCATGTTGGGCGGGCACTGGGTAGTAGACCGCTAATGTTAGTACCGCGTCGCCAAACCTTGGGTCTATTGGTTACTAGTCAAATGAGCGGATTGCCCGGTGCCTTACGGGCTTGTTGATTTAGTGAGCCTCAGGCGCGTGAGCGGCCGGGCGACCAATATTGCCCGGTGCCTTACGGCCCGCGGCTCACTTTCGTCGTTGTCGTGGAGTCGGCAACGGGACTTTACGTCCATCATATTGTGACTGTAGTGCAAGTCGACGCGTTGCGCATAGCAGCCCGTCATCAGGCTGGCTCTTTAAGGCATACAAACGCACCACTCAAAAATGGTCGCGAGGTATTCGCTATTCTAAAACAATACATGATGGCAACTTGTTATGATTAATTTGAGAAATACCGCTGGACTTTGCAGCGTTCCAGCAGAAACGGTTCGTGATCGAATGGCACGACGTTAATGCATAGCGGGATTCGCCGAGAATTTCGACGAAGCACTTTCTTATTGGAAAACCGAAACTCTTAGCGGGTTGCGCTACGGATAACCCTTGGCCCTTGCAGCATTCGTATCAAAGTCGTTTTATTTTCGGTATGTCACTTACAGCAATAAGGAACTCGGACCATGACGCACCAGCCAACACGGCGCGGAATATTGAAATCGGCAGCGGCACTTGGCGCAGGAGTGTGGTTAGGAACGAGCTCCCGCGCAGCATCGACGGCGGCCAATGGCAAACTCAATGTAGCATTTGTAGGAGTGGCCGGACGCGGGGCTAGGAATTTGGCGGCGCTCGCTCCGCTGGTGAACGTGGCTGCTTTGTGCGATGTCGACAGTCAACGACTAACCGCTGCTGCCAGTGAACATTCGCAAGCTTCTAAGTGGTCCGACTTTCGCGAAATGCTTGACCAGCAATCGGATCTCGACGCGGTTTCCATCTCGACACCAGATCATTTGCACGCTTGCATCGCAGTATCGGCCATGCGACTCGGCAAACACGTGTACTGTGAGAAACCGCTGGCGCACAGCGTCTACGAAGCGCGATTGATGGCTGAAACTGCCGCCACGGCGGGCGTGGTGACGCAAATGGGCCAGCAGCGGCACGGCGATCCACGTCTAAGGACTGCTGTCGAAATGATTCAAGCGGGAATGATCGGCCAAGTATCGGAAGTGCACATTTGGTCTGGCAAGAATGTGAGTTGGTCCGCAGGTGACCGACCTTCGCAGAGCGATCCGGTTCCCGAATGGCTCGATTGGGAATTGTGGCTCGGTCCCTCACCGCATCGCCCGTACGTGACGGATGCCTATGCCCATCGCAACTGGCGCAGCTGGTGGGACTTCGGCAGCGGCAATCTCGGCGATATGGGATGCCATCTTTTCGACTGTGCGTATTGGGCACTCGGGCTCGATTTTCCAACGAAGATTGACGCGCACGGTCCCCCAGTCCATGCCGAAAGCGCTCCCGAGGGGCTGACCTGCCGCTATGAGTTTCCGGCACGAGGTGACAGACCGGCCATTCCACTGACCTGGTACGACGGCACGCATTCTCCACCCTGGCAAACCATCGAGGGAGTTAAGGTTGTGCCTGAACAGGCGACGCTATTTATGGGCGAGAAAGGGAAATTGCTGTTTCCCCACAACGAACCCATCGAGCTGATTCTGGGAGGAAAGTCGGTCAGCTTTACTCCACCTGAACAGACCATTCCGCGAGTAGACGGTGAGAACCCCAACCACGCGGAATGGGTCAATGCGATTCATGGCAACAGCAAATCGCTTTCTAACTTTGGTTATTCGGGCCGACTTACGGAAGTCGTGCAAGCAGGCGTGGTGGCATACCGATCTGGACAGCCGCTCCAGTGGGACGGTCCTAACATGAGGGCTCGTAATTTCGCCGAAGCGGCCGTTTTGATACATCCGCAGTTTCGCAAACTCTGGGCCGAAGGTTTGAAAGGTTGAAGGCGCTATGAACCGCCGTACAGTGTTGCGGCTCCTGAGCTCGAGTGACCAAAATTGTCGTGATTTCAAGCGAGTGATGTCATAGCGTTCCATGTTCATTCGCTCGGCACATTTGGTCAATCGACAAAACGTTTTAGATGACTATTTTTCAACCTCGACACTGGCCAATGCGTTTTCAGCGGCCAAGCGTGCCGCTCGTGTCTTGATGTCCTTGCCGCCATAGTCGTTTCTTTGCGAGAGCAATCGCAGGTCAGCGGCCGCCAATGCAGCGGCGGGGCCGAGCTGTGCAATTGCGTTTGCTGCCGACTCAGCGATCGACGGTTCTTCTTTTAACGCCAGACGCAGAGCAGGCAGTGCGGTTAAGTCTGCACCGATTAGAGAAACGGCTCTTACCGCTGCCCCTTGCAAATCGCGACTTTGTCGATAGTAATGGGCTTGCAGTGAATCACCATTTAGCGGAACGCGTGGTTCGCTGATGATTGTAACGAGCTGAGGCAAAACAGGCTTGGCTGTCGGACCAATTTTTCCGAGGGCAATGATCGCGGCTTCGCGTAGTTCGAAATCGGAAGCTTCTATTTGGAGGCTCAACCACTGAATTGCCTCGGTCGCCGCAGGTCCTAGGGTTCCGATGACGGTGATCAAACGTATTGTCCCTTCCGGGTGGGAAGACTTGACGCTGTTCATCAAATCAGGAACGATTGCCGGACCGAGTTGCGATAAGGTGTGTTGCAAAGCGTAAACAGTTGTCACGTCCGGCTGACTAATTAGCTCGTCGATCAGTGTTTGGCTAGCACAGCTGGCCTCTGAGCCTAAGCCCCCCAGGTAGCGAATTGCATCAATCCGCAATTCGCGATCGGGGTCATATCTGGCAATATCAGAGACTGTCGTCACTTGGTCCGCAAACCACTTCCCTTGAATTCGCGAAAGCAGGATGTTTCTTGGATTTTTTGCATTCCAAGTTTGCTCTGCTTCTGCCGTACAGCCAATCAACAGTGCGAAAACAAGTGTTCCACGAATGAAAAAGACCATCGCAACTTTCCTTTCGATTCATAACCGCAATCAATTCTCAATGCGCAGTGGTTGAAAGTGTTATGGATACGGACGCAAGAACCACTGTGCCAGTTCCCGTCGGATCGGGAAAAGAAGAGTTCAACTGGGGTTGAACTTCAGACGTGTTGTCAAATTCGAAGGCGCCGATGTCGGAAGCAGGTAAACGCTCGCAATGATCGCCTACTTCGATCTGCCGCAACTGCGCACGGCTTGTTACGAGCCTTCAATCTAGCCGGACTTGCGCAGCGAAGCAGCCGTAGGCGAGGTTGGCCCCGTTGATCCTCGCCGACGGCTGCGGGTTAAACAATAGCCGTCCGATCAACACTAAAGTGTTGACTGTTCCAAGGCGACCATTCGACGGTAGTGCTCGACTACTTCAGGAGTGGCCAACCTTGGTAGATTTTTGTCGAGCACGATGGCTTCGAGCGTATTCACTAGGCGTTGGAATTTCACCTCTCGCAATTCAGTTTGCTCCATGGCGGCTGACGTCTTTTCTCGCGCCAATTGATTTTCATGATAGCGCGGGTAATTGGAAAGCTGCCGAATTTCAGCGAACAAATCGGCTTGATTCGCTCCGCGCAATACTTCTGCGGAACGCCAATCGCGCTCACCCAATTCGGGCCACTTGTCGGCTATTTCCGATCGCAGCTCTCGTCTGCCGGAGCCACGACGGCGATTTCGAGACGAATCGCGGCGTAAGTCGCGACTGTTGTCGCGCAGCTCTTCGAAACGCACAAATACCGTTGCGACATCGTCATCGGGACTGATCTCCAACTGCTTGAGCAAACCTGCGACGGTATGCTGCAATTCCAAAGCAGAACCTTTGGCAATTTCACGAACTGAACCGAACATGGACACCAATTCGACTTTGTCTCTCGTGTCATTGGCATCTTGCGTCCACGGCAAATCAGTGTCATCGCCGCGACGGTGGTCGTAGCCCCCAATCTCACTGTACGTTCTCAAAAGTGCTTCGCTGGAGCGCAGCGGGATGTCAATGGTTTGGCTGGTGAGCATCGCATGGGCATGTGCTTCAGCAAAAGAAATCTTTCCATCCGTATTGAAATCGGCGCTGTCCATTTTTTTGCCGGTACGGCTACGACCGACAAAGGCGCCCCAGAAAAAGCTACTGTATTCTTCATCGTTTTCGATATCGGGACGACAACCGGCGGCGGGCAGATCGTGTTGTTGCGCAAAAAAGCCAACTCGCAGCTGTTTCGCCAGTCCTTTACCGCGATCGCCATTGTCGAAAATCGTATGGGCAAAACCGCCGCAATAACACTGAGCCATAATCATCACTACAGGCACGGACTCGGGGACATTGTCAAGCCAGCTCTCAAACTCGCGGGCAGCGATCGCTTGTTCATCCCAACAACTAATGCTGGTGTTGTATTTATTGCGTCCTTTGGCCTCGCTGCCATGAGCGGTTACGTAGACAAACAAACGATCACCGGCAGCCATCGAATTGCACATGTGCTGCAGGCTGGCCTGAATGCTGGACGGCGAATTCGCTCCGGACACATTGGAGATTTGATGATTGCGGTATTCTACAGATTGATTCCCTCGAAACGAATATAGACGCTCTAGCAGTTGCGTTACCGGCTCACTGCCGGCTTCACCATCATTCTCGCTTGCGTCCGTTTGCGCGGCAATCGATTTACTCAGCACTTGCAGATCGGCTTGGGGATCATTACCGTCGGCGAAGAAAGTGGCTTGGGTGCGTCCGCCAGTGTGTTTTTCCTTCAACACTTCCTGGAAGAACAGGACGTTGGCTTCCAAAGAGGCTTGATTGGCGCTCGGTTCATATCCGCCGCCAATGGTCAAAAAGTAGTCGGTACCCCGTAGCGCATTCCCGTGGATTGCCAAGGCCAAGAGTGCCAATGCAAACGGCGGCAATGAGTGGTGGGATGGAAATGCGACGCTGGCCGATTTTAAGTTCATCAGATATTTCACTTTTGTGGCGTATACGGCCGCGGGATGTTGTGTGAGCTTCCAGCATTATCTTGTATGCCACGGCCACCGAAAGTCTTGGCGACTTCCGCTACGAAAAACGTCGCACGACTCTCCGAGTCGTGACTCCCTCACTCCCACGAGCAATTGTCGAAAGTCTTGGCGACTTCCGCTACAAACACTGCGTCAGCTGCCGCGATTCGAGCTCGAGCAACCAGCGCTTGGTTTCCAATCCCCCGGTACCAGAGTAGCCGGTCAATTGCCCACTCGATCCCACCACTCGATGACATGGAATTAACAGTGGCCAGCGATTGCGGGCCATTGCGCTCCCAACGGCTCGCGCTCCGCGCGGGCTACCGGCTCGGGAGGCCAGCTGGCCGTAGGTCTGTGTTTCGCCCAAGGGAATGTCATAGCAGGCACGCAATACTCGTTGATTGAAAGCGGTGATCGCCGTCCAATCGAGCAGTTCCAAATCCCATTGAAACAGTGCATGGGCGAAGTAGTCCTCGATCCGATCTTCGAGCACTTGTTGTCGCTGTTGAATCAACGGGGAAGCTGACTCGGCGAAAGGTCGTTGATCGCCTCCAGCGTTTTCCAAGCTGAAGCCGCACGAGTGCAGTTTCCCTCCGGCGGTCCACACCGCTTGCAGATTGCCTACAGGAGTCTTTATCAATTGCTGGAGCATTTTTTCTTCCTAGCGGGATTTTCAGTTCCAGGCGATGTATTTTGAGCTCCGTTCTAGTGCTCTGTCCAGCTTAAGAATTGGGGTGTCACGCGCGTCGGGAAAAGGTGTCCGACACCAAAAGTGCGAAGCACCCGCCGGGCCGTTCGGGATTTTGGTGTCGGACACCTTTTCCCGGCCCCCCCCAAATCTAATTTGGAAGTAGCCCTAGTTATACCCACATTTCCTCAAATTCGCATTAGCCAACAATTCGATCCAATTCTCATTACAATAGCTACACATCCTCACTCACCTACCAAATTCTGTTTGAGCGGTTCATGACTATGCGCAGATTCGTCCAGCCACTGACTTTACTAGTCGTTTTCTCTTGCACGCTTACTTCTCGAGCCGACAATTGGCCTCAATGGCGTGGGCCGCACGGGAGCGGAATTTCGACGGAAAAGGGGATTCCCACGCAGTGGACGACCGACGAACACGTTGTTTGGCGAGCTCCGATGCCTGGACAGGGAGGGGCTACGCCGGCCGTGTGGGGCGATCGCATGTTCGTTACCTCAGCCGACGGCGATGACCTAGTGTTGATATGCTTGAACGCCCAAAGCGGCGAGCAACTTTGGAACAAGAAGGTAGCAGGTGGCAATCGCGACGCGCGGGCCGGCGAAGGGAACTCGGCGTCCCCCTCACCTTCAACCGATGGCCAATATGTGTGGGTCTTCTTCTCGACTGGAGTATTGGCGTGCTACGATTTTGAGGGCCAGGAAATATGGAAGTTCGATGTTGGCGAGCGCTTCGGCACGATCGATATTCAGTTTGGCATGGCGTCCACGCCGGTCCTCTATGGCGATCATCTCTACCTACAATTGATCCACGGAGCGATGAAAAAGAATGACGATACACGTACCGGACAAGTCATAAAACTAGATAAATTAACTGGGGAGACGGTGTGGGTTCACAATCGCATTACCGACGCCTTCTTTGAATGCAAACACTCGTACGCTTCGCCCTTCATGTATGACGATGGTAAGCAACAGTTCTTAGTCGTCCATGGAGCAGATTGCACTACTGGGCACGCGCTCGAGAGCGGTGAAGAGCTATGGCGGTTTGCCGGAATGAATGGTCCCAGTGACATCAATTCAAAGAAGGACGAGACCTTTCGCTTTGTGGCTTCGCCAGCAGTCATCCCAGGTTATATCGTCATTCCCACAGCCAAATCAGGACCGATGGTAGCCCTGCGCGTCGATGAGAACCTGCGCGGCAACGTTACCGACAAAAAGTCAGTGCGGTTGTGGCACTTGCCCGAAACTCCCGATGTGTCCATTCCATTGATCGTTGATGACTTAGTCTATTCGCTGCATAAAGATGGCAAACTGCAGTGCGTTGAACTGGAGACAGGCAAGCAAATTTATTTTGAACGGACGCACACCGTCCAGCATCGCGTTAGTCCACTGTACGCGGATGGGCACCTATACTTTTGTGGCAAAGACGGCATGTGCACGGTAGTCAAGGCAGGGCGCGAGTTTGAAATTGTGGCCACGAACGATATGGGAGGTGAGCCAATCACCGCCTCGCCCATTGTGGCCAACGGCAACTTAGTTATTCGCACCTATGACGCCGTGTATGCGATTCGCTAGATGATCACAGCGATGGTTCCGATACCCACTAGTTGGCGCATTTTGAAGTTCCACACTTTGATTATCAGCTCGACGCGCCAGCGAGAGGGTCCACGGCTTTTTGAATTAACGGTCGATCTCGTCGTGCAAAAGTTCACGACCCACTTGCTAGCGCTTCGAGCTGGTATTGTCGCGGCAAGATGCAAAAATGGAGTGGAACGCGCAAGTTAAAAACCGGCGCGTCGAGCTGGTATTTTGGCTACGATTGAACTTAGGTATTTCTACCGACGATCAACCCGAGGATCTCAGCGCGTGAGGAAAGGTTATCGCGGAAAACACCTCGCATGGCAGACGTCAAGCACATACTTCCCGGCTTGCGAATACCGCGGATCGTCATGCACGAATGCGACGCTTCGAGGACTACGGCAACGCCACGAGCGCCCAGTTCCGATTCCACCAGCTCTGCAATATGCTCCGTCATTCTTTCTTGAACTTGCGGGCGTCGAGCAACCTCCTCGACCACGCGGGCTAACTTGCTCAGACCGACCACCTTGCCGTCGGGGAGATAGCCCACATGCGCCTTGCCACTGAACGGCAGCAGGTGATGTTCGCACATGCTGCAAAACGTAATATCTTTGATGAGCACAACTTCATCGTATTTCTCGGTGAACACCTTCTGTAGGTGAGCCCGCGGATCTCGATGCAATCCCGAGAACATTTCGGCATACATACGGGCGACACGGGCGGGGGTTTCCAACAATCCCTCACGATTGGGGTCTTCGCCCACGGCAGCTAGTATTTCCCGTACGGCGTTTTCAATTCTCGCGTGGTCTACGGTTGTATTCTCAGGAGTGGATACAGGCATGGAGTTTAAGTTCTACTCAAAGGAAGGTGTTTAAATGTGAGTAACGTTCGGGTTTAGCAATTCAGCAAAAATTTTCCGACGGGGACGCGGAGTCGAATTGCTCTGGCATTTTAGCATCGGCGGCAAGCGTCAATAACTCACTGGCGAAACTCGTTCGCGAATTCCGCCGTAGTCGTTTAACCCGCAGCCGCAGGCGAAGACCAGCACAATAGACCTGGCCTACGGCTGCGGGCTAAACAATAGACGAGCAAACCGAATATAAAGCAACTGGCGGCTAGCCCCTTGGCCATCAAATTGTGAACCTCAGGCGCTAGCCGTGGGCTTTGCAGAGGTTGGGTCTGCGGTTCTCACAAGGAGAGTGCCATTTGGCTGGCACCGGCGGCTCAGGGAGCTCTTAGGAAAACCAATCTGGCGCGGGGGCTTCGAAGCTTCGCCGTACGTTGTCAGCGGGGTGTATGAAAGTGATCTTGGCGGCATGCAAACACATCGCTGCAGCTGGGACAGGTTCCCGTCTATCACCAAACGTAATGTCCCCGCATTCTATTTGGTCGTCCGATCCCGCCTCCAAAGCTGACGCACCATACAGCGGATCGCCCACGATGGCATGTCCTAGATGTTGCAAGTGCAAGCGAATTTGGTGCGTTCGTCCGGTCAGCGGAGTAGCTTCCACGATTGCCGTTCCGTTGGGATCACGTCGCAGGACTTTTAATGCCGTCCGCGCCTGCAACCCTCCCTGCACGTCGACCATTCGCGTTCCACGCGATTCGGGCGTGGCACTGATCGTGGCCTCGCACACGATGGATTCCCACTCGGGATGTCCATGAACACGGGCCCAGTAGGTTTTGTCGATCGTGCCCTGACCAAATTGCGGTTGCACCAATCTGGCTGCGTGGTAGGTTCGGCAGAGCACAACCACGCCGCTGGTCTCCGAGTCCAAGCGGTGGGCAACGCGCAGTTTTTGCTTCGGATAGAACTCAGCCATCAGGCTCGAAAGCGAATTGCGATTGAAGCGCCCACTGGGATGTACCGGCAGCGGCGCGGGCTTGTTGACGACCACGATCCAATCGTCTTCGTGCAAGAGGCGAATCGCGGGGTTGATTGGGGGCTCAATCGTTCCAGGGATTCGCTGTTCGAACGACTCACCTTCCTTGACGATCCAATCCGCCGTCACAGCTCGACCTCGGGAATCGATCTGACCGGCGTCGATCCAGGCTTGCCACTGTTCCCGCGAGGTAGGTGGATGCCAAGCGTCGAGGAAATCGATGAGAGCTAGTCCCGCAAACCGGCGTGGCACAAAGATTTTGCGGATGTGTTCGTAGGGGGAGCAACCCGGCTGTGTGGCGGCCAGCGCCGAAATGGCTGCTTCCCGCTGCTGTATCTCTTCTCGCAACCGTAGCAGTTGTTCTTGATAGCAGTGCGGACATGACTGGCCGACAATGTACTGCTCCGAGGCGACCTCCTCAGGCGACAACACGGCTTGGCATGCGAAGCAAAGTACATCTCCGGTCGGCTTCAGCTCTGGATCCAGCGCGACGCGACCATCGAAGACGAAGCACGAACCGTGGTAATGCTTTCCGCCACACTCTTCGAAATATTTTAGAATGCCACCGTCAAGCTGATAGACTTGTTCAAAACCGGCTTGTTCCATCATAGGCCCCGCTTTCTCACAGCGGATACCACCCGTGCAAAACATGACTAACGGTTGTTGTTTGGCTTCTTCCGGTAGTTGCGCGATGGCCTGCGGGAATTCGCGGAAGTGCTCGATGTGCAACTGCTCCGCGCCGTCAAATGTTCCCAAATCGTATTCATAGATATTGCGTGTGTCGAGCAACCGCACTGGTCTGCCTTCATCGAGCCACTGCTGCAATTCGCTCGGGGAGATCTTGGGGCTGGTCTGCCTTTCCGGTGCGACACCATCGACTCCAAAGGCGATGATCTCTTTCTTAAGTCGCACCAGCATGCGACGAAAGGGTTGCGTAGCGGAGAAGCTGTCTTTGGTTTCCAGATCAGCCAGTGCCGGATCGGATCTTAGGTAATTCAAAAACTCTGCAACCGACGCAGGCACTCCGGCTAAGAACAGATTAATCCCTTCCGAACTGAGCAGGATCGTTCCGCGCAGCTTCAATCTCCGGCAGACTTGCAACAATTCTTCACGACGCTCAGCGACGCTTTCGAGGCGAACAAATTTGTAGGCTGAAATATTGAGTATGGGCCTACTCTGGGAAACGGATTCGACGGGAGCGGGGGCGTTCATTGATTCCCAGGTAATCGAAGGAATGGGGTTGCCATGGCAAAAACTTGGATTTTACCCAGTGTGCATCAACTTCGAAAGTCAGGCGCCAGCGTGGTTTGGACTTGGCCAGCGAGACTCTGTTCAGCGGGGCACTCAGTTCACGAGGTTACGGCGTAGCGGAATCCGCTTCCACAGCCTTGTCAGACTCCGCGCCGTCTCCCTTCTCTCTATTTTCCTTCTCGCGAATCTCTTTTTCCTTTTGCTTTTCCTTTCTTTCGCGAGCCACTTCCTCGGTCATCACTGCGAGCGCTTGTTCGGAAGCGTAGCGAATTGCTTCCAACTGCTCCACTTTTGCGCGTTCGGCGGCTTGACGCTCGGCTTCAAGCTTTTCTTCGGCTGCGCGCCGCTCAGCAGCCAAACGTTCTGCCTCGATCCGTTCCGCTTCTTCGATCTTCAGTCGTTCAATTACGCCCAGATGAATTTGAGCCATTGATTCGTCCCCGACAGCTCGATATTCCGCTGCGGCCCGCTCGTGAAAGTCGGAGCGACGACGATCGAGTTCAATTGCCGTCTCGATGGCCGTGATCGCTTCTTTGTGGCGATCAAGTCTGGATAGCAC
Source organism: Pirellulaceae bacterium (assembly GCA_041739785.1). Lineage (GTDB taxonomy): Bacteria > Planctomycetota > Planctomycetia > Pirellulales > Pirellulaceae > Aureliella. The sequence continues at coordinate 88,949 of JBGSNE010000106.1, forward strand.
GTGACTGAGCGTATCGTAGTAGTCGGCCTTAGGTTGTTGCTTGGATTCGGTCACTGCGAGTGTCGCGTAACCAAGCGCTTCTTCAAACCGTTCTGGATGAAGTTCCGCCAGGCAATAGGCCAAGTTGTTGAGATATTCGGCCGAATTGGGTAAGCGGCCGATGATTTGCTCCAAGTGGGGGATGGCCAATTCAAGTTCTTTGCGGATCAAGCGCATTTCGGCTAGGCACGCATGGGTAACTGCGGTAGCAGTTCCTTCAGCAAGTTTCGATTTGAGGTGTTCGATCATTTCTTCGCTGGGAGTTGGGCCCTGCATCCTGGCCAACTTGGCCACTTCTTCGGCCACATACGGATTGGTTGGATCCTCTCGCATGGCCATTTCGAGAAACTGCAGATTGACAGTGAGCTTATCTTTAGCCAGGGACTGACTTTGGCCGTATCGCATTAAATAGACTTGCGACAGAGCGCGAGTTATCTCGGGTGTCCGCTCGGCAAGGGGAACTTCGCGGAGCACTTCCTCACAGCGGTCAAAATTTCCTGCCATAGCGTAGGTTTGAGCTAATCTTAAACGCGTGTTAACGTCCTTTGAATCGCCGGCCAACACCGATTTCAAATACTGTTCCGCCTTGGGCCACGCATGTTCGAATTGGCGTTGGTCCCCACACATTTGTGCGCGTTGCGCTAGCGGAAAATTGTCATCCGGATGGCGCTCGGCCGAATTGGACAGTAGTGCCAGCGACTTGTCGCGCTCGCCGTCAAGCCAGAATAGATCACTGCCGGCTTGTAGCACCGCCTGGGGACAGCGATTCCATCGGCGGGCTTCCCAGATGTGGTGCTTGAGCCGTCGTTTCAGCTCTTCAAACGCCGCCTGCGAGGTTTTGGTCATTTCCACCAGTAGCAACCGCGCCACCAAAGTATGCGCCGGAGCGTAACCCTGAGCATTGTCGGGCGCAACCTTCGCCAGCATCGTCTGCGCCTGATCGACGGCCCCGCGCTGCGCAAGGGTGGCGGCGATGACAAACTGACTCCGTTCGCTGGGCATCAGAAGTTGTACACGGCGAAACAATGTTTCCGCAAACCGCGAAACGGGAGTGGTCTTGTCTGGATCCTCTTTTTCAGTGGCCGAGTTTTCTTCGGATCGACCATTGGCAGAGTCCGACTGCGTTTCGGAGCTACCATCGCTGGGTAGGCTAGTTTCCTGTGCGGTGCTTGCTCCGTTCGCCTCGACCTGACCGATCGTCTGCGCTGATACAGCCTGCGGAGCCCAAGCTTGCTCCCACTCCGCGATCTCCTCGTTCCCTAAGTCCAAATACCATTGCGCCAAATGATTGCGGTCACGCCAATTCCCTGAGGCTGTTGCCAAGGCGATGCCCCCTAAGAGAAACAAGGGCAACCAACACAGCAAGGCGCGTGACCATTCACGAGTAATAATCCAATCGTAAACGAAGCCAGCTAGTGACACTAACCAACGTGTTGGATCCCATTGCATGGATAAACTCGCAATCTATGTCTCTTGGGTCGGGCAATTCAGTCCGACGGTAATTCGTGTTACGGCCCACGACGAGGCTCACACCGCAGTGGTGGCGCACCGAAGTGGGTTGCATTCGTGGCACTTTTGGGGCAACCTTCGACTATCTATAATAATAGTCTGTCCGTTGGATTCTCGCATCACCCGCACCCAGCGCGTGCGATCTGGTGGAATGGAATGCTCCAGGTCAATTGTTCGTTATAGCCAGAATAATCATAACCCGACGCGTGGGTTATTCCCAAGAAACGCACCACAAGGCCAGGTAGTCGATGAGCGAGCGAGATCTGCGAGAGCAAATAGTGCAGCAGGGGAAATCCCTTTTTGAGCGACGTTATACCAGCGGGAGTTCAGGGAATATCAGCGTCAAGCTCCCTGACGGAATACTGATTACGCCCACCAATTCGTCACTGGGTAGGCTCGACGCAGATGCAATTTCGAAAGTCGATTGGGATGGAAATCATTTGGCCGGTGATAAGCCGTCGAAGGAAGCCTTCTTGCACTTGAGCATGTATCGCATGCGTCCACAGGAAGCCTCCGTGGTGCATCTGCATTCGACTTGGTCTGTGGCTGTCTCTTGTTTGGCAGACATTGATCCGCAGAACGCGCTTCCCGCGATTACCGCTTATTACGTCATGCGCGTCGGTCAATTGCCGTTGGTCGAATACTATCCGCCTGGAGACCAAACTTTGGCCGCAGCCGTGGAGCGTTTGGCTGCCACCTCCCATAGCTTGCTGCTCGCCAATCACGGACCAGTGGTAGCTGGAAAGAGTCTCGACGCAGCGGTAAATTCTATTGAGGAGTTGGAGGAAACTGCTAGGTTGTACTTATTGCTCCGCGACCTCCCCACTCGATTCCTCACCGACGCCCAATGCCAGCAGCTCCGCGAGCTGTATCCACACTAGTGCACTGCGTTTAGATGATACCAAGTGATCCTCGCCTGACGGCTGCGGGTTGAGTTACCGTTCAACTTACCTCCAGGCTCGGGCGCTGCCGTCGCCTGCGCAGGCTGTGACTTATTCTTCGGGATCCTCAGTTTTGTGCCGTGACTTTCGCGATTGGCCAATAGAACTTGGATTAATAGCCTGCTTCGGCTCGGCGTTAAACGAATTCCGTTCCTGGGAAATTGAAGGTTGGGCCGGTTCATAGAGTCGACTGAGTCGAAACTTCTTGAGTTGTTCGTAGATGGCTTCGGGGCCGACGAACAGGCCTTCGTCGAGATCGTCGTCGGCCGCGTAGCAAACTCCCACAAGTCGTCCACGAGCGTCAAATAATCCACCTCCGCTGCGCCCTTGAATGGGAGCCCCCGCGATCTCGACATTGGAAGTCCCAAGATAGCGATTGAGTCTGGTGATGACCGTGTCTCGACGCGACGGATCGGCGCCAAGGTCGCACCCGATGCTGTACACGGGATCGCGTTCGTGAAGTGTTTGCCCCTTGGACAGGATGGGGACCTTGTTCAGCGGTGTCTCGGCACGAAATCTGATCAGCGCCAAATCGAGCCCCGCGTGACGCACATCAACGACACTGGCTGGTAACTTGAAGATTTTCCCTTGCTGAAACAGTTCAACGGTGACAGGCGCCCGATCATCTTGCTCGCGGAACAAATGACCGCAAGTGAGCACCAGCGCTTCGTCGGCGAAAGTGTGAATGATCGTCCCTGTCCCAACCGATTTGTTGTCCCCATAGTCGACTTGAATGCGGACAGTGGCGGCCATGCTCTCAGGGGACGCAGGCAGTGGGTTGGCACCCTTGAGTAGCGGATGTGTGCTAACCGACGGCAGATGTGGGGAAAGGCTCGGCCGGTTTAGCAGGCCTCCAGCTTCGACGCGGTCGGGAGCAGGTTGGGGGTGTGGATGCTGGTAGAGCGAATAGAACGGATGGTTGATACCAATGCGCGAACGTTGGACATCTCCCGCTGATTCATCGATACGATTGCGTTGATCGTATCCAGCCGACGCTCGAGATCTGCTTAGTGGGTGGTTGGGGCCGATGAGTGAATTGGGGTTGGGAGCAGCAGCACGTTCTCGGGAACTGGGACGCGGCTTGGAGGGGCTGGAGGGCCGATCACGTCCGACCAATCGCTGGCGTAGCTCCGCATCGGGTCGACTACCCACAATGCGATCGACCTCGCGACCACTTTCAAGCACGATCAGTGTTGGCAGTTGCTGAATGCCAAATCGTTCCGCCGCAAAGCGATCTTGCTCAGCATCGATAAAGCGGATGGACCGCCCTTCGGCTTGAAGCTGCTCCATGGCCGGCTGTATTTGCCGACATGCGGGACAAGCGGCCGAACTGAAATAGATGATCGTCCGCTCAGCAGCTTCCCCCACAACAGCAAACAACGCGAGTAGACAGACCCAAACGGTCATGATCGAAGGCTCCCAACGTAATCGACGAGTAATAACTACTCCCAGTGTCGGTGGTTCTTGTAAAAAGCACAAGCGTTGGGGAAGTCGGGGCGTGCTTTTTGCCCGATTCACATCGAGCCTACGTTTTCAAACACTTCTGGATTGCGGGGAATTGATTTGCGCAGTAAGTGTTTAACCCGGATTATTCATGACCTTGTGAACCTCAGGCGCTAGCCGTGGGCCTTAACTAAGTTGGAGCCCACGGCTAGCGCCTGAGGTTCACAATTTGGCCGGTTTACCAAGTGAGTGCCCTTGGGCTCACGCCCCTCGGCTAATGAATAATCCGGGTTTAACGACGAAGCAACTGTCTGCTAACGCCTTGGTCAGACGCACCGGTGGGTCCTTGGCGACGGCTTCGGTGGGCGATCAGCCAAGACGACTAAACAAATTTAACGATTACCACAGTGATATCGTCCTGCTGCACTTGACGCCCAGCAAATACTTCGGCGGCTTTAATCAATTCGGTCGTGATGTTGACCGCGGATTGTTGGCGGAACGTGTTGACTGTCGATAGCAATCGCGCTTCACCAAACATTTCTTCACGCTCGTTGCGAGCTTCGAGGATACCATCGGTCACTAGAATCAAGATATCGCCCGGCTCAACGTCGGCCAACTGGCAGGCAGCAATGGTCAGGTCGGGTAGGATTCCCAGCGGCGGACATTGGGCTTCTAAAAGTTGACTGCTGCCGTCCTTTTTCAGCAGGTGAGCTACATGACCTGCTCCTGCAAATTCCAACGTTTGTGTGGACGCATCGTAGCAAGCAGCAAAGGCTGTCACAAATTCGCTGGAAGAAACGCAATCCAGAATGGCGCGATTGCCATGCGTCAACAATTCGCCCACATCACCAAGCGTTGGGGACAACCCACGCAAGCTGGCGCGAGTCGAAGACATCAACAGGGCTGGGCCAAGTCCATGACCACACACATCAGCGATGACCACTGCCGTTTTTCCATCTCTCAACGGCAGAAAGTCGAAGTAGTCGCCACTCGTCCACTCGGCGGCATGCGATTGCCCATGCAGATCAATATGCGGCAGTTCAATCGCCTCGGAGGGCAACAGTCGCCGTTGAATCCGCTGCGCCAACTTCAACTCCTCCTCTGTCTCGCGGACAATGGTCGTTAGTTGCCGATGCTCCTGTCGTAGTGCCTTTTCCGCTTCAGAGATACGGACGAAAAACGGCTCAATGAGACTCATACCGCCCAGCAATAAGATCGATGCCAATAGCGATACGATAGCAGACAACCACAGGACGCGATCACTGCTCAGGGTAGGGGTTTCGTTCCAGACCTCAGATAAGGTCGTCAATCGAAGAATGGCCCCCACGCAGGCCGCGGCTGACAAAAGAAACCAAGCGGAATAAATTCGAAATCGAAAATTTATCCGCAGGGCTAAGCCAGCCGCGATGAGCTGAGCGATGGCTGCAAGTATTAGGGCTGTCTTGAAGGCCATTCCGCCAAAACTCTCACGGTAGCCCGCCTGAAAGGCGACAAGCGGATTACCAACTGGTAGATAAACTTCGCCACGCCTTGGGCTATGCCGTCAACGCAGGAAGGCGAATCAGGAAGGCGGTACCTTTGCCCACCGAGCTTTCAACTCGAATGCGACCACCGTGCGCGTCGATCACTTCTTTGCAGGTTGATAATCCTACTCCAGTTCCTCCCTTACCAGAAGCGTCCGGGCCAGTTTTCGTAGAAAAGAACGGGTCAAAAATCCGTGGGAGGACTTCGGGCGGTATGCCGGTACCATTGTCGCGAATGGATAAGATCACTTCCTTGGTCGTCGGATCTGTTTGCAAACTCACGCGCACGTTGCCCCCCTCAGGTGTCGCTTGCCGCGCATTGACTAACAGGTTGATGATGACCCGCTGCAAATCATTTCCAGTAGCATTGACCTGTGACAAATTGTCATCCAATTGCACTTCGAGTCCCACGCGGTATTTGCGGAACTCTCGTTCCAACAACAGTAGCGTGTCTTCGACAATTGTGCGTACGTCGGTCGGCTCCATCTGGCCGCTGCGGTTCCGAGCCAACGAAAGGACGCTTGTGGTAATTTTCGCGGCTCGATTGGCTGCATCTAAAATACGTGTAAACGCCTTGTCACGCGACGCTTCATCCTTATGACGCTGACCAAGTTTGGCGTAGTTCAAAATGGTCATTAACAAATTGTTGAACTCGTGAGTCGTGGTACTTGTCAATTCCCCCACAACGGCCATGCGCCGCGCATGCTCAAGTTGCGTGCGAAGCGTTTCCAATTCCGCCGCAGTTATCGGAGCAGTAGCGTCTGCTTGGCTACCAGCCGAGACAACTGTGGCCGAAGGAGCTTGGAATGGCTGGTTCGTCGCGTGAGCGGAATGCATGTGCTATCGATCTTTGCAAAGTGTGCTGGGATGGAATCTTCGATTCCCACGTACTAATTTATCGGCGAACGACAGCTACTGTCTGCAACGAACCACGCCGATGGACCTAGCAGACCAAAGCTAGCGCATTCACCACTTGCCCGTCGACCCTGGAACTCGGGTTTGGAAAGGTTGGCTCAGTTTGCCGACTTCATATCGTTGGCAAAGTTTGCCAAACGCGATCGGGCACAACTCAATACCTGAAATATTAGGGGCGAATTTGTGAAGTTCGTATGTGAGTGACGCTTGCCGAGCGTAAGTCCTGAGTAGTTGTGTCAAATACCACCACTGCAGATGCCCAAGGACGTCCAGATGTGGGCTGTTGAGCCGTAAGGAGAGGTAATCACCCGGTTTGTGATGTCCGCGCTATTTCAACCGCGAAGCGGTGGTATTTGCTAGCCTGGGGTGCAAACCCCAGGGAAAATGGAATCTACGGACATCCGGTTCGCCAGCAAGCGCCCGCGAATGCGGGCGC
>JBGSNE010000218.1:0-5770 GCA_041739785.1 Pirellulaceae bacterium
CGGAGTCGGTTTTGCGCACGCGCAAGATCGCCTCTTTCAAATGGATGCCATGCGACGAGTGTCTTCGGGAAGGCTCTGCGAACTGCTCGGCGAAGCTGCGTTTCCGGCAGATCGCCATCATCGAAAACATCGGTTTCAGCAACTCGCCAAGGATGTAGTTGCGAACTCAACCGAGGAACACAGGCGGCTACTGAATTCGTACTCTGCTGGAGTCAATGCGGGCATCGCGAAGATGAGGGCTTTGCCCTTTGAGTATTTAGTCTTGAATGCAAAACCCGAACCATGGCAGGCTGAAGATTGCGTATTTGTCTTGCTAACCATGTTTTGTGAAGTCCAAGATGAAGATGTGGGCCGCGAACGCGGACTTGGCACTTTACATGAGAACGTACCAGAGGAGGTCTTTCGATTTATGGTACGAACAGGCTCAAGTTGGGATGCCGCGTTGGATGAATCGACCATTCCCCAACCACCGTTGCCCTCGGGCGCAGTGTGGTCTCTGCGAAGTCCAGCAAGTGATGAGCTTGGCACGGCAGATTTGAGCACCACACATCAGCCGACGCCGGAATGGACTCCACCGGGCAAAGGGGCCAGCAACAATTGGGCCGTCAGCGGACGATTTACAGAAACCGGACACGCGATGTTGGCTTCGGATATGCATTTGAAGCTCGGCATGCCCAGTATTTGGTATCGCTTGTCAATGAACTGGACCGACGAGTCTGGATCCAAGAGACGCGCTGTGGGTGTCACCCTGCCGGGAACTCCGAATCTAGTGGAGGGCTCCAACGGCTCCATCGCCTGGGGGTTCACAACCAGCTTTTGTGATGTCGGGGATGTCATTGAACTTAAGATGGATGATACGGAAACTGAAAGCTATCGCACTCCTGATGGTCTGAAAAAGCTCGAACGCTTTACCGAGGAAGTTCCGATTGGCGGCACCAAGACGAAAAGCATCGAACACGAGTGGTCGATTTGGGGGCCGGTAGTTGAAAAGCGTGATGGACGTCGCTTTGTTTCGCGCTGGATCGGCCATGATTTTGAGGCCGTCAATTTCAACCTCTTCGCGCTGGAAACTGCGGATACAGCGGAGCAGTCACTACTGCTAGCCAATCAGCTCGGAATACCACCCATGAACTTTGTCGTGGCGGACTCTGCTGGCTCAATTGGTTGGACTGTGGCAGGACGGCTACCAAGGCGAGCAGGTACTGCTCCCGTGATTCCTGTTGATTGGTCCGTAGCGCACGCGGCTTGGGATGGCTACCTCAGCCCTCCTGAGTATCCTCGCATTTTGAACCCAAGCAGCGGCAAGATCTGGACCGCAAACAGTCGCGTTGTTGGCGGCGAAATGTTGGAGACACTTGGAGATGGTGGCTACTTCCACGGTGCCAGGGCCAGGCAGATTCGCGATCGTCTAAACGAAAAAGCTCGTTTTACTGAAGCTGATATGCTCGCCATCCAGCTCGACAATGAAGCGATATTCTTAGCTCGTTGGCAACAACTTCTAATCCGCGTAATCGACAATCAGCCGGAGCTTAGTTCTTCAAAGATGCGTGATTTTGTTGAAAACTGGGGTGGACGCGCCAGTGTTGATTCGGTCGGCTACAGCATCGTTCGAGAGTTTCGGGTTCAAGTCATTGACTACTTGTTTGGCGTAGCTTCGTCGCGGGTTGGTCTCGGCAAGGATCAATCGCGAGTAGCGCAAGGCGCCTTTCCAGCCAAGACCGGAGTAACGGCCAATACGCCTTATGCATATGAAGATGTAACTTGGGATATCCTCGAGGCCCGGCCTGAGAATCTTCTACCTCCGGAATTTCAGTCATGGGACGAGTTCTTGAGCAAGATGGTCCTTTCGACCGAAAAATACATTACCAACAAGTCGTCGCTAGCGGACGCCGGCTGGGGGGCTCAGAATACGGTCACCATCGATCATCCCATGAGTGCTAGCCTGCCGTTTCTTTCGAGTTTTTTGAACATGCCTAAAACTCGGCTGCCAGGCGACGAAAACATGCCGTTGGTTCAAGCAAAAGATTATGGAGCGACGCAGCGCTTAGTCGTTACCCCTGGCCACGAGGAGAACGGAATATATCATCAAGCGGGAGGTCCTTCGGGAAACCCCTACTCGCCGTTTTACCGAACTGGTTTCGAAGACTGGACAGACGGTCGACCTTCGCCTCTGCTTCCCGGGAAGACGGTTCATCGCCTGACGCTCAAACCCTTAAACCAGGGTGAGGCGTCGAACTGAAAATTCAGACCCTTAGTCAACCCGAATCGATCCGAAACTGCTCCACTCGATGTGCCGCGTTTTTAGCGGCAATGGTGGTCGAATGACTCCAGCCATGGAGCACCTCTCGCTAGCTGTCATGCTGCTATTTTTCGTTGCTCTGCCGATAGTATCAATCATTGCGTACATTGGGATTTCCGGCTCGATCATGGCCAGTAACCCGAGCGACTGCTGGCTGCACACGGAAAGAAACCAAGTTGACCCATGAACCAACCGACTCTATCGATCGCTCGCTATTCCGTTTTGAAAGCTCGTTGGGTTCACCTCGTGATGCTCAACTATGAGGTGGATCCGAAAGTTCTCCTCCCATTGGTTCCGCCCGGCACCGTACTCGATAGCTTTCAGGAAAAATCTTGTGCGAGCATCGTAGGCTTTCAGTTTCGAAGTGCGAAACTCTTAGGTATTCCGGTGCCTTTTCACCAGAGTTTCGAAGAGGTCAACCTGCGGTTTTATGTACGACGCGAGATGGCCGATGGCCCTCGTCGAGGCGTCGTATTCGTGAAGGAGATCGTGCCGAAGCCCGCCATTACCTGGATGGCCCGAATACTATACAACGAGAACTACCTGACCATGCCAATGCGCCACATAGACGAGATTGGCACATCGTCCCGCCCTGCGGTCTCATACTTTTGGGAAATGGCTGGTCGCAAACAACACGTGTCGGTCTCTGTCGAAGGTGTACCCTGCGTTCCCGACGACAATAGCGAAGAGACGTTCATCACTGAGCATTACTATGGATATTGCAAGCAGCGAAATGGCACGACACTCGAGTACCGTGTCGAACATCCGCGCTGGAACGTGTGGCGTGCAATCAGCAGCGAACTGGACTGCGATGTGGCCGGTACCTATGGCCAGGACTTCGCTCCGTTCCTGAACTGCCCACCGACTTCAGCCTTTCTTGCAGATGGCTCCGCCGTTCAAATTCGACCGGGAAGTCGCGTAGACTCCATCGGCGACAAGTTGATACCAGAGGCGTGATGGCCAGCGTCAATTGTCGAAATTTAAGCTAACTTTTCCATCGATCAGCTTCAGGCGTGCACTGAATGGCTGACCTGATTTGGATTTGAAACCCTTCAACTCGGCAGTTTTCCCGTCACGCAGAAGTGCCTTCGCAGTCCGGGCTGAAATCCGCTTGCCCGAAACTGACTTCCAGATCGTCAAGCCGCAACCTTCGCGCCAGTGGCTGCAACTGAACGATTTTGGCTGCTCGATAACCTGCGCCCCGCAAAGTGGACAAAGGCCAAGATCCGTCGAGGGCTTCCCCGTCTTTGGTCGACTGGAACCATCCGCCGCACGCACCTCCTGTGACGAGCTTCGAGTGCTCGTCGTTTTCTTCAGCCGGCCTGCGGATTTTCCATCGCTCTGTTCGTCACCTTGAGGTACCGAGATCTCGACTAACTCGCCGGATTCCAACAAACTCAAGAAATACTGCTGGCCATCGCCGAGCTTGATTGGCTCACTAAGAACGCCATGCTGCAGCAGCTCGCGAATTTGACTTGTGTCTAATTGGCTGTCGCGGTAGGTCGGCTGAAGTACAAACCGACATCCCTTGCGCCACGCGGAACAGCCAAAGGCCTGCTTGCCGGAAATGACGGGCTGTCCGCATTTTGGGCATTCCCCAAGTTTTGTTTCGTCGATCGCCTTGTTGTCGCTGGAATGAATGAGTCCACGCGTATATTCATCTATTTCCTGCATGAATCGTTCGGGTGATGCCTGGCCAGCTTCAATCCTATTGAGTTTTGACTCCCATTCTCCGGTGAGCTCGGGGGATTTGAGGTTGTGGTCCCGCACAATCGCCACGAGGTAGCGGCCCAGATCAGTTGCGACGAGGTTTTTCTTCTCGCGCTCGATGTATTTTCGCGTCAACAAAGTTTCAATGATCGCGGCGCGCGTGGCCGGAGTCCCTAGTCCTTTCTCCCTAAGCGCTTCCCGCAGCTCGCCTTCTTCGACCAGCTTCCCGGCTGTGTCCATCGCCCCCAGCAGTGTGTTCTCGCTGAAGTGTTTGGGTGGGGTGGTTTGCCCTGGCTTAATGAAGGGCTCGTGGGGCCCACTTTCATGCGGTGCAAAATTCGGCAAGCTCTGTTCGTCCTCCGCTCCAGGCTCTGCAGATTTGCGAGGAAACAACTCGGTCCAGCCGGGCTCAACCAGTCGCACACCACGCGCACGAAATGGCACGTCTTTGGCGATAGCGTCGACCGTCGTCACTTCCTTCATACACGGCGGATAGAAAGCTGCGATAAACTGCACCACGATCGCCGAGTAGACTTTCTGGTCTTGGTCACGCAATGCTCCCGGGGCGGCACCGGTTGGGATAATTGCATGGTGGTCTTTTACTTTCTGGTTGTTGACGATTCGCCCATTGAACGGGAGAGCCTTTAAGTCAAGCTTGGACACTTCGTTGGGTTTGATCGACTGCAACTGCCTTAGAATCCCCGGGATCTCTTTCTGCATGTCCGTAGTTAGGTAGCACGAGTCGGTGCGGGGATACGTAATCAGTTTAGCTTCATAAAGTGCTTGGGCACTTTGCAGTGTGTTGGCGGCCGATATTCCAAAGCGACGATTCATATCGCGTTGCAATTCCGTTAGGTCGAATAATTGCGGTGGCAGCGACTTCTCGGGTTTTCTTCCAATCTTCTGGATAACCAGCGGATGTTTGCTGACGCGGTTGAGCAAGGCTTGTGCATCCTCTTGCTTGTCGAAGCGATCACCGGTGTAGCGAAAGCACACTTTTCGGTAGCTCGTCATCAACTCCCAAAATGGCTGCGTCCTAAACGTCCGAATCTCGTCATCGCGACGCACGATCATGGCTAACACTGGAGTCTGCACACGCCCCAGACTCCAAAGAATCCCAGCAGTTCCATAGCGCAACGTATAGTTACGCGTCGCATTCAGGCCGACAATCCAGTCGGCTTCGCTTCGGCATTTGGCGGCGGCATACAGATTGTCGTAATCCGCCAACGGCCGCAGCGAACGGAACGCAGATTGAATGGCCTGAGGTGTGAGAGAACTGAGCCAAAGCCGTTGGGTTGGTTTGCGAGTGCAGCCTGTGAGCGAGAGGATATAGCGAAAGATCAGTTCGCCTTCACGGCCCGCATCCGTTGCACAAATCAGACCATCCGCCGCGCGAAACAGTCGCTTCACGATCGCGAATTGTTGCTTGGTTCCCTGGTCATCGCGCAGCTTCAACTCGAATTCGTCGGGGATGAACGGCAGTGTACCCAGCGACCAAGTCTTCAACGCTGGGTCATAGTCGGCGGGTTCCTTTAGCTCGACGAGGTGCCCCAGAGCCCAGGTGACTTGATAGCCGTTGCCTTCAAAGTAGCCGTCACGCCGCGAAGTTGCCTTGAGGAAGGCAGCCAGCTCACGGGCCACGGATGGCTTTTCGGCAAGTATCACTTTCACGTCTCACCCAACCATTCATACAGTAGTACAGACATCAGCTGCCATTCTTCTTGATCAACCAAATGCGTCAATGGTAGCCAGCGATCTGGC
>JBGSNE010000219.1:0-5573 GCA_041739785.1 Pirellulaceae bacterium
CGTCCATTCGGTTCCATCTGCCGACTTGATCGTTCCGACATTGGCGGTGCGTGGATTGTTGCCCGACCATTGGTAGAGCTTGATGATATCCGTCAATGCTTCACCTTGAGTAAACGAAGGCTTTTGGTCAGTCTTCGCCTCAGGATGTTGCGCGTCAGCTATCGAATGGACGGCTGCGAAGCTGACGAGGAGAGTTGCGGTCGACGTTAGAACGCTAATGCGATTGCGGTTCATAGTTTCTCCCTGTTGACAAAAGATTCATAAAACTGGGTGGACGATATTGGTTGCGAGAGGGACTCGATGAAGGCAGTTTCCCCACCTCCTACCAGCCGGTTGTGTTGGATGGTTTCCCGCACGAGCGTGCTGCTCGACGGCTTTGGTGGGACGGCCGAGATAAGCCGTACGATCAAGGTCGGTCGTGCATTGCCGGTTTGAGTCAGAACTGTCTTTCGTGTTAATTCACGGAGTATTTCGCCTGACCGCGTAACCCATCGACTGTCCAAACATCCCATTTGCGGAGCAGCCAGAGTCCGATACAAGCCGCGAGCATCGGGAACGCTGCATAGAACAACAGGTTCGGCTTCTCCCACGGATTCAAGTATTGTTGGTAGCAACTAGCGGTTGAAATTGTATGAAGAGCCGTTATCAGCCCGTACGAAACTGTGCGAAAAGTACCCGTGGCAAAGGCTACGACCAAGATCATTTGAGCGGCACCGATTCCGACCATCAGGGCCGAGCCAAGTCCGGGCATTCGATAAAATCGTTCGAAGATGCCTGCGGCGTGCTCCGGATGAATCAGCTTGTCGAGTGTCCACATGAAGAACACAAGTGCCACCCCAAAGCGCAAAAGTAATAGTGTGGTTGCCAATGGCTTCTCGAGTTCGCTTCCAATAAAAGCTGGTTGGTTTGACTGATCGTTCATTATGAGATTCCGTTTATCGCCCTTGGATTGAAAAAGTGTGGTTTGCGTACATTGCTACGCAAAGCGCGTTCCAAAAGTCGAAATCAAGGAATGTTGGTTTTCGTGCAGCTTCAACCTGAGAGGATTGCCCGTCGGCGAACAATCTTCCACAAAGCTGCTCATATTCGCGCAATACGAATATAGTGCGATTTGCATAACCTAAAAATTAGCTGCGCTCGCCAGAGCGTGGTCGTCAAGGCGGAGCGGCAATTCACTACGCCGGGCAGGCTTTCGCTATAGTCGCTCCCAAATCAGATTGGCTAACGGGTTCAATTCAGAGCGATAAATTCGGAGTCGTCAACATTGAACATCCGACGAGGGTGTTTTCGGCGTCGTGACGTCTGCAATAGAAAACTGTGTAGACTTACGGCTACCTTAGCCTGGCACATGTGCCAGGTAAGCGCTCTGATGACACACAATAGTTCCTTGGCAATCCTGTCGTCCGGCCTGTCCTGTTTGTGGCGGAGCGCTCATTGAGATCCGCGCCAAACTTCAGTGCTCGCGCTGCCACACGATTTGTGAGATTTGCTGCGAAGGGGCCGTGGGTAAGTCCAGCCGCTACTTGGACAATGGCAGTGTTGGGCATAACCTAGCAAGCTACTAGCAAGCCATCTTCGACGACGATTTCCGTCGTTTCGGCCTTGGCGTGTTTCTGATTAAGCTCGCCACGCAGAATCTTCACGTCCGCAGGGGCAACGAGACCGAGAGTGATCCGGTTGCCTTGGATTCGGACAACTTCCACAGTGATGTTGCCGTCGATAACCAGCTTCTCACCCACTTTGCGACTTAGAACTAGCATTTTGATTCTTCCTTGAGTCTGATTGCTGCGGCGAAGTGTTGTTGTCGGTCTGCCGCGTCCCAACACTATTACTATCAGGTAGGACCGTGACAACTTTGGTCACGGTCAATTATAAAAAAATCCAAAATTCGGGAGTTTTTGGGGCTAGCACGCTGCTTCTTGCCTGCCAGTTCCTTGCTGTCCCAGTGTTTACAGCGAAAAGCGGCTGTTCGCTTGCCAGCCACAACTATGGCTCCGGGACGGCAGTTCCGCTGGATGCGGTCGTCTCGCGACGAAAGAGGATGGCGAGAGCCCAAGTGGCGCCAGGGAAGGTGACGGCCCAGAGCGAAGCGCACCATATCAGCGGATGGAAGTAAATCTGCAGCGCGATGAATGGCAACAGCATGCCGTTGGCGGTCAGAAGCCAGCGTACGTTTCGACGAAGTCCGCGGCCCTGAAACACTCTTCCGGCCAACAGCGTTGCTACGCTCATGAAGCTATAGCCGAGAATATCCACGGAATAGAGAAACGAATCGAAGGGCACAAACAGAAACATTTCTATGCCCTCAAGCTGACCGCGGGCAAGGCGAGGCGCGACAAACGTGAGTTGGACAAAGTAGACCGTGCCAGTCAACGCTGCATAGATCGTGGCAAAAGCCACCGCGGCCAAGCTCCAAACCTTGTGGCTAGCAGGTGCTATTTGGTGAACGCTCACGACCAATACGAGAAACGACGAGCCCAAAAAAAGTGAAGGTACCAGCAGCACAACCAGGCCCAGTGGCGTGCTGACGCTCGTTGGACCGCCCTCCGATCCCAGCAGCCCTTGCCATTCGGCGAGTTGCCCGACAACGTAAGTAAGGCTAAATACCGTGCAAAGAACCGCAGACCAAAATCCAACCTTCTTTGTCGACGACGAGATTTCAATGGTTTGGACTTCGGGGTCTGTTGTTCTCATAGGGTTCCTCAGTTCAACGTGGACAAATTCTCAACCAAGCCTGGCCTATTTACGGATGCCCTATAAATGGCCGCTCATGCAGGTAGTCGTTGCAATCGAATTGGTCCACCACAAATTTCGCCACCTCGTCTCGCGTAACGCGTCTGAGCACAGTGCTCGGCAGGATCGTCTTATGGATTTCTATCGGACTTGGCGCGCGACGCTCGGAGAACGGCGCAGGTCGAACAATTGTCCAGTCGAGTCCCGAGGCTAGAATCAACTTTTCCTGCCGATCTTTGTCTGCATAACGCTTTCGAGTGAATAGCGGAAAGATAAACCAATCATAGAGCAAGCCTCCGTGACCTCGCGTTTCCCCTGCGCCAACACCAGTGATGGCTATGAGGCGTTTGACACCCTCTTTCACCATGGCGTCGACCAGTTTTCCCGTCACGTCTGAGAAGAGTGTGGTGGGGCCAAGGGAATCAACTCCCAACGCAAATACCACTACGTCACTGTTCTTGATGAACTTCCCCAGTTCAGATTCATCCCTAGGATCAAACGCCGACACGTCGACGCGGACTGCGATGTCGTCTAGCTTGGCGGCGTCCCGAGTCTGGCACGCAACAGTCAGGCCCCGCTCAATGGATTTGTTAACGACCAGCCGCCCGACACCGCCACTGGCTCCAAGTACAGCTATTCGCCTTTTATCTGGCCCATCCAAAATTCAATAATCCTTTCCAACCAGTGTGCAATCCAGTCAAGATCAAGTGTCCTGTGAAGGTGAGCGAATACGAGCAACTGTGTAGATAGCAGTGCGTCTAGGCACGCTTTTTCTGAGCGTTTTGTTGTACGGTTGATTGCATGCACGTTGAGTGCCGTCCAACTGCCGTGTGCCCAGAAAGCAGCTCCGGATAATCCGGAGCATGCTCTCTCAGACAACGACGGTGAATTGCGCATGAAAAATCCCGGTGTGCCGTGAGCGGGACACCGGGGATTTACTCTATTCGTTAATCAATACATTCCCGTCTTTGTTAGCGGACAGTGAGTCGCTGGAGATAGGGCTTTGCTCCTTCGGCTTTGGCCGGAGTCCAAACTAGTTTTGGCCCAAGGGCACGAGATCTGAGATTGTCGCTGAAGTACGTGACATTGAGCGCTTCCGCTTTCAACTCGCCAGGTCGCTGTAGTTTAACGATCCGCAGTTCAATGTTGACATAGATCGTGCGGTCAATATAGCCGTAGGAATTCTTTCGAGCGGCCACCAGATTTTTAGCTGCATTCCGATCCATTGGAATGGCACGCAAAAACTCGTGGTTGAGAAAATAGACCTTCATATCACTCGGCAGTACATCCGTCACTCCGACCTGGTTCAAAGACTCAAACACCCGCGCGTTACGGTGAAATTGAGGAAAAGGCTTGTTGCCCAACGGCACGGGGATTTTCGGCTATGGGGCGCAGCCTCTAAGCACTTGTGAATAGGCGACTTAGATTACAATTGAGCGACTTGTCGAAGGCACCATTGCCGCCAACTCATCCAGCCCATTGTTTTCGAGCAACCGTTCCAAATGGCCGAATTCGAAACGCGTAGTTTCGCGGAATACCAGTCACCTGACGATGAAACGCCATACAGTCTGGTTTCCGCGCTGCGCCGTGGCAGCGACAAGGCTTGGAATAAACTGGTGCAAATCTGGGGACGCACCATCTACCAATTCTGCAAGGGGCGGAATCTCAGGCACGAAGATGCCGAGGAGATTGTGCAGGCAGTACTGGTAAAGGTCTATCGCTACATCTCGCAATTCGATCGCAACGGCAAGGAACTTCGTCTCCGCTAGCTAGATTGCTAAGCGAATGACAACTGCAAGCCCGCTAGCAGTGCATCTGAGTATTCCTGGTTGCATCCTGGACGAACGTGTCAATGTGAGGGTCTTCCCGCAAGAGGGCCACAAATTGTCGAACCCTCGCTATTCAATTTTCCGATTTCGTTTTGCAGGTCGCTGATTTGCTTCTGCAACGTCGCAATTACTGGTTCAACTACCGAAGCCGGAAGCCGACGGTGGATGTGTTGGGGACAATTGACATCCCACGCTTCAACGTAGAACAGAATGGATCGCTCGACCCTGCCAGGATAATTGAGGTCATGAAATCGCTCGTTTAGTTCGTCGTTGCCCTCGATTACCTCAGCGCGGCCCCATAATTTGATTCGCTGCCGGTTCGCATAGTCCATCAAGAAAATAAACGCTTTCGGATTCTCGGACAAATTGCCGAGCGTGATGTACTGGCGATTGCCATCGAATTCGGCGAATCCAAGTGTTTGTTCGTCGATGACTTTGAGAAATCTAGGAGAGCCACCTCGATACTGGATATAGGGTTGCCCGTCAATGTTGGCGGTCCCGAGATAAAACATATCCAGCCCCGCAAGATAGCCTGCCAAGTCGGGCGTAATCTTGGTCTGCCATCCACCATGCGATTCCATTCGCGCGTAGTTTGTTCGAGAGCCTTTCTGTGTCTGGATTGCCTTGACGCTCGGTGTGAAAGCGATATCGCTTGATGGCGTTGACATGAACGTTGCCTGAAGGTGTTTCACTGAGGGGGTGAAAAAGCACTCGCTCAGTTCATTCGAGCGAGTGCAAAACATTCGACGTTTACTTGGGAAGCGACTTGTCCAGAAAAGCGTGCATGAGTCTGGCGATCTCCGAGCCATTGGATTCCAAAGCAAAGTGTCCGGCATCCAACAGGTGGAACTCGAGGTTTTTGATATCACTCTTGTAAGGTTCGGCACCGGCAGCCGGAAAGATCTGGTCATGCTCGCCCCAGACGATCAACATTGGAGGCTGATGCTTGCGGAAATAGTCTTGCCATTTCGGATATAACGCAGGGTTGCTGCCGTAGCTGAGGAACAAGTC
>JBGSNE010000226.1:0-97230 GCA_041739785.1 Pirellulaceae bacterium
GGCGAGGTGCGAGTGGCTGGATGTGACGTCAGCACCAATCTGATCGAACTAAAACGCCGAGTTGCCTTTGTCCCTGACGATCCACCTTTGTTTGATGATCTGACCGTTGGAAAACACCTCGATTTCATCGCCAGGGTCTACCGAGTTGAAAATCATCGCGAATCAGCTCTCCAATGGCTGCGGCGATTCGATTTAGAAACCAAAATCGACGCGGCCGTCTCGTCGTTGTCACGAGGGATGCGACAGAAACTTGCCGTGATCGCAGCACTAACCACGCGTCCCCAAGTCTTGCTGCTGGACGAGCCGCTGACGGGATTGGATCCGCCAGGCATTCGTCAACTCTTGCAAGTGATGGTCGAGTTTGCTCGCGACGGAGGAACGGTTGTGGTCAGTAGTCATCTGTTGGCGGTGATCGCAGAGATTTGTGACCAAGTCTGGATGATGCAAGCGGGTCAAGTTCGATACCACGGCACGATCGCGGAACTGAACAGTCGTTTCCCGCAAGCACGATCGCTCGAAGAAGCGTTCTTTGCCGCAACGAGTGGATAGAAGTGAGGAGGGATGAGTGCTGAGTGCTGAGTTTTGAACAGGAGATCACCCCAGTTCCGACCAAAAATCAACGTTCCTTGTTCATCACTCATCACTCATCACTCATCACTCATCACTCATCAATCATCAATCATCAATCATCAATCATCAATCATCAATCGGAAATCCTTCTTCTACGGCTCGATTGACGATAGTTGATTGACGAATTCTGATTTTTGATTTTTGGTCATCGTTTGGTCTGTTGGCTGGCCTGGCTAGCCTTGGTGCGTCGCATTCTCAAATCATCACTCATCACTCATCACTCGGAAATCCTTCTTCGACGGCTCGATTGACGATAGATGATTGACGAATTCTGATTTTTGATTTTTGGTCATCGTTTGGTCATTGGCTGGCCTGGCTGCCTTGATGCGTCGCGTTCTCAAGTCAACACTTCCAATTCTACCACGATTGAACGTCCCAATCTGCCTTATGTCTCATGGTCCTCTTTTTCTCATCTCCGACTTGCCCAACCTTCGAATCGGGCTTGTTCGGCGTTACTTCCTTTAGTAGCACCCAGTTGTCAGGGCGATACAATTCTTACGCGAGTGGCCTTTACCATTTGAGGACTGACCAGGGAACGGCCGAAACCATGGTTAGGCGGTCAGCGGGACCGTTACCATTTTTCTCTTCCATTCATCGCAGAATGGCTCATGTCAGCTTCGATTGAAACATTCGTGGAAGAAAACGACCTTGTCAGCCAAAAATGCTGGTCCAAGCGACTCATTTGGGTGCTAGCCAGCCTATTTGTGATCTGCGGTTGCGTACGCGATAGCTATCAATTTGGACTAGGACCGAATGTGGCATCCGATAGCGGGTTCCAGCAAGCACCGCTGTCCAACCCTGTGAGCGTGGGGGGGGAGCATCCGCGACTTGACCGGGTGGAAAACGTCGTGCAGTGGCCCGGAAAGATAGTTCGAAAATTGTTTCGAAGAAAAGAACCAACGCCTCAGAAGATCGAAGCGGATCGGTTGCAGTCGCTCGAATTGGCGGAGCAGTATCTGCAGGCCAACGAATTAGAGGATATTCAGATTGACGTTCGGCGTTATGAACCGGCAGAGCAGTGGGAGCGCATCCAGCAGAATCCGCGTGTTTCTCCCTTCTGGAAGGCGACTGGTGGTACGCTCAGCTGGTTCCGGTACTCGTTGCTCCCCGGACGCGTATTTCACACCAATCAGTTTGACCCCTTTTCAAACACACTCAGCCTGAATTCGACCAAACCGACGCGGGCGATCTACGAAACCGCCGTGGCCAAGCAGTACCGACGCCAACCGATGCTGGGCACTTACGCCGTACTGCAATACGTGCCACTGTTGCCAATAGCACATCATGCTGCGGCAACGAGCGACGTCTTGACGTATGCCCGAGTCACCGACCAAGAATCGCTCGAGCATGAACTCTACCCAACCGCCTATGCCAAGCTCGGAAGTGTGACCGTTGCGGAGGCACTATCGCTAACGCCACTGTCGGCAGGCTCGCCATTTTACGCTGGCCCGCTAATTCGGATCACCGGCGCCGCGACTGGCAACGTCATCGGCCGTACACAGGTCAAACGCATCAAGCAGAGCGATGTCCTTACGCTCTTTCCTGAGGAGTAGGCCCCTTGAGTCCATCTATATTCAGATTGCTCGGGCCGTCGATTGCTGATACGCTGACCATGTGCGTCGTTCGTTTCAATCGTCGTCATCTTCGCCGTCGAAGTCGGGATGCAGGGGATCGTCGGGATCAAAAAAGAAATCCCCGAGGCCCAGTGGCAGCATGTTGCCACCCAAGTCGCGGCTCTTGCGCTCGGCCAAGGCTTCCAAATTGACGGCATCCTCGCCTAAGCAGCGCTCCAGCGATTCGTGCCAGGCGGCATCTTTGCTCAACGGATGTTCGGGGTCTTGCGACAATCGCTTGAGCGCATATCGCAACAAATTCAATCCATCTCTGGCGGAAAAATCGAGTTGCAAATCGTGCGAGCGCTGTAGAAATTCAACCGTCATGGCCAACATGTCCGCTTCGGCGAACGGCAAGTGATACTGCAAGATGGCCAATTCGTCTTGCCGATTGGGAAACCCTAGGGGGAGCGTGGGCTGCAGCCGACTCAAGATATAGTCTGGGATCTCATAGGTTGAGTCGTCCTGATTCATGGTAACGGCCGCGCGAAAATCATTGTGCGCTCGGATCACAATTCCCGCCACAATCGATTCCACATAACGTCGCTGGTCGAACAACGGCGCCAGACTAGCCCACGACTTTTCGTTCATGCGATTCCCCTCGTCCAAGACGCAGACGGCCCCGCGGAGCATGGCTGTGACCAAGGGGGAAGCATGATAGGAGATCGTTCCCTGCTGGCTTAAAACTGGGGTGACCAGTAGATCCTCGGGACGTGTATCCGCGGTGCATTGAAATACATAGAGCTCTTGCTTGCGGATGGCTGCTGCTGCCATGGCCAACGCCGTTTTGCCAATACCAGGCACTCCCACCAGTCGCGGCGTTAATGGCAGGTCCTGTTCATCGACCACCAGCCAACAAGCCAACAATTGTTTTAGCACTTCGCGCTGGCCAATCCACTCAGCGCGATTGTCCATCGGTGACGCCAGCTTCAGACGCACACCATCGATTTCCACGGTATCCAGGCTCATCAACAAAACTACTTGTTAGGGGATAATATGTAATTGACTGTCCATCGTCGCTCGATTCACCGAATCGAATTCGTGGGCACGGCGACAAGCTTACGCAAATTCACGACTCGGAGAGTCGTGCGACGAAGGTTATTCACGACCCGGAGAGCCGTGGGACGAACTAATCGCAGGACTCGCTGTGTCGCGTGATGCTGGCGCTGTCGCAAGCAGATAGCATCGACAATATAACCTATTTCCCGTCTAATGTTGGGCAGCCTGGGTGGCGGCAGCCTAAGCCTGGCCCACTCCCGAGACCAAAACCTGACAATTATTCTTGTGACAACCACTCCGCGTTCACTCCCGATCGATCAACACCTCGACCGAGTCGTCGCGGAACTGGCGCAGCACAACTGTTTGATCATCGAAGCACCACCTGGCACGGGCAAGACCACGCGCGCCGCCCCGGCGATTCTGCCACTTGCTAGGGGGAATGCGGCACAAAACGAAATCGGAAATCATCTGTTTCCTAGCGGTAAGGTTTTGCTGATTCAACCGCGTCGCATTGCTGCGCGCGCGGCAGCTTCGCGGATTGCGTCTGAGATGCAAGTCAACGTGGGGAGCTTGGTCGGCTATCAAGTGCGATTCGACTCTCGTATCAGTCGCGATACTCAATTGATCGCGATGACCCCGGGGATTTTACTGCGAAGGCTGCAAACCAACGCAGTGTTGGAAGATGTGGCAGCGGTGGTATTGGATGAATTTCACGAACGATCGTTGGAAGTTGATCTGCTGCTGGGGATGTTGCGTAGAATTCAAACTGAATTGCGCCCCGAACTGCGTTTGGTGTTGATGTCTGCCACGTTGGAGCGCGAGAGTATTGCGCACTACTTGCAACAACCGCCGATTATCAGCGTAGCGGCGGAAACATTTCCGGTGCGGCATGTCTATAGTCGCTTTCAATCGACAGTGTCGCGCGGGCGTGCTCCGGCCAATCCCAAAACGCGCATCGTGCGCCAAGCGGAAGAGGCGATTCGCCAAGCGGCTAGCGAACTGGAGGGAGACATTCTGGTTTTTCTGCCCGGCGTAGGAGAGATCAAGTCCTTGGAAGTGTTGCTGGATCGCGACGCGGCCAGTGGGAACTGGAAACTTTTGCCGCTGTACGGCGACATGTCCCCCAGCGACCAAGACGCGGTGCTCGTTCCCAGCCAGAGACGCAAAGTGATCTTGGCTACTAACGTGGCGGAGACATCCATCACGATCGATGGCGTGCGTGTCGTCATCGACAGTGGTTGGGCGCGAGTGCAGCGCATCGATCCGGCTGTGGGTTTGAATATGCTGGTGCTCGAACCAATCTCGAAGGCTTCGGCCGATCAGCGAGCTGGGCGGGCTGGGCGGACAGCCCCTGGCGTTTGCTTTCGTTTATGGGATGAAATCACCGGTCGCAGCCGGGCCGAGCATCTCGAGCCTGAAGTGCTGCGAGTTGACTTGACCGGGGCCGCGCTCGAATTGTTGTGTTGGGGCGAAGCCGATCTAGCCGCATTTCCCTGGCTCAGCTCGCCGACCGCGACAGCGATCGAACAAGCGATTCAAACGTTGACGTTATTGGGCGCAGTCGATGACAGCAGAGTTACTCCGCTGGGGCGACTCATGAATAAACTGCCGGTGCAACCTCGCGTCGCGAGGCTGTTGATCGCTGGTCACGAGTTGGGAGTGCCCGCGGCTGCCGCACTGGCCGCCGCCTGCTTGAGCGAGCGCGGTGTCTTTGACCGCCACACTCGTTCACCATCCCGCGATACGCCGGCTAGTCGAGGTGTCAACGTGGAATGCGATCTCACGGCGCAGGTCATTGCCCTGCAGCAGTTTGCTCAGCGTGGTGGACGAAGTACGGGGGAGCATGGACTGGGGGCAATCAAAGTTGGTGCCGCTCACCATGTGCTGCGAGTGGCTGAACAACTTGGCGAGATTGTGACCGAAGAACTTGGGGCTCGTAGAGAAAAACCGCTTGAGAATGAATTGCAGCAAGCGCTGTTGGTTGCTTTTCCGGACCGTTTGGCTCGGCGACGCGGCCCCACCGATGCGCGTGGTTTGATGGTCGGCGGCCGCGGTGTCAAGCTTGAGGATTATTCGAGCGTCGCGCGATCCGAGCTCTTCTTGTGTTTGGATGTTGACGCCGGTGGCTCCGAGGCTCGTGTGCGACAAGCCTCCGCCATTGCAGATGTGTGGTTGCAATCAGACTTGCGAACGGTCCACGATGAACGTTTTTTCAACCCCAGCAGTTTGTCGGTAGTCACGCGGCGTCGCGACTATTTTCTGGATTTGGTGCTCAATGAAACACCCGTCGAGACACCCGCCGACGAGGAGACGGCCCGCATGTTGGGACGCGCGGCTGCCGAGCGGTTCGATCGACTGTTACCCCCCAAAGATAAGCCGTTGCAAAGCCTGCTAGCGCGTATGCGTTGGCTATTGCGAGAGCTACCTAGCGCTCAGCTCCCGTCCCTGGAAGTGGACGCACTGGCAGAGTCAATTGCCGGCTGGTGCTATGGCATGCGCAAATTGGAGGAACTCAAATCGCTACCCTGGAAGAGTCTGTTCGAGAGTTCGTTGACATCAGTCGGTCGAAAGCAGCTTGATACCCAGGCTCCGGAGAGCTTGAAATTGCCCGCGGGGCGCATCGCCTGGCTCGATTACGAAGTGGGAAAACCGCCGGTACTTGCGGCGCGGATTCAAGAGTTTTTCGGATGGCGACAGACACCGCGACTTGCTGACGGCCGCATTCCTCTACTATTGCATTTGTTGGCACCCAATGGTCGCATACAACAAATCACCGACGACCTGGCAAGTTTCTGGGCCAACACGTATCCTGTCGTCCGTAAAGAACTTCGCGGTCGCTACCCCAAGCATGCTTGGCCAGAAGACCCAAGCCAGGCGACGGTTTAATAGTGGACCTTCACTCTAAATCAACGCGCCGCAATCGTAGAGCGTTACCGACAATGACCATGTCGGAGGCAATCATGGCAAACGCGGCCATGATGGGATGCAATTCGCGAAGCATCAAAGGCAAAAATTTGAACCCGGCCAAAACTCCTGCCGCAATCGGAATGAGTGCTACGTTGTAGGCAAAGGCCCAGAACAAATTTTGCTTGATGTTGCGAAGAGTGGCGGCAGATAGTCGTACCGCTTGAGAGACACTCGCCAGGTCGCCGCGCAATAGGGTCACATCGGACGACTCGATAGCGATATCTGTCCCTGTGCCCAGGGCGATACCTACGTCAGCTTGGGCCAATGCTGGCGCGTCGTTGATGCCATCTCCGACCATCGCCACGACCTGGCCTTGCGATTGCAACTCCCGAATGCGTGTCGCTTTGTCGCCCGGGAGCGTTTCTGCCATAACCGATTCAATACCCACCTGTTCCGCCGTGGCGCGGGCGGTATGCAAATTATCGCCGGTAATCATGGCTACCTGTAGGCCGTCACGCTGGAGTCCAGCAATGGCCGCCTGCGAAGTCGCTTTGACTGAATCAGCCACGGCGATCAACCCAACAATGTTGTCATCTACAGCCACCCACATCACCGTGCGAGCCTGTTGTTCGAGTCGCAAGGCTGCGGATTCGAGCTGCGTCAACTGAATGCCCAACTCACGCAACCAATTTGCCTTGCCAACGCGTACCACCTGGGAATCGATTTTTCCCGCAACACCTTTGCCGACGACAGCTAGAAATTCTTCGGGCTTTGTCCATGGCAGTGATTCCTTTCTAGCTTCCGCCATGATGGCTTCCGCCAAGGGATGTTCACTGCCACTTTCGACGGAGGCGGCCAATTGCAAGAGTGATCGTCGATTGTGTTCGTTCGTTGCGATAACATCGGTGACCGACAATTTGCCTTCGGTAATGGTCCCGGTCTTATCGAGCACAATTTGGGTTATGTCCCCCACTCGCTGCAGAGCTTCGCTCGATTTGAATAAGATCCCCTGCTCTGCACCGCGTCCCATTCCGACCATCACTGCCAGCGGTGTGGCCAATCCCATGGCGCACGGGCATGAGATAATTAACACGGAGATCATCCGCAGAATGGCTTGTGTTAAGTCGCCGAAGGCGAAATACCAGACACCAAAAGTTAGCACGGCGATCGCCAACACAATCGGCACAAAAACATTGGAGATGCGATCGGCCAACAGTTGGATCGGAGCTTTTGACGCCTGCGCCTGTTTGACCTGTTTGATAATCTGCGCCAATGCCGATTGACCGCCCAGCTTGCGAGCTTCGATGGTCAGCAGCCCTTCGCGATTGAGGGTGGCGCCTGTGACCGACATGCCGGGCGATTTGTCGACTGGCAGGCTTTCGCCGGTCAGCATGCTTTCGTCAACTGCTGACTGACCGGAGATAACGACGCCGTCGACGGGGATCTTCTCGCCCGGCCGCACGACCACGGTGTCTCCTACAACGACCTGCTCGAGTGGCAAGTCGATTTGTTGGCCTCCACGCTCGACGCGAGCGGTCTTGGCTTGCAGCCCCAGCAGTTTTTGAATGGCTGCACCGGTCTTTCCTTTGGCTTGGCTTTCGACAATCCTACCCAACAGGATCAAGGTGATGATAGTGGCCGAGGTTTCGAAGTACACGTGGTCGCCCCATTGTCGCGACGCGGTCGCCTGTGGCAACATCACTACGCAGCTATAGACGTAGGCCGTGGTGGCTCCCAAGGCGACCAGCACATCCATGTTGGCCGAACCATTCTTTAACGAATTGAAAGCGTTGCGATAGTACTCCCAGCCCACGTAAAATTGCACGGGAGTCGCCAAAGCGAACATCAACCAATTTACCCAAGGCGCGTGCGCCCACGGGCCCCACACTCCGAAGTCTCGTCCCATACTCAAGACAAACAGTGGCACAGTCAGCACGCCACCGACCAGCAGTCGCGACCACTGCCGCGAAGTCTCCGACTGGTTGGCTGAAAATACTGCCTCTTCGAGCGATTGCCCGACGTCTGCCTCGACTACTTCGAACCCCGACTCGCGAATGGTCCGCACCACATCAGCTTGCTCAATTTGGCTGTTTTCGAAAGTTACCGAGACTTGACTGCTTGGGAAATCGACAGTGGACGCGATGATTCCAGCCTTGCGACTCAAGGCCGTTTCAATCGACCGCGCACAGCCCACACAGGTCATTCCAGCTAGTGGTAGTTCAAGCGTGGTTTTAGTCATAACTTACTTCTGCTTAAACAAACACCGATTAATCCACTAGGGAAAAGGTCGATTCGGTTTTGACCAGCGCTAGATCATCGGGGAAAGTATGGATAGCCTGGACATGCAAGCTCTTCAATCGCGTATCAACATGAATGAAGCTCAGTCCACCGATGGCGATACGTCCACTAGAGTCAAAGACTTGAATGAGTTCATGGTTTTTGCTGGTGTCGCCGAGTTGCTGTTGGATCATCCAGAACATTTCCGATTGGACCCGTTCCAAATGGTATTCGTATTTGTAGATCAAACCGGAGTGATATTCGATCGTATCACTTCCCGAATCGCGGAGCGGCAGTGCGAAAATGCGTCGCTCTAGTGGAACTGGTTGATGCATCGAAGAGGCGATCTCGGTCAAGGTGGTCTTGCCCGCTGTCCAGCTGATGACGTGACCATCGGCCGTGATGTCGATCCGAGCCTTGTAGTTTTCACGCTCGATGCGGTGCGACTTGTAGCTGTGAAACAATTCGGGATGCGCCGAGCGGCCCAAGAGCTGGAATGTCAACTGAGCCACTTTGGGGCGGACGGTTGAAATATCCATAGCCGGAAGTCCTAACGATAATTTTTAAAAAGTTTACCAAGTGAAATCGACGTCAATTCCCACGCCTAAATGCAACCGTTCGCCCAGGCGACGGTTGATACAAGGCAATTCAGTATTCCCACTGATTATAAACAGTGGCGGCAATCTGTACCAAGATCAGCGATTCTACTCCTTGGGTTGAGGTTAGCAATCAATCGTCTGAAGGCTTGTGGGGGCTGTACTATTTCCGGTTTCCTACCGGAACCAGGCTCCCACAGGATGAAAACACTGTTAAATTGCTGTTAACCACCAGCGGTTCACCAAGCAGAGCATATGTGAACGCGCGCGGCAAGGCTGTCTTGACAACTTGGAGGTCAATCAGTAGTCCCCCAAATTCGCACCCGCCACCGAGTCGAGGCACTGTTGCACGACTCGCGGTGTTGTGACTCGCCCCAAGAAAATTGGGGTAGACCGACGCGACTCGGAGAGTCGAGTGACTTTGGGTACACCACAATTCCAACAAGTTGAACACCGCGAACAGTGAAACCATTGCACGTAGCCACCATTGCCAGTGAAATGATTCCTTTGGCCAAAACCGGAGGACTGGGGGACGTATGCGGCGCATTGCCTGTGGCTTTGGAGAAGTGCGGTTGCCGCTGCAGCGCATTCCTCCCGGCGTATCGCAGCGTGATGCGCAGTGGTTTGAGAATTGAACCCACTCCGCATACCTTCACCATTCCAATCGGCGGACGACATGTGGCTTGCCGCTTGCTACACACCCAACTGCCGGGCAGCAGCGTCGATGTCTACTTAATTGACCAACCGCAATACTACGACCGAGACGGACTCTATCACGATCGCCACGGTGAGTACCGAGACAATTGCGAACGCTTCAGCTTTTTTGGCCGGGCAGTAATCCAAGCAATTGAACAACTGAACTTGGATATCGACATCGTACATTGCCATGATTGGCAAGCTGGTTTGGTACCGGCCTATGTGGAAACCAGGCAAGGTGGTTTCCGATGGATGGATCACGTGCGTTCGGTAATGACCATTCACAACTTGGCCTACCAGGGGCGTTTTTGGCATGTTGATATGCCGCTCACGGGACTCGATTGGCAATACTTTAATATGCATCAAATGGAGTTCCACGGCGAACTGAATTTGATGAAGACGGGGATCGCCTTTGCGGATACCGTCACGACCGTCAGTCCCACCTATGCGCAGGAGATCACTCGCCCCGAGTTTGGATGCGGATTGGAGGCGGCGCTCAAAGCGCGGGGCGATCATTTATTGGGGATCGTCAACGGGGTCGACTATGCCCACTGGGATCCGCAGACCGATTCGCACTTGCCCGCTAACTATTCCATTTCCGATTGGCAGACAGGCAAGCCACAATGCAAGGCGGGGCTGCAGGAAGAATTAGGTTTGCAAGTCGCGCCGCGCGTGCCGCTGATCGGAATCGTAAGTCGCTTGGCCGATCAAAAGGGTTGGGACTTGATCATCCCTTTGCTTGAGCACTTTGTCGAAAGTCGCGATGTGCAGTGGGCCATCTTAGGTACGGGTGATCCACGCTACGAAGCACAATTGCGGAGTTTGGCTGAGCGATCGCCACAGCGTTTGGCGGTGCGGTTGGAATTCTCTGAAGCTGTAGCGCATCGCATCGAAGCGGCTGCCGATATGTTTTTGATGCCCAGTCGCTATGAGCCGTGCGGACTGAACCAACTCTATAGTCTCAAGTATGGTTGCGTTCCCGTTGTGCACTCGACCGGCGGTTTGGCCGATACCGTCCGCGATGCGAATGCAGCGAATCTACAACATAAAACCGCAACCGGCTTTCGCTTCGATGACTATTCCCTAGTAGGGCTGGAACGCGCTGTAAATAAGGCAATCGATATCTATTTGCATTATACAACTCAGTGGGTTCAAATAGTGGAA
The DNA here is from genome assembly GCA_041739785.1 of Pirellulaceae bacterium. Lineage (GTDB taxonomy): Bacteria > Planctomycetota > Planctomycetia > Pirellulales > Pirellulaceae > Aureliella. The sequence goes on from JBGSNE010000226.1 coordinate 10,883, forward strand.
GCAGGCATGCGCGATGACTGGTCCTGGTCACAGAGTGCAAAGCACTACATGGAGCTCTTTGAACGAACCCTCAACAGCGAGTTTGCTAAATGAAGTGGGGGGACAAGTGAATCCATCTCGACGCGAAGAATCGACAAGCAGCGAAATGCGCCACGATTGGCTAGCCGACCGTTGGGTGATCATTGCTCCGCAGCGGACCGAGAGGCCCAATGACTATGACTTCCGCCCGCCCGTGGCGCTCGACAATAGCAATTGTCCTTTTTGTATAGGCCACGAGTCACACACGCCCAATGCAGTAGCCTCGTATTTGTCCAAACGCTCTACGAACTCCGCAAGTTGGAATGTCCGCGTCGTGCCGAACAAGTTTCCTGCCGTCAATGCGGCGCTGCAGAACGTAGATGGGTTGCAGGAAGTTGTCGCGAGCAATCTCGATAGTCGGGCCGCCAGCAATCACGGAAATGGCAGCGATGGAAGAATTGGAGCCATGGCAATTGGCACATCGACTCTGAACGCACAGGAAGCAAGTCCCAGTGAATGCAGTGGTCAGATTCCGAACTCGGCCATCGACTTATTCCGCCGCCATTGCCTAACCGGAGGGCACGAGGTCATTGTCGAAAGCCCACAGCACTTGCAAAGCATTTCGCAGCTCGACCGTGAGAATGCGCAGCTAGTCTTCATAGCCTACCGAGATCGACTACGGTTCTGGCTCGATGAATGTGAATTGGCTTATGCAGTGGTCTTCAAGAATGTGGGCGTTGACGCGGGTGCATCGTTATCGCATACCCATTCCCAGTTGATCGCCACCGATATTTTGCCTACCGACATATCGCGTTCGATTGAGCGGATGCGGTTGTTCTTAAAAAAAGAATCGATTTGTCTGTTTTGTCGCATGGCCGAAGACGAATTGGAACAGGGGGTGCGGATTGTAGAGCATACGCCAGAGTTTCTCGCCTTTTGCCCGTTTGCCAGCCGCCTGCCATCGATGGTGACCATCCTCCCCAAGCAGCACGAGAGTTCCTTCCAGTCGCTTGACGACCGACAATTGGAAGAACTATCGTGGCTCGTCCACCGCCTGGTGCGGCGGACGGAACGCTGCTATCCCGACACCGCCTATAATTTCATCATTCATACCGCTCCGCATGCCTTGCGCGACGCAGATTGCTTTCATTGGCGGATGGAATTATTCCCTAGGATCACCAAAGTAGCTGGCTTTGAGTGGGGAAGTGACTGTTACATCAATCCGCTCGCTCCGGAAAACGCAGCTCAAGCTCTTCGCGCCGCTGGGGTGTGAATCAACTTGGTGAGCTACCCCTCAATCGCATAGCCATCACGTGGAGTGCGGCTGATAAGTGCATTGGCCTCCCCATCGCCGGGGAAGGTTTGCGACCGCGGATCGAATTTGATGTTACGACCGGTTAGCAAAGCGATATTGGCCAAGTGTGTGGCGTTCACAGCACGGACATGCTCGCTGACATTGGCCACCGGTTGTTTGCCGGACCGCACCGACTCAAAGAAGTTATGCATGTGTCCCTTCGGCAGTTCGCCACCGTAGATCTCAGCCATTAACGCTTCGATTTCTTGCTTAGCTTTCGGATCAGCATCGATGTCTTCGACCGGCTTGCCAGTCAGCCTTTCACGATTGACGCGAATGCGCCCGTTTTCACCGGAGATCAGTAATTCATTCTCACCACTAATTACTTTGATTTTATTCCCCGTCGATAGCTTGATGTCGACGTCAAACGAATAGGCTACGTTCCAAGCGTTGGGCATGGCGCTCTGCGGAATTTTTCCTAGCAGAAAGCCCAGCGACTGTTCTCGAGTGGTGCCCATGAACTCACCTGTCCCTTGGGCCTCGACTGCTTGGCCGTCTTTGCCCGCCAGAGCCCAGAAGGCAATGTCAGTATGATGCACGCCCCAGTCAGTTACTTGTCCACCGGAATATTCGAACCACCATCGGAAATTCCAGCCGACTCGTTCTGGTGAGTATTCAACTAGTGGTGCGGGGCCCAACCACAGATCGAAATCGAGGTAATCGGGTTTGGGTGCGGTCTTGAATGGGCCGAACGGTTTTTCCTTGTCTTCCGCTCGTGACGCAGCCTTGCCCACCGAGCTGACTGCTTCCAAGTTGCTCCCCAGTCGACCGCTGCGCGCAATGGCGACGGCTTTCAAAAATCGGTGATCAAATTCACTGCGCTGTTGTGTTCCGACTTGGAAAATTTTGCCATACTTTTTGACTGCTTCTTGAACGATTTGCCCTTCGCCGATGGTCAGTGTCAACGGCTTTTCGCAGTACACGTGCTTGCCCGCTTTCATCGCTTCCACCGCGATCTTCACGTGCCAGTGATCGGGGGTGCCGATGGTCACTACATCGACGCCGTTCTCCTTTTCGAGTAGTTCACGATAGTCGTTGTATACTTTGCACTGGCGGCCTTTCTCTGTTTGTTGAGCGGCGAAGTTCTCGCCGTTTTTGCGATGCACATCGCAGCAAGCAACCAAGCGTCCTAGGTCAGCCGCTTGGCCACCGATACCGCTACCACGCCCTCCTACACCAATGCACGCCACCCCTAGCTGCTCACTTGCTGCCGTATTCTGAGCGTATAACTTCGGCAGGATGGTCGGTGCTGTGCTGGCACACAAGCCTGCCCCGACGGTGGTCTTGATAAAAGTGCGGCGTGAACGAGTTGAGTTAGCTTTCGATGCAGAGTTGTTCATGATCAAGGTTCCGAGAGGAAAATGGGAGGGGAAAGACCAGTGGTCTCCTTGGAGTGCTGCGACTCGTCGTAGCTTTCATTTGCAAACGAGGTCACCAACCGTGGGGATCTGATGGTAGGTACGACTGTGGAGCAACTTACCAGATCATTGTAACCTATAGCGAATGCGTTGCTTAGCTCGGATGGCAAGGCCGGAACACGGATGAAGGCAGTTTCGCATCGAACTCGGTTTGCACCAGGCAATTCCCGCTCGCTAACAACCGCATTGTGAACGAAAGTTCCGAGTACTCGGGAGCACTCCAAATGCGTTCAGTTCCGATAGATTGCGTCAATGGTGTCAAGGTAACGCGCCTCAATTTCCGCGCGACGCAGCGTGCCTTTGTTGGTCAGCAGTCCGTTCTCAGAGGACAAGGGTTGGTCGATCCAGGCAAATTGACGAGGGATGGCATAGCGTGGGAAATGACTCAGTCGCTCCGCAATGCTAAGTTGCCATTGTTCATGGGTGCATCGCTCGCCAGGCAATGCGTCCACCTGCAAATCGCTTGGCGCTAACCACAACAGCGCTACCACGTAGGGTCGCCCATGACCGCAGACTATTGCACGTTCGATCCAAGGGTCGTTGCATAGTTCCCGTTCGATCGACTCTGGCGAGACTTTATATCCAGTGCTGAGCACAATCTGTTGCGACACACGCCCTTGGATCGTGACGGTACCATCGGCATCGATGTCGGCGAGATCTCCGGTACATAACCAACCGTCGACCAAGCACTGGCGAGTCGCGGAGTCGTTTTGCCAATAACCGAGCATCACATTCGGACCACAGCACCACAACACACCATGTGAATCCACTTTCAATTCCACTCCGGCCACCGGCGGACCGACACTGCCGGGCCGCTGGCTGCCCGCTCGATTGGAACACACGACCGGAGCGGCTTCCGTCAGACCATAGCCTTGCAACGGTGGCAGCCCCAAGCGACTAAGACGCTGCCACAGTTCACCGTTCAGTGCGGCACCACCAACTTGCAATAGACGCAGTCGCCCCCCCAGAGCTTCCGCGTCACCTTCCAACACTTCGCAAACCTGCTCCGCCAAATACGGGACCAAATTCATCAAAGTTGGTCGCAGCATTGGGGCTTGTCGGAGTACATCCTTCCAGTCGCCTGCGATCGCCAATCGACATCTGGATAGAATCCAGCTCGAAAGTTCACAGGTCCGCGCGTAGGCATGCGCGAAGGGGAGCACGTTCAATCGCAAGTCCCCGGGCAACTGCGGTGCAGCTGACAGCTTAGCCCGAGCGTTGGTAAGTAAGTTGTGGTGGCTGAGCAGCACTCCCTTAGGCATTCCATCTGAGCCAGACGTGAAGAGCATCTGCGCGGCAGCGTCACGATCGACGCCTTGAGCCAAACGAAGGCCATCGAGTGGGGTTAACGCTGGGTAGCGCTGCGAATCGACCGACAGCATATCAAGGGAGTCGAATAAGTGCCGCGCATGGCTGAACTCGTACAATCGTCGTTTTGGGATGTCCGCTTCGCGTGGATCGATGGCGACGTGTACTAGTCCCAACGTCTGCGCGGCCAAGTCCAATAGCATCCAGTCCAGCGAATTCGGTAGGCAGCTGGCGATGTGTGCTCCGCCATCCAACGACAACTGTTGCAACTGGTTCACCCACCACGCTGCCCGCGCACCGAGCTCGCCCCAGTTCAGCCACTGAATATCAACGCCGTCCACAATGGCCAACGCTTCGCTAGCAGCATAGTTGCTGACGTTCGTCCAAAAGCAACATGCCAGCGTGTGGTCAGCCGTTGTGGAGAGTGGCTGCGGTTGTTTTGTTAATTGTCGTTGCGACATGAAGCTGCTTGCTTGGCACTGACTAGACCATCTTAAACGCACCAGGGAGCAAGTCGCGCATCAGCCAACGATTTTGGATCGCATGGGTTTCACTGTCGACCAAGACCACGGAAAAATTTGAGCCAAACTCTACCAGCACTTGGCGACAGGCACCGCACGGCGTAACTGCTCCGCGGCTGGCCACAGCTATCAATTCTATTTCACGCTCGCCACTGGCGATCATCGCCGCCACAGCCGCCCGCTCGGCGCACATCGAAAGCCCGTAGGAAGCATTCTCGAAATTGCATCCCGTCAGAATCTTTCCCGACGACGTGCGGATAGCTGCTCCAACGAGAAAGTTACTGTAAGGCGCATACGCCCTGCGTTGGACTTCCAATGCCGCTTGGATCAGTTCGTCTTCGAATTTAAGTTGCATAGCTCGACCATTTAATTCTGAATAAGATCCCCCCAGGGAACTTGCTTGACTATCGACTGCGCATGTAGCACAATATGGTATCACCCGTTTTGGTACTAGCAAGTGTAGCTGATGTCTGTAGCAACCCCGCCCATCGTACTTGATACGAATGTCCTGGTCGCTGGAGCCTGCCGACATGAGTCAAGTTTGGCTTACCATATTTTAATGGCCGTGTTGCTCCGGCGTGTTCCCCTAATGCTTACTGAAGGAATCATCGCTGAATACGAGGACGTACTGAAGCGCCCCACCGTACGTCGGCTCACAGGATTAACACAGCAGCAAACAGGCGAACTTATTCTCGACTTAATCTCGCTGGCGCGTCAAACACACTTGCATTTTAGTTGGCGTCCAAACCTGATTGATGAAGCGGACAACAAGTTCATTGAGGCAGCAATTGCTGGAGCGGCGATTATTATCACTTATAACGTTCGCGACTTCGAGCACCATGATCTGGCGAAACATGGATGGGATGTGATGACTCCAATCGAATTCACAACTTATTATGACTTGGAGACCTAATGATGGCCACTCTTTCACTTCGAATGCGAGACGACCTCAAGGCAAAAGCCCAACAACTCGCCAGTGAACAGGGCGTTTCCTTAAATAGCTATATCAACGCCACACTAGCTGCAACTATCGCGCAATCGGAAACGCTAGCGATGATGGGTGCGAGGTTGTCCGCTATCGATCAAGTCAAGCTGCATGAGCGAGTCATGAAGTTCATGTTGAACTCGCGAAATGGGGTGGAACCAACGCCGGATGAAATTGGGAAGGCACGTTCCAATGAGTAGAGTTGCCGATTTGCCATCGACATCTTAGCTTTGACCATGCACTAGCGATAGAAATGAACAATTCGGTGGTCACCAATCATTAAGTGGCGTGACTTGGGAAAACGTGATGCGAAGCCCAGCGTCGCTGAATGATAGCTCTCTGCACTGCGGTCGGGGTATACTTGAACCCAGTAGATTCCTTGGTAGTTATCCGGGAATCGAAGCGTGTTGGAGAAATGGATAGGCAACGGATAGTAGTAGGGCAGCGTTCTAGTTATGTCTTCATACGCTTCATAAACAACTAGCGTCTCGCCAGCTTTCAGGTGGTTGTCGTGAATAATCGGAGCTAATCAGCGAACAACCTCAGATTGGCGTGCATCCAGCGGACAGCCAAGGTGGCTAGGGTCGTGGGGCTACCGACAAATACCGCATCCACTGTACTACCTGGCAACCCGGCCACGTCACTCGGTAAGTCGACAACTGCCGCGAATCGCGATGTGGCGACAGTCGTAAATTGTGACTGCGACGCGGTGATGGATGCAAGTGCGGCTGACTGCCAGGGTGAGGCGAGTTCGTCGATCTGCACCACCGATTTGACTTGGCAATCTTTCAATACCAAGCTTTGATCGGCAATGCGTAGCCGGACTGGTGTGCCTGCCGCAACGCTGGATAACTGCTGCTCCGTCAGTGGAATGACAGCGATGTTTTGATCGCTGCAAATGCTGGCTAGTAAACTACCCTGAGGAATGAAACGACCAATTTGTTTCGCATCGCACCAGTTCGTGGACTCTAGTATCGCTGTTTCACGGGACGTATTAAGCCCGTACGTCGCAGGTCCCAATTGCGATTGAGTTGGTTCAGTTGCCACGGGGGCGGTCATAGCGACCAACCTCCCTCCGATCGGCGCCGAGAGCGTGAGAGACTTCATTTCACGTTGCACACCGTCAAGCCAACCGTCGGTCTCCTCAAGCTGATGCGCGTAGTGCTCGACATCGACATCTTGATTGTGCATGTCGCGCTGTCGCCGACTGGCCTCTAGGCGAATCGCGGCCATTTGATTGGCTTGCTGGTAACGTACCAAACGCGTCGACAGTTCATGACTCTGTAGCTGAAACAGTGGTTTACCAGCTTCGACCGTTTCTCCATCGCGGACGGCGCAGGCACTCAATCGTGCGTCGTTACCAACAAATACTCCTTGCGATGCAAGTGGCTGTAGCCAGCCGCAGGCCAGTCGTCGACTGGGAAGTGGAACAATGGTAGCCGCGATCACTAATACCGCGGCCACGAGAGCTAAACGCCAGCTGCGCCGCTGCTGCCGCGCAGAACGAACAAGATCTCGAGTCAATTTCACTGCGGGTACCCCCCACCAAGAAATAAGAATAGCGGCGGCCATAATTCGGCCGATCCACGGTAGATTCCAGCCGGCATAAATGGCAACCAATACGGACGCGACGGTGACTGATAGCATCGCACGATAGATCCATCCAGCTATGCTAAAGGCGAGTAAAAAGCGCGCCCTTGCAGTTGTCTGTGCAGGTGCCTGCGTGGATTCGCTGGTGGAGCTTCCCAGCAACCATCGATGCAGCGTGCTGCCAGCAGCCATATCCGCCTTGCCCCGCAGGTTAACTTCGTCCAGCCAGTCAGCCAAAATATAGTAACCATCAAATCGCATAAGCGGGTTGGCGTTAATTGCCAGAGTGCTGATCGAGCAGACGAGCATGGTTTGCAAGGCGAGCGTATTGGCCGCGCCTGGCACGGTTGCTAACCATAGCCAAGCAGCCACGGTGGCCACAACCAATTCGACATACATACCCGCCCCAGCAACTGCAGCGCGTTGCCAGCGTCGCGGCAGTTGCCAACTCTCCGAGACATCGCAATAGACACAGGGTGCGCCGAGGATCACAAACAACCCTATGTCGGGACAACGCACGCCGAACCGTTTGCAGGCTAGAGCATGACCCAACTCATGCAGACCTCGCGTTACTATAAAGACTATGAACAACCAACCGCCCGTTGCGGGATGTAAGATCCAATCGAACGACAAGGATTGAGCCGCAAGCCGTCTGAAATCGAGTAGCACAAGCAGCAGAGTGAACAACGACAATGCTAGCCAGCAACGAACGGCGGTAGCGCTTAAGAGGGCACCCGTGTGTGGCACTAAACGCCCCAGCCAACGATCGGGTTGTATGCCCCGGATTTGCCATACCACCATACTTCCCAACCAGGCTTGCCAGAATCCGCTGGCAGGTGGTGCGAGTGGCTCGTAGGTAGTTCCAATCAACAATCCATTGCGTTTGAATGAGAGGACCGTTGCCAGCAGTTGTTGGTCGTCGGTTGGCAACTCGGGATACTCGCGCCGAAGATTGGCCAACAACTGCGGCAGCGGGAGCTTGCCGTCAGGACGGGTCAACAGCCAATGCTCAATCATCCCCACACGATAGCTCTGTCGGCTGATTGGATCGAGGACATTCCATCGCGCATGGCCGGTCTGCTGAAATCGCAAGTCGCGTCGGCGTCGCACCGTCGTCAGGTCGACGGTCGATCGAGTGAGGTTGCCGGCGGAAGTGGGAAGTGCGAGTTGCGACATGGGGAGTGGGGAGTGAAGGAGTGGGGAGACAAGGAGACAAGGAGGCGGGAGATGGGGATGGGGATGTGAAGTCGTTTAACGCCTAGCCGGAGTAGACGCGGGGTGAGTGTGATGGTGGATAGTTGTAGTTGGTTAGAATTAAACTAGGGATGGCTGGGCCAAGTGTTGGCGGCTACGTAGGCGCCGGCAAGAGTGGTCATTGGCGCAGGTGTGGTCGCTGATGTGGTCATTGGGCCAGCGACGATAGTGATCTCGTACAACTCTGTGGTACTCTCTGCCGCGCTTAGCCGGCGCCTACGCAGGCTGCGACCAATTCTTCGCTGAGCATTCTCCCTTTGCGACATCAACTCAGTTTTTCGAATTCAATTGCGATTCAGCAGCCTGCTCCGGCTAGGCGTTAAACGACTTCACATCCCCATCATACTATGGTTCCGTCACTCCAACTCCTTCACTCCCAGTCTCCTTGTCCCCTTCACTCCCTACCACACGTTCCGTGAACTAATGCTGGCCTTTGCTTGACTGGCGTCGGCGGGCTTGGTCCTTGAGACGTGCATGGTCACTTCGCTACCGGGGAGCAGCACCCAAACATTGCCGCGCTTCATGTTTTTCACTCGTGCATGAATGCGAACCAAACCGCCGGAGCTGACGTGAGGGTCATAGGAGGTGATCTGGCCGGCGAGCCGGACTGAGTCCGCGCCTGGCTGCGCGACATCCACGCGAACTTCCGCTCCGTTCAAATCGGCTACATTAAACTTGTTGATGGGGATCAAAGGATAGATGATCAAATGTTCCAAATCTTCAATTTCCAATATGGTTTGTCCTGCCTCCACCGATTGGCCGGATTGGATTTTGATAGCCGTTACTTCGCCCCCATGTGGCGCGACGATGCGTCGCCGCGCAAGCCGAAGTTTCGCTACTTCGACGGCGGCAGCCTTAAGTTTTTCTTCGCCGATAGCGCGTCCTTGGGCATGCTGTGCGCGTTTCACCCCGTACTCGGCTTGTTCCTGTTCCAGTATCAATCGTCGCAACTCCGATTCACTGACGCTGTTACTAATCGAGCGATAGTTTTCCAATTCGACTTTGACCTGCTGCAAGGTGACTGTTTGAAGCTTGACGCCCGAATCATCCCGCGCGAGTTCACTTGCCTGTGCGAGCTCGAGTTTCGCCATTTCTAGCTCGAGTTCGGCAAGATCGGTATCGAGTTCCGCTAAGACTTGATCGGTCGTCACTACTTGGTTCAACTCGACATTAAGTGATCTTAGAAAGCCTCGTTCCTGTGCGGGGATCTCCAGCGTGTGCTCGACCTTCACAGGGCATTTTTCAAACGTGATCCATGCCTGGCCCTGAGCCTGGACTTGAGCAAGGCTGGATGAGCTGGCCAGCCAAGTGAACAGTCCACAGATCGAAAGGGAATGGATGACCGTGAAGATTGCTTGATGAAAGTTCTTTGTTGCGTTCATGAGCCAACGATCCTTCTTGTCCATTACTAGAAAAACTTGCGGACAGATTTGTCCGTTTGCAATCAATTCAACAAGCCACTCGCGCAAGTTGGCTTGCGCTTGCTACCACAGCATGCGCACACGAGAACTGACGGCCCAATATGCGTCGCGGAACACTAGCCAAGCCAAGGGGACTTTTCCACAATCGATGGTGGCACGGGCGATGGCGCCGTCCTTTTTAAGAGGCAAGACATTGGGGTCCCGAATGAAGGCCTCGGTCTTGACCACCCGTGCGGAGGCTGCGTCGTTCTGGACGGTCACTTGGGGAGCCATTCCCACGGCGAAAGCTTCCAATATTTGATCGGGATGACTTGCCAGAGAAAAACTCACTTGTACTGCTCCCTGCGGTGCACTTGCCAATGCGTCCGCGACTAAGCCCACACGGTAGTCGGGGATTGACAGTTCCAAACGCCATTTGTCGTCCGGATCGAACGTGCTGGCCAACAGCTGTCCGGCTTGGACCGGGTGATTGAGCAATCGATTGCGCAAGTCCCAGGTCGATATAGTTCCGGTTCGCCGAGCGACAATTGTCAGCTCATTCAAACGATCGGAGGTATCGGCGCGTTGCAATTCGAGCGACTGTAGTTCGGTCTCCAGATCGCGTAAATCGAACTCCAACTGGTCCTTTTCCAAGGCGCTCAGTGTTTCGCCACGATGCAGACGACTGGTTTTTTCAGCCAGTTGACCGCGAGTTTTCTTCAATTCGATCTGCAGATTTTCGGCTTGTGTTTCCAGTTCGTGACTGGTTAATCGCATCAACGGCGTTCCGCTATCGACAATATCTCCCTCGTCGACAATGACTTCCGCGACGATCCCAGCCGCGGGCGCGTAATACATCTGTTTACTGTGCGGTTGCAGGATAGCCGTAGCTGAGACTGGTTGCGAAACCGGAAAAAACGCGATCGCTAGAACTAAGCCGACCAGTGCTGCGCGGAGTAACCACAGCTGTACTAGCTGAAGGCTGGACGCCTTGGCACTCCGCTGTTTGCGATCACCAGTGAGCCAATCCCGTAGAGATTGCAATCCCGTATAAGCTAGCCAGCCAGTGCCTCCACTGCTGCCTTCGAGCATCGCTCCGATGGAGCGCAGCAGTCGAAACTGAGGGGTGCCTTCGTCATTGATTTCGCGCTGTGGAGCGACGCTCTCTTCAGAGTAAGTGAGGAGTGCACTCCAGTAGTTGGATTCGCCAAGCGGTACCCAAACGCCCTGGCGGCAAGCACTCGCCTCGCAGAGTCGATCGATACCACTTGGTGGAATGCGCTGAGATTTTTCGTCGGCTGTTGAATCCGCCGACTTTTGTCGACGATCTGTGGCCTGGAACCATATGGGCTCCACACCAGCTGAGCTGGGTCCGCTAGGGCGAGTATGAAGTTGGCGATATTGGCTGTGCACAGTCTGCGCGGCCAAGACGACTTCGCTACGCGGGTCAAAGTTGCGAGTGCCACTGATGGCAACGACGCGTCCCCGCCCATCGAGCAAAAAGACGCGTTCGGCATTAAGCAATTCTAGCGTGGCATCCGAAACCAGTTGTTGTCTCTGTGGCGTGGCCGGTGCGGTAGCAATCGCGGTTAACCAACCCTCGATGCGTTCCAGCCTCTGTCGCTCGCCAGACATCTCGCGAAGTTGCTGTCGTCTCAAATAGTCAGCCATCAAATCGCCCATTTGAGCGACGAATCTTAGGTAGCCACGTTGTGCGGCAGGTCCACCGCTGGGACGCTGTACGACCTCTAATAAGAATTCGACATTCTCTTGGGGGCGTATCGGAATGATGATCAGCGCCTCACTCAGTGGATTGGTGGGCCGCTCGGTTTCCAGTTTGACATTGCCTGGGGGAACCAGAATAGGTTGTCCCTCAGCCACGACGCATTGCAAAATCCGTTGATGAGGTTCGCTGGGACGCGTTACGCTAGGACGATGAAGATCGAATTCGTCGCTCACCGATGCCATTGAGGTCCGAGCCTGCGATGTCTCGGAGGTTGGTTCGGATGTAGTGTCGGATGTTGAGTTCGATGCAGCTGCGAGCAGTGCCGTCGGCAATGAGTGGCCGGCGATCAAGTAGGGTTTCCCGTTGGAGTTAATTCGCCAAACTCCAGCCCCCTTGGCTCCCATCGCAGCACACAGTCGAGGAAGAAATCCTTCGTAGAAATCGGCAGGCTCAAGCGCGGTGTGCGCAAGCTGGGCCAATTCACCGGCCAACGACCGTATTTCAGATTTTGTCTGTTGTAGGGCGGGGGAGTCGAGTGAGGCAACGCCGGGGATAGATTCTCCACCAGCAGTCAAGCCGACAAAGGCCTCAGGGTGGGCGAACGCGCCGCCTGGTTCGCTCGTGCTACTATTCATGCTATTGGCCGTCGAATTGTTGCCATTGCAGACTGGGGACTTCTGTCCGAATGGAATCACTCAGGTTGGCCGACGTGCCAGAGTTTGAGTAATTGGGTGGTGATTGAGTAGACCATGTTTGCGGCGTATCCGCGATTTGAGAACTGAAATCAGTGGATTCAACGGGCTGTGAGCGCGCGGCGACCACCGCGGAATAGTTATTAGCGTCTGGTGATGCGGTAAAGCTGGCTGTGCTGACGCCACCGGTCGCTGCTACGTTGGAGCCAGTAGCTTGAAAATTGGGGCTGGCCACTGGGGAGGTGGCGAAATGCGGCTGCACTAGATTGGTGGCAGGCATGTTCGTCGTCGGGTACATGCCACTGCCTGGGGTAAGTCCACTGCTCGTACCGGCCAGCTGTGTGGCTGGTGAACCGACAGGCAGCGAGGATGTTGAATTGTTGTTGTAGTAGCCACTCGGGAGTTGATAGGTTCCAGTTCCCGGAGGTGGTACACGGGTGGCATTGGGAAGTGGAAACGCGGCACCCTGCCAACTTTGACAGCCGCTGAAACTTAAGCTGACCGCGATCAACAGGCGGCTGAAAAGGTTGTTACTGTTCATCCCACGCTCCTTTTTTCCTACCGATCCCGCGATGCCTTGCCAATTCGAAAAGCGTCTGCCATCGTCTTGCGACTCACACAGTTGCAAACACTTCCTCGCACGACTCGTTTTTTCTTGTCCACTTTGTCGCACGACTCTCCGAGTCGTGACAACTTCGTCGCACGACTCTCCGAGTCGTGAACAAAGCGAGCTGCGAATAATGTAACAAAATCACGACTCGGAGAGTCGTGCGACAATGAAGGTCACGACTCCTAGAGTCAAGCAACTATGCGTGGACGTTAGCGATTTCGCGAGAGGAATGCTAGGTCAAAAGGAAATGGCGGACACCTGCCAGCACTCCGCTGGTCGCAGGCAACTCGGCTGAGTACAACCGGTCGATCCAGCCCGCCTCAGCATGAGACTGCGTGGCTGCTTGCAGCACGGCATTGTCTGCATTGCCAACCACAATCGAACGAAATCCGGCGGCGAAGACTGCCGAATCATTTCCGGAATCTCCGGCATACAAAATCTGAGATCGCGCGATGCTTTGTTCTCGGCCCCACCACTCGATGCCATAAGCTTTGGTGACATTGCGAGGCAAAAGATCAACTAATCCATCGTCAGTGAATGGGTCGACGCTAACTACGGTTGAATAGGGGGCTTGCGCCTCATGTAAGAGCTGGGCGATGTGTTGTTTGACCTCCCGCAGTTCTGCGCGATCGACGTAGTAGCTGAGCTTGAACCTGGATTGCTTCTCGGCTTCTTGCAGTCGCAGTGATGTAATCGGACTCAGCAATGCCGACAATCTCTCCACCGTAAACGTACCGATCAAGGCTTGTAGTTCCGCTGCATAGCCTGCCGATAATGCATAGCTGGATGTTGAGGCGATGGTAGGTTGGTCGTCTACAATTGTCACACGTTGGTAAATGGATGTACCTACATCGGCAATGATCCAGTCGGGGATTGGCAAGCGGGCAGCCCGCATGACATCAACTACGGAGGATAGGTGCCGACCGGTGACAAAGACTAGCTGCATGGCCGCCTGCCGAAGCTGCTGATCCAGCTCCCGAAGGTCAGATGTGTTACGCGTGTTCCCGTCCAGCGGAATCAAAGTTCCGTCAAGATCGGTAGCCAGCACGGTGGGAGTCATAAGTATGGGAAGTATGCGACAAATTGGGTTGGGAAAAGGTGTCGGACACCAAAAGTGCGAAGCACCCGCAGGGCCGTTCCGGCTTTTGGTGTCCGACACCTTTTCCCAGACCACCCTAAAATTGAATGTTGTCAAACCGCTAGACCAAGAGTCCTGGCTAGCAGCTAGCGTACGATGCTAACTTGGCTGGACTGAGCCAGAATATTGTACACGTCGATGGCGTCAAGCGGGGCCAGGCTAATGCAGCCAGCGCCCTGCAATTCATCGCTGGACATTTCAGGTGTACCATGGATACACAAGTCTTGCCCCAAGTTCAGCCAGTAGCCACCATACGGATTGCGAGGATCGCCAGCCGCAATTACTTTCCCACCTGTGCCGTAGTATGTTCGATCGCGGCGCCGATCGACGATCTCAAACGTGCCCTCGACAGGGCTAGGGTCTTTGCCAAATGAAACAGGGAATCGGCCTGCGTACAGTTCACCCATAAAGATCGTCAGCTCTTGACGACCGAGACTCACTTGGGCTCGAAACGGACCGGGGAGAACTTTGACCTGGCTACCATCCATTAACGCCTTCGAGTCGCCCAAGCGATTTATTTTTCTAAATAGTTCCGGAGTGATCTGGTACTTGGCAGATAAACTTTCAATCGTGTCGGTTGCTGTTGCCGCGTAGGGAGATTCGGCCAAGTGTCGAGGCGAGTAAACCACTTCGCGCGACAAGGCGTCGAGAATATCGATCAAATCAGCGTGTTGTGTGCTGTTGAGCTCTGGACTGTTGTAGTAGGTACTAAGGATTTGCAATGCATCGCGAAGTTTTCCGTTGGATGCCAACTCCAATGCCTGTTCTCGGGCCGTCGCAAAGGGGAGCGTGGGGTGCTCTTTACCTGCATCCGTTGGTGCAGGGCCTCCCAATAGCGGCAGTTGAATGCTTGGTACATCCGGCGACGAAGGAGTACGCGATTGACTAACGAGCTGCCCTTGCGCTGGTGGCTGAAATTCGAAGGCCGGTTTCGATTGCGTCGCGGTTGTAGACGCACTGGTTACATTCCCGTTCAGGGATACCGCCGGTCCATCAGCGGCAGAGACGGTTCCCTGGCCTGAGGGTGCCCCGAGAGGCGGAAGCGCAGGTAGACTGCCAACGGACGTGCCATTCCAAGAGCTCGCCGCTGCTGTATTGGACGCAAATTGATTGCCACTCGAGTGGCTTACGTCGGTTGCCGGCGAAGTACTCCCTGACGCGGCAATTGACGAAGTGTCGAAGGAGGGAAGACTCGGCAGGGAAAGATCGGCCGGTCCCTGAATCCCTTGACTAGCTACTGTTTGTATACCATTCGTAATGGAATTGGGCGATTGAACATCCAACGATGCCAGCCCACCTCCGCTCGGCATCTCGATATCCATCAATCCATCGAGTCCCGCATCATCGGGGCTCCAATCAAATTCACTCAACAGTTCGTCGGGCAAGTTGGGTTCGGGAGCATTGAGGGCCACGAAAGCTCCGTAGCACACGGCCAACAATAGAGCGACCACAACACCTGTCTTAATCGTCTGCACGACAGACCTCCTTGCCTGACAAAAAACGATGCATTTGCGATACCCGTCCGACCCTCTTGTGTTCCTTGACGAGTGGTCAGTCGAATCGGCCAAAACCTAGATGATTAGGCTGGTTATGGGGCAAACTAGCAATGTCGCTGGTTTGATGCTAGAGCAAATATTGGCAACTTCCACTGCTTCGCTCTTGCGCGTTACTGCTGTGCCGGTACGCCACTACCAAGTTGTGCTAGCACTTGCAGTACCCCGTTCAGATGGGCCAAGCGAGGGCCAACGCGATCGACAAACTCATTGAGCATGTAATCGCTTTCATTAAAAGCGTCTTCATTATTGTCGATTTCATCGGTCAACGACTGCAAGAAATCGGCCTGCACTTTAGATAGCATTTCAGCAGCTCGCCGGCAGGATTGTGCCAAATGGGGATTTGCATCCTTCCACTGCTGCAACTCGGTCGCGCGTTGCTTTTGAGCGCTGACGGTGGAGTTTACGAGTTGTTCCAGCAGTTGGTTCTGCTTTTGCTGAGCAATCACGACTTGATGTAGCAAGGCGACATTCATTTCACCAACATTGCTATGGTGGGGGACCGAGGTGCGTTCAGCGGAGACATCGATGCTGAAAACGGGGGAGAATTGAGTCGGTTCGTGTCCCACGGGTAGGTCTCCAAAGTAGGTAAGCAGGGGTGCGAGTTGACCTCAGTATAGTCATTCGCGGAATCGAGTCGAGCAATTGCCAGCTCAGAATTTGGTGATTCGGGACAATATGGCGGTTTAATCGGGTAACCCACACCGCCGCTAAAGTCGCTACAACGCGGCTTCCGAAAGTGTGATTAGAGTCTCGACTCGGGAAGTCGAGCGACGCTAACCGCTAACCCCGTAGAACAAATACTGAATGACTGATTCACTGGGCTTTCTTTCCGTTCGACGGCATCCCGATCATGGTTACTTTGGCGGCTACTTGATCACCAATTTTGTAGCCCGTCCACTGGAATTCCATTGCACCATGCCGGTCAAACCGAGCCGAGCTCAGGAATTGCTGTATGGCCCGACCATCGATGCGTTTGTATGTGGCGAACAAATTGCCAAAGCGCTAGTGACCAAGGCCAAAGTCAAACCGTCGATGGTGCTGACCGATTGCCAAGCCGTGCTAGCTATCACTTCAGTTAGCGATGTGTCGATGGCCCACTTATGTTTCGCTGAGTCCGAAGCGTTCCCCAGTTTTGAGCTTCCGAGCGGATCGGCCGGTTCGCTCGAACGGATCGAGATCGACGAATGGCAATTTGCATTGCTGAGCGGGCAGGCAGAAACTAAGAAACGACTTGAGCAAGTACTTTGTCAAGTTGGAGCGAATTTCGATTTGACCGAACCCTTTCAGCGCGTAACTGAAGCACTGCTGGAAGCTCATCCCATCGCTAGAGCAGCTTAGCATCGACCAAAACATTAACTGTCGCATCGCCAAAGTAGCCATCATCGCTCAGTGCTCTCCTGTTCAATTCCTGGTAATGAGGTCAGTGAGATATGGGCGCTGACCGCGAATCGAAAGCAAGCAGGATGAATCGGGTGACTGTAAAACCAAGTTGGGCAGGGATCGAATTTTGTGAGTCGCCAGCGTGGACACCTGGCGGTCTGCGGGTCGAACTTCATGCTACGGGCTGGACCGGACAGCTTAGTCGTCCCATCGAAGTCGAGGTGCAGGCTCACGCGCTCGACGACATGGCCGTGCAAGTGATTCCGATTCGCTTGCAATCAAAACTGCCACAGACAGTTGGGTTCGCATTTCCCGAAGCGCTCGACATGCTAGGGCGAGACGACGTGGCCAATGCCACTCAGCGACCAGCTCCGGTAACTCGGGGCGTCGCTCAACCTTCGTCGAGTAGCAATGCTGTTCCATCTCGAACGCGAATCAAGCCACCTGCCGATCTGGTGAAGCTTGAGGACAGACTGTATTTCGTTCTACAGCCACCTCTGGAAACGCTGGTCAGTTCCGCACAGCTAAAATTCCCCTTTGAGCCCTTTCCGTATCAAATGGAAGGAATCGCATTTCTATTTCCCCGTGAGACAGCGATCTTGGCTGACGAAATGGGGCTCGGCAAAACCATGCAGGCCATCACAACGGTACGGATGCTGTTGATGGCCGGGCAACTTCGCAATGTACTACTGGTCTGCCCCAAGCCGTTAGTTACCAACTGGGTACGCGAGTTTCGACAGTGGGCGCCTGAGATACCGGTGACTGTCATCGAAGGGGATGCGACCAAGCGACAATGGATCTGGAGTCAGCATGCCGCGCCGGTGAGGATTGCCAACTATGAGTTGCTGATGCGCGACAAAGCTCTGTTGGACGATCCTGCCACGCACTTCGACCTGGTGGTACTCGACGAAGCGCAGCGGATCAAGAATCGCAATAGCACTACCTCGCAAATTGTGCGCGCGCTGCCACGTAGCCGTTCGTGGGCCTTGACCGGAACGCCGATCGAGAATTCGGTTGAGGACCTGATCAACATTTTCGAATTTCTATCGCCTGGTTATCTGCGTAGCGAAATGAATTTGAAGAGTATAGGAGCTGCCACACGCGATCACATCTTGCGACGCACCAAGGACAAGGTCTTGACTGAAATGCCTCCCAAGATGTTTCGCGATGAAGAGTTGGAATTAACCTCAGCCCAGTACGACAGCTATCGCACCGCCGAGGATGACGGCGTGGTACAACTATCTGGCCTGGGCGAGACGCTAACGATCCAACATGTTTTCGAATTGGTCTTGCGACTAAAGCAGATTTGCAATTTCGATCCCGCGACCGGTGCTAGCTGTAAATTAGAGCGATTGGAGGCGGACATGGAGGAGATCGCCGCTAGTGGTCAAAAGGCGATCATCTTTAGCCAATGGGTGGAAACGCTCGAGAAGATCGCCGAGCCATTACAGCGGTTTGGACCTATGCAGTATCACGGCCGAATTCCGTCAAAGAAACGCGATAGCGTCATCGCACAATTCAAGGAGGATCGGTCGAAGCACCTGATTCTAATGAGCTATGGAGCTGGGAGCGTAGGTTTGAATCTACAATTCTGCCACTACGTCTTCTTGTTTGATCGTTGGTGGAATCCAGCCGTGGAAGACCAAGCCATCAACCGTGCCCACCGCATTGGCGTGTCGGCTCCGGTAACTGTCACGCGAATGATGGCCGCCGATACGATTGAACAAAGGATTCACGAGGTGCTTGAACAAAAACGAGAGCTCTTCAATCAAATATTCGCCGAAGCGGGAGCGCCTCGCTCGGTTGGACTGACCCAGGAGGAGATCTTCGGTTTGTTCGATCTCTCGAGCCCTAAACCGGCCAAGCATGCAGCTTAACCTCTTTAGTGTTAACAGTTTACGTACGAAAAAGGACTGGTTTCTACCCCAGTCTGACCTTGCATTGGGCGATAAGACCTCTATCCTGTAGGGGACTGGAGTAGCTCCTTCCCCACGCTCTTTATCTATTGTCGAGGTGCTGGCAGCGGCGCAGACTATGAGCCACCTGTTGCTTTATTACCAACGCCCTGAACCAGCGACGTGGGTTTTCCTATCGTCGTTCTTGCTATTGAGCGTTTATTTCGTTTTTCATCGGTTCTTCAGCATTCGCAATCTGGATATAGTGTTGCTGTTGTTGCTAGCACCGGGGCTGATGATGGTCTACGAGGGCCGTCGTATGCTCTTGTCCAAAGATCGACAGGTGGCATCCACCGGACTGGCTCATCACTCACTGTCGACGGGGAAAGTGCTTGCACCTCACGTCTCGCCTCTCAACCGATCAACGCCCAGTCACGGTCAAGGGCACCTGGTGGCCATCGAGCAGCTGAAGCTCCCGTTTGCGGCAGTTGCACAAGAATCGCTGCTGGGGGATGGTTCCCAATCGCTTGGCTCTCGGGCGACTCCTGGAGATAAGAGTGGCTACCCGGCGATGGACAAGGCGCAAGGCGTCTCTCCGGAGTCACTGGAGTTCTATGGCTTTATCGCATTGTTGGTCGCCTGTTTGCTGTTGTTGATTCGCATGCTTGTCGACCCAGCGTTGGTTCGTAGACCACTGCTAACCCCCAATTTGTCAATCGGCGGTCTGAGTTTCATTGGCGGTTCACTGTTCTTATTCTTGATGGCCAATGTGATCACCAGCTCACCATTGGAACAACAGGAACGTGGGCCCGCGTTGGGCCCCGGCTATGCGTTACTCAATATGTTGCCCGATTTGCCGACTACACCAGATGTCGAGCAGGAGGACGGCCTTAGCCCCCAGAATGCCAGTGAACGTTGGCTACCCAACATAGCTCGGATCTTAGCTATCCTTTCCAACTTGGCCATCGTGTTTGGGATCGTGGGGGTTGGCTATTGGCATTTTGATAACGTTAAGACCGGTATAGGCTGTGCAGTGATGTATCTGCTGCTCCCCTATACTGCACAGATGACTGGAAACCTCGAACATATCCTCCCCGCCGCCTTACTGGTTCTCGGCCTGCTTGCCTATCGCCAGCCTTTGATCTCTGGCATGTTGCTTGGCTTAGCAGCCGGGTTAGTTTATTACCCCCTGTTTCTACTGCCGCTATGGGTAAGTTTTTATTGGTATCGCGGGCTGAAAAGGTTGGTCATGGGTGTTGCCGCCAGCTTGCTCCTCCTCTCAGGACTGTTGCTACTGCAAGGGACTGAGGCCTTCTTTGATCACTTGCGTTGGATGTACGGACTGTGGTTGCCACGTATGGAAGGTTTGGTAGGGGTGTGGGGACCAGGACGCTTCCAACCCGACTATCGCCTACCGGTTTTAGTCGCTTTCATCTTGTTGGCGGGCTCGTTTGTGTTTTGGCCGCCGCGAAAGAATTTGGGAACACTCATTTGTGGAACGGCAGCGGTAATGTTGGCGGCCCAATTTTGGCACGGTAACGGCGGTGGATTGTTCATGGCCTGGTTTCTTCCGTTCGTCATGCTCACCATCTTTCGTCCCAATTTGGATGATCGCATTGCCATTCAGGTCGTACGTGGGCCGCGCTCAACGCCGTCGGTTTCAATTCCGCAACGTGATGTCGCGGCCTAATCTGGGCTGCGTGTTGATCCAAAACAATGTTTGCGCAGCGCTGTTGATGGCGGTTGATCCTACATATTCACGCGACCAGCGACTGCCATCCCAGCGTGCAGCCACACCGCGCACGACAGCTTTTATTTGGAATTCCGAATCGATACGGCGTGCTAACGCTAGCGCAACCCCGAGCTGAAATCTTGCCTGAGGATAAATCGGCGAGCCAGTTTCTGCCAGCGACCAACGCTCGAGTGGCAATCGAACCCACAGCGCATTGTTGTGCATGTCGGGGTTTTGCATGCCGGGTGAAATCTGAATTTGCAACGCTGTGGGAAGTTTCTCAACCGCCGTGCTGGCAATCCAAACTTCGGCACGACTACTGTGGGGCGCGTAAAGCGCCCAACTGAGCCAGTGGTCCCAATAACCCGCACGCTCGACCGAAGGGAGTGCTATCACGACCAAGGCGATCACCGTGGCCAAACGATCGCCCCACATTGGTCGCTGGGTAGCAACCATGGATGGACTTGTTATCCCCTGCTCTTCCGCACTTTTCGCTAAATTCGCAGTGGCTTTGCGGCTTAGAACTTGGGGCCAAACAAACAACATGCAAGCTTGTCCGGCAAACTGCAGATTCCAAAAAAAGACACCCCAAGAATGATTTAGCCCCGCGGGTCCCAAAAGTAACATCAGCATTGCGTGAAATACCATTGCCAAAATTCCAGCCATCATTCGCGTGGGACGAAAGGCCAACCCCATTGCCAGCAGCAATTCCATCATTGGCAATATTGCAATCCAGGCAATAGATGTCTCGGCATTCGGTGCAGGCTGACCGCCAATCAGCTTCGTCGCCCCGTTCCAGAACTGCTGTCCGACGGTGTGTAGAAATTCAAAGTCAAATTTGCCAAGTGCTGAATATAGATAGATACTGATCACAATCCACATTAGCAATTGTTGACTACGCTGCGAATGGCACGACCAAAAGACGGCTGAGAAAAACAGCAGTTGATAGAACCAGGGTTGCAAGCGATGTTGGTCGAGCGCTACGAGAAACAAACCGCACACCAGCACCAGTAGCCACCCACAGTTTCTCGACTCTCTGCGTTGACTTTCAACGTCGCACGACTCTCCGGGCTGACTTTCAACGTCGCACGACTCTCCGAGTCGTGACTTCCTGCGCGAACCTTGCGACGCACTCAAACTCGACTCGGAGACTTGACCGACATTTTTCCTGAGGGGACCAAACAAAAGTGTCCGACACGTTATTGGTTTGGCTCGTAATCCGCCAAGCAAAACTAAGGTCAATCCCCACAGCAGTCCAATCAGGCACACGCGATCGACCCAATCGGGGACCGTACACAGCCGACCAATCAATGGAATCGCCGGAAACTCTGCCTTACCCAACCATAGCGGCCAAGTCGAGCCTATCAATACGAAGGCCATCCATGCCGTCCAGCGACCAAGCCAAAAATTCAATGAGATGCCTGTTGTATTCACAGCGGTATCTCGCTGAGCCTACCGCAGCGTGGACAATGAAAACGCCAACTTGAAAACTGCCCGTTTGTGACTCCCACTGGGACACGCACGACGGCATAGACCCGGCAACAGTTGAAAAAAACGCGAGCCGTTGTGGGACGGTTTGGCGGACCATTTCGAGAAGGCGATGGACTCGGCGACGAATCGTTGGGACGCGAAGGTTCCGAGGTAAGGTCGAGTTCGTTGTCGTGTTGTCCACTCATGGTGCATCACCCGTAGCGGAAGCAGGAGGTGCTTTACACCGGACGCACGATGAGCACGGAGTTTATTCCGAGCATACCAAAGGAATTGTTCAAAATGTAACGCACCCGCTCAACCTCCTGGGGAACATTGCAAACCAAACCATCGAGCGCACACTCGGGATCGAGTTCGTCGACATTAATCGTTGCATGACAGACTTTGTCTTTGAAGCTCGGCAGATTGCCAGCCAATTCCAATGCGCCGGCAGCTCCCATGGCGTGGCCGATAAAGCTTTTAGTGTTATTGAAGTGTGTTCGCTTGGAAGTGCCAAAGGCTGTGCGCAAGGCCTGGCATTCCTGCGCATCGCCACTAGCTGTGCCGGTCGCATGGGTGCTGACGATGTCGATATCATCCGCCGAAAGTCCCGCGCGGCGCAGGGCCAAGGCGATACACTCAGCTTGGCGTTCGGGATTGGGCAGAACGAAGTCGGTCGCGTCGGTATTGATCGCGTAAGAGACGATTTCAGCGATGATCTCAGCGCCTCGCGCTTTGGCATCACTCAGTCGCTCCAGCACATACAAGCAAGCCCCTTCCGAGACCACAATCCCATTGCGCTGTTGATCGAAGGGTCGGCTGGCTTTGGTGGGGTCTGCGTGATGCGCCAAAGCGCCCTGGCTCTTAAAACTGGCGAAGATACCGAAGGTGTGGATGCTCTCGGACACACCGCCTGCAATGGCCACGTCGCATTCGTCGAGCCGCAGCATCTGCGCTCCTTGCACGATGCCTGCATTGCCGGCCGCACAAGCAGCTCCAATTGTGTAGTGCGGGCCAGTAACCCCCATATTCAACGCGATCTCACCGGCCGGATTATTGGCTACTGTGCGTGGATTGTGATGATGGGACCAAAACTGGGTATCGTAATCGAACTGTTTGATCTGATAGATCTCGTTCTCCGTCTCGACGTTACCGTGTTCGGTCACACCGATGTAGATACCAACTCGCGATTTGTCGACATTTTCCCACTCCAGGCCCGAGCGCTTGACGGCTTCGTTGGCCGCCCAAATACCGACCGCACCGGCGCGCGTTCCGCGTCGAGCATCTTTCTTGGACTGATATTGAGTCGCAGGGAAATCGCAAATGCCGGCCAGCGTTTTGCCAACATAACGGATTTCGTAGTCTTGAACGCCGCTGCGACCGGCCAGGAGACTCTCGCGATAAGTTTCCAGATCGTTTCCATTGGGACTGGTCAGGCCCACGGCAGTCATGACAATTCGCTGCTCGTCAGGGAGCGTGGCCGCCTTGTCGGGTGCGATCATCGATTCGGTTTTCCAGCAGTAGCGTTAGGTGCCGCATAATCGGCGGCAGGCCAGGACAAACCGTCAAAGCTATCCATTGAAGGCGTTTCTAGCAAGGGCTGGCCAAACGTACTGCTTTGAATGAAGAAGGGACAGCCGGCAGCCGGACATCCTACAGGCGTACGTCGATGCGGCCCTGTGCCAATTGAGTCGAAAGCTGCTCGACCTGCTTTACCAAAGATACGGCCGCTTCGCCTTGCTGCTTCTGAGCTTGCAACGACTTTTGAGCTACCGCCGTGGCGATTTCGTTCTGAACTTTGGATTGTTGGATGGCCGAGGCGGCTGCTGAGGTGAGATTCGCTTCCATCAACCGGATTCCTATGGGTAGGATTGAAAAAGTCAGGTGGTCGAAATTCTCGGCGAATTCCGCTATGACAGCATTTGTTAGCGCCGTGGTGTCTCACCTTATACCCTAGCACTCTATCGGTAGACAATTCGTCAGGGCTGCCTTCCAGTCGGCTGTAATTCTGCAATTGGGACAGTCAGCGGTCGGACTGACCGTTATAATTCGGCAACTTTACCCTGCGACCAAGGATGTTGACCATGACCGCCGCCGCCTCTACCGATTTAGCGCAAGTTCTCCAAGAAAAATTCGGTCTGGAGAGCTTTCGTCCTGGGCAACTGGCCGTGATTGAGCGTTTGCTAGCTGGCAAGTCGGCTGCGGCCATTTTTCCCACGGGAGGCGGGAAATCGCTGTGTTATCAACTCCCGGCTGTGTTACTCGATGGTCTGACGTTGGTGGTTTCACCACTCATGGCTCTGATGCGCGAGCAAGTCGATACGTTGCAAGCCCGCGGTATTGCGGCAGCTCGGCTCGATTCGAGCCTCTCCGCCGGTGAAGCTCGTCAGATAATGGAACAAGTTCGCACGGGACAAACTAAGCTACTGTACGTGGCTCCCGAGCGATTTTTCAATGAACGCTTTCGCGAATTCATTAATGGAATGTCGATTTCCATGTTCGCTATTGACGAAGCGCATTGCATTAGCCAATGGGGACACAATTTTCGGCCCGACTATTTGAAGCTCACTAAGATTGCCCGCGACTTGGGAGCACAGCGCGTATTGGCATTGACCGCTACCGCAACGCCTGCGGTATTGGACGATATCCGTCGCGAGTTTGCGATCGCGCCTGAGGATGCAGTTCAAACAGAGTTTTATCGCTCAAATCTGACGCTCAGGTTCACACTCTGCGAACAATCGACGCGAGATGCCAAGTTGATTAAGCGGATTAAACAAGGGCCACCCGCGTCCGCACTCGTTTACGTTACGCTTCAAAAAACAGCTGAGTTGGTCGCTGGAAAGTTGGTGAAGGCTGGGGTTGAAGCTCGCCCCTACCACGCGGGTCTCGACGACGAGACGCGGCGCAACACTCAGGATTGGTTCATGCAGAGCGACAGTGGAGTGGTCGTCGCCACGATTGCTTTTGGAATGGGGGTCGACAAGTCAAATATACGCGCTATCTATCATTACAATCCATCGAAGTCTCTGGAGAATCTCGCGCAAGAGATCGGTCGCGCTGGTCGCGATGGACAGAGTGCGGTGTGCGAAACGCTATTGGTTCCTGAGGATCGAGTAGTGCTTGAGAATTTTGCTTATGGGGACACTCCGAGTCTTAGTTCCGTGCGGCGAATGGTCGAATTCTTGGTTGGTCATCCGGAGAGATTTTTTGTCAGTTACTACGCGCTGGCCTACGAATCGGATATGCGCGACTCGGTGGTGCGCACCTTGCTGACCTACCTGGAGTTGCAAGACGTTCTGGAAGCCACCGCTCCGCGCTACGAGACCTACAAATTCAAACCCAAGGTTTCATCCGCCGAAATACTGAAGCACTTTGAGGGGGAGCGACGCGAGTTTGCCGCTTCGGTGTTGACGCTGACGGTCAAACGAAAAATATGGTTCGAGATTAGTCTTCCGCAAGCCGCCGATCGACTGAAGTGCGAGCGTTCGCGAATTGTCAAAATGCTTGACTTCTTGGCTGAAAAAGGTTGGATCGAGTTGGAAGTGAGTGGTTTAGTATTTGGCTATCGGAAACTGAAGCCGATCACCGACATCGAAAGTTTGGCTCAGGAGCTCTATCAAGTTGCCCTGGATCGCGAGATTGGCGAGCTATCAAGGCTGGATGAACTCTACCTGTTGATGTGTTCCGACACCTGTCAAAGCGCTCTGCTGTCACAGCATTTCGGTCAGCCACTAGAAATTGAATGTGGGCATTGCAGCGTTTGTGAGGGAGCGGCCATCGAGGAGATCCGCGAGCCCGATTATCCGCGAGTGGGAGATTCGGCTTTAACGGGCCTGAAACGACTTCGAGCCGAATATCCCGATCACCTAGCCGACGCGCGTCAGCAAACACGTTTTTTGTGCGGGCTTTCTTCACCGCGCATGATCCGCGCCCGGCTCACGCAGCAGCCGCTCTACGGCTGCTGCTCCGCCATTCCCTTCGACCAAGTCTTGGAAGCCCTCACGTTGTAGAATGGAACAGTCGTTGCCTCAAAAGATGTCTGATACTCAACGGGCAAGATTGGTTTAAGCATTTTGGCCTAAGCAGTTTTACCTTGAAAAGTCGGAATTCTTGGCGAATTCCGCTACGAGGAAATTCTTAACCTCGCGGCATCCAACTTCAGTATCCACCGCTCGATTTGTCCGCTGCCGTGAATTCGATGGGCTCCAACTTAAGTTCCCTTCGCGCTTCGTCGAGCATGGCTTGCGTTCGACTAGCGCCGCACCTGGTTACCCCCAAAGCCTTTACTTGTTTGAGTGTTTCAAAGTCGCGTACGCCCCCCGCCGCCTTGACTTGAATCCCTGAGCCGACATGATCGATCATCAGCTGGAGATCTTCCATGGTCGCTCCCCCCGAACCGTAGCCGGTGCTGGTCTTTACCCAGTCGGTATTTAGCTCAGTGCAAATCTGGCAGAGTCGGATCTTGTGGGAATCCTGCAAATATGAGTTTTCAAAGATTACCTTTACTCTGCGCTGCGCCTGATGGGCTACGTCGATTACCGCGCGAATGTCGTCCGTTACGTAGTCCCAATGCTCGCTCAACACTTGACTGATATTAACAACCATATCCAGCTCCTGACAGCCATCTTCGATGGCGCGTTCCGCTTCGAACTGTTTGGTCGCGGTCGTGTGTCCACCATGAGGAAAGCCGATCGTGGTGCTCGGTTGGACGGTTGAACCGGCCAAGATTTCAACACACCGCTTCAAGTAATAGGGCATGATGCAGACACTGGCCACATCGTAGGCGACGGCCAATTGACATCCCTCCTCCAACTGTCGCACATCCATCGTTGGCATCAGCAGCGAGTGATCGATCATTTTGGAGTAGTCGTGATAGGTAGTCGGCATTTCGGAATCCCTCAAGAATAGTTTGTTGTTTGCTCACCACCTATATTAGCATTACTCGTGGTAGATCAAATATGCCATCAGCGAGGCAAGCTGCTGGTCATTGAGTAGCTCCCCAAAATTGGCGGGCATCAGCGATTGAGTCGTCTCCCGCCGTTCTCGGATCCGCGAGCCTGGAAACTGCTGAGACTTCCCGTCTTGGCCGCTAATCACCACACTCCCATCGGGATCCTCACGCAGCAAGCCTGACAGCACGCTGTCGTCATCCAACAGCACAGCTGAGACGCGGAAGGCTCTATCAACATTCAAATTCGGAGCTACTATGTCTTCGAATAGACGTTCTATCCCACGCACCACAGCACCATCGAGCTGCGGGCCAACGACCGCGCCCGCACCGCGAAGCTGATGACAGGCCGCGCAATGTTGCTGGTATAGTTGCTGCCCGGTCGCTCGATCACCAACGTTCCAATCCATACCGGCAAACCGTGCGACTGAAGTGGTCTCTGCCGAATCACTGGCCGCGGCGAGTGCAAATTGCGAGTTTAAGAATTCGCGAGTTGGCGTATCTAACGAACTAGGCCACAGCATCTCCGCTTGCCGGCAACTGCGACTGGACAAGGCCCCTTCCTCAAGCAATTGTTTCAACAATCTACAGCCATCAGCCGAGCGAACTAAATCGCGCACCAATTCGCGCTGCTCACCGAGGGTTGCCGTTAGCGATAATTGCTTGGCGAGCGGATACAGATCAGACAGTGCGTTGTTCGTAAGCAATTTCTCGTCCACAATTTCGGGTCGTCTCAATTTAACGGCTTGCAGGACCAACTCGCTGGCGGAGGTTGAACCCGCGCCCAGCAGCCCCGCCGAGATGAGCCGCGCGCGATCGCTTGAGCTCAATCGCAATCCTTTCAACGACTCAGCTCTAAGCGAGGTAAAACCACGACGTGCGAGCGTCAAATAGCTCTCAAACCCATCGCGGTCTTTACTTGCGTTGAGTGCCTCCTGCGAGAACTCGCCGACTGCCAACCAAGCGTATGCCTTTCCCGCATCGCCATCGGTGACTACCAAACTGACGAATTGGCCCAGGTATTGATCCAACTGCCAATCTACCTCCGCTGCCACATCGCTACGCGGTGGCGAGGCGGTACGCAGAGTCTCACCCGTTGAGAACAGTCGCAGTTCGACTCTATTCTGTTCCGCATCAGATTGGTCCGGCGGCCCATTGTGCCCCGCGATCATGAATCGAAGCTCTTGGGGACAGCGGAACACTTGGCTGATGAGCTGGCCCGTGAAGCTTTCACCGCGGGTGAGACTTGATCGCAGCATGACTTCTTTAGCACCCACGCTGTTGCGTTTTTCGACTGACCAATCGCTGCCGGTGGCGTCGCTCCAGCTTACACGCGGGCCATTGTTAAGCTGCTGTTTAACCAATTGCTGCCACAATTGCGCTTGCAACCGACTGCCATACTGTCGCAACGCGGTCGGCAACTCGATATGTTGGCTCAAGTAGGATTCGCACACACTTTCCAAATGCGTCGTTAGAGCATCTAGATCGTCAGCGTGGGACTGATCGAGTATGGCCAGCAAGCGATCGATGAGATCGTCTGATGCGTACTTGGTCGCAAGTCTCGTGGCGGCTGTGACCAATCTCTTCGTCGAATTGGGATGAGCTGCGACATGATCGACTAGCAAACCAGCCGACAGTTCGGAATCGATGGCTGGTAGAATGTTTGCCAATAAGAGCTCTTGCTCGCTTCCAGCGACCTTGGCCAGGGTGGTGGTCAACTGCTCATCGCGGCTCATCAAATACTTTAGTGCGATGCGCGCCGTATGAGTCAGGGCGGGATCGCCAGCGTCGCCGGCAAATCGCGCGAGTCGAATGATATCCTCGGATGGTTCCCCCGCGAGACCCAACAATCGGCAAGCAGCTCGATTGACTTGGGGATGCTGGTATGGAAATTCAGCACGTACCAACCCTGCGAACTTTTTGCGTTGTTCAAGTGGCAGTTCCGCAGCCAAGGACAATTGGTGTACGAGCAGATGTGGCTGTGTTGTATCGTCGGACAATGGTCGGAAATGAGTTAGTTCGAACCGCCCACGCCGAAAAAGGATCTCCAGGCAACCAACGCGGATGGAGTCTGCTTGCTGGTTATTGCTTAAGATGGACTGCGCGATATCGGAATTCAATTTTTCTTCGGCTCGCGCAATCTCGATGGCTAGCCGTCGTCGCGTCGCATTTTTGCTAGCCAGTTCACGTGGTAAGTTTGACGCATCAATCTCTAGCAGGTTTTTGTGGAATGAATTAGCGTTTGCCAATTCGGGCTGTTTCTCTTCATCGCCGACATAAGAGATTTTCCAAATGCGGCCACTTTCACGATCGCGTTCGGGATGGTCGAGTGGTACTTCATAGTGTCCAATGATTTTGTTGTAAAAGTCGGCCACGTACAGCGCACCGTCCGGACCGAGCTGAATGTCGACCGGACGGAACCAAGGGTCGTCGCTGGTAAGAAAATCTGGAAGCTCGCGGGCTACGGCTGTTGAACCTTGCCACTCCAAGGCGTTGCAGTTAATGCGACTGGTCATCACATTGCCGCTATAGAAGTGTTTTCGATAAGCGATCGGGAATTGCTCGGCTTGATAGCTTTGCAAGCCACAAATCGCCGTGCTGCCATGCAGATGATCCATCATCGGTGGGGCAAAACCAAGTCCGTCGTGCGGACGGCTAAAGCTCGGATAGCAAGCACCAGGCAACAACGCGGTCAAAGGTTTGCTGTGGCAATCGGCCGAATACCAGTTTCCCCACTCGTCGCGCGTCATGCCAAACGGATTGACCTGTCCTTGAGTGACTTGTTCGATCCGCGAGCCATCTTCGCGGAAACGAAAAGTGTTTCCGGACGTGAGTTGCACGCGCGAGCCATCGGCTGCGGTCACGTCGGATTGATTGTTGAATCCATGGCAGGCATAGATCCAGCCATCGTGGCCGCGGGAGAGCGAATTGACCATCCCGTGCGTGTCGCGCGATGTGTCAAACGGCCCCAACAGTTTGATTCTTTCGTCGGCTCGGTCATCGCCATCCGTGTCACGCAGCAACCACAGGTTGGGAATACTAAAACAAATGGCTCCCTGCGAGACGGGCAATACACCAATTGGGATGTTGAGTCCCTCGGCAAAGGTCGTCGATTGGTCGGCGCGTCCATCGCCGTTGGTGTCTTCCAGAATTTTCAATGTATCGCGCGGCTGCGAGTCTGCGGTTGCCGGATAGGGATATTCGCGCGAGCTAGTGACCCACAAGCGACCACGGGCATCCCAGGCGATATTCAGCGGCTTGGCGATCTGCGGCTCGCAGGCGAATAATTCGATCTGAAATCCTGGTGGCAGATGAAACCCCGCCTGTTCTTCGGCCGGCGATTGCCATGCTGTTTCACGGACTCCCTGTCCATAAACAGCGCTGGCCGTCGTCGGTTCGCCCGCCCCGACGTATCCGCCTGCTTGTCCCCGAGCATCAGTTGGCCATAGAAATATGAGTAACACTCCGCAAGTGGATGGCCAGGATAGGAATCTCATAGTGGCAGTTCCGTGACAGCTTGACTGTTTCTGGTTAAGGTGCTCGGGTGAGCAAACAAATGAGTTACAATGCGCTAAGTGGATTCGCGCTAAAGCTTATTTTAACCCAAACGAGGCGTCGCAGATGAGTACTGGTTTGCGTCTAACCACGAACGAATACGGTCGCATGGTCGAACGGGGAGCGTTTGATTTTTTGAATCGCAAGATCGAACTGATTCGGGGAGAGCTAGTTGAGATGAACCCAGCGGGACCTGTCCACGACGATTTGATCATGTACCTTAACGATTGGTCCGTTCGCGCTACGTCCCGAGAGACCATCCGGGTAGCTGTGCAGACTGGATTGCAGCTAGCCGAATTGGAGAGCCGACCGGAACCCGATTTATGTTGGATTCGCGCTGGACGTTATCGCGACCAACATCCAACCGCAGTGGATGTGAAGTTAGCGATCGAAGTCTCCGATAGTAGCCTGCAGTCCGACTTAATCGAGAAGGCGGCGCTTTACGCCGAAGCCAAGATTGTGGAGTACTGGATTGTAGACTCGCGAGCGAGTTGTGTGCACGTCTTTCGGACCCCGCAGGATGGCCGATATCATGATCGACGTGTGGCAACTGTTGGCGAGCTGCTTTCACCGTTGGAGTCATGTGACAACCCGCTCGATCTGGCAGATTTATTTGGATCGTAAGGCAATCAGTTTATGTGAAGGAGCCGGAATTTTTGGCGAATTCCGCTACCTCTTATGAGACGTAGGCTTGCTTGAGTGAGCGGAAGGTGGTTACCAATTGATCCATGCTGGCCACGCGAGCTTGCGGATTGGACTGGATGCACTGCATGATGGTGTCACCGAGCACTTTATCGACATCGGGACGGTAATCGTAGATGCTTTTGGGGTTGGCGGTATCGTGGTTCAGCGCGGCCAGGGCGCTGGCGTCACCAATGGGCCAGGGGAGTTCGAAAGTCAGCAGTTGATAAATCGAAACACCAAATGAAAAAATATCGAGCCGTTGATCGGTGGCGCGACGCCGAACAATCTCAGGGGCCATGTAGAGCGGTGTCCCAGTACGATTGCCTGGTTTCATGAAGGGCTCCGTGGCCGGTACGGTTAGCCCAAAATCGATGAGCTTGATGGTGCTAATGTCACTGGTGCAGATAAAGTTGCGTGGGCAAATGTCTCGGTGAATAAAGCCTTGTTGATGGACATACTGCAAGGCATCGGCCATCTGCTGCATGAGAGACAATTGCTTGCCGCCCAATCGCTCCTCATCACGGTTTTGAAGCAGTACGTTCAAACCTGGCCCGTCGACAAACTCCATCACCAGATAGGGCTCGCTTTTGTTGGATAGCCCGTATTCCAGAGTGGTGATGATGTTGGGGTGGACCATCTTGGCGGAGATTTCACCCTCGGAGGGTTTGTTCAGCCCTTTGAAGCGACTTTCAAAAAAGCTGTGCTTTTCCAAGTCGCACAACTTCAGTCCCACGATTTGATCGTTCTCACGATCGCGGGCCGCATAGAATTTGCTCATCGTACCGCTGACCGCAGTTCGCAGTCGCTCGAAACGCTCATCGATATCGATCCGACGCGTCGATTTGAGTGACTTCTTTCCGCCACCTTTGCCGCTAGTCCCCTTAGATTTGAAGCCGAACTTTTCAAGGAAACCCATGCTGACTCTCTATTTCCCGCAATAATCGATGGCCCGCGCGATCTCATTCTTAAGCCGGCTGCGATCGACAATGCGATCAATGTAACCGTGCTCAAGCAAGAATTCGCTGGTTTGAAAACCGACCGGCAATTCTATCTTAATCGTGGCTTTAATCGTACGGGGGCCGGCGAAGCCAATTAAGGCTTTAGGTTCAGCAAAAACTAAGTCACCCAAGGATGCGAAACTGGCGGCCACACCGCCCATAGTTGGGTTGGTCAGCACAGAGATATAGAGTCCGCCTGAGGCATGGTAGCGCGATAGCGCGGCAGAGACCTTGGCCATTTGCATCAGCGACAAGATTCCCTCGTGCATCCGCGCTCCGCCCCCTGAACCACTAATGATGATCAGTGGCAGCGACTGTGCCGTAGCCCGTTCAGCTAATCGCGTCAAACGTTCTCCCACAACCGACCCCATGCTCCCCATGATAAAGGCCGAATCGGTGACGCCAATGGCCACGCGCCGCGCGCGAATCATACCGCAACCGGTCCGCGCCGCATCGGTCAGTCCTGTGCGAGCCTGCTCTTCGATCAGCCGGTCTGCGTAGCGTTTCTTGTCGGAGAACTGTAGTGGGTCGGTGGGACGTAAGTGGCCGTCCCACTCCTCAAAAGTGCCATCATCGAGCACTTGGTTAATGCGTTCTGTGGCTGAAACGTAGAAATGATATTGGCATTTCGGACAGACGTTCTGCAGTCGCTCTGCCTCTTTGCGATAGATGGTGGCCGAGCACCCAGGGCACTTGGCCCACACGCCGTCGGGCACAGGGCGTTTGCGGTTCTGTGAGCCACTGGCAATCGAGGTTTCCGTAGCTGTCATGATTGTTCCTCATCGTCAGTCGCGACACACATGCTTCGGCGAGTTAGTTGAGATGCTCTCTGCGGGATCGCAAGTCGCACCCGGCAGGTGCGACCCACCCAAAACAAGTCGCACCCGGCAGGTGCGACCCACCCAAAACAAGTCACGCCTGGCAGGTGCGACGCACTTGAGCAAGCTACACCGTTGCCAAGGTTGACAGGTTGGCCATGGCAGGTTTGGGTTCGACTTGAAGACACTCAAACGTACCAAAGTCGAGTTCTGATTTCCACAGATCGCCCAAGCTTCCGCCAACAAGTGCACAACGCACGATGGATGCCATGGGAGCTGGGACCAGTAAACCGATGCGACCACCATTGTGACGCTTTTTGAGCTTTTCGATCATCACCTTAACTCGGTCATAGGCAGCTTGAACCGTTTCGCCGTCAGGCGGGCAAACATCCGTGGGATGCTCTTGGAACTGGCGATAAACTTTGGGCTGCAGTCGGCGGACTTCGGAGACTAACTTCCCCTGCCACAAACCGTGGTCCAAGTTGCGTAGGCACTCGAGGGTCTTATGCTTGCAGAAGTTGCGGTCAGCAATCCGCTCAGCCGATTGGAACGCCGATTCACAAGGGGCCACATACAAGCAATCCATTTTGACTTCGGCCAGGCCGCGCGACAGTGCTTCCGCTTGGGTTTCCCCCTCGGGGCTGAGCGGGATGTCTAACGACCCCTTGATCCGCCCTTCCCGATCGAAAGTGGTGGAACCAGGCCGTATGAGCAATACTTCAATCATGCAATTTCGTCACCAAAAAGAAAAGGATTACCGTCCAATGGCATCTTCGAGCCGCTTAATGGCGACCCGATAATCATCTTGTCCAAAAATAGCCGATCCCACCACAAATAGACTCGCGCCGGCCTGATGACAGCTGCCAATCGTCTGCAAATTGATACCGCCGTCGACCTCCAGCAGAAGGTCTGGGAAACGCGTTTTTAACATCTGAAGCTTTTCCAAAGCAACAGTATTGAACGCTTGTCCTCCAAAGCCAGCATTGACACTCATAATTAGCAACAGGTCGCACAAAGGGAAGGCCTGTTCGACAACGGCTAAGGGAGTGTCGGGGTTGAGTGCCAAGCCCACACCGACGCCCAGTGATCGAATTTTCTCCAGCGTGCTAGGGACGTCCTCAGCAATTTCAGCGTGGATCGTTAAACAATCAGCGCCAGCGTCGGCAAATTGCCGCACATATTTGGATGGCTCAGAGATCATTAAGTGTACGTCGATTGGAAGTTTAGTCAATTTTCGGACACCAGCCACGATCGGCATGCCATAGGTCAGATTGGGGACAAAATGACCGTCCATGACGTCCAAGTGCAATGCCTTGACCCCTGCCTCTTCCAACAATGCAATCTCGCGCTTCAAATCGCCGAAATCACAGAGCAGGAGGCTCGGTAGTATGATGTGTTTCTCTTGCCGCAAACGCTGCATTGCGAGCAGGGATTGAGAGGTTTCCATCCTGCCAATCTTGATCTGGTCACCAGGAAACGCAAGAGCCCCCAATCGGAGATTGATTTAGGGACTATCGAATTGCGGTGGATAAACTCCGGCAGCGCCGCTCAGGATAACTTTAACGGTGGATTTTGGTGGCCAACTGTCCCCTCTGTGAAACTCCTCCGCTACCGGGGGGAATCGGTCAATTTCTGTCCGTCCCCCCCGTCGGAGCATAGCGTGGCTCAATTCTGCTGCAAGTTGGCTGGGCGCAGGTCCCACTTACCTGACAGGTGTCGAACAGGCTCAGGCGAGTCGCGTGACTTTGTTGCGGCAACGTCGACCCGATGACGCCCTCTCCAATTGGCGGGTGGGCCGAAATGAGTAAACTCCTCTTGGGGAGGCGATGGACGTTGCTCACGACACTCAAGGAATTCTATCGAAGGTTCCGAGGTAACGACGCGGAGCGTCGTGCCACATTGGTGCAACGATCGTTGTGCCCTAGACATAACAATTTCTACTTCTTGGAGCGAAGAAATGGCCGAGCGCAGCCACACAAAGTTTCAGCAAAAAGTTATCAAACGCTACTATGACAATTTGGATGCGATCGGTTTGCAACGCGCTCAAGAATTGGTCACCGAGTTGTATTTGTCTGAGGGAAAGAAACGAGCTAAAGTATGGGAAGCTCTGGCGAAAAGCTTAGAGCAAGCGGGCGTACCTGCCTCGCAAATCGCTCATTTACGCGAGCAAGATAATCCAGAATTGGTTGCCAATCTGCTCACCGAAAAGTTGTAGATTCGCTCGGTTCGCGTTGTCGATTTACTCGTTTAACCCGCAGCCGTAGGCGAGGCTCACCTGGCTGATCCTCGCCTACGGCTGCGGGTTAAACTATTTACAACACACCAGTAAAACGCAGCCCGGTAAACTGCGGGCTGCCATGCCAGTAGTCGGCTTAGGTAACGATTAACTAACGCCAATTTGGACTAGTAATTCCGAGGCAAAACAAAAATAACAACACGCCTGCCGCAACGATGAGCAGCCCCATCACACCTCCCGCGATAGCAAACGAAACGACTACTTGCCTGACGACTCTGTCGGTTCGGGCCACTGTGGAAGCGGATTGTCCACGAATGCGTGGGAGCGCGACTGCAAATGCGGGAACGGCAACGATGGCCACCAGTATGAGGACTCCGGGGGAGCCGCTCATCAATCCCAGTACGACAAAAAAGGCCAACAGAAAACAGCCAACAATTAACAACGTGAGGAGTGTCTCGCTTCGGGCGGCCCCTTCAGCCACAACCAAATTGACTGCCGCATAGGGATTGGAGGTACGCGGTTTCAGACATAGCCAACATACGGATTGGTCCGCGTCCCCCGGAGCGCCGCAGTGTGGGCAGATTATCGCGTGGACCAGCGGTGGATCGTTGGTGTTTGAGTCCAACCTGTTGGATTGTGTGTTATCCATGCTTGGCTCCCTGCTCAGCGAACCATTGTTGTCGGTCTAAAAAAGTCCGCGCTGCTTGGCCAATCATCTTTACGAGCTGCGCGGACATCCAGCCGGAAGCAAGCAAGGAGGTTAACACCACGAGTTGCGTGATGGGGGGCGTCGTATGTTCCGCATCAAACCACTTGCCGTCGGCACCACCAACCAGAGTCATGTAACCGACGAGCGAAGCAAGCGTGGCGGTCCAAATCAATGCTGTTGAACAGCGCAAGGCGGCGGTGGCAATCAACAGGAAGTAAATACCGATCAGAGGGCTGGCTGGTCCGCTACCCAAGCCGGCGGTGAGCGTAAGTAGGGCAATGTCGGTTAAGCAAATGGCGAATTTGAGATACATCGGAAAGTAGCGTCTCATCAACGCCACCAAGACGATTAGCGACAGGCACAACCACACTGCGGCCAATAGGCTCGCATTGCGATGGAACAATAGATCTGCGCCCGAACGCGCCGAGAAGACAAAGTGGTGAAGTAGCTGCAGACTATAGA
Source organism: Pirellulaceae bacterium (assembly GCA_041739785.1). GTDB lineage: Bacteria > Planctomycetota > Planctomycetia > Pirellulales > Pirellulaceae > Aureliella. The sequence goes on from JBGSNE010000226.1 coordinate 47,337, forward strand.
GTCCCGAAACCAAGGTAACGCGCATTACCGCAACGCGAATCTCCCCTTCATACTCGAACCATCGCTGGGCGATGGCCCAGGCGTCCGATTGCCTGGCTGTGAGTGCCTGATCCATAAGTTTAGGCTCTTAAAAAAAGTACCGTAGCGGAAGTCGCCAAGACTTTCGGAGGTAAATGTCAAGCTTTTAAAATCAATCGACGGCAAGCAGTCTCGAAAGTCTTGGTGACTTCCGCTCCGAAAGATTCTAGTGAGCCCATACTAATCCAACGACCAACCTTCACGCGGTGTGCGACTGATGAACTGGGCTGCGTTGGGATTGTTCGTAGCCCGCATGTTGGCGGCATCCCACTGGATTGATCCGCCAGCCCGAAAGGCGACGTTCCCCAAATGATTGGCTTCGGTCAAAGGACCAGCATAGCTGAAGGGGCTGCCGGTTGGAGAGCCGCTGCGAATAGCCGTCAGCCAATCTTCATGATGGCCATCTACGTCGGGAATAGATGGCGGCGGTGGCTTAAAATCGATGAACTTTTCTTCTGGCAGCAGCACATGCTGTTTGTAGTCCGACAGCAACATCCCTTGTTCACCGACGAATAGCACTCCCGAGTCGAATTGCGGAATTTGACCATCGAGCCACAATTGCGGCTTGTATTTTCCTTGATACCAGGTCAATTGACACGCCGGTAGATCGCCGCGCGGACCATACTCATAGACGGCTTTCATGGAAGCCGGTGCTAACTCGGGATGCGGCTCGGCACCACTAGCTTCAATGTTCAGCGGCGCGTCGAGCTTGAGAGCCCAATAGGGCAAGTCGTTCCAGTGGCTGCCAAGATCGGACATGGTGCCGTTTCCAAAGTCCCACCAGCGATACCAGGCTGGGCCTGGAAAATAGACTTCATGAAAGGGGCGTTCCGGGGCAGGTCCCAGCCACAGATCCCATTCAAGATAATCGGGAACCGGCATCGCTTCCTGGGGCCGCTCGGTAACAAACACGCGATCTTTATTCTGCTCCGCCTCCGCTTGGCTCTGCAAACCCCATGCTCTGCCCACCCAGACATGCGCTTCGCGGACTGCTCCAATGGCACCACTTTGGATCAGTTCCACCACGCGATGGTAGTTGTCTGTGGCATGAATCTGAGTTCCCATCTGGGTAGCCACATTCGCTTTGGCGGCTGCCGCGACAATTTTACGGGCCTCGTCGATGTTGTATGTTAGCGGCTTTTCGCAGTAGACATGTTTTCCCATTCGCAGGGCGGGCATGGTAGCGTAGGCGTGCGTGTGCTCCGCTACGCTGACGACGAACGCATCGATATCGTTAGCCTGTTGGTACAATTCACGAAAGTCGACGTAGGTGCGGGCATCGGCGTATTGCTTGTGGGCTGTTTCCAAGTTGCGTCGGTTGACATCGCATAGTGCGACCACTTCGACTTCGGCATCCTTAGCAATGGCACTTAGATTCGCACCGCCCCGGCCACCAACACCGATGAAGGCCGTCCGCAGTTTGCTTTGTGCGGCACCGCGAGCGGAACTGTGAACCATCAGGCCAGCGGCGGCAGCCAAGGTGCTGGAGCGTGCCAAAAAGCGGCGACGGTCAAGTGGTATTTGCGAAGTTAACATGGCGGGAACTCCCTGGAATGGAACGGTGCTCATGTTGTTTTGAACGGAACGATTTTCAACCAACCGAGAGCAGTGCGATTTCTGCGACTAGACCGGGACCGAAGCCTAATAATACACAATGTTCCCGCCCTACATCGCGCTTAACAGAACGCAAATGAAGGAATTCATTCAGAATGAACAGTACTGTGGGCGACGACATATTGCCGTGGCGTTGCAAAATACTGTGAGAAACCGCCAGTGAATCGTCGTCCAGGCCCAAACTGTTCTGCACCGCAGTCAAAATGCGCGGGCCGCCAGGATGTACGCCCCAATAATTGATGTCTTCCAGTGACAACTGTTGCTCGCTTAACCAGGAGGTCAGCCAACCTGACAACTCAGCCTCGATCTTATCCCCTACGTCGCTGGTAAGTCGCATGTCAAAGCCATGATCGCCAATACTCCAACTCATCGTCTCTCGAGAGTCACTGATAACGACCGAGCCTGTATCTTCGATCAGCCATTCGCCGTTGGCCGTCGATGGTGTCGGTGACACAGTTGGCTCTGCTTGATGTGCGCTCACGATGATCGATCCCGAGCCATCAGCAAACAGTGCGTTGCCAATAATTTTTTCTGCATCCCAGGTGAATCGATAGTGCAAGCTGCAGAGTTCTATGGCGCACAGCAAAACTTTCGCCCGTGGATTCGAGCCGGCTATGGCTAGCGCAGTGCGAATTCCATTGATAGCTCCGTGACAGCCCATGAAGCCAACTTGGACGCGCTGCGTGGTCTTGGGCAGTCCCAATCGCTCGATCAGCTCCAAGTCCACACCCGGAGCGTCAAAGCCGGTGCAAGTCACAACGACTAAATGCGTGATCTGCTCGGCGTTCACTTGCGAAGCTTCAAGAGCTTGACGCGCGGATTGAACGGCCAAGTCCGATGCGAAACGTGCATACAGCTCCATTCGCTCGCGCGTCGTCGGGCCTTTACTTTGGCCGGCAACCACTAGAGGCGTCAATTCACTTGGTATCGCTCGATCGAAGGCAGGGGCGGCGGAGTGCTCTGGTGAATTGTCACCGCACCAATTGTAAGCGACTTTGTGCGGCATGGCAGTGTTGCGGGTTTTGACTTCCGCCTTGCGAAACAGCACGCTGGCCAGCCGCGACTGGCGTTCTTCTTCACAGACAATCTCCGTGAACATCTGCAGGGCTTCGTCTTGCGTCATTTGATGCTCGGGAGTAGCAACACCTAAACCGAGTAGTCGAACCGTCATGCGAGTCAATTTTTAGTGAGTGTTCAGTTGGGCAATGATCGAACGGGCGATGGCCGGACGTAGACGCAGCAGGCGGTCGGCTAACCAGCGGGCTGAGGAGTATTTTAAACCTTTTGAGATTCTGCGGCACATGCGCTGGCGTCGGACAATATGCGCCCCATACCATTGCTCCCATTGAACCATAAGCACATCATCCCAGGTAGCCGCCGCGCTGACGGCCAATGGAGCAACGGCTAGGCCCGATTCGAGAGCCCAGCGAATTCCCTCGCCGGTAAAGGGTTCCACATAGCTGGCTGCATCGCCAACCAAAAACACCCGCCTGTCGGCGAAGCGTTTGGCGCGGGCGGTCAAGGGGGGCGTTCCGCGCCAAGCGACTGAGGATATAGCTGCCAATGGCGGTGTGCCCGCTTGGAGCAAAATGGTCTCGATCAGGGCAGCCGGTCCGAATTGCTGAAGGGCTGCGCGATTGACAGAGGCTGCAACATGCAGTCGTCCACCTGCGATTTGCGTTAATCCCACATAGCCCTCCCGCCCGACCGCCATGTGAATGATGCCGCTACGATACTGATCGGGGAATTGCTCGACGAATTGCTCAACGATCGCTTCAATACCTACTCGCGAGGAAGCGGCAACTCGCTGCTGCAATTGCTCGTTGTTGCCCGCCGATCGATTGCCCAGACCACTGGCCAGCACCACAACGCGAGCAGTGACTATACGTGTTCCTCTGTTATCGCTCAATTCTACTTCGCGCGCAGCTGGCTGCAGTGTCAATAGTTTGGCCACGGTCGAGTCGACAAAGGTGGCGCCTTGTTCGATCGCGTGCGCAACTAGGCTATGATCCAGCTGGGCGCGATCAACGGCAAAACCGGTCGGAAGTTCAAATCGCGTCGTTCGTCCCGCTTGCGATAACTCAAAGGAATTCAGTGGCAGGGCCGATTGCCAAATCGGGTGTTTGCTCCCGAGCAACTCTCTGACCAGTGCCGTAGATACTTGATTCAAACAGCCACCGCACACCTTCCGTCTTGGAAAGGGTTTGGCATCGACTAACAACACTTTCAGGCCCAAGCCGGCAATTTTGCCTGCTGCCGCTGATCCGGCGGGCCCAGCGCCAATGACGATGACTTCCCAATCGGCTTCGGTGTGCGAGCTGCCGTGCAGGTAACGGTTAGCGTGCATGTGCGGTAGGCTCAATGGTCTGTTTTTCCGTTGGCCATCCATGCGGGGCTTCCCAAGTGATGAATAGTCGCTCCGGCCAGCATTTTTGAATTCGGGCGGATCGCAAGTCGGCTTGATCCAATATGCGCCGCATTTCCTCGTTTGAGAAAGCGGCCTTCACCGATAGTGGACCATCGATGTGTACCACGCGACAGCGTGTTAGCACATGTACGCCCAGCCAGACTAGGTAATAACTCAAGCGGCTACGCGACAAGTCTTCGATCATCATCAACCGTCCTGCGCTGGCCGCCATTTGTTTGATGATGGGTACCACATCATCGTCGCTGAAGTGATGTAGAAAGAGCGAGTTGATCACCACGTCTACAGGACCAGGAAGCGACTGATGCAGCACATCGACTTGGTGTAAGCTAACCGGAATGTCGTTTTCCTCACAAACCTGGCCACAGATCTCAAGCGCCCGCGGACTAAAATCGCAAGCGTGCAAACGCAGGTTGCAACCGCGACGGTGGGCGAGTTGCCAGAGTTGCCTTAAGATACAGCCGTCGCCACAGCCCACATCCATGATCGACAACTCATGCAACCCATCGGTGGTGATCAAGCGTTCGATCGGTCGCCATAGCCGTCCGATGGTGCCTGACAGTGCGTGAACTCGGCGTAAGCCGCGTAGGGCGGCAGCATGCTGGTCCGCATCGAGTGCAGGATCATCCATGATTTCAGCTTGCATCGATCGCTGGGCAAACACGCTACTTCTGTTCCTTGCTGTCTATTTCGCTTCATTTCAAGTGCTGGGACTTGGGAGTGCTGGGACTTGTCCCCGCTTTCACTTTCCCTGTAGTAGGCACCACATGGAAACGGGTTTGTCGCTAGTTTCTAATACCCACACTGGTCCCAGCCTTCACGCTCACCGACTTCGCATTGCCCCAGAGCCGCCGAGATCATCGCTGCGATGCACATCGCTCGGTCGCGAAGGAACTTGCAAGCCCCGCACCGCTCTGGCAATTGTAGAGCTACCGGCCAGGTTGGACATGGCGTCTGCCAATCAGCACGCAATTGTGCTACTTTATGGATTACCCTGGTCCTGGTAGTTGGGGCCAATCAGCCGATATGTAGACCAGAAAGGTACCCTCACAAGATGGGTAAGGCTTCGGATATCAACTTAAAAACGGTCGCTAACAGTACGCGGTCGTTCACCTATCGCCAACCTATGAAATTTGGTGGTCGGGTGGTTGAAGACGTTTGTGTGCTGAGAACCGAAGTCACGATTACCCAGGTCGGTGGACGTAAGAAGGTCACCGGCGTCGGAGAGATGACCATGGGTAACGCTTGGGCGTGGCCCAGCAAGATCCCTGGCAAAGTGACTCTGAAGGTGCTGCTGGAATTGGCCAACCGCTTGGCCGCTCGTGCCCAGGACGCATCACTTTGTGGTGATCCGCTGCAGATCGCCCATCGCTTGGGCAAGCTACGTGATGCGGTTACGGCAGAGCTCGTACAGGAATTTAAGATTACCGAGCAGATCCCGAAGCTGGCAGCCATGTTGGCGGCCAGCCCGCTGGATGCCGCCATTCATGATGCTTTTGGGCAGTTGCATGGTCGCAACAGTTTCGATTTGATGACCAGCGAATTTCTCAACGAGGATCTGAGCGCTTACTTAAACGAAGAATTCGCCGGCAAGTATCCCGCCGATTACCTGTCGGCCAAGCCTAAACCCACGATGCCACTCTATCACTTGGTGGGCGCGCTCGATCCCCTGAGCAGTCAGGATATCAAAACACGCTTAAATGATGGTTACCCTGAGACGCTCGACGAGTGGCTGCAGTCCGACGGGATTTCGCACCTCAAGATTAAGCTGGCTGGCAACAATATTGACTGGGACGTGGGACGCATCGTGGAAGTAACGCGAATTTGCGAAGCGGTTGCCCCAGAGCGAAATTGGAAGCTGTCATTTGATTTCAATGAGCAGTGCCCAAATGAGGACTATGTAATTGATCTCCTCGAGCGGATCGAGCGATTGAGTCGGTTGTCGTTCGATCGCTTGCAATACATCGAGCAGCCTACGCCCCGCGATTTAACGACGCGGACCGAAATGACCGTGCATCGCATTTCGCGGATCCGCCCAGTGGTAATCGACGAATCACTGACCGATTTCGCAAGTTTGAAAATGGCGAGACAACGCGGTTACACGGGAGTCGCCCTCAAGGCTTGCAAAGGGCAGTCGGAGTGTTTGTTGATGGGGGCAGCCGCCGCACACTACAATATGTTTACCTGTGTGCAGGATTTGACGTGCATCGGCGGTTCGTTCCTGCATTCAGCCGCCATCGCCAGTCGCTTGCCGAAGGTAGCCGCCATCGAAGGCAATGGTCGGCAGTATTGTCCGGCTGGTAATCAAGCCTACATGGAAGAATATGCTCCGATGTTCCGCGTTCGCTATGGTACCATCCCCACGGAATTGCTTGACGCGGAAGGCTTGGGCTTTCATTGGCAGCCGCTGGGATGACCGAGGGTAAGATTTTAATTGTCGATGACGAGCGAAGCATGTGCGAATTGCTCGAGACCGACCTGCGACTTCGAGGCCATCACCCGCGATGGTGTCAATCGGCTAAGGAGGCGCTGGAGATCGTGCACGACAGCGATGTCGATGTTGTCTTGACAGATGTCCGAATGCCGGGGGCCAGTGGATTGCAGTTGTGTGATGAACTGCATCGCACTCGTCCCGATATTCCGGTCGTGGTGATGACTGCTTTCGGCAGTTTGGAAACGGCCGTATCGGCCATGCGGGCTGGCGCATATGACTTCATCACCAAGCCAGTCGAATTGGACGTGCTGGGATTGACGATTGGTCGCGCGGTTGAGCGACGGGAATTGGGACTACAAGTCAAGCTGCTCTCGGAAAAGCAAAGCGCCGCGCGCCCGATTTCGCAGCTGCTGGGGGATAGCCCCGCAATGCAGCACCTCTACGAACAGCTCCCTCGGCTGGCCGCCTCCGATGCGTCGGTACTGATTACAGGTGAAAGCGGAACGGGCAAGGAGTTAGTCGCGCGGTCGATTCACGGGCTTAGTCCCCGGTCTAGCAAACCTTTTGTGGCGATTAACTGCGCAGCAATATCCGAAACGCTACTCGAGAGTGAATTGTTCGGTCATACCCGCGGCGCTTTCACCGATGCCCGCAGCCATCGCAAAGGGCTGTTCTTGGAAGCCGAAGGAGGAACATTGCTGCTGGATGAAATGGGGGATATGCCCCAAGCGATGCAAGTCAAATTGTTGCGAGCGCTCGAGGAGAACCGTCTGCGACCGGTTGGCAGCGATCAAGAGATTCCCTTCAATGTGCGCTTGCTCTCGACAACTCATCGCGATCTGGAAACTGCTGTCGAGGAAGAACGCTTTCGTCAGGATCTGTTTTATCGCATCAATGTCATCCAATTGCATCTGCCTCCATTGCGCGCCCGAGGGACTGACGTGTTAATGTTAGCCAAGCACTTTGTGGAAAAATTCGCTTCAAAATCCCAGCGGCCTATCGCAGGGCTGGATCAAGCGGTGGCCGAACGTCTGCTGGCTTACTCGTGGCCAGGCAATATTCGCGAGCTACGCAATGTGATCGAACGCGCCGTGACGCTCACCCGGCACAATGTGTTGACTGTTGAGGATCTACCGGAAAAAGTTCGCGAGCACCACGGGAGTACTATTTTCATTGGAAGTGACGATCCAACTGAACTCGTGTCCATGGAAGAAATTGAACGACGCTATATCGCGCACGTGCTCAAAGCTGCGGGCAATAATCAGTCGCAGGCCGCAAAAATTCTTGGCGTTGATCGCAAGACACTCTATCGTAAATTGAAGTCCGATTCTTAACCCACGTGGCTTGACGCACCGCGTCGCGTTCCCATATTAAACTGTCAATTAGACAGCGATTCATAAGCGGCGGCGATCAAGTGCAAAGCGCGCTGCAATTCATCTTCAGAAGTGGTCCAGCCTAGCGAAACCAAAAGTGTATTTGAGGATTGCTGTTCGGTAAGCCCCAGCGCCGAATGGGTCGGATTGATGACTCGTCCGCTAGTTCGCCCGTTGCTGAGTACCGCTGGACCAAAACAGACTTCCGGGAGATGTCGATGCATGGCTTCGGCGGAGACGCCAGGCAATTCCATGCTCAAGATGCCCGGTACGCGATGTACTTCGCTACCATGTACGGTAATGACACGGCCAATCATCGATTCTAGTTGACGATGGAAGCGATCACGCAGGCTGGAGATGCCATCGATGGTATTTTTGAGCCCCGCCTGAGCCAATTTGGCCGCTTGTCCGAGTCCCACGATGTGAGGCACATTGGCCGTGCCCGGTCGAATCCCAGCTTCACAACCTTCGCCGTACAATATCGGCTCGATAGGTACTCCCAGACGCGTATAGAGTACGCCAATCCCCTTGGGGGCGTAAATCTTATGACCACTAAAGCTCATTAGATCGACCTCTAAACGCTCAACGCTGCAGTCCACTTTACCAACTGATTGAGCTGCGTCGGTATGCAACAGGATGTCCCGTCTACGGCACAATTCTGCGATCTCGGCGATAGGCTGAACGGTGCCAATGCGATGGCTGGCATGAATCACACTAACCAGACGTGTGTTTTCGCGAATCGCGCCCTCAAGTTCCTTGAGACGCACCACACCATTGCGATCACAGCCCACAAAACTAACCTGCCAACCTTCGCGCTCGAGTTGCTGAGCGCATTGTCGAACGCAGGTGTGCTCAAGACTGGTGGTGATGAAGTGAGGAACCAATTCCGGAATGTTGCGAGTGATTGCCCGCGCGACTCCCAAGATGCCTAAGTTGACGCTTTCTGTGCCACCCGAAGTAAAAACGATTTCTGAAGGATGACAACTCAGCAAAGCAGCCACGTTGCTCCGGGCATCTTCGATTGCCTCCTGCGCCGCGCGACCGTACCAGTGGCCGCTAGATGGATGTCCGTAAAACTCGCTTAGGAACGGCATCATGCATTCGCGCACACTGGCTGCGACGGGAGTAGTCGTACTGTAGTCCAGGTAGATGGAACGCATTGGTAACCGTGAGGGAGTTAAGGTGGAAACATTTTTGTTCCAGCACTCCATCTAAATCACTCCCCGGCCCGACTACCCTAAACAAGATTCACTCAATAGCATTTTTGGCAGATCGCTAGCTTAAGTTCAGCGATCGTAGCGGTTATGACGGGGGTGTCGCTGCTGATATTTCTAAAGCTTCAATTCCAGCTGTAGACCGTCGTATGCCAATTCGACGCCAGCTGGGAGTCGTGCATTGGTCTGTTCGTATTCGAGATCATGACTGATGTGCGTTAAGAATGCACGTTGGGGTGCAATGCGTTCGATGGCCTCCAGTGCTCCGGCCACATGAAAGTGAGTAGCGTGTGGCACGTCGCGCAATGCATCGAGAATCAGTATCTCCACGCCCTCCAAGACTTTATAGCTCTCCTCTGGGATAAAGTTCGTATCCGTGCAATAAGCAATATTGCCCACGCGAAATCCCAACACTTGATATTTGGGCCCATGCATCAATCGCAGGGGCCGGATAGTCGTGCCGAGCACTTCAAAGGGTTCAAGGCCGATGCGCCGAGGTGCCAAGCGTGGAAGCGCCCCCGAATGCGTTAGCGGACCCGTACTAAAGGCATAGTCGAAGCTATGGCGAATTCGATGTTCCACCTGCGGTTCGCAATACAGCGGCACGGGCCCACCTAGATGAAAAGCAAACAGCCGCAAATCATCTAATCCGAAGATATGATCCGCATGCTCGTGAGTGAATGCCACGGCATGGGCCACACCGATCCCTTCCCTGAGAAACTGCATTCGCAAGTCGGGCGTCGTATCGATCAGCAGATTCCCTTGCGGCAATCCAAAAATCACCGATGATCGCAAGCGTTTGTTGCGGGGGTTCGTGCTTTGGCAAACGGCGCAGCCACAGCCCATGGCAGGAACACCCACGGAGGTTCCGGTCCCAAGACAGATAAGTCTACCGGTGATATCGGTCGTCTGGAATACATGCGGCACAGAAGATCACTTCTACTCAGGTTACGCTTAATCCGGGAAACATTGTTTGGCTATTTGACCAAACTTCCCACGTTACAGAAACCCTGGTGCCAGCTGGCGAGCCTGAGATTCGAGAGGATGTTGCACCCCAGCCAATCGACTGAGCTTGACGCAACCCTTCCGAATTGTGTATCCGACACAATAGGGTTTGCAGTGGCGGACCCGCGACAAATTGTTAGTGAGAGGAACGGATATGCTAGGCCGAAGACTATGGATCACCTCCGCGATTGTTTCCGTGTTGGCTCTCCTTCCCGGCAAACGATCACGAGCACAGCAAGGCAATAGCCACAATTCTGCAGAACGTTTGTCGAGCCAGAATATCGCGACACTGGAGGATCAACTGAACAAAGGGTTGCGGGCTGCAACTCCCGAACAAAAACAGTTCGTACAAACGGTTGTGATGTACGTCGATCAAGGCAAAATCCCCCGGGCGATGGTCAACTTGGTCTACAAGTGGGCGCTGGAAAGAAACGAGTCGATCCCCTTCCCCTACTTCGAATACGCTTTGCGGGTACTCTCGAAACGCCGGGGTGTGGTCATTCCCTAGTTCGTCATCGAGCTAGGCGACTCGGTTGGAAGGCAGCGACTGAGGTAGGTTGTCACGCGCTCCGGCCAATCGTCGATAGACGTCACACAATCGCGAGCCCCAAGCTTCAATGCTGAAAACCTCCGCCGCGCGATGCTTTGCAGAAGCCGCGTAGCGGGCCCGTTTTTCGTTGTCGTGCCACAATTCTGAGATGGCTTGACTGAGTGCCTGGGGGTCTTCGGGCGGTATCACCAGCCCATCGAGCTGATGTCGAACCAGTTCCGGATTGCCACCCACATTGGTCACGATGGGGCAACTCCCTTGTGACATGGCCTCCATAATCCCCATGCTCAACCCCTCCTTGCGCGAGGGTGCCACATAGATGTCCAGCAAGCCGCAGAAGCCACCGCCACTCCCCTGTGTACCAATTAATTTGACTCGTGCTGCTATACGAGGGTCCTGTGCGAGCTCAGCCACCATGGGATCGACAATAGCGCCGACCACCAACCAATAGACGTCAAGCTTGCCTGACAGTTCGATCGCTGCCCGCATCATAAGATCGATTCCCTTGACTGGCCGTGCATTGGCGACCGTTCCGATGACAAAGGCATCGGCGGGGATGCCAAACTCAGTAAGAACATCTCGTGGACGCACAATCAACAATTTCGGATTACACCCCTCCCAAACCGTTTCCAGCTTTTTCTCCGGTACACCGGAGGCAGCCAAAGCGGAGTGCGTCGCCTGGCACACGCAATTGATACGGTCGAAACGGGGATGCCAAAAAGTGATCCAGTTAGCCGGGTCGAAACGACTGAGGCGATCGATAGTACCGCGATAGCCGATCAACTTAGGCCTGTCGCGCCAACCCCAACAGGCTCCCGCTAGGTTCGCCATATTGCGGCTGGTGTAAGCATGGGCTATGTCGCAGTGATTTTGTTTCAAGTACTCCCGAATCTGTCGCCGCGCGCTGAAGTCCACCTTGGTGCGGCAGGTGACGGTGGGAGCCGCTAGATGCGACAATTCTATGGGCAACGGGTTGCAGGTCATTATCCGCAAATCGATATCGGGCTGGCGGTCGACCTCGCCAGCCACAGCGAGTAGCTGAGGTGAGAGCGCATCGAACACCCACAAAACACGCATCGCGTTCATTCCCGTATATAACTCTCGACCTGCGGCTAAGGGGCCGCCCAACCGCTTAGAATCAAATTGCACCGATCTATTTAACGAGGTAGCAGGCCGGCCGCTGTGAATCAAGGGCAGTTCGTTGATTGCTCGTCGAACGCGTTATCAGCGCTGGCCGCGCCGGTCGTTTAACCCGGATTATTCGTTGTCGATTTGGAAAAGTGTGTAACACGTTTGGAGTACAGGAGTTTTATCAAAGCGCTCAAAAACGCGCTGTCCATCAAAAATGCTCTACTCTTACCACAAGCCCAGCGTTCTATCCGTGCTCCGGCCTTGCCATCCGCGCTACCCCTTACGTCTTTGGCCTAGCACGGATAGCAAAGCCAGGGCACGGATGAGCGCGCGATACCGTGTACCGGCCGGGTAATCCTGAGTAACCATAACAATGTTCGAGCAATCGAGATCAGCGGCGAGTCAGTCGCACACAATCTCGGCAATGAATAATCCGGTTTAAACACAATACCGTTCCATGAGGGTGGGGTATGCTTCCAGCTTGCCAACCGGTAGTGACTTTAACGAAATGCTTGCCCACCTAAAGGTCAAGTTCGCAAACACGATGTTTACGCCACGATAAAATTGAACGGTATTGGGGTTAAACAATGATCGGTAGTAACCCAGTTGGTGGCGTTCACCGAGAAGTGCCAAACTACTACAATCGTTATTTCAGCACACCTCCTTCTGCTCCAGAGAGTCCCCTGCCTTGAGTCAGCTAGCAAATAAACTCGCTCGGAGAATTGAGCAAGTGCAGAGTCCGGTGATTCCCGTCGTGGCGGAGTGGATCGCGGCGCACCCAGGTACCATTTCGCTTGGTCAAGGTGTTGTGCACTATGCGGCCCCAGTGGCGGTGCGTGATGCGGTTGCGCAAAGCGTAGAAAGTGATGCCCGGCTGGACCGCTATGGCTTCGTCGGAGGCTTGCCCGAATTGCGCGAAGGGCTTGCCAACAAAGTTGCAGCCGAGAATGGCTGTGATTTAAGTCACAGTGAAATCATATTCACTAGCGGTTCCAATATGGGATTTCTGAATGCCGTGCTGGCGGTCACCGACCCTGGGGATGAAGTCATTCTGCCGGGGCCTTACTATTTCAACCATCATATGGCCATCGAGATCGCAGGCTGTCGCGCAGTGGTGGTACCGACGGACGAAAACTATCAGCTCGATCTATCGGCACTCGAACGGGCTGTTACCGAGCGGACTCGAGCTATTGTAACGGTCTCGCCCAACAACCCCACCGGCGCGGTCTATTCGCGACACTCGCTAACGGAAGTAAACGAGCTGTGCCACCGCGCGAAATGCTATCATGTGGCCGATGAAGCCTATGAGTATTTTACCTTTGCCGGGGCCGAGCATTTTTCGCCCAGTTCGCTACCCACGGCAGCGGACCATACCATTAGCCTATTCTCCTTTTCCAAAGCCTATGGCATGGCGGGGTGGCGCTGCGGTTACATGATCGTGCCACAGCATTTGGTTACCTCGATCAAAAAGATCCAAGACACCAATCTCATCTGCCCACCGCTCGTTTGCCAAGTTGCCGCCTCAGCAGCGCTCACCGCTGGAAGTACTTGGGCTCGGGAGCAAATCGAGCCCCTGCAAGGAGTGCGTGAAATGGTACTGAGTGAATTGTCGGAGTTGGGTGAGCGTTGCCGCTTCCCGCGTCCCGAGGGCGCCTTCTACGTGCTTACTTCTCTTGATACAACTGTGGATGACTTGGAACTGGTCCAGGCCTTAATTCGAGATTGGGGGGTAGCCGTTTTGCCCGGTTCCACTTTCGGTATCGGGCAGGGATGTACGCTGCGAATTGCTTTCGGAAGTCTAGCGCCGCAGGCCGTGGCTGAAGGGCTCGGGCGCTTGCGTCGGGGGCTGGAGCAACTACTCAAGCGGGGCAAGTGAGCTAAACTATGTCTTATGTTGTGGCGTGAGTAAGTAGATCAAATGTCGAAGCGCACTGCTTGTAGCGGAAGTCGCCACGACTTTCGGTGGCCCACATCATGTAAAGATTTGAATTTCCTAAATTCTTGGCGACTTCCGCTACATCCACAAATCACTTAGCTCATTGTATAAGCCAACGATCATGCAAGTTATCGCTTGTCAACTCGATATCACTTGGGAAGATAAACCCAAAAACCATCAACGCGTAGCCCAATTGTTGGACGAAGCAGACATCGAACCTGGTGCGTTGATTGTCTTGCCGGAGATGTTCGATACCGGTTTCAGCATGAACCTGGCCGCCACAGCGCAGAGCGCTCAGCGTGAAAGCGAACAATTCCTGCGCGAATTGGCGATCAAGTACCAAGCCGCGGTGATGGGGGGAGTTGTCTCACCACCAGATCGAAAAACGGCAGGCAATGAAGCGGTGGTCTTCGCCCCCGATGGTTCCGAGTTGGCCAGATACCGCAAACTGCAACCGTTCTCACTATCGGGCGAAGAGCAACATTATCCGGCCGGACAGCACCACACAATATTCGAGTGGCAAGGCGTCAAGATTGCTCCATTCATTTGTTACGACTTGCGATTTCCAGAGTTATTCCGCGCGGTGGTGCGTGAGGGAGCTGAAATGTTCGCCGTGATCGCTTGCTGGCCGGCGGTGCGTTCCGAACACTGGGTGAGATTGTTGCAGGCCCGGGCGATTGAGAATTTGGCCTTGGTCGCGGGCGTCAATCGTTGCGGCGCTGAACCCAATTTGAAGTTCGACGGTCGCAGCGTGGCCTTCGATCAATTGGGTAGCTTTTTATTTGAAGCCGACGCGCGCGAGCAAGTGCTGACGGCCCGTTTCGATGTAGAGGCTATGCGTGCCTGGCGGCAAAAGTTTCCGGCTTTACGCGATATGCGAGACAGGGAACTACGGAGTTCAACCTAATAGGAGATAGCGAGTACTCCACTGAAAAAATTTCTGGTTGTTTTAAGGGTAGCGCAATGCAAATTACCAAGTTGCTTTTGTTCAGCAGCGTATTGACGATCCTGTTTTCGTTTTCTTCCGCGACCCGGGCCAACGAGAATTGGCAAGCCGGAATTGCCAAACGAAAGATTACTCCACTCGAACCGATGCCGATGGCCGGCTATGCGGCCCGGGGCAACAAGCCGGCGACCGGAACGCTCAATGATCTGTGGGCTAAAGCATTGCTGATCGAAGACGCCCAAGGCCAACGTGGCTTGCTGGTGACCATGGATCTGTGCGGTATTGATGACGAACTCTCGCATGCGATCTGTGACGGCCTTTCGAAAAAATTGGGTTTGGAGCGAAGGCAAATTATCCTCTCGGTCTCGCATACGCACAGCGGACCCGTCGTAGCCAAAAATCTACGCCCCATGCACTACCAAATGTTCGACGATTCCGATCAACAGCGAGTGGACGACTATGCCAACTGGTTAATGGAACAGATCATCGTTTGTGCCGTGCAGGCACAAGAGAATCTCCGGCCTAGTCGGCTGGCACATGGATGTGGCGTGGTGACCTTTGCTACGAATCGTCGCAACAATCCAGCGGATGAAGTGCTCGCCCGCCGCGCGGCCGGTTTGCTAGCTGGACCCGTCGATCATAGTCTGCCCGTGCTGGCGGTTTACCATCAAGACGAACTAATCGCCACCGTTTTCGGCTATGCATGCCACTGTACCACGCTCAGCGATATGTTGTGGTCGAGCGACTATGCGGGTTTTGCGCAAGAACAGATTGAAACTCAGTTCCCTGGATGCACGGCCATGTTTTGGGCCGGTTGCGGCGCAGATCAAAATCCATTGCCACGCAGAACGGTCGAACTAGCGCGGCACTATGGCCAGGAGTTAGCCGACGGTGTCTTCGAGGTCTTGGACGGGGTACTGGTGCCCATCGAGTCTCGAATCAGCACCCAGTATCGAGAGATCCCTTTGCCGTTTGCCAGCTTGCCCAGCGAAGAACAACTGGTGACCGACAGCCAATCTGACGATCAGTATATCGCCTCGCGTGCACAGTATCTCCTGGCTGAAGTTCAAGCAGGCAAGCCCCTCAAGCCGACTTATCCCTATCCGATCGCCTGTTGGAAACTGGGGAAGGATCTCGATTGGTTAGCGCTCGGAGGAGAAGTAGTGGTCGACTATTCCTTGGCCATCAAAGCGTCTCAACCGGCGACGCGATCGACCTGGGTGATGTCTTATGCCAACGACGTAATGGCTTACATTCCGTCGCGACGAGTTTTGACGGAAGGTGGATATGAAGGTGGCGGTGCGATGGTCTACTACGGCTTGCCAACCGTTTGGGCGCCTGAGATCGAAGGGTTGATAATGAGTGAAGTGAAGCGGCAGACCGAATGATTGAATTCGCGCTGCGCGCAATCGTAGCGGAAGTTGCCAAGACTTTCGGCAGTTGCAAGAGTGTGTTGATTGTGACTTCTCGCAGAACGCCACCCTATTCGATGAGCTGACTCTGTAGAATGTCCACCGCCAGCTTGCATTGCCGTACTCGTACTCAGCCGTAGGCGGTGCTCGTGCTCGTACTCGATGCCGCGTTCGAATCGAGGGGAGTACGAGTACCATTTCATTGAGTACGAGTACGAAAACCCCAGACTAATGGTGGTGATCAGCGAGGAGTGTCAAGTACGTACCTATTTGCGAAGAAAGTCAGATACGGTGCCACGCGGGTTGGGGATAGGGGCAATGGGGGCTGGACCGGCTTGAGGATTGTTTGGGTCTTGCAATTTTACGTCGATCCCTTGTTCTCCCATTTTATAGCTCTCCAGAGATGGGATACGCGGGTTGATGACGGCATATTCGACCGACATATTGATGACTTCAGCTTGAGTTTGACCAGCCGGTTTGATGATCACGTGGGCCGCACGGCGTGGTTCGCCAAGCAGCGTGAGCAGTTCCTTAGCCTGCACATAATTGACTTCCGCGCCATACCCTTCGTAGTCACCTGATTCGGCTTTGCCGGCAAAGTTCACATTCCCTTTGGCTACGAATTCCCAAGCTTTGGAGTGTTGGTTGCCCGCGTGTTGACTGCTCAGCGAGGCTAGGCCGCCGGTGCTGCTCAAGCCGCTGGTGTCGTAAACTTTCAACAGGTCACAGTCTAGGTGCGTTTGGTCCATCTTCAAACGCTGCATCTGCGCTAAGTCAATTGCATCTTCCCAACTGGCCAATGGCCCGGCAGCCAGCTCGACTTTGCCTTGGAAATAGATTTCACTACGATCGAGAAAGCCGCGCATGCTTTCGCGAAAGACCAAGTGAGCACCTTGCAGGTTCTCCTGGTTTCGCAGCGCCTGACTGCTGGCCATTTGGCCAATTTTATTCTGGGTAATATGCCACGAACGAATTGAACCCGGGCCGAGCCCGATCAGTTCGTTGGACTGGATGTCAAATGTCAAAGATGGCAACAGCAATTGTTGACGGCTCTTCTTGGTGCCAACCTCGTCTACCTGCGAAGCCAGGATATTGACGTTTTGGCTCACTGTGACTTTGAGTGGCCGAGCTGTGTTGGCTTTGAGATCATCCAGATCAACAGCTTCGGATAGTTCAAGCTGTAGGACCTCGGATTGTCCGTTGATCCACCAGAATTGCTGGCGATCGACCGCCACCGCTCCATCAAAGCGAATGTCGCCTTCGATGCGGACAACCTTGCCATCGAACAGCATCCGACCTTGCCAGGTGCAATGAGGCGGTTCGAACCAATTGAGCGACGACGCACCGCTGCCGCGCTGCGTGGCGAAGGCAGATGTAGGAATGGTGAATTCGCCAGGCTGGTCCATCCATATCAGGTTGCTGCGTTGATCGAAGCGGATCATCGGTCCCTGCAGAGAACCTTCCGCCAATGTAATGCGCGCGGGTTGGCCGGTGATCTGCAGATCGACTTGTCCCACTGTATTGGTAGCCATCTGCAATTCATCGCCCACCACATTCCAGCCCGGTAGCTTAGGGCCGGCTGCTTCGGCGGAGACTTGGAGAGGTCCGACGACGGTCAGATTGTCGACCCAGCTCTGGGAACCCGCGACGATCACCGTGGAATTAAGCGATCGACCTCGGACCGTAATGGGATTGATCTGTCGCCCAGGTGAGACGACTAATCCAGCTGGTGTGTTGGTGCCGAGATGTGCTAGTGGTGCTGCCATCGAAGATTGCTGCAAATCTACGCTTGGGGATTTAGGATTTTGACTGGCTGGATCGGGAGGCCCGAGCCATTGATACATGGGCCTGCCAGCGGAATCGCTGAGAGCCAAGCCATTTTGGCCGGTCCCACTGGGCGCGGTGTAGTCGACGAAATTCAGCGCTAGACTCAACTCATCCACCTCGGCTTTGATCTGCTCGGTGCTCAATTCCACTTGACGATCGGCGCGCAATCGCTCGGGCAAAAATTGGGAGCCACTCGTCGGCGTTCGTTCGTCCAGTGGCTGGTTTGCGGAGCGAAGTGTTGATTGGGGCGAGTTGTTCTTTCGCAACCAGATCTCTAGTTCTTCGCAGGCCATGTAGCCGTGCAGAGCGCTTTCGACCAATACATTGCCGAACAGTCCTACCCATTGTTGGCCTGCGATTTCAGTGGGCCTCATTTCCAAAGAATTTTGCCATCGGACAAGCGTTTGACCTGTCCGTGATTCAGCCGGCATCCTGAGCTCACCGGCACCGCTGGCGATCAAATAGCCGAGGTGTTCGCGTTCGGCGGGCTGAGCCAGTCCGCGCTTTGACTCGCCATCACTATCGTAATCGATACGTGGCGCAGTGAATTCGTAGCCCATGTACTTGAGCCAAGCGGTTGATTGCGTGGCCCCGGGGCGATTGAGTTTACCATCCAGTTCAATGCGATTTTCGATCACATCGACGCGTAGGCGTTTGGCGCTGGCAAAAGCGCCGATGGTGGGAGCTTTGATTTCGACTTTTTGTTCACCGACGAAGTTCTCGAGCGAGTCGACACCACTCGCTTCGATTACCTTGATTTGCACACCGCCGAGTTTGGGAGTGCGGGTCCCACCATTGTTATTGTTTGTGCTGCTCTGGCTGGGAGGTTCAATCAACACCATCACATCTTGGCTTTGGAATTCATCTGGCGGGAGTGTGCCGAGTTGATGAACGACGCGTACCCCGTTTACCAAATTGGCTTGCGATTGGGTAAAATCGAATGTGAAGCGACCACCGCAGCTCATGTGTACATGTGCCGGGAGCGTGGACAGTGGAGGCTGTCCTGCCGGCGTCTGTAGTTTCGATTGTCCCCACAACCCACCGTTGGCCAAAGTCATTTCCAGGCGATCCAGATGATATAGATCGAGAGTCCGCAGCGGCCCCCACGGCGAAGCTGTTTGTGACTTGGAGTTTAGCAAATCACCTTGCAGGGTGAGTTTCATGTCATGCCCTTCAATCACTCCCTCCGGCCATTCGATGGTCACTGCGTGCGGCGTGGATACCTGGTTGCGATTGAGCGACAAATGGCTGGTGCGCAAACTCCACGGGTAGGCGTTGGCTTCACCATGTACCCGACGGATAACTTCAATCACACCGCTCAGTTCGCCGCGTTCGACGGATGGAATGGAACCACTAGGGTCAAAATCCTCTTCGAAGTGAATCTCAGCCCCCTTCTCTGCCGTAATGACCAACACGTCATGAATTCCGGCCTCGCTCTCTTCGAGGCTCGATTGCGGCAACACGATCGTTAGCGGTTTTAGACTTAGGGTCCGCGGGCCAGTTTGGACATATTCTTGCGATAGGAGTACTACGCCACGTTTACTCTGTATGATTTGTGGATTATTCGTTTGCCAAGTACCGTCGGCAAAGAGAACTTGCCACCACTGCGGTCCCCCCAGCGCGCCGGAAAAATTGGGGAACGGTGCCGTGGGGCGCTTGGGAGGCTCGATCGCGGGAACAACCAGCAGCCGATAACCACTCATGGCGATGAGCAGCACCACCAGGGCAACTACATAGCGTTTGATAAATAGAATCATGGCGCGCGGCTACCCTAACCCTTGAGTTGGGATGTGATGATCCCAAATCCCTTTGGCCTTGAGCAACCGCTCGATGGCTTCTCGTACCGCGCCACGCCCGCCCGGTTGCTGTGTCGTCCACTTGGCCACTTTACGAACTTCGGGGACCGCATCAAATACGGCGATCGACAATCCCACTTCGCTCATGACCGGGATGTCGGGTAGATCGTCGCCGATATAACATGCCTCGTGTGGTTGCAAATCGAGCTGGCTAAGAATCTCGCGCGCGACGGGAAGTTTGTCAGACGAACCTTGCCGTACGATTTCAACATTCAACTCGGCCGCGCGGAGCTTAACGATCTGCGAATTGCGGGAAGTAATTAATCCGAAATGAAATCCAGATCGCTGCCAAAGTTTGATTGCCAGACCATCGCGCACATGAAACGACTTGCTTTCAACACCCGCATTATCGATCGTGATCGAACCATCTGTAAGAACACCATCCACGTCGGAGAGGATCAGACGAATGGGCTTGACAATTTCAATGTCTCTATTGGCCATGGCCGTGCGCTCACTCCCGAGGTATTTGGCGATTTCGTTGAGGATGCTGGTGCGATGTCACACTGCGATGTGCACTCAACGGCAGAATGTGACGATCGTTGTCTGCGGATTGATCCAGGCTGCGATCAACGGGCGTGTCGGCAGACAGTGCGGCTGGCGAAGCTTCAGCGGAGTGCTCTGTGGTCGACCATAGCTCGGACATAACCGACATGACATCGGTAATATCGACAATTCCCAAAGGGCGATAGTCGGAGCTAACGACAGGCAACTCACTGATCTTGCGTTCGGCGAGAATTCGCATCGCCTCGGGCAGGTAGCAGCCAGCCGTCACCGTTTGCAGCTGCCTAGTCATCACGCCGGCCACAGGTTGGTCGAGCTGTGTTTCGTGGCAGGCTTCGAGCAATCGCGCTAAATCGCTATCGGTAAAAATGCCTGCCAACCCACCGTTGGCCTCGGTCAACATAATAGCCCCCGTGCGTCTGCCGGGACGCCCAACGTGGATCAATACTTCGCGCACCGTCTGTGTTTCCGAAGCCACGCGACACTCCTGCAGCGGTCGCATCACTTCCTCGACTCGGGTTAATTGTTTTCCTAAACCTCCGGCCGGATGAAAGCGAGCAAATTGCTCGCGAGTGAAACCCCGCTGCTGACTAACCACCAGCGCCAATGCATCTCCCAACGCCAACATCGCAGTGGTGCTGCAGCTAGGTGCGAGGCCAAGTGGGCAGGCCTCTTGCTGTTGGCCGATGAACAGCGATAAATCGACATTGGACGCCAGCGTACTGCTCTCGTGAGCAGTGATGGCAATCGCGGCGGCGGCCGTCTGGCGAATCGTGGGGAGCAGGCGTGTCACTTCATCGGTCTCGCCACTGTAGGAGAGCAGCAACACAATATCTTCGGTTCTAATGCACCCCAAATCCCCATGCACTGCTTCAGCCGGATGAAGAAAATAGCTTGGTGTGCCAGTCGAACTGAGCGATGCAGCCAGTTTTTGAGCGATAATCCCAGCTTTGCCGATTCCGGTCACGATGACACAGCCCCGACAGCCGAGCAAAAGTTCCACGGCCCTGGAAAAGTTGTTATCCAAGTTGTCGACCAGCGACGCAATGGCCTGCTGTTCGGCGCGCAGAATTCGGCGACCACGTTCGACTACTTCCTCAGTAGCCACTCGGGGGGATTCAAGCTCCGGTCGCAATTTCGCTAGAGACATCACCAGATCCTCCCTGATCGGTGCAAAAACCTGAGAAAACGTCAAAACTCTTATCGGATGGTGCTGTCGTTTGGTTTGGTTGTTGAGGAGTTTAGTGAACCATTCGATCGGGGGCAATGTAGTTTGTCATAACAAACCACCGCGCGGCCTGAACCAACCACTCAATCTAGACATTTTCTTCGATTCCAATAAGCTTGAAGACATCGCCTCCAGATTGCCGATGCTAGCAAAGGAATTCTGTGCGCACATATTGGCCATTTGAGGACTCTATTGTAAGAGTCCTGAATTAGCCGGGTGGTTAAATTGGGTTATCTCAATAAACTGAAATGAATTCAACGATCCTTCACCTCCGTGGCGAGCCAATTGCCTAAGATAGTCGGAGGTCATGTATGGCATCACCTGCTCCAAATTTCCCATGAAGCTCGTTAGCGACAAAGTCAAGCAGTATTGGAAGCGCGCGAAAGATTTTTGCGTGTACAAAGTGCTGCACGCCGATGATCCGCCCCACCGCTTGGCGTTGGGTATTGCGGTTGGGATGTTTGTGACAATGACGCCGTTGATCGGCTTTCAGATGATGATCACCATTTTTTTGGCCTGGCTGCTTCGTGCCAACAAGCTGGTTGGTATTCCTCTCGTGTGGATTTCTAATCCCGTTACCTTTATTCCCATTTACTATCCCTGCTATCGGTTAGGGTGCCTGCTGTTGGGAGAGACAGTAGTTAACGAGAAGTGGTCGAAATTAGGGACAGAATGGAACGAGTTGATTGGTGATCCAGCGACCACTTGGGGAATTTGGTGGGAGGGTTTGACGGACATTTGGTGGGAGGGGTTGACGGACTTCATCGCCCCATTGTGTCTGGGATGCTTGGTAGTCGGGACCGTTCTAGCGATTCTCAGTTACTACGTATCTCTTTACGCGATACGCAGTTACCGCTTGCGTCGTTGGGGACAGTTGATGCCCCCCACGCTGACACCCGTAGACGAAGTGGGAGGTCCGGCCGAGTTGCAGCGGATCGCCTCTCAGAAAAAAAATACTAGCGAAGAGAACGCTGCCTAAATCAAAGAGGTCCAACACGATCCCGTTCGGCACACTTTCGATAGTCTTCTGATTTTAGGTGCGAGGTTTCGATCGCGCATAACCTCCGCGCATAACCTCCGCGCATAGCCTCACAGCCTCCTAGTAATCCGTGCCCCGGCCTTGCTATCCGTGCTACCAGACCCTTCGAATAGCACGGATGGCACGGAGGATGCGCTTCCGATGTAGGTCTGAGGCTTGGCCCAGCTCTTTCTCGTTCCATGCGGGCCTACACCAACGTGGGAGCAACTATTTGGTGGCGCGCAGGACTTCGCGTTTGCCTCCCATCGGCCCCGGCAGTTTGTCGACGAGGAATCCGCCCGCGACAAGTTCTCGACGGACCGAACTTTTGACGCAGTAGCTCGTTAGTGTCCCACCTGGCTTCAAGTAGTTATGCGCTTGCTGAAAAAAGTTGGCTGTCCACAGCTCAGGATTGGTTTCTGGACTATACGGATCGAAGTAGATCGCATCGCAGGTCTCCGCTGGAATCTGCTCAAACTCTGGCTGCGACATATTGCGGAGGTCACCTAGCAACAGGTGCAATTCCACAAACTCGGTAAGCTTCAACCAATGGGTATTGCGCAGAGACGGTGCCCTGGCCGCAGGACTTTGTCTCGATATGGAATCGCAGAATTGGTCGACGATCTTGGGCAAACACTCAAACTCTGCGATGCGTAGCCCGGGGTCCGCCCCCTGCAGCGGTTTAGCAAATCCTCCGTAGAGACATTTTTCTACGGCCGGCACGATCTCAAGTTGACGAAAGAGCTGCGGCGGCAACAGGCAAACTTCGAACGCATGATAGCTGAGTTGCGTTTGATAGAACTCTGCCAGGGCAGCGGTTAACAAGAAACCAGTAGCCGTCCCCAAGCCGTATTCGACCACCACGCGCGGCTGACCGCTACGCAAACGGTCGAGCACACCGCTATTTAGTAGATAGACGATCAAGGTTTCGGCCACTGCCCCACAACCACTATGGAAGGTTTCGTTGAGCCGCGAGTCGAAGAGAGTGCGACTCCCGTCGTCGGTCAATATCCACTCCAGTGAGCTTTCTCCTGTCGGCTGATGCGGGCGATTGGGTGGTGGCATGCGGTTCGACGGAAAACGGGGCTGTGGATGGCTGCGGATTGTGACAAAGATTCAATCCAATTAGACTAAGCACTGTCCATATTAGATTTGGGGGATTTCCGGGAAAAGGTGCCATTCGTGTCGGTCACCTTTTCCCGACGCTTGGAGGGCAAGCCGAATTGCTCATTGGATCGTCATGCCCAGAGAGTGTCAGATGCCTTTTGAGATAAAGCCTAGAGTATTCGATTAGTCTTGGCTACTTCCGCTTCCACATTTGAAGTTTGCCGGTTGCTGTTTTTATAATTAGGTTGTGCAGGATAAAATGGGTATTCAGTTCGCAAATTGTCGTCTGTTTTCACGCTTCGCTATTCTGCTTGTGTGTGGCTCTATGGTTTGCACCAGCCGCGCGGACGACAAAGAAACTGAGAGTGGCGACGGCCAGTCTGCGGTGGACCAACCAGTGGCCGCTTCGGACGAAGGTGCCTTAGCCATTGGCAGTTTTCGTAAGCCTAGCGGTTGGGAAGTAAAGTTGTTTGCAGCCGAACCGGAGATCGCCAATCCCGTGGTCATGACCGTCGACAATCGTGGACGCGTCTTTGTCTGTGAATCGTTTCGACAAGATCGTGGAGTGACCGACAATCGCAAACATGACCAAGAATGGTTACTGGCTGATTTGTCGGCTGAGACGGTGCAGGATCGGATCGATTACCATCGACGTTTGCTGGGGACCGAAGCGGACGAATATACCGCTCATGATGATCGGATTCGTTTGGTGGAAGACACCGATGGCGACGGCGTTGCCGATCGTTCGACTGTTTTTGCTGACGGCTTCAATCAGCTCGAAGAGGGAACCGGGGCCGGTGTATTGGTCCGCGGCAATCAAGCCTATTTTACTTGTATTCCCAAGCTCTGGTTGTTGACCGATGCGGACGGCGATGGGCGGGCTGAGAAACGCGAAGCGTTACAGGACGGATATGGAGTTCGGGTTGCGTTTCGCGGTCACGATTCCCACGGGCTGATCATTGGGCCAGATGGGCGTTTGTATTTCAGTATTGGCGACCGCGGCTACAACATTGAAACTGCCAATGGGAAATTAAAGAACACAGAATCGGGTGCGGTCTTTCGTTGCGAATTGGATGGTAGCAATTTGGAAGTGTTTGCCACCGGTCTCCGCAATCCACAAGAATTGGCGTTTGACGATTACGGTTATCTGTTTACCGGCGACAATAATTCCGACAGCGGCGACAAAGCTCGTTGGGTGAATGTCATGGAAGGTGGCGATACGGGTTGGCGGATGATGTACCAATATATCCCCGACCGCGGTCCCTTCAATCGCGAAAAGATTTGGCATCCCTTTTCCGGCGAAACACCGGCTTACACCGTGCCACCGATCGAGAATATTGGCGATGGACCATCGGGTTTGGCCTGCTATCCGGGAACCGGCCTGGAGGGTGACTATGCCAATTGCTTTTTTATGGTCGATTTTCGTGGCGGGGCTAGCAACAGTGGCATTCGCTTGATTCGCGTGCAGCCTAAGGGAGCCTTTTGGTCTGTGGAGCGGAGTGAACAACCCATCTGGAATATCCTGGCCACTGACGTGGAGTTTGGTCCCGACGGAGCACTTTGGGTCTGCGATTGGGTCAATGGTTGGATTGGTGAGGGTAAGGGACGCATCTATCGATTCTTTGACCCGGCTGCCCGCCAGCAAGCGATCGTTAAGGAAGTCCAGTCGCTGTTGGCCGCTGGCTTCGGAGATCTGAGCACGGAGCGGTTAGGTGGCCTTCTGCAACATCTTGATCGCCGCATTCGACTTGAGGCGCAGTGGGAATTGGCCCAGCGCGGTGATACGCAAGAGTTCGGACAACTGCTCGCGCAGGCAACGGCAGGGACGATTCCTCGTTTGCATGCCGTGTGGGGATTGGGGCAGGCGGCGCGACTGAAACCCGCGCTCCGCGATACCGTGGCGCCCCTGCTGGAAACTGCCCTGAGCGACGCTGACCTGGATGTTCGCGCAGCCAGTGCAAATGTCGCTGGGGATCTCATGCTCAAGCACTTTGGCAGTCGACTGGTTGGTCTCATTGCTGACAGCGAACCACGCGTGCAATACGCGGCTTGTTTGGCGGTCGGGAAACTTCAGTTGGCTAGCGGCCTATTACCAACTCTGGCAATGTTGGAAGCCAATCACGATGCCGATCCTGGCTTGCGGCATGCCGGCATCATGGCCTTGCGAGGTATCGGAAGTAGCCAGCTTGAAAGTTTGACCGAACTGCAGCAGCATCCTTCGCAGTCGGTGCGTTTAGCCGTAGTGGTAGCGCTCCGCAAATTGAACAGTCCGGCTATCGCCGCGTTCCTCAACGATTCATCCCCGGTCGTGCAACTGGAGGTTGTACGAGCGATCCATGATGTACCCGAATTGCATTCCGAGTTGCCGCAATTGGGATCGCTCCTGGCCAAATTTGCCACCGCGGACGCGTCTGCGGCCGACGCGTTAGTGCATCGTCTACTCAATGCGAATTTTCGTTTGGGCACTGAGTCGGCTGCCGAGGTGATCGCTAGCTTGGCTGCCAACCCTAAGCAATCCGAGGCAATGCGGATAGAAGCGCTTGAGATGCTTGGGGCTTGGGCTACGCCTGGAAAACTCGATCGAGTCATGAATCGCTATGCTCCGTTGGCCGACCGCGACTCGGCCCCAGCGGTCGAAGCTATTTCCACTCGTTTAGGACAAGTTGTCGTTGGCTCGGACAAGCTGATCACGGCTGCCATCGCTGCGGCCGTTTCGCTCGAAGTAAAAGGGATGGCTGATACCCTCCAGCAATTCGCCCAAGATCTCAGTCGCGGAGCCGCGCTCCGCAGCCACGCTTTGGCTGGTTTCGTCAAACTCGAAGGGATCGATGCCGTGGACTTAGTTCGCTCGCTCGTCGATGACCAGGAACCAGAAGTTCGAAGCCAAGCGCTCGCCTCACTCGCCAATCTCGATGAAAAGGCCGCCGTCCCGGCATTGGAAAAGGCCATCGCTTCAGACGTTCCCAGCGAGCGACAACAAGCCTGGGATACGCTGGCATCCATCGATCTACCGGCGGCGACGCAAATTATTGAACAAGGGCTGGCCGACTATCTGGCTGGTAAGCAGCCAGAAGATGTATGGTTGAACGTGATTGAAGCCGCTGAAGGACGCGTAGCCAATTCTTCCATTCAAGCACTCAACCGTTTCGAAGAGGAGCTGATAGCCAACGATTCTCTACAAGCCTATCGCGATTGCGCAGTCGGTGGAAATCCTGAGAAAGGGAGCGAGTTGTTCTTCAACAAGACGGAGCTCTCGTGTGTACGCTGCCACAAGGTCTCGGGTAATGGCGGTGAAGTTGGACCCGACCTGACCACCATTGGGACCAAGAAAGACCATCCGTACCTGCTGCAGTCCATCGTCGACCCCGATGCCAAGATTGCGGAAAACTTCGAAACGATCGTGCTCTTGACTGACGAAGGACAAGTGATCAGCGGCATCCTACGGCAAGAAAATGAATCGCTGATCGAATTGATGGACGCAGAAGGGAAAATCATAAAGGTCGATCCAGATCAAGTCGAATCGCGCAAAAAGGGAAAATCATCTATGCCCGTCGACTTGTTGAAACACTTAACCCGCCGCGAACTCCGAGATTTGGTAGCTTACCTCGGGTCACTTCAGGAGAGCCCCTAAAGTACGTCAGGCTTTCCAGCTTGACCGGGGTTGTGTTGGTGTAACGTGTCAGCGGCTCTAGCACTTCTTGTCAGGCTGGAAAGCCTGACCTACGTTTCGTTCTTCTCGAATGCTAACGCGCCATGACCAAAATTTGGTTTATCTCCGATACACACAACGAACATCGGCAACTGAAAATTCCACCCGGCATCGACGCAGTCATCCATTGCGGTGATGAATCGACGCAGCGCAAGAGCCAGTGGAATGAACTCGAGGCACGGGCATTTTTCGAATGGTACTCGGACCTGGCGATCCCCACCAAGATCTTCGTGCCTGGCAATCATTCGACCTCGGTGGAAAACGGCATCGTTCGACCGGAGCACTACCCCGCGGTAAAATTCTTAATTCATGAAGCGTGGGAGTGGAATGGCATCACTATCTTTGGCTCTCCTTATACTCCATGGTTTTTTGCCTGGGCCTACAACGTCGCGCGCCCCGATCTGGACAAACTGTGGAGTGAAATTCCTACTGGAATTGACATACTCATTACACATGGACCGCCCAAAGGGATCATGGATGTCACTCGAGATTGGCGGAGCAAGGTGCCGATTCACATCGGTTCGCAATCGCTGACCAAACAAGTGATCGAACGCATCCAACCCAGCATCCATGCCTTTGGCCATTTGCATGACGAAGACGACATCAACAACTTTGGCTTGATTACTCAGGGGAACACGCGGTTTATCAACTGTGCCTGCTGTTATTTGAGTGGCAAATTGGTCCATCATGGCCAAGTTATCGACTTCGCGAGCCGCGACGCGTAAGTGGACGCTGGCCGCACATCGCCTGCCAAGTGGGTCGTTTCTGCCGGAAGCGATCGCGAGCGCGACATGTGTGCGGGCCGGGCCCCTCACAGCGCCTCCACTACCCCCTCCGTATGTTAAAATACGCTGTTTATTGAAAATGCAGTCGCCGTGGTGATTGAAATCATCCTTTTTCCTGCTAGAATCGTACCAACTAGTGGTAGTTTTCATTCGAAAAACCATTTTTGGTGACAGAATTTGAGCAGCGGCGGCGTAACGGACGCGAGGCGGACCAGGTTGCGGGAGCTGATCCGCAGTCAGGGTTTTGTCTCCATTCCCGACCTCCGCGCGGCCCTGGATGTTAGCGAGTCGACGATCCGACGCGATCTGGATTGGCTCGTTTCCGAAGGGGAAGCCCAGCGCACTCACGGCGGCGTGTTTTATACCGGTGGTGGCGCGTCGTTGAGCTTGTTTGAGGATCGACGAGCGGGAGACTGGGCAGGGAAACGCCAAGTAGCGGTGCAGGCCAGCCGATTGATCGACGATCA
Organism: Pirellulaceae bacterium; assembly: GCA_041739785.1. Classification (GTDB taxonomy): domain Bacteria; phylum Planctomycetota; class Planctomycetia; order Pirellulales; family Pirellulaceae; genus Aureliella. The sequence continues at coordinate 75,953 of JBGSNE010000226.1, forward strand.
TGACACCTTGTTGCTCGACGGCGGCAGTACGACTTACGAACTTGCACGACAACTGGTCGGAAGGCCATTGCAAATTGTGACCAACTCACTTCCCGTAGCCAATTTGTTTGCTTCCAGCGACCAAGCGGACTTAGTCTTGTTGGGCGGCTATGTGCATAGCCGAACGGCCGTGTCACTGGGACCCTATGCCAATCAAATGCTCGCTTCCCTCAATGTCCAAAAGGCCTTTTTGAGTATCGCCGGTGCCAACACACGAGGCTACTACAACAGCAATCTACTACTGGTCGAAACGGAGCGCGCCATGATGAATTGCGCCGATCAGACCATCGTGGTGGCTGATAGTAGTAAGTTTGGTAAAAGCTCCTTGGCTCGGCTGTGCGAGTTGGATCAAGTGCACACGCTGGTGACCGACGAGGGGCTCTGTGAAGTGTGGCGCGAGCGACTGACTTGCGCGGGGGTGCATTTAGTAATTGCCTCGGCGGAAGACTCAACGAACGAGACAACTGAAGAACAGTAGGACCTTAGAGATAAAGAGCATATGTCAGCCTCAACCATAGATCGCCAACAAGTCGAATCGCTCGTCCGTCAAATCGTACAGCGCATCGTGCAGGGGCAAGCCGCGCCTGTTGCAAACAATGGCCAGCCACAATTGCGGGTCAGCATCTCGGCTCGCCATGTCCATTTGACCCAAGAGCATGTCGAGCAGCTCTTCGGCAAAGGGCACTCGCTGACACCCGGCAAAGCCCTCTTTCAAGATGGATTCTACGCCGCGCAAGAGACGGTGATGTTGGTCGGCCCCCGCAAGCGGATGCTCCCCGAAGTCCGCGTATTGGGGCCAACTCGCCCGCATAGCCAAGTTGAATTAGCATTGACCGATGCTATCTCATTGGGAATCAACGCTCCCGTTAAGCACTCGGGAGATATCGTCGGCACGCCCGGCTGCGTGTTGGTTGGCCCAGCGGGCACGGTTGCGCTAGGACAAGGCGTCATTCGTGCCGCTCGACACGTCCACATGAGCTTCGAAGAGGCCGCCTACTACGGCGTCAAAAATGGCGACATGATGACACTCAAAATCACCAGTCCGCAATGTAGCGTCTCATTCGACGACCTATTGGTACGGGCCGATGCAAAAGCCAAATTGGAAGTTCACATCGATACCGACGAAGGAAACGCTTGCAATCTGGACGCTGCCACGCAAGTGGAATTAAAGCCGCAAGGCGAATGCAAGTGCAAAGGACATTAACAGTCGTCGCTCGACTCTCCGAGTCGACACGGTCCAGAGTTGGGGAAACATAGATAATAGAGGCTCGATTCGGAGAAACGAGTGAAGGGGATTAAAGAGTTTTCACGACTCCGAGAGTTGTGCAACTCACAGTACTTTTTACCAAGGCCCCTTGGGGGCTGAATAAACAATGCCAAAAACGAGGAGAAAATCGAATATGGCACAGATCTCAGAAGCGTTGGGCATGATCGAGACAAAGGGCTTCGTGTCCCTGGTCGAAGCGGTGGATGCCATGATGAAAGCCGCCAATGTGCAATTCCTAGGGTGGGACAAAGTCGGTAGCGGCTTGGTTTCGGCCTTCGTCACCGGTGACGTGGCTGCAGTTAAAGCTGCCACCGACGCGGGAGCCGCAGCGGCCGGACGAGTCGGCGAAGTGGTCAGCGTACAAGTTATCGCGCGACCTCATAGCGATCTGCACAAAGTGCTCAAGGTCGGCGGCAAGAGCGGCGCGGTTAGCTAGGCGTTGTTCGTAGCCGAAGTCGCCCAGGCTTTCGGCCACCGAACAACTGTGCCAAGTGAACATCGCCGAAACTATTGGCGAGTTCAGCTACCAGCGCTGCGAGCGTTCAATTTCTTACAAAAAATACTTTCCAGCAAAAATATCTAGGCCAGCAACATGCAAAATGCAATTGGATTAATTGAAACTAAGGGGCTTCTAGCATTGATCGAAGCGACCGACGCGATGGTCAAGGCGGCCAACGTGGAAATTGTTAAGCGCGTCGATATCGGCGGCGGTCTGGTGACCACGGTCGTGAGCGGTGACGTCGGCAGCGTACGGGCTGCAGTCGAAGCGGGTGCAAGTGCGGCGGCCCAAGTGGGCGATTTGGTCAGCAGCCACATCATCCCACGCCCAGCCGAAGGGCTCGCCACCGCTTTTTTCTCGTAGGCGAATCGGGGCAGCTGCGATCGCCTATTGATTCGCCTGACCCGCTCGCCGTTAGTAACAAAAAAAGTTCGTCGCCAATCCCAGCAGGAGCCAGGATGAAGGTCCTTGTCGCCAATTTAGGTTCGACCAGCTTCAAGTATCGCTTGTTCGATATGTCGGACGTGCGCGCCGTCGATCAGGCAAACGCGAAGGCCACAACCTCTGGGGTCACACAACTTGCGCGAGGGGGTGTCGAACGCATTGGTTCGGACAGCAGTCCATGCAGCGTGCAAATCGGTGACTATCGGGGCGCTCTCGACATGCTTGTCCCACATCACGGTGTAGCGGTGAGGGCTTGTATCGGGCAGCTCACCGACCCCGAGCACGGTTGCCTGGAGAGCCCCGATGAGATCGCGGCGATCGGATTCAAAGCCGTGCATGGAGGACGCTTGCAAGGGGTGTTTCGCATTACCGATGAAGTGCTCGACGCCATGGATGAAGTGACCTCAGTCGCTCCCGCGCACAATCCACCCTACCTAGCAGCCATGCGACAACTGGCTGCCACGATTCCTGACATTCCGTTGGTAGCCGCCTTCGAAACCGACTTTCACCGGACGATCCCCGAGGCGCGGGCTCGCTATGCCCTCCCTAAGGCTTGGACCGATGCGCTGCCGATTCGCAAATGGGGCTTTCACGGAGCTAGCCACCGCTACATCGCTACCCGCACGGCAGAGCTCTTGGGTCGCAGCGATGCGCGCATCATCTCGTGTCACTTGGGCGGTTCAAGCAGCCTGTGCGCGATTGCCAATGGACAGAGCGTGGCGACCACGATGGGGATGAGTCCTCAAACTGGTTTGCCTCAAAACAATCGCGTCGGTGATCTCGATCCGTTTTGCCTGCCCATGCTCATGCAGCATACCGGAATGAACCTGGAGCAAATGTTGGCTGCACTGTCGACCGAAGCGGGCTTACTCGGTTTATCGGGAGGAGTCAGTGGGGATATTCGCGATTTGGAAGCAGCCGCCGATGCGGGCAGCGCGGACGCACAACTCGCCCTAGATGTGTACATCGCCGAGATTCGTCGGCAGTTGGGCGGCATGCTAATGGCCCTCGGGGGCTGTGATGCGCTGGTCTTTACGGGTGGGATTGGCGAAAACGGCCAGCGTATTCGCGCGGCGGTCTGCGCGGGTTTACAGGAATTAGGTTTTGAGCTCGATTCCACTAAGAACCAACAAGCCAGTGGCGAGACGCGTATCGATGCCGACGGTAGTCGCAGCCAAGTTTGGATCATGCCTACCAACGAAGAATTAATCGTCGCCAGACAAACGGTCGCCGCGCTGAGTCAGCGGTAACTTTACAAAGGTTCCATTATGTTTGTTGCCAAGGTAACCGGCTCAATCGTTTCGACCGAGAAAGTCGAGTCGATGCGCGGCCAAAAGCTACTCGTCGTCGAGCCCTATCGACTCGATGTGGCGCGCGACAAGCTAACCACGACGGGCCGCACATTTGTAGCCGTCGATATGCTAGGAGCGGGACTCGATGACTTCGTCCTAATCGTCCAAGGAAGTAGTGCTCGCTTTACGCCTGAAACACAAAAGTTACCGATCGATTGCACGGTCATTGGCATCGTCGACTCGGTCAATATCGAAAAACAACAAGTCTACAACCGCAAGAATTAGGAAAAACTTTCCATGCAAATTAGCGAAGAGCTCATTCGAAGCGTCGTTAGTCAAGTGTTGCAAGAAGTCCGTGGTGGCCAAAACGCGACCAATGGTGTTGGTTCCTCTCGGGCTACTGGTCAGCACGGCTTGTTCAGTTGTGCTAAGGAAGCCGTGGCGGCAGCTCGCCGCGCCTTTGAACAACTGAGAACCCGCTCCATCTCAGATCGCAAGAAGGCCATCGACCACATCCGTCGCATCTCGATCAGTCAGGCGGTCGAGCTGGGAACGATGGAGATGAACGAAACGAAAATCGGACGACTTGAGCATAAGATCGCCAAGCTCGAAACGCTTGGCCGACTGTCGCCAGGGACCGAGTTTCTGACAACACAAGCCTACAGTGGCGACAAGGGGCTAGCGGTCATCGAACACGCTCCCTTCGGTGTGATTGGAACCATCACACCTGTTACCCACTCGCTACCCACCATCACCGGCAACGCAGTCAGCATGATCGCTGGGGGCAATACGCTGGTGGTCAATCCACATCCCAGTGGTCGCTTGGTTGCCGCCGAAGGGGTCAAGCGTTTCAATCAAGCCATCGCCGCCGACATTGGCATTGACAATTTGATCTGTGTGATCACTGAACCGACGCTTGAAACAGCCAATAGCATTTTCTCCAACCGCGATGTGGGCTTGATCTGCGTTACAGGTGGACCGGCCGTAGGCCGGGCGGCGCTGAACAGTGGCAAGCGGGCGATTGTGGCTGGGCCGGGCAATCCGCCAGTTGTGGTGGACGAGACGGCCGATCTAGATCGCGCGGCCCGCTGCATCATCCAAGGTGCTGCTTATGACAATAATCTTTTGTGTATTGCCGAGAAGGAAGTGTTCGTCGTTGATTCGGTATTCGATGCCATGATGTCCGCCATGGAACGAGCGGGCGCCGTGCCGCTGAATAGTTCGCAAATTGCTCGACTGACCGAAGCCGCGTTTCAAGAAGTGGGTGAAGGTACTCACAAACATCTGGCTCCTACTAAAGCCCTGTTGGGTCAGGACGCATACAAACTGGCCCAGGCGGCCGGAGTAACTGTGGATCCGAAGACGGAATTACTCTATGGCGAGACTAAGGAAGAACATCCGTTTGTTGATGTCGAGCAGATGATGCCTTTTGTCCCCTTTGTGCGCTGTCGCAATATTGATCACGCCATTGAACTGGCCAAGCACTACGAGCATGGCTACCGACATACAAGCATTATTCACTCGCGCGATGTCCGAAATATGACCAAGATGGGACGAGCGATGGACACTACCTTGTTCGTCAAAAATGGTCCCTGCATGGCTGCGCTCGGTTTAGGTGGCGAAGGCTATTTGTCGTTTTCCATCGCCGGTCCAACCGGCGAAGGGGTGACCACTCCTTTGACTTTTACTCGTGAACGACGTTGTAGCTTGATCGAAGACCTGTGGGTACTCGGTGATCCAGGTTTGAAATAGACATCCAGTGGGTCGTTTCTGCCGGAAGCGACTAAGTGGGTCGTTTCTGCCGAAAGCGACTAGGTGGGTCGTTTCTGCCGAAAGCGACTAGGTGGGTCGTTTCTGCCGGAAGCGACTACCTTTCGGGCCAAACGTCACTCAGATACTTGGCCACGTTCGGCAAGCGTGACCCACTTAAACCTAAGGCAGCCGAAAGTCTTGGCGATTTCCGCTACGAGATTCGGAACCTGAACACAATTATTACTGAACACAAATGCAAGTAGCCTTGGTCGTCGGACATACGCATTCGACGGTAAAACATAAGACGCTGCAGTCCCACAAGCTGTTGGTCACACAGCCATTGATGGCCGATGGTCGCACACCCGATGGTGGCCCGACCTTGGCCGTCGATCGCATGGGGGCTGGCGCGGGAGAGCGAGTGATGTTGACCAGCGACGGTAAGGCGATTCGTGAAATTTTCGGTGTCGAGGATTCTCCTATTCGCTGGGCGGTACTTGGCATCGTGGATCAGGATTTAAAGTAACTCATGCAACCTTCACCAGCGACAGTGCCCACGCATAGCGAGATCGAAGCGATCGTGCGCGCTGTCCTGCAGCGCCTGCGAGCGGTCGAGGTTGCGCCAGCGAAAGCACCTACATTCTCACCACCCGGTGAAGTGCGACTTGATCAGCGACTGGTGACACTGGAAGACTTGCGCGATCGCTGGGACGGGATGAAGAGTTTGCAAGTACCCACGCGGTGCATCATTACCCCCGCCGCCAAGGATGAACTGCGGCAACATGGAGTAGACGTTCAGCGGTTTGATCGAGCGGTACCACAAGCGGGCGCGGAACAACTGGCAAACAGTTCCAGTGGGCTGCTAGTAGTGACACCTGCGGGAAAGAAATTGGAATTGTCGTCGCAGCTCAATAGGCTTGGTGCAGAAATAGTAACAATTGGTCAGGATAGTAGCTTGGCGCTCAACGCACTCCGCAAACACTTAGCTGGTCCGCAGAAATTGTGTTTGTGGTCGTCGCCTTGTCCTTTCGCCGACGTGCGCGCCTGTGCCTCAGTTCCTCACGCCGCTGCTGTGCAATTGTCGCGATTCGAAGATCTACCCCTGGCGATCGAACAAGCTCAACCCAACGTATTAATACTCGACGATCGCCGCTGGACCGCTAGCAGTGTAGCCAATTTGGCACGTACCTGGTTAACGAACTTTAGAGGCAGGAGTGGTATGCAATGAAAATTCATCAAGTCCTGGGGAGTGTGACGCTCAATCGTTGCCATCCGGGATACATAGGAGCGCGGCTACTAGCGACTCGACCCCTCGACGCTGAAGTACTGGGAGCCGCCGAGAATCCAGAGGCTGACTTAGTGATCGTGTGGGATGACTTGGGAGCCGGCGAGGGTGCCAAGATCGCTGTCAGCGATGGAGCCGAGGCGGCCCAACCGTTTCGCCCAGAGTTGAAGGCAGTCGACGCCTATTGCTCGGCAATACTTGACGCAATCTACATCGACCCTACGGCCCTCAAACAGATTCAACTTAAGTAAACAACAACACTTCAATAACATCAGAGAACGATTCATGCTCAATGCACACAAAGTTAAACAAGATATCTGCGAAATCGGACGCCGCATTTACGCCAAGGGATTTGCGGCAGCCAACGACGGTAATATCACGGTCCGCATCAGCGACAATGAAGTGCTGTGTACGCCAACGATGCACTCGAAGGGATTTCTCAAGCCGGACGACATTAGCACCATCGACATGACCGGCAAGCAAATATCCGGCAACAAGAAGCGGAGCAGCGAAGCTCTACTACACTTGGAGATCTACAAACAGCGACCGGAAATTAAGTCGGTTGTGCATTGCCATCCACCACATGCTACCGCCTTTGCGGTTGCCCGTGAACCCATTCCACAGTGCGTGTTGCCCGAGGTGGAAGTTTTTCTAGGCGATGTGCCGATCACCAAATATGAAACGCCTGGCGGACAAGCATTCGCCGATACCATCATTCCCTTCGTCTCCAAGTGCAACGTGATGATCTTGGCCAATCACGGGACCGTAAGTTTCGGCGAGGATGTGGAAAAGGCTTATTGGTGGACTGAGATTCTTGATGCTTATTGCCGCATCTTGATGCTTTCGCGACAGTTGGGCCGCGTCAATTATCTCGATCAACAGAAGAGCCGCGAACTGCTGGAACTGAAGGACAAATGGGGCTTCAGTGATCCACGTCTTACGGAAGAGTTTCAGAACTGCGACATTTGCGCGAATGATATTTTCCGCGAAAGCTGGGACTCATCGGGAGTTGCCCGCAAGGCCTTTGACGCGCCACCCGCCATGCCCGCACAGGCTGCGTCAACCGCAACCGCCGCAAGCTCTGCTGCCGGGGGTGGAATTGATCAGGAGCGACTGATCAAGCTGATTACCGAACAAGTTATGAATCAATTGAAGGGATAGGAACAGATGAAAGTTAGCATTATTGGTGGCGGTGGGCTGGTCGGATCGTGCGCGGGATTCGCATTGCAATGTGGCGGTGTGGCTCGTGAAATTGCTCTGCTGGATGTGAACGCCGACTTGGCTGCCGGGCAAGCGCTCGATATTCTGCACGGCGGACCGAGCGTGGCTGATCAAGTGATCTCGTCGGGGTCTTACGAGCATGTGCCTTCCAGCGATGTGGTATGCATTACCGCTGGATTGCGTCGCAAGCCAGATGAATCGCGTTTGGATTTGATCAATCGCAACACCGACCTGTTCGTGCAGATTTTACAACAAGTCAAAGCGGCTGGACTGAAGCCGACGGCTAAAGTAGTGGTCGTCAGCAATCCCGTCGACATTCTGACTTACGTAGCCGCGAAGACTCTAGGGTTGCCGGAACAACAAGTCATTGGACTTGGAACGCAACTCGATACCATTCGCTTTTGCAGCCTGATTGCCGATTATCTAAAGGCACCTGCTACGCAGACTCGCGCACTGATTCTCGGCGAACATGGAGACAGCATGGTCCCGATTTGGTCCAGCGCGACCATTGGTGGTTTGCCGCTGGAAAAGTATCCCAATTGGACTAACAATGCTGGCAACCAGATCTTCACTCGCACCAAGGGTTCGGGGGCTGAAGTGATTGGCAAAAAGGGTGGAGCAGGTTTTGCGGTAGGGATTGCGATACGAGATGTGATCCAGTCGATCTTGCTTGACAGTCGCCAGATCTTACCGGTCAGCACGGTACAAAGTGGCTGTTATGGTATTCGCGACGTAGCGTTATCGGTACCCACGGTAGTGGGGACATGTGGCGCGATTGAGCGGATCGAATTGGAACTGTGGCCCAAGGAGATGCAAGGTCTCAGAAACAGCGCCGCCGCCCTCCGTCCCACCCTCGATACCGTCCTCAAACGCATCCGAGGATAGTGGGTCGTTGCTGCCGGCAGCGACTAAGTGGGTCGTTTCTGCCGGAAGCGACTGCCTACCAGGCAAACATCACTCTGATACTTAGTCACGCTCGGCAAGCGTGACCCACGGCGCACTTTGGAGTGCTGCGACTCGTCGTAGCTTTCATTTTCAGAAGAGCCCACACTACACGTGAACGAGATGGTGCGGAAATCTAGTGACCAACCAACTTCCGTTTGTTGCTCACCGCATTGAAAGAGAAAGCTGGGCCAAGCCCCAGCACTCCAAAGTAGACCACGCGCTACACACTTGGTCACGTTCGGCAAAAGTGACGCACGGTTAGCCCGCCAACAGCTTTTCAAATAGCTCGCACTGTTCCGTCATGGCCTTTACTTTGTCGGCTTGTTTGGTGCGGCATTCGAGTAGGATCCAGCCTTCGTAGTTCATCTGCTGGAAAAGTTTCATCAGCTTGTCGTAGGGATAGTCACCTTCGTTTAATTCGCGAATGTGTACAGTGTCGCCTAAGCGATCCTGTACCATGCGGAAGTTGGCTTCTAAGCCTTCGCCATTTAGATCTTGTCCGTTGCTGTTCCAGCAGACATAGACATTGGGGTGGTTGGCCACATTGAAAATGTCGCGCATCACGGGCAGTTCTTGGGTGCCGGTACCATGGACTTCAACGCGGATTTTCTGTCCGTAGCCTTGACCGTATTCGGCCACTACGTTGAGTGATTTGCCGATCTGCTCGATCGTCTTTTCGCGTGACAGTGTTTTGGAAAATCCATTGGGTTTGACTTTGACACCGCTACCACCGCAATCGTGCATCAATTCAATGTAGGCCTTGGTTTGTTCAATATTTTGTTTGACCTTGGCCGGATCATCGGAGTGGTATTCACAATTGGAACCGTAGCCGACCAATTCGACCGGACTGTCGGCAAAACGTTTTTTCACTTCGGTACGTTCCACCTTGGAGAGCGAGGGTTCGACACCATGCTTGTGTTCGGTCCTCAGTTCCACCCCTAGCACTCCTGATTTTTCGCAGCTTGCTATCACTTCCTCTAGGCTCATTTCCTCGCCCCACAGATAGGTCACCAATCCCAGTCGCATCCTTTTGGCGGCTTGTGGTCGGGCCAGCACTGGGGCTGGGGCCAATACGGCGGCAGCCACGGCAGCCGAGGAACCCTGCAGGAGTAGTCGACGATCGAAGTTGATATTTGAGGAAGAATCTCGCATTGAATTTCCCTTTGAGTTGAAGTCGGTCGTAGCGGAACTAGGCAAGATTTTTGGCTGCATCGGTTGAACGCCGCGCATCAAACAGTCTCGACAATTTCCATTGCTAAGAATCAGTTATTCGTTATCCCCCATCAGCATACCACCCAGGCCGCCGAAGGTGTCAAGCACCGACCTTGGTTCACTTGATTTTGCTTGGACCGCATTGAAGCGTTGGGCCAAGCGACCAAAGGGCAAGCTCTGAAGCCAAATTGGGCCAGGTCGAGTCAGCGTGGCAAAGATTTTCGGCTGTTGAGCGCTAACCTTTGCGGGCAGCGGTGCCGAAAGTCTTGGCGACTTCCGCTACTACGCGAGTGTACTCAACGAGGCGTCTCGATGACGCGTTTGGTTTCCCAACTACCGCTAAGATAACGGAGGGCAAAGGTGGTTCCCATGGCGGCTACCCAGCCCGAGATGACATACCACCAAAGCAAAAGACTGGCGCCAAAATGATTTTTGCATACCAGGCCGATGGCCACTGTGACGGCAGAGACAACGATGGTTGCCAACAACACAAACCAAGTGTCTCCCGCACCTTTGATCGCTCCGACGAAGACGACTTGCAAGCCGTCGACCACACAGTAGAAGGCGATGATATTCAGCAGTGGCAACAGCAGTGGACGCATAGTTTCGAACCGCTCCGCCGGTGTTCCCCACGCGTAAATGGCAATCATTGCGTTAGGAGCCAAACCCAAACAAAGCGCGAACACGCCTGTGTAAAGTGACGTTACTCCCAAGGCACAAGTGACGGTGCGCCGCGCCAAGTCGATGCGGCCCTCGGTTAGATGCTGACCGACTAACACGCCGACTCCGATCCCTAAACCGATCATTGGTACAAAGACCAACACATTCAGTCCCAGCGCCAATGTGGTAGCAGCCATTGCTTGTTCCCCCATCCGTCCGACTTGGAGCATAATCAACGAGAAACATCCCGCTTCGGCTAGAAGTTGTAAGCCCGCGGGCGTGCCATAGGTAACCAACCGTCGAAACATGTCGAACTCCCATGGCGCTCGCTCTCCGACGCGATATTCAGTTACCAATTTTTGATCGCGCGCGATGATCCAACTGGCAATGGGAATCTTGAGCCAGAATGACAAAGTTGTTGCCAAACCAGCACCTAAAATCCCCAGTGCCGGGATGGGGCCGAATCCAAAAATTAAGACTGCGTCCAAAATCAGGTTGACAATCGTCGCTACACCATCGATGGCCAGGACCGTGGCTGTTCTACCCTGGCCGGTCAACAGTCCGCTTTGCACGCTGTAGAACAACACACCAATTCCGCCTGCAAGCAACACGCGGAGATAGGTGGCCTCCTGTTGGATGAGTTCAGGAGAGTGTTCGGCCCAAGCGAATAACTGCCAGGCGGCAAGCATGGCTAGAATCAGCAGCGGAACGATGCTCCACGCCAGTACTAGGGCATGTTGGTACATGACACCAATTCTCGGCAATTGTTGGGCACCGCGATACTGCGACACGAATGTGCTAACGTAACCCAGCAGCCCCATTGGCAAGCAGATCATCGACCAATAAACAGTGCCAGCTCCCATAGCTGCCGAAGCTGCCGACTCGGATTGCCAATACAGTAGCGTGCGGTCGGTGAACAGCGTCACGGACACGAATCCCGCCGATATCATTAGCGGCAAGGCGAGGCGAATCAGTGGGCCAGGCCCCCAATCGGAGCTCCACCACTGGCGAAATCCCGAGGCAGGCTTTTTGTACGAAGCGTAAGAGTTCGTCACCGACGACCTGTGGTAGTGTGGGAAGTGATGGATCGCGAGCCAATTACCCTACACGTTCGTCGTCGTCAAACAACGGGGGCTTGCCAAGCTCCCTCAGGGTGCGCTAGGTTCTTAATGAGTTGCACGAAGTATAAAGAATTGCCCGTTAAAAACGAGAGGTACTTGACGCGGTCTAAGTTCAGCCTGGAGCCAAGAATTGTACGATTTTTGCGGGCCTGGCAAATTGCGAGCGGTGATTGGTTTAAAATAAAGTAGTGCCAGTCAACGGTGAGAAGGAAAAAGGGATGGGAGTATTTAGCAAAATCAGTGGTGTGGAATTCGATTCCATGGTCGAGAGTGGTGTGGCCGAATACTGAGTGGTGGATGTGCCGGCTTCGCGGATCCATGTCATGACCCATAGCGATGGCCAGCACTATCGCACGATAGAAATTGTCGTTCCTCCCAATCCGCTGGCTCCCCACTGCCCCCCAACGGCTCTACTCGATACGGCCGATTTGTTTGCGGTAACAGGCCAGTGAAGTCGTTGCTTGCGGGTGAAAACCTTGGCAGCAGGCACTCGCGCTGCAACAATGTACGGATCCAAATCCATTTCCTTCCTTGCACTAGCTATTAATCATGTCCACGGCAGCCAAGCCTTACCTATCGCCGCAGCAGTATCTGGTAAAAGAACGCAAGGCAGAATTTAAGAGCCAGTACTTTCGTGGAGAAATGTTCGCCATGGCAGGTGCAACGCGTGAACACAATTTGATCGTTGGCAATATTGTGCGCGAGATAGGAAACGCATTGAAGGATCGCCACTGCGAGGTCTACCCGAGCGATATGCGAGTGAAGATCGCATTGACGGGGCTGTATACCTACCCAGATGCCAGTGTCGTGTGTGGCGAGCCAAAATTCGAAGACGATCAATTCGATACGCTGGACAATCCAACTGTACTATTCGAGGTGCTTTCGGAATCGACCGAGTCGTACGATCGCGGCGATAAGTTCCGTCACTATCGCGAAATTGAATCGCTGCGGGAATACGTGATGGTCACACAGGACCGTGTGAGTGTTGAATGTTACCAACGGCAGGCCAACGGGGGCTGGCTGCTGCGCGAAGCGCAAACCATTAGTGATAGCATAACCTTCGAATCGCTCCGAGTTGCTGTCGCGGCATCCGAAATATATCGCAACATCCGATTCGTAGAACCAGCGCCCCAGTAATAGTTCGGAATAGCATTCCTACTGTGCACTGCTGTCGTACTCGGCGGCGGTTAACCACGCTAAATCGCTCCAATAGCCGGTGTCGTTCGTCGCGATAGGTCCGGGCACTGTGCGGCCCGTGCAGACGATGTTGGTTATCTTCGCCGTCATGGCAGCTATGCGTTCAGGATGATCGGCGGCCACGTTCGTCGATTCACCCGGGTCGCTTGATAAATCATAAAGTTCGGCTGTTGTCTTACCGTGAGGCATGACCAATTTCCAGTGCGTGTCCGTGATGGCAAACCTGCCGTCGACGGCATGGTTGATAACAGGCAACCGTCCATGATTGGAGGTAGGATTGGCAAGTACCGTAGCAAAGCTCTGGCTATCCTCGGCCGCATTGCCAGGGAGTTTGGCACCGATCACTTCGGCCAGCGTAGCCAGCACGTCGACTTGGCCAACCAGCCCACTGAAAGTTCGCCCCGGTTGCTGGATACCAGCCGGCCAACGGACAAAAAATGGAACGCGGTGCCCCCCTTCGTAAATGTCTCGTTTGCCGCCTCGATAGGGACCACTGCTATAATGGCCAAATTCGTCGATACGCCGTCGCCACGAATTCTCCGGTCCGTTGTCGCTTGAAAAAACAATCAATGTGTTTTCTTCGAGTCCTGAAGCCTTGAGGAAATCCAACACTCGGCCGACATGGTAGTCCGTCTCGATGACAAATTCGCCGTAGCCACCGCAGTTCCCTTGGCCATGAAATTCTGGTAGCGGACAAACTGGATAATGCGGCGAGGTATAAGGCAAGTAAACAAAAAACGGTTTGCCATTTTGTGCATCCGCTGTGTGCTCGCGCATCCAGTCGATGGCTTTGTCCGTGAAACGCGTCAGGCATTGATTGTCGACGAAATCTGCGGCGACCTCCATGCCGCGTGTCCCAACCACTTGCTGAGTCTCTTCGGGCGTTGACTGATAGGGTGGCATGATCCTGTAATCGCTATGCCGGTCGTTGGGTTTCTTGGCCGTAAATAACGTAGGGGGTACCAGTGCGTGCCGCCCCTCGAACCAGGCAAGCACCCCGTAATTGAGCGAGGCTGGGACTCCAAAGTAGTAATCAAACCCTTTGTCGAGCGGCATGTCCTGCACGGGCTGGGTCCAGTCGCGGCTGCCCGGCTTGCCCGGAAAGTCCATTCCCAAATGCCACTTGCCGATCATCGCCGTGTGATAGCCGTTGTCGCGGAGCATTGAGGCGAGCGTCACTCTTCCGTCTTTGATCAAGCACTCCGCCTCCGCGCCTAACACACCCGTCTTCATCTGGGTACGCCAGCAGTAGCGTCCAGTCAATAGTCCGTAACGTGAGGGAGTGCAAACCGTATCGGCGCAATGCGCGTTGGTAAAAGTGATGCCTTCCGCTGCCAAGCGATCGAGATTGGGGGTCTTGAATTTTGCTTCCGAGTTGAGGCAACTGGCATCGCCAAACCCTTGGTCATCGGTGTAGATCACTACGATGTTCGGGCGGGAACTGGTCTGCGTTTGGGCCAGCACCAGCGACGGAAACCAGGAGAGTGAAAATTCAAGTAGGCTGAAGGCAACTACGGTGAAGGATGATCGCATCGTAAATTCTCTAGGGTAAAATCGCATTGGTAAAACTTACATGTCGCGCGGGTAGCTCGATTGATTTTAACGAATCGCTCGCTGTTCGACTTGCGCGCGTATGGCAATGTTTGACAGGTTTGCGGTTCGACAAAGGTAGATGTGTTTCGATACTCGATGTACAATCAGTAGGATGAGTCGATTCGCAATTTGAAGGAGCTTACATGCTAAAATCAAATGAAGGTATTTATCGAGATGGCAAAGTGGAGCTTGCGGAACCAGCCCCTGCAGGAGCAAGTGGAAGAGTCATTGTGACATTCCTTTCAGAGGGAAGCATTGATCTTGCCCATCGCGGTATTGACGGACAACAGGCGGCAGAGTTGCGAGGCAAGCTTTCTGCGTTCGCAGAGGATTGGCAGGCATCAGACATGGATAGTTACGATGCCTTATAATCGAGGGAACGTGGTGCTGGTGTTGTTCCCAGATTCGAATTTACGAACTGCTAAGCGACGTCCAGCGTTGATTGTTCAAGCCGATCATCTTCAGCTGGGCTATCGCAGACAATTGTAGCAATGATCAGTAGCAATGTTTCGCGAGCTGGTCATCGAAGTCGAGTTTTAATCCGCAAGGCGTCAAGAGACGGCATGCACATGGGAATCCATTCCGATTCGGTTGTAATGACGGATAACCTTGCTACTGTGTTGGAAAACGAGATCGACCGACGAATTGGGGATTTGTTAGACATGACGAACGTAGATGCGGCGATTCGTGCTACTTTGTATTTGTGAAAGAGTTCACCTAGTTATTGCGTTAACCTACGCGAATGCTCACATTCCCCATGCCTCTTCCCTCTAGCGAGTGATTTACCTCATGCATTCTATAACTCAATCACATACACTCTCTAAGTTCCGTCGTTTTTGCGTTGTACTTGTGGGCTGCTGTTTATATGGCGGTGCAACCAGCCAACAGGCCCTGGCCCAACAGGCGGAGTTGTACTTAGGGCAAGGGACGATGAGTGGCGAAGTCACAGCGGATTCAGTGCTCTTGCAAACTCGACTGACCGCCACGCCTACGATCGATGCCAAGGGTGATGTGCCTGGCGCGACAGGTTTTGTGGCGTTTCAATGGGGGACCGATGCGACACTAAATGAGGCAAAACAAACGGAGTCGAGCGAAGCGGTCGCTCAGCGTGATTTCATTGTGCGCTGGCATCTCAAGAATCTACAACCGGGGATCCTCTACTACTTTCGCGCACTCTACGGCAGCGATGCGGCGCCCAAAACCCCAGGACCTATTTGCACTTTCAAAACGCTCCCCGGCAAGGATTCCGAGGCGGACGTGCGGTTCGTGATGGGGAGTTGTATGAACTACAACAAATTCATGTTTGGCAAAGAAGGCAAAGCGTCTGGGCCGGTCACCGCCACCGCCGAAGACAAGCAATTGGGCTATCCGGCCTTTGCCGCCATCGCTGCTCTCAAGCCAGATTTCTTTATTGGTACAGGTGATATTGTCTATTACGACAATCCAAAAAACGATGCGCAAACGCTGGTTGAGTTGCGTCAATGTTGGCACGAACAATTTCGCTTTTCACGCGTCATCAACTTCTTGGCCCATGCTCCAGCCTTCTGGTCCAAAGACGACCATGATTTTCGTTTTAATGATTCCGACAACGTGAGTGAACGCCTACCGCTGCCAACGACCGGCATCGAAGTATTTCGAGAGCAGTTGCCGATCCTGCCTGTCAGCGATCGCAGCTCGCCGACCTATCGCACCCATCGAGTCAACCGTTATCTGCAATTGTGGTTCAGCGAGGGACGCGACTATCGCTCACCCAATAAAATGCCTGATGGCCCCGACAAAACACTGTGGGGAGCCGAGCAACGGCAATGGTTGCAAGATTCATTAAAGCACAGCGACGCGCGGTGGAAGATATTGATTACCCCCACGCCCATGGTCGGTCCCGACGACGCTTACAAGACCGATAACCACGTCAACCTAGGCGGCTTCCGCAACGAAGCCGATCAGTTCTTCGCTTGGATCAACGAAAACAACATCAAAAACTTTTACACCTTCTGTGGTGACCGCCATTGGCAGTTCCACAGCATTCATCCCTCAGGGGTTGAAGAGTTCGCCTGCGGCGCGCTCAACGATGAGAATTCTCGCGAGGGTGTGCCCCCTGGCGATCCGAAAGGGACCGATCCCGAGAAGATTATTCGACAGCCGTACACCTACGACGAGCCGACAGGTGGATTCGTGTTGGTCGAAGCTGGGGCAGAGTTGAAAATCGAGTTTCGCGATGACACTGGCAAGGTGGCTTACAGCGTCACGAAGCAGGTCGATTAGTTCGGAATTACACTTGACTGGAAAATTTAAAATCGGAGCTATCGTTTCGCACTCTGCGTCCTCAAGTCTTTGCTCGTCCACCGAAAGACTCCAGCATTCTCGTTATATATCCATTACTCGTTCGCTGACTTAGGTTACACTTGCTTCACGTTGACGATTTCGACCAACATCTCATCAACATCGATCGTAAAGAACCCGCGTAATGGCTCGCGGTCAATGAAATACAAGCCCTCACTCAAATGTTTGCCGGCGGCAGCTGGATCAGCTCGCAACGCTTCTTGAATCTGTGTGGACGCACTAACGACTTCCGATTTTGAACCACTTGCCATGGTGATGCGCAAAACGTCTTCTACTGCGTCCATCGTCAACCAGACTTCGTAACTCACAACGCCTCAATCTTCGCAATGAGTTCATCCACCGTGACCTTAGGTCCAGTGCTACCGACTCGTGACTTTGCGAATTTGATCTCATTTTCCGTTGGCGGTCGACGCACAACCCCAACTCGGTTGCCTTGGTCATCGACCAGCTCAATCTGGCCGTCCGAACGGCGGATTTGATCGGCGACGTCCGCTTGAACAACTATGCGTATCATTTTCGATCTCCTTCATTGACTATTTACATTGTATCATGGTGATTGTCTCGGTAGAGTGAGAGCTACGAACCTCCACTTAAAATCGAACCAGCCACGAAAGATTGAAACGGCCTTTGATGATCCGCGGACCGACAACAAAGAGGTCAGGCTTATTTGTTGATGGGTTATCGCTTGGCACCTTGCATAACATAGCCCAGTAGGTCGCGTAGTTGATCGTCGCTCAGGCCCTTGAGCACATCTTCGGGCATGAGCGAGGCCTTGAGTGCGCGCAACTCTTCAATGTCTTCTGTGACGATGGTGGTCGTCTGGTTGTCGGCACCACGGATGGTGACAGCACGTGCATCTTGAGCGGCGATCATGCCGCTAACCAGCCGCCCATCGCTGGTGAGCACTGCGTATGATTGATAGCCTTCACGTATTTCTGCGCTAGGTTCGACAATGGCCACCAGCCAGAAATTGAGATTGCCACGTTCGTAGGCATCCAGCGGTGGGCCGATGTTGTTCCCTTCACCAAATAGCTGGTGACAGGTACCGCATTGCTTCATGAACACCTCTTTACCAGCTGCCGCATTGCCCGCTTTGTCGGTTACTAGTGTTTGGAGGCGTTTCATCTGTGCCAGTTTTTCATCCGATGAAATCGTAATAGCCTTGCCCAGCGCCTGCTCAGCCAGCGTGGCCACTTGTGGATCTTCATACGCGCGAAGTTGTTGTGCAACGTCGGTTGGGATGTCGCTGGCTCGCATTTGCCACTTGAGCACTTCGTTGAGCAAAGCTACAGCCCAGGGCTTGCGCGTGGCCAAGGTGCGACAAGCCGTATCTCGCAATTCATGTTCTGCGGAAATACTACTTCCCAAGCGGTTTATAATTTCCGTAGCTATTCTGTCATCCGTGAAATTCCGCAAGGCCATGAGCGCCAGACGTTGTAAGGCGGGTTCATCGGTGCTGCCGCAGGCAATTTTAAGTAGTGACTCTTGCGCGGCCGCTTGTTTGGACTCGCCCAACCCGCGTAGCAAGGCGGCGCGAAGGGCTAGTTCTTGCGTACTGTCGGCCACCAGCTTGAGCGCCTTGGCCACCGCCGACGTGTCGCCTTGGCGCATGGCAATGACTAATCCCGCACTGCCGAGCGAGCGTTGGTATTCGTCCATGCGTGCGTCAAGCGATTCGGGGAGCGTGGGCATCGGACGACCCTCAAAGGCGCGCGTCATACCGACCAACAGCTTGCGACGAGACTCCTGGTCCGGCGCCAACTCAACCAACTCGGCACACCGCGCTAAGGAGTCGCTGGCAGACGAGCCGGAGCGTTGTGTGGCGTAACGTTGCATTAAGCGACTAGCGATATGCTCGCGCACCAATGGCTGTTGCCAAAGTTCCGATTCGCTGAAGAGTTGTTTGACTCGGGGCCAATCTTCTGCGTGAGCCTCTAGTCCCCACCAGATCTGCAGCGGCAGATGGGGATCATTCACGTCTTCGCTGTGTGTTAACAGTTCGCGAATGATGGGCAAAGCTAAATCGGCTGAAATTCGTTTAGCAGTGCTGGCCAACTGTCCGCGAACTTGAACATCGGGTTCGCGCCGGGCCAAAGCTGCCAATTCAGGTAGGCCCTCGCGTCGATCTCCCAGGGCCCGCACGACCCATCGGCGGATCGACGCACTCTCATTCGACAGCCAGCGGACTGCGCGCTGTGCGTTTAATTCGTGAAGCAAGTTGATGGTCCACAGCGCTTCGAGTGATTGCTGTTGGTCGACCAGAAGTTCCAATCGCTCGACGATCGACTTGTCGCCTCGCCAACCCAATTCGAGCACGGCGCGTTGGCGTACCCATTTGTTTGCATGCGAGAAAAGATCGACGAGTTCTGCGCTAGGTTTGGATTGTAGATCGCCCAAGGCATAGCTGGGCTCGGTGCCGGAGGGGAGTACACGGTACACACGACCACTCTCCTTGTGCCAATCATCCAGCGGGCTGACGTGACTGAGACGCGTATCATACCAATCGGCCATGTATAGGCTGCCATCGGGACCAACTCCCGCGTAAACGGGACGGAACCAACGATCGGGGCTTTCGCATAAGTTGGCCGCATCTTCGCTACGGTAGGTTGAACCGCTCGGAATGCGCTGCGCATGCCAAACTAGATTTTGCATGGCGTTGGGGGCGATGATGTTGCCGTCAAACTCGGGAGGAAAGAGTCCTCCTTCATAAATCGTGAAGGCTTGCGGAAACCGACTCTTGTCACCCTTCGATTCCATGGCTTCGAAGAATCCGAAGGCATAGGGATTGGTTAGAGGACCGTGCTTTCCCCAGTTTTTAGAAGAATAGCTCCCTTGCGGATAATAGAACCCTCGCGTGCCACCTCCGTTGGTCCCCGAAAAAACTCGCCCTTGCGAATCGATGTCGAGCGAAAAGGTGTTGCCACCCCCCTCCGCATAGATCTCGAATACGCGAGTGTCGGGGTGATAACGCCAAATGCATTGCCCTTGAAAATCGACTCCTTTGGTAACCGCCGAGCTGACGGTGCCGATGGTGGTACTGCCGTTGGCGCCATACAGCCAACCGTCTGGCCCCCACAATAGACTGTTGGCTACCGAATGCGTGTCTTGCAGACCGAATCCGGACAAGTGGACTTGAGGTTCAGAGTCGGGCACGTCATCGCCATCGGCATCCGGGTAAAAGAGCAAGTAAGGTGGATTGAGGACCCAGATGCCCCCGTGGCCAACTTGTACCGAAGTTGCAATGTTCAATCCGGTAATCACATCTTGATGGGTATCGTAGCGCCCGTCGCCGTCGGTGTCTTCGAAGACGCTGATCACGTCCTTTCCCGATACGTCCGCTGGTGGTGGCTCGGGAACTTTGTCGAATACGGCCCGCAAGTGTTGGTCGTAGCGCACGATCTTTAATCCCGCTGGGAATTGATACTGACGATACTGCACGACCCACATACGTCCGCGCGAGTCCCATGACAGGAATAGGGGCTGTGAAAGTTCAGGTTCGCTGGCGACCAGCTCAATTTGAAAGCCTGATTGCATTCTGAATTGATTGACACACTGATCGGCAGGGGTCGGTTGGGATCCATCGGACATAACGCCGCGACCCTCAAAGTTTTTCATGAACTCAGCCACATCGGGAGTTCCTGCCACGGGAGGCGGCTGGGCCGAGGCTCGATCGGGGATTAACGAGGCCAAGCAGGTAGTTACGAACAGTACCAACAGAAGCAGACTACGCATCGAGGCGCTTTCGGCAGGAAAGTTAATGGTGGGCGGGCGATAATAATCCAGAACAAAGCCTAAAATTCAGTTTTGAATGTTACGCAACAAATTATATCACTGCAGCTTCAATAGATTTCGATAGATCGCCCAGGATGGTCGAGGTTTGGGGGCGACAACCTAGAACCTGAGTACCCAAACAGGTGTCTTGGGACTGGTGGACGAGAGGAAAGACCCGGAAAGTCCCCAAAAAGTACGAGTAGATGGGCAAAAAATTGGGGCGCAGGTGATGATTTCGGGGTTGGCGAGGCAAAATTCGCCTTGCGGTAGCTTGGGCGGTCGATACACTATCCCCTTCCTGAAAATTCACACATCGATTGCTGGGCCAGCGTAGCTCAGTTGGTAGAGCTGCTGATTTGTAATCAGCCGGTCGGGGGTTCGAGTCCCTCCGCTGGCTCTTGGAGCTGCTGGCGAACTAGGCTTTTGCCTAGTTGAAATTCGCCTGGCTGGTTCTGGGTGCTTGGGTTCGAAAGCCTGTCGAGCAAATGTGTGTGTGGGTTTCGCAGGGCCGGTTTCCGGGAGGTTGCCCGAGTGGTTAAAGGGGACGGACTGTAAATCCGTTACTTCGGTTTCACAGGTTCGAATCCTGTACCTCCCATTGGCGAACCGAAGCCGTGGTGGCAAACTGTAGGGAATTGTCGAC